>NZ_JBIBBC010000019.1:0-168015 GCF_042900345.1 Streptomyces sp. NPDC012935
TCGTTCGACATGATCTGCAGACCCGGCCGGGCGAGCTCGGCGCGCATGAACAGCGCCATCACGCCACCGATCACGAAGAACGCGAACGACGTGACGAGGTACAGCGTTCCGATCGTCTTGTGGTCGGTGGTGGTGAGCCACTTGACCACGACGTTGCCGGGTTGCCTGCGCCGGACCGGCAGCTCGTTCTCGTACGAGTCCTCAGCTGCCGCGGCACCCTGGGGTTCGTTGAGGATGCTCACAGGTTGTTCGTCTCCCGGTTCTTCTCGTGGCTCGTCTGCGCGATGCCGGCGGGAACGTAACCGGTCTGCCCCTTCTTGGCGAGGTCCTTGAGGTGCTGCTCGTAGCGCTCGGGGGAGACGACCTTCACGTTGAACAGCATCCGGGAGTGGTCGACGCCGCACAGCTCGGCGCACTTGCCCAGGAAGGTGCCCTCCTTGTTGGGGGTCACCTCGAAGGCGTTGGTGTGGCCCGGGATGACGTCCTGCTTCATCAGGAACGGCACCACCCAGAAGGAGTGGATGACGTCACGCGAGGTGAGGACGAAGCGGACCGTCTTGCCCTTGGGCAGCCACAGGGTGGGGCCGGGGTTGCCCGTCTGGGGGTTCCGGCTGCCGGGAGTGCCGGCGTCGTAGACACCGCCCGCGTTCGCCGGGAAGTCCTCCTTGAACCGGTCCGGAATGGCGGCCAGGTTCTTGTCGGTCTTCGCGTTGCCGGTGGAACCGTCGACGGGCTGGACGTAGTTGAAGGCCCAGCTCCACTGATAGCCCACGACGTTGACGGTGAGGTCGGGCTTGTCCTTGAGGCTGAGCAGCTTCGTCTCGTCGCGCGCCGTGAAGTAGAAGAGCACCGAGACGATGATGAGCGGGACCACGGTGTACAGCGCCTCGATCGGCATGTTGTACCGGGTCTGCGGAGGAACTTCGACCTTGGTGCGGCTGCGCCGGTGGAAGACGGTGCTCCACAGGATCAGGCCCCAGACCAGCACGCCTGTGGCGAGCGCGGCCGCCCACGACCCCTGCCACAGGGAGAGGATCCGCGGAGCCTCTTCCGTGGTCGGGGTGGGCATACCAAGACGGGGGAAGTCCTCCCAGTTGTACGAGCAACCGGTGGCTGTAGCCAGGACCAGGCCCGCAGTCATTGCCTGCAGCAGCTTCCGCCGCATCGGGCGCCGCGGCGAGCGGTCGGAGCCGTTGGGACTCACGTAGCGCCTTCCCGAGAGTCTCGCCCGCGCGGATCGGCTGCGGCCTTCTCGCTGGTCGGTCGCCGCCCTGCGTCGGGCAGGGGTTTGGATGTTTATGCGGACCAAACCCTAGCCGACGCCCTCCGGGGGTTCGCGGGGAGGGGGGCCTACTGGGGTGGGGGGTTCGCTTGATTGGCGGCTGCGGGTTGTTTGTGGCTGATCGCGCAGTTCCCCGCGCCCCTGAGGTCCGCTGTCCTCCTGGACGTTCTAGCGTTGCTGTGTGGCTTACTTCGACGCTGCTTCCAGTGCTCCTCTTCATCCTGTTGCCCGGCAGGCCCTCCAGGCCTCCCTTGATGAGGGGTGGGCCGATCCTGCCCGTCTTTACCGGGAAGGGCGGCGGGCCCGGATGCTGTTGGACGCGGCTCGGGAAGCGGCCGCTGAGGCCGTGGGGTGCCGGGCCGACGAGTTGGTGTTCACCTCATCGGGGACGAAAGCCGTCCACTCGGGTGTCGCCGGGGTGTTGGCGGGGCGGCGGCGCGTCGGACGCCACCTGATCGTGTCCGCGGTCGAACACTCCTCTGTGCTCCATGCGGCTGACGCGCACGAGCGCGACGGGGGGACGGTCACTCGGGTGGCGGTGGATCGTGCGGGGACGGTGGGCGTACGGGCGTACGCAGATGCCCTTCGGGCGGACACCGCGCTGGCGTGTCTGCAGTCGGCCAACCACGAGGTGGGGACCGAGCAGCCGGTGGCCGAGGTCGCCGCCCTGTGCCAGGAGGCCGGGGTGCCGTTGCTGGTGGACGCGGCGCAGTCGCTGGGGTGGGGGCGCGTCGAGGGCGCCTGGTCGGTGTTGACCGGGAGTGCCCACAAGTGGGGCGGTCCGTCGGGGGTCGGGCTGCTCGTCGTGCGCAAGGGCGTACGGTTCGCCGCGCAGGGGCCCGCGGACGAGCGGGAGTCGGGGCGGGCCCCCGGGTTCGAGAACATCCCGGCGATCGTCGCCGCGGCGGCCTCGCTGCGTGCCGTGCAGGCGGAAGCGGCCCAAGAGGCGGTACGGCTGCGGGAGCTGACAGAGCAGATCCGGGCACGGGTGCCGCAGCTGGTGCCGGACGTGGAGGTGGTCGGCGATCCGGGACGGCGGCTGCCCGGCATCGTCACCTTCTCCTGTCTCTATGTGGACGGGGAGACTCTGCTGCACGAACTGGACCGTGCCGGGTTCTCGGTCTCCTCGGGTTCGTCCTGCACGAGCAGCACGCTGACGCCCAGCCATGTGCTGAAGGCGATGGGCGTGCTGAGCGAGGGGAACGTGCGGGTCTCCCTGCCGTTCGGGACTCAGCAGGAGGACGTCGAGCGGTTCCTGGAGGTGCTGCCGGCCGCCGTGGCGGGGGTCCGGGAGAAGCTGGGGGCGCCGGTGCCCAACACGGTCGTGCGGGAGGACGTCCTGGTCGTGGACGCCCTCGGCAAGCTCTGCCCGCTCCCGGTCATCGAGCTGGCCAAGGTCATCGGCGAGGTACCGGTCGGCGGCACCGTCCGCGTCCTCGCCGACGACGAGGCGGCCCGCCTGGACATCCCGGCGTGGTGCGAGATGCGGGGGCAGGAGTACGTGGGCGAGGAGCCGGCGGAGCGAGGAACCGCGTACCTCGTCCGCCGGGTGGCCTGAACGCCCTGGTGGCGAACTGTCGCGGGATCAGCCCAGGTGCGTGCGGACCTCTTCACCCGCGTCATGCCCGTACGCCTTGGTGAAGCGGTCCATGAAGTGCGCCCGCCGCAGCTGGTACTCCTGCGTGCCCACCGTTTCGATGACCAGGGTCGCGACCATGCAGCCGACCTGCGCTGCGCGCTCCAGGGACACCCCCCACGCCAGTCCCGACAGGAACCCGGCGCGGAAGGCGTCGCCGACGCCCGTGGGGTCGGCCTTGCGCTCCTCCTCGGGGCAGCCGACCTCGATCGGGTCCTCGCCGTCCCGCTCGATGCGCACGCCCCGCGCGCCGAGGGTGGTGACGCGGTGGCCGACCTTGGAGAGGATCTCGGCGTCGCTCCAGCCGGTCTTGGACTCGATGAGGCCCTTCTCGTACTCGTTCGAGAAGAGGTACGTCGCACCGTCCAGCAGTATGCGGATCTCGTCGCCGTTCATGCGGGCGATCTGCTGGGAGAAGTCGGCCGCGAAGGGGATCTCGCGGGAGCGGCACTCCTCCGTGTGGCGGAGCATGGCCTCGGGGTCGTCGGCGCCGATGAGGACCAGGTCGAGGCCGCCCACGCGGTCCGCGACGGTCTTCAGCTCGATCTGGCGGGCCTCGCTCATCGCACCGGTGTAGAAGGAGCCGATCTGGTTGTGGTCGGCGTCGGTGGTGCAGACGAAGCGGGCGGTGTGCAGGGTCTCTGAGATGCGGACCGACCCGGTGTCGACGCCGTGCCGGTCGAGCCAGGCCCGGTACTCGTCGAAGTCGGAGCCCGCGGCGCCGACGAGGATCGGCTTCGTGCCCAGCTGACCCATGCCGAAGGCGATGTTCGCGCCTACGCCGCCCCGGCGTACGTCCAGGTTGTCGACCAGGAAGGACAGCGAGACCGTGTGCAACTGGTCCGCGACGAACTGGTCGGTGAAGCGGCCGGGGAAGGTCATGAGGTGGTCGGTGGCGATGGAGCCGGTGACTGCGATGCGCACGGCGTGGAGTCTCCTGCGAAGAGGATGGGTTGACAGTTCACGCTACCGTTCGTGACCTGGACTCTGAAGCAGTCAAAACTACCCGATAGTAGATCTTTCTTCGCGGGTGTCCTCGTGCCTACGGTGCCGCTATGACGAAATTCGAGGTCCGCGCCACCGCTCAGGCCGACCTGGAGGCCGGCCTGGCATCGCTGCTCGGTGACTGCGCGCGGATGGCTCCCCACTGGGCCGCTCCCGACCGCGTCCTGTCCCGTCCGGTCTCCCCGTCTCTCATCCACGGGGTGACCGTGCCGCCGAGGTCGGCGCGGCTGGTGGACGCGATGTCGGACTACGGCGACTGATCGAAACGACGCCATCCGTCCGGATTACGCCGGCCCATCGAACTCCGGCGGCTCGATCGGCGCCCTTCAGGGAACCGTGCGCTCCCCCGCTGCGTCCCATCGCTGTCCCCCGTAAAGGGGATGCGGGATACGACCCGGCAGACCGTCCCTTTTGACAGGGTCGGGTCAGGGTCATGGGACATGTGCGCAGCCGAAGGAGCGATGCGGTGAACACCGAGCGACCCGAGAACGACGACACGGGCGCCGACGGCTCCGCCGAGGAGCAGGGCACCCGGCAGGAGCAGGGCGCCGCGGGTACCGAGGCTTCCGGCGCCGTGGCGGGCGGCACCGCCGTTCCCGAGGCCGGGAGCGAGGGCGATGCCGGGGGCCGCGGGACCGAGGGCTTCGCCGCGGACGGCGGGAGCGGGCGCGACACCGGGGCCGGCGAAACCGGACGCGGTGCCGAGGCGGACGAAACCGGGCGCGGTGCCGAGGCGGACGAAACCGGGCGCGGTGCCGGGGTCGGCGAAACCGATGGCGGGCGCGACGGTGCGGAGGCCGAGATGGGCGCCGCCGGCGAGGAGCGGGCCAAGGACGCGGAGGCTGCGTCGTCCGCTGCCGCGGTTGCGGCGGAGCCGGCCACCTCTGCCGGAGCGCATCCCGCTGCCGCCACCGCCGCCGCCGACGCCGACGAGGACGGAGCCGGCCGTTCGAGTCGGCACCGCTCCCCCGCGATCGTCGCCTCCGTCGCCGCCGCAGTGCTGCTCGTCGGGGGCGGCGGGGCCTATCTCGCCGCGAACGCGTCCGGGGGTTCGGACGGCGGCGGTACCACGTCCGGGGCGGCCGACGAGGACACTCCCCCGCCGCTCCACCTCGACGGCTACACCGAGAGCGGCGGCACGACCGGCATCGCGCCCGGCGAGCCCAACCCGTACGGCGTCACCTACAAGGCCGACGGGGACCTGGCGGACGGCCCCGGCTCGGCGCCCGTGTACCGGGCCGGCGGCGAGGTCGGCGCCGACGAGGTGGCCCGGCTGGCCGAGGCGCTCGGGATCGACGGCAAGCCGGTCGCGCAGGGGCAGACCTGGCGGGTCGGAGCGAAGGACGGGGCGGGGCCCAGCCTGCAGGTGAACAAGCAGGCGCCGGGAACCTGGACCTTCTACCAGTACGCCCCCGGCACCGATGACTGCCGGTCCACCACCACCTGCTCGAAGGACTCGGCCGACCCCGGGGGCGAGCCTGTGAGCGAGGCCGCCGCGAAGAAGGCGGCCGCGCCGGTGCTCAAGGCGGTGGGTCAGGATGACGCGAAACTCGACGCGAGCCAGCTCATGGGCGCCCGGCGGGTCGTGAACGCCAGCCCCGTGGTCGGTGGTCTGCCGACGTACGGCTGGACGACCGGGGTGACCGTGAACGCACAGGGCGAAGTGGTCGGCGGCAGCGGTCAGTTGGCGGCGCCGGTGAAGGGGGACACGTACCCCGTGCTGGACGCCGAGAAGACGCTCGGGCTGATGAACGCGGCGCCGGGGACCGACGGACGCATGGGCATCGGCGGCTGCGCCAGCCCCGTACCGCTGAAGGACCGTCTAGAGGCGCCCTGCGGCTCCTCCGGTTCGCAGGCTTCGACGGGTACGGGTACCGGCACGGGCACGGGCACGCCGGCCAAGGACACCCTGACGGTCGAGAAGGCCGTGTTCGGGCTCGCCGCGCACTACGTCGACGCGCGGCAGGCGCTGGTGCCGTCCTGGCTGTTCGAGGTGCGGGCGCCGGGCGCGCAGGACAGCTTCACGGTGACGCATCCGGCGGTCGACCCGAAGTACCTGGTGTCGACCACGCCGTCCCAGGAGCCGCCCGCTCAGCCGAGCCCGCGGCCGTCCGGCCCCAAGGACGAGTCGACGTCGGCACCGGTCACGCGGAACGTGGGTGTGGACGGCTACACCGTCGACGGCAGGGAGCTGACCGTGGCCTTCACGGGCGGTGTGTGCGCCGACTACAAGGTGACGGCGAGCGAGAGCGGCGACGAGGTGACGGTCCGGGTGACCGAGACGTCGCAGCCGGACAAGGTCTGCATCCTGATCGCCAAGGTGTTCCACAAGACCGTGCAGCTGGATGAGCCGCTCGGGGACCGCAAGGTCGTGGGCACGGACGGGCAGGACGTTCCGCTGGAGAAGCCGGGGACGGTCCGGCCGGAGACGTCCGGGGCGCGGTAGAGGGCCCACGGACACGGGAAGGCGGCGGCCCCGTCGGAGGGGGTCGCCGCCTTCTCGCGTTTTCGACCGGGTCAGCCGGTCCGGCTCGATCAGCCGGTCTGACTGGATCAGCCGGTTCAGCCGGTTTCGGCCGGTTCAGCTGAAGGAGTCGCCGCAGGCGCAGGAGCCGGTCGCGTTCGGGTTGTCGATCGTGAAGCCCTGCTTCTCGATGGTGTCCACGAAGTCGATGGACGCGCCGCCCAGGTACGGGGCGCTCATGCGGTCGGTGACGACCTTCACGCCGCCGAAGTCCTTGACGACGTCACCGTCGAGGGAGCGCTCGTCGAAGAAGAGCTGGTAGCGCAGGCCGGAGCAGCCACCCGGCTGAACGGCGACACGCAGAGCCAGGTCGTCACGGCCTTCCTGGTCGAGCAGGGCCTTGACCTTCGCCGCGGCGGCGTCGGACAGGATGATGCCGTCGGTGACGGTGCTGGTCTCGTCCGATACGGACATCTACATCTCTCCCGGGTTGTACGGAGACTGCTTGCCGACGGTTGCAACCGACGGGGCCGCGGATTCATTCCGGGCCGGGCGTTTGTCTTTCGGTCCTTCTTCATGCTCGCACACGGTGCCCGGAGCGGAAAACGACCGATTCGGGAATACGCGGGCCCGTCACCGGGATTCACGTCACATCGACATGATGGCCATCGTCAAACTGACGTGAACCGGTTATGATAGATAACGTCAATTCGACGAGAAGTCGAAGAAGGTGTCCCGCTTGACCCGCCGGCTCCGGACTTTCCCGGTGCCGGCGAGCCGCAGAACAGAAAGGGTGCGTGTCGTGACCACCGCCCAGACCCAGGAGCTCGACGTACAGCCGACGCCCCTCGCCCTGCTGCTCCTCGGCCGTGAGGCCGACCCGAGGAGCGAGCGTGGCGTCGAGTGTCCCGGCGACCTTCCCTCGCCGTCCGATCCGGACCTGGTCGAGCGCGCCCGCGCGGCCAAGGAGAAGCTCGGGAACAAGGTCTTCGTGCTCGGCCACCACTACCAGCGCGACGAGGTCATCCAGTTCGCCGACGTGACCGGTGACTCGTTCAAGCTGGCCAAGGACGCGGCCGCCCGCCCGGAGGCCGAGTACATCGTGTTCTGCGGCGTGCACTTCATGGCCGAGTCGGCGGACATCCTGACGTCCGACGACCAGAAGGTCGTCCTGCCCGACCTCGCCGCCGGCTGCTCGATGGCCGACATGGCGACGGCCGAGCAGGTCGCCGAGTGCTGGGACGTGCTGACCGAGGCCGGGATAGCCGAGCAGGTCGTGCCCGTGTCGTACATGAACTCGTCGGCGGACATCAAGGCGTTCACCGGCAAGCACGGCGGCACGATCTGCACCTCGTCCAACGCCAAGCGGGCGCTGGACTGGGCGTTCGAGCAGGGCGAGAAGGTGCTCTTCCTGCCCGACCAGCACCTCGGTCGCAACACCGCCGTCCGGGACATGGGCATGTCCCTGGAGGACTGCGTCGTCTACAACCCGCACAAGCCGAACGGCGGGCTGACGGCGGACGAGCTGCGTGCCGCGAAGATGATCCTGTGGCGCGGCCACTGCTCGGTGCACGGCCGCTTCAGCCTCGACTCGGTGAACGACGTGCGCGAGCGCATCCCGGGTGTCAACGTCCTCGTCCACCCGGAGTGCAAGCACGAGGTCGTCGCCGCCGCGGACTACGTCGGCTCGACGGAGTACATCATCAAGGCCCTGGAGGCCGCCCCGGCCGGTTCGAAGTGGGCCATCGGCACGGAGCTGAACCTGGTCCGCCGGCTGGCGAACCGTTTCGCGCCGGAGGGCAAGGAGATCGTCTTCCTCGACAAGACGGTCTGCTTCTGCTCGACCATGAACCGCATCGACCTGCCCCACCTGGTCTGGACCCTGGAGTCGCTGGCCGAGGGCAACCTCGTCAACCGGATCGAGGTCGACAAGGAGACCGAGGCGTTCGCGAAGCTGGCGCTCGAGCGGATGCTGGCGCTGCCGTAGGCCGTGCCGTGGCCCCGGTGCTCACCCCGACACGGGCTTCCGTTCGGGGTGGGCGGGGTCGAGAGTGAAGATGCCGCCGTCCGGGGTGGCGACGACCAGGGCGCCCTCATGGAGCATCACCCGTGCCCGCCCCCAGCCCTGGTTCGTCACCCGCTCGGCACGCGGCAGGGTCTCCCACAGCGGCGTGCCCTTCCTCGTGTCGAGGGCGGCGACCCGACCGCTGGCGCTGGCCAGGTAGACGACGTGGGCGCGGGGGTCGTAGGTCAGACTGCTCGGCCGCTCCAGGCTCGTCCGGGTCTGCCACAGTTGCTTGCCCGTCCGGACCGACACGGCGGTGACCTGACCGGAGGACGTGGCGAACCACAGCGTGCCGTCCGCCAGCGTCGCGTTGCCCTCGAACTCCGCGGCCAGTTCCGTCGTACGGTCCTCACCGGTGTCCGGATCCACCAGCCGGATCCGGGAGAAGGGCCCCTCGGCGCCGTCGTACACGTTCCCCTCCTCGTCCTCAGCCGCGTCGAGGTAGAGCAGGCGGCCGTCGTACGTCCCGGCGAGGGTTCCGTGGTTGGGCATCGTAAGGCGGCGCGTCGAGCCGTCGGTCCGGTCCAGCGCCACGAGCAAGGCGTCCTTGGCGGGCGTCATACCGGGGACGCACCGGACGTAGAGGTCCTCGCCGGTGCCCACCCATTCGCAGTACTGCTCC
Organism: Streptomyces sp. NPDC012935; assembly: GCF_042900345.1. Lineage (NCBI taxonomy): Bacteria > Bacillati > Actinomycetota > Actinomycetes > Kitasatosporales > Streptomycetaceae > Streptomyces > Streptomyces sp. NPDC012935. The sequence goes on from NZ_JBIBBC010000019.1 coordinate 9,075, forward strand.
GCCGGCACGGTTGCCGTCCAGCGCTCGGCGCCGGTACGCGCGGAACGTGCGGTCACCGAACCGTCGCTGTCGCCCGGGACGATCACGAGGTCGCCGGAGAGACGCGGGCGGATCCCTTCGCCGTTCACCGTGCGATGCCAGAGCCGCTTTCCGGTGCCAGGGTCGAGAGCGGCGACCGTCATCGCGATGTCGTCCCCGTCCTCGGGGTCGTACCGCTGCTCGACCAGCATCGCGCCGTCCACCACACCGAGGACGGAGAAGGCGTACGTCCCCTCCCCGGCGGCGGTCGGCAGCGTGCCGGCACGCCAGGCGATCCGTCCGGTGAGCGCGTCGATGCGCATGGGCTGGATCCCGTCGCCCGCGCAGTGGAAGGCGCCCTCGTACACCGTGCACTCCGGGACACTCTCCCAGCTGATGCCGGCGATGGCGTTCCCCTTCTTCACACCGCTCGCGGCGGTGGCGTCAACCGTTGTCTGCCAGGGCGTCCAGCCGGTCGGCATGGCGGCCCACCGGGAAGGCGCCGGCGCGGCGGTGCCGGCTCCCTTCCGGGCGTCGTCGTCCCCCGCTCCGGGCCCGATCAGGAGATATCCGGTCAGGCCGAGCGCGAGGGCACCTACCGTGCCGGCCGTGGCCCACAGCGGACGTGTACGGCTGCGGCGCCGGCCGGGACCCGCGGCGCCCGGGTCGGCGACCGCGGCGGGCCGGGTCCGGACCATGGCCATTTCCTCGGTGCGCAGTGTCACGGTGGGCTGGTCGTCCGCGCCCGTCTCCGGCAGCGCGGCCACGAACTCCCGCGCCAGTTCGTCCAGTTCGGGCCGGTCCGCGGGTTCCTTGGCGAGGCAGCGCTCCAGGATCGCGCTGAGGGTCTGCGGCACACCGTCCAGGACGGGGGCGTCGTGGACGACCCGGTAGGCCGTGAGGTAGGGGCTGTCCGCGTCGAAGGGGCTTCGGCCCGTGACCGAGAAGACGAGCAGGGAGCCGAGGGAGAAGACGTCGGAGGCCGGCCCCACCGAGCGGGCGTCGGTGAGTTGCTCAGGGGACATGAACGGCGGGGTACCGATCATCTGGCCGGTCTCGGTGAGGGTGTTGTGGTCCTCGGCCGCGCGTGAGATGCCGAAGTCGATGACGCGCGGGCCGTCGTCGGCGATCAGGACGTTGGCGGGTTTGAGGTCCCGGTGGACCACCCCCGCGCGGTGGATGTCCTTCAGCGCCTCCACCAGACCGAGCGTCAGCCGCCGCAACTCGGTGCCCTTCAGCGGTCCCTGGTCGCCGATCCGGGCGGCGAGGGAGAGCCCGGGCACGTACTGGGTGGCCATCCAGGGCCGTACCGCCTCCGGGTCGGCGTCCACCACCGGTGCGGTGAAAGCGCCGCTCACCTTGCGGACGGCCTCGATCTCCAGCCGGAAGCGGGCCCGGAAGACCGTGTCCTGCGCGTACTGCGCGTGCACCACCTTGACGGCGACCTCACGGCCCGAACGCGACCTGCCCCGGTAGACGACCCCCATGCCCCCGGACCCGAGCCGGTCGACCAGCTTGTACCCGCCGACCGATCTCGGATCGTCCTTGTGCAGCAGCACGCCCGGAACCCTCCCCCGTCAGGCAGTTCGAGGGCTCAGGATACGTAAGGGGGAGACGGCGGAGGGCGGGCGAGGGCCCATTGGAGCCTCAAAGCCGGGGTGGCCGAAACGCCGGGGGTGGCGGCGATTGGAGCGGCTCGCGGTCACGTGACTAGCATGATCGTTCGCATGTGCGATGAACGGGGAAGTTTTCGGGGGGTTGTGTTGAGCGCTGGCGTCATGGGGCTGCGGACGCGGCTGGCGGATCTGGCGGGGACAGGACAGGGCGATCTGCGTGCGGCCGTAGGGGAGTTCCGGCGCAGCGAGGTGCTGGTGCCCGTGGTGGATGACTCGCTGCTGTCGGTGGCGGCGGGCGGCGTCCGCTGGCTGTTTGCGTTCACGGATGACGCGGCGCTGACGCGCTTCGCGCAGGCGCGTGGTGAGGCGGTGCCCGAGCGGGTGCCGGTGTACGGGGCGCGTCTGTTGGACCAGGTGGTCCCGGAGGTGGCGAAGGCGGACGGACGGCCGGTCGGGATCGCGGTGGACGCGGGGAGTGCGGCGGGACTTGCACTTCTTTTCCCTGGCGAAGTCTTTGATCGCCTGGCCGACGCCCCTGTGCGCCGCTCCCGTGGCCGCGCCTTCCGCGTCCTCCGCGCGGCCTACCGGGGCAATCAGAAAGGGACTCGCAGCACTCGGCGAGGGGTAACAATGCGCATAAATGAAGAAATGTCCGAGCTTCTCACCAGGTTCCCTCTCTCCAACCTTAGAGATGAAGACATTCCGCCCATGTTCCTAGAGGTCACAAGGGAGGGATGGTCGTACACACCTAACGGGGCTCGCGTACTGACAGCGCTAATCCCGGAAGCCGTCTCGCCCTACTTCGACGTACTCCAGGAGGAGACGTCAATCAATGGCCGCGGAATGATTGACTACGATTTGCCTCCGACCGAGCCCGAACGAACCGCTCTCCTCCTCAGGAGATGCTTCTCCTATGCCTTCAGCGCCCTTCGCGAGGCCAGTACAACCTTCGGCGATCAGGACGTAAGAGCATACGTATCTCTCTCCTTGGGCGGAACCTATGACGACCTGATGACCGCGAATGTCACATTCTGCACCAGCAATCCGAATGTCGCGCCCTATGTGCGCAATCTTGAGCAAGTGCAGAATGAGGCAATTATCGAACTCTCACTGGGAGACAGAGATTTTTGGCTGCCCGGTTCTCAGGACTGTTGATAGGTAAAAAATGTCGTTCGGTTCCCCTCCCCCAGGCCCGGTCCCCTTCCCTCCACCCACCTGGGCCCCTCCCACAGAAGCGGAACAGGCACTGTTCGAGGCCAAGTCGCGCGAGGACTGGGCGGCGTACTTCGAAACACTCGCGCGGAATCGGCTGTACTTCGCGATAGACCGGGCCAAGGTAGATGCCAAGCGGCGTGACATCTGTCCCGTGTTCGACGTCGACCCGCGGGTGGCTGGTGGGAGGATCTGGGCGGTATACACCGAGGGCATGCTTCCGGCGCCCGAGCCGCATCGCGTGTTCGACTGGAATGTCCTCGCCTGGTTCGCTGAGGTCTGGCAACCCGCCGATCCGCCGATGATCGTCGTCAATCCCGGCAGTCCGTGCGAGGCGTTCCTGCCCTCCGCGCCGCCCCATTCCGCCACCTGGGCCCAGTACACCGAGCGGACAGGCGGCCCCTCGGACCAGCCGACGCTGCGGACCTTGCGGGTGGGCGGCCCACTTCACGGCCCGGTGGCCCACGGGCTGGCCTGCGGCGCCCATCTAATCGTCCACCAAGGCCTTCCCTGGAACGCCATGGCCCACCACGGCCAGGGGTACCCCGCCGAACGCCAAATGCTGCGCAGATCGTGGGGCATCACCAGCCACCAGGAGTGGCAGGCGCAGCAGCGCGCCCTGCTGGCCACCGACGGCGCCAACCCGGTCTGGGAGTTCGCCCTCGGCTTGCGCCGCGCCATCGCCCGTGACTTCGGCGGCTACGTCGAGACCGGCTACTGGCGCGAAGCCGCCGCCCGCGTCCTGCGCCGGCGGACGGAAGGCGAGACCGTGATCACCCCGGACGGCGTCACTGGGACCGCCTCCGTCCCCAAAGCTGAAACCGAGACGTATATCAAGGGCGTCCAGCGTCTCATCGGCCGTATTGCCCGCTACGAGGCCCGCATGCGCGCGGACGGCATCCTCGGCGACGGCCAGTACGTCACCTCCGCCGACGCCTGGGACCTCGGCCGGGCCTCCTGCATAGCGCGCTGGGGCCTGAGCACTCGCTACTGCACCCTGCCGGAGGCCGAGGCAGCCGTCGTCGAAGCCGGGTACAGCGCGGCGCGTTGCTACGACTCCTGGCAGGACTTCTCCGTCGGCTTCATCCTCGGCCGCTGCCTCCAATTCGACAACGAGAAGTTCAGCAGCTGGTACGAGGACATGGTCTCCGTCCACCGGCTCCTGATGTCCGACCCCGGCAGCCCCTGGCTCAACATCCCGTTTCGGTGAGCCTGCCAGCTACCCTGCCACTCACTCCTCCCCCATCGGCGCGCCCCTGCTCACGGCAATCCGCAGCGCGTCCCCGAGCGCCTCAGCCGGCCGCACCCCCGCGAAGCGCAACTCCCGCTTCCCCACGTCCGGTTCGTCGAGCAGCGTCTTCGCCGCGTCCAGAACGTGTGGCAGAACCGAGCAGCTCCGCCTCCACCTCGTCCGCCATGCGGGACAGTCGGCTGTCCGGGCTCTCCGCACTCAGGTAGCACGGGCGCACGTCCGCCGCGGTCCAGGGCAACAGCCGCAAGGCGGCGTCCGTTCCGTCACGCCTGATCATGTCTCGCTCCCTCCGGGCCTGTTCTTCTGGCAGGCCTCGACTTCGATGGTTACCGTGGGTAATTGCATCGTCACCATAAGGCACATGGCCTCAACAGCAGCGCCTCGCCCGACGTTGAGGACGGGACGATCACGACGCAGAGGCGAGCCCGATGACGTTCGAGCCGCAGGCCCTGACCCGTATCTCTCTGCCCGCCACTACCTCGGCGCCGAGCAGCGCCGTCACCGCGAGGGTGCAGGCCTCTCGCTCGCGCAGCTCGCGGGCATCGTGAACTCCAGCAAGAGCACACTCGCGCGCATCGAGACGGCGGAGTTGATGTCGCCGCCGGACCTGCCGGCCCGGCTCGACGCCGCGTTCGGCACGGACGAGCACTTCCACGGGCTGTACGAGTTGGCCAAGCGGGAGGCACATCCGGAGCAGTACCAGAGGTTCATGGGCTTCGAGGCGCGGGCGGAGGTCATCGAGAACCACGAACCGCAGGTCATCCCAGGGCTGTTGCAGACCCAGGGGTTACGCCGGCGCGCAGCTATGCCTTCAGGAAGAACTCCCTCGGGAGAAGGTGGAGGAACTCGTCAACGCCCGCATGTCCCGACAGGATCGGCTCCGCTCGGCCGAGCCGCCCCTGTACTGGGCGATCATCGACGCCTGCTTCCTGGGCCGCCTTCGTCACGGCCCTCGAGAACTGAACCGGGTAACGACCCAGCCCGTCCCAGGTCTTCACCTGGGACGGGCTGTTGTTCTGAAGAAGGCCGAGGGTCAGACCCCCGCCGGCTCCGGCTCATCCGAAGCCGACGTCGGCTCAGAAGGCTCACCCGGGAGGCCCGCCTTCTTCGCCCGCTTCGCCGCCCGCTTCTTCGCCCGCCGCTCCTTCCGAAGCTCCACCATCGCGTACAGCGTCGGGACGAGGAGCAGGGTCAGGAGGGTCGACGTGATCAGGCCGCCGATCACGACCACCGCCAGGGGCTGGGCGATGAAGCCGCCTTCGCCGGTGACGCCCAGGGCCATGGGGAGGAGGGCGAAGATCGTTGCCAGGGCCGTCATGAGGATGGGGCGCAGGCGGTGGCGGCCGCCCTCGATCACGGCCTCTACGACGCCGTAGCCCTGACTCCGGTACTGGTTGATGAGGTCGATCAGCACGATCGCGTTCGTCACCACGATGCCGATCAGCATCAGCATGCCGATCATCGCGGGGACGCCCATCGGGGTGCCGGTGGCGATCAGGAGGCCGATCGCGCCCGTCGCCGCGAACGGGATGGAGACGAGCAGGATCAGGGGCTGGATGAGAGAGCGGAAGGTCGCGACCAGGAGCATGAAGACGATCGCGATCGCCGCCAGCATCGCCAGGCCCAGGTTGACGAACGCCTCGTCCTGGTCCTCGGAGACACCGCCGATCGAGGCCGTGGCGCCCGCCGGGAGGGTCAGCGAGTTGATCTTGGACTGGAGGTCCGCGCTCACCGCGCCCGTGTTGTCGCCGGTCGGCTTCGCGGAGATCGTGGCCGCGCGCTGGCCGTCGATGCGGGTCATCGAGACCGGGCCGTCCACCAGCTTCACGTCCGCGATGTCGCCGAGCTTCACCGGGCCGAGGCTCAGGTCCCGAAGCTCCTTCAGGGTCTGGGCAGGCTTCGCGAACTTGATGACGACGTCCCGCTCCGTGTCGTCGAGGGTCGCCTGGGCCGCCGTGTTGCCGCGGACCGCCTGGGCGACGGCCAGGCCGAGGGTCTGGTCGTTGAAGCCGGCCGCGGCCGCCTTGTCGTTGGCCTTCACCGAGATGCGCGGCACGCTCTGCGCCAGGTCGCTGGTCACGTCGGTGACGTCGTCCAGGCCGGCCACCGCCTCGCGGACCTGCTCGGACGCCTTGCGCAGCACCTCCCCGTCGGCCGCCTTCACGACGACGCTCAGGTCCTGGGCGCCGAAGCCGTCACCGGCCGCGATGGTGGTCGTACCGATGCCGTCCAGGTTCTTCAGGCCCGCCTCGACGCGGTCCTGTACGTCCTCGTACGACGCCGAGTCCTCCAGCATCACCTGGTAGGACGCCTGGTTGGTGTCGGTGCCGCCGCCGAAGGCCGCCATGAAGCCGGACGAGCCGATCGTGACCTGGTAGTCCTTCACGCCCTCGGTGTCGGCGAGCAGCTTCTCGACCTTCTTCGCCTGCTCGTCGGTCGCCGCCAGGCTGGTACCCGGCTTCAACTCCTGCTTGACGGTGAGGACTTCCTGCTCACCCTGGTCGAAGAAGTTCGTCTTCAGCAGCGGGGCCATGCCGAACGTGCCGATGAGGATGACGATCGCGAGCAGCACGCTGGTCATGCGGCGGCGGGTCGCGAAGCGCAGGACGGGGACGTAGAAGCGCTGGAGCCTGCTCTTCGCCTCCTTCTCCTCCGCGATCCGGCGGGCTTCGGCAGCGTCCTCGGGGGTGCCCTTCGGGGCCCGCAGGAACCAGTACGACAGGACCGGTACGACCGTCAGCGACACCAGCAGCGATGCCAGCAACGCGGCCGTCACGGTCAGGCTGAACGAGCCGAACAGCTCGCCCACCATGCCGCCGACCAGGCCGATCGGCAGGAACACGGCGACCGTGGTGAGGGTGGAGGAGGTGACCGCGCCGGCGACCTCGCGGACCGCCTTGAGGATGGCCTCCTGGCGCTCCTCGCCGTAGCCGAGGTGCCTCTTGATGTTCTCCAGGACCACGATCGAGTCGTCGACGACGCGGCCGATGGCGATGGTGAGCGCGCCGAGCGTCAGCATGTTCAGCGACAGGTCGCGCGTCCACAGGACGATCAGGGCCAGGACCACCGACAGGGGGATCGAGACCGCCGTCACCAGCGTCGAACGGATCGACGCCAGGAAGACCAGGATGACGAGGACCGCGAAGAGCAGGCCGAGCGCGCCCTCGGTGGTCAGGCCGTCGATGGACTTCGAGACCGCCGGGCCCTGGTCGCTGACCACGGTCAGCGTGGCGCCGGAGCCGAGGTCCTTGCGCATCTCCGCGAGCTTGTCCTGGACCGCGTTGGAGATCGCGACCGCGCTGCCGTCGCGGTCCATGGTGACGGCGATCGCGAGGGACGGCTTGCCGTCCGTGCGCGTGAGGGAGTCGGCCGGGGCCTGCTCCTGCTCGACGGTGGCGACGGAACCGAGGCGGACCGGCTTCTTACCTGAAGCATCCGCACCGCCGCCCGCGGCGCCCGCGCCGGTGACCCTCAGGTCCTCGATCTGCTGCAGCGAGGTGAACCCGCCGCCCACCTGGACGGTGCGGTTGTCGCCGCCCTCGTCGAAGGAGCCCGCCGGGACGGTGGCGCCGCCCGCCCTCAGGGCCTCGGAGAGGTCCGCCGAGGTCAGGCCCGCCTTCGCCAGCTTCGCGTCGTTGGGGGTCACGGTGACCTGAAGGTCCCGTACGCCGTCGACGGTGACCTGACCGACGCCGTCGATGTCCTTCAGGTCCGGCACGACGGTCCGGTCGAGCTGGTCGGCCAGGGCCTGCTGGTCACGGCTGGAGGTGACGGCGAGGACGACGGTCGGGATGTCGTCCGTGGAACCGGCGATGACCTGCGGGTCCACGTCGTCCGGCAGCTGGGTGCGGGCCCGGTTGACGGCCTGCTGGACGTCGGCCACCAGCTGCTGGTTGTCGGGGCCGTAGTCGAAGGACGCCATGATCACGGCGTTGCCCTCGCTGGCCGTGGAGGTGACGCCGGTGATGCCGTCGACGGCTTCGAGGCTGTCCTCGATCGGCTCGACGACCTGCTTCTCGACCACGTCCGGCGCGGCGCCCTGGTACGGCGCCAGCACGGACACCATGGGCAGTTCGATCGAGGGCAGCAGCTGCTGCTTGAGCTGGGGTATCGCGATGGCGCCGAAGACGATCGCGATGATCGACATCAGGCCTATCAGGGCACGCTGGGCAAGGCTGAACTTCGACAGCCAGGACATGGTTCAGGGTCTCTCTTCTGTGAGCGGCAGAAGCGGCAAGGAGCAGGCTTGGGTCAGGCAGGGATCAGGCTTGGATCAGGCAAGGAGCAGGCTTGGGTCAGGCAGGGATCAGCGGGGCGTCCACGGCACACGCGTGGGACACGCATATGCGGCACAGATGAGCGCCCGCCCCTACACCCTGAGCCATCGGGGAGACCCGTTTCGTAGGCCGCAGGTCCCGTTCCTTATCCGGCGCATACTCCGGGCGCAGTACACCCGGGTCGAGCTCACTCCACCCTTGGACGTACCAGCCCGGACTCGTACGCGATCACCACGAGCTGCGCCCGGTCGCGGGCGCCGAGCTTGGACATGGCCCGGTTGACGTGCGTCTTCACGGTCAGGGGGCTGACCGCCAGCCGCTCGGCGATCTCGTCGTTGGAGTGCCCACCGGCGACCTGGACCAGGACCTCGCGCTCCCGGACGGTGAGGGCGTCGAGCCGCTCGGCCCGGGCCGGGTCGCGGTCGTCGGCGCCGTCGCCCTGGGCGAGGAAACGGGCGATCAGGCCCTTGGTGGCGGCCGGCGAGAGCAGGGCCTCACCGCCGGCCGCGACGCGGATGGCGGCGAGGAGTTCGTCGGGTTCGGAGCCCTTGCCGAGGAAGCCGGAGGCGCCGGCGCGCAGCGACTGCACGACGTAGTCGTCGACCTCGAAGGTGGTCAGTATGACGACGCGGACATGGGCGAGGGCCGGGTCGGCGCTGATCATGCGGGTGGCGGCGAGGCCGTCGGTGCCGGGCATCCGGATGTCCATCAGGACGACGTCCGCCCGCTCCTCCTTGGCCAGCCGCACCGCCGCCGCCCCGTCGGACGCCTCGGCGACGACCTCCATGTCGGGCTCGGAGTCGACCAGCACCCGGAAGGCGCTGCGCAACAGGGCCTGGTCGTCGGCGAGCAGGACGCGGATCGTCATGCGGGGTCCTCTCCGGGCCCTTGTGCGGGGCGGTGGGGGCGTTCAGGTGTCATACGGCGGTCAGGCGTACGGCCCGTTGCGGGCGGGTGCGGCGTACGACAGCGAGGCGGACGGCGGGTGCGGCGCACGGCGAGAGGGGGACGGCGGGTGCGGCGTACGACAGCGAAGCGGACGGCGGAAGGGGCGTACGGCGAGAGGGGGACGGCGCGTCGTCAGAGGGCGTCCATCGCGTCATACGGCGTCCTCCGCGGCGCGCGTACGGCTCTTGACCGGCAGGATCGCATGGACGCGGAAGCCGCCTCCGTAGCGGGGGCCGGTGGTGAGGGTGCCGCGCAGGGCGGTGACGCGCTCGCGCATGCCGAGCAGGCCGTGGCCGCCGCCGTCGGCGGTGTCGTCCTCGCCGGCGCCGTCGTCGAGAACGGTGATCTCGACGTTCGGTCCCACCCGGACGACGCTGACCTCGGCCTTGGCGTCCGGGCCCGCGTGCTTCTGCACGTTGGTCAGCGCCTCCTGGATGACGCGGTAGGCGGCCAGGTCGACGGCGGCCGGGAGCGTGGTGCCCTGGTCGGCGCGGGCGACCTCCACCTGGAGGCCGGCGCTGCGGAAGGTGCCCACGAGTTCGTCGAGGCGCTCCAGACCGGGGGCGGGTTCGGTGGGGGCCTCGGGGTCGCCGGACTGCCGCAGCAGGCCGACGGTCGCGCGCAGTTCGTTGAGCGCGGAGCGGCTGGCCTCGCGTACGTGCGCGAGGGCTTCCTTGGCCTGGTCGGGCCGCTTGTCCATGACGTGGGCGGCGACGCCGGCCTGCACATTGACGAGGGCGATGTGGTGGGCGACGACGTCGTGCAGGTCCCGGGCGATGCGCAGGCGCTCCTCGGCGACGCGGCGGCGGGCCTCCTCCTCGCGGGTGCGCTCGGCGCGTTCGGCACGTTCGCGGATGGCGGTGACGGCGGCGCGGCGGCTGCGGACCGCGTCGCCTGCGGTGGCGCCGATGCCGGTCCAGGCGAAGATGGCGAGGTTCTCCTGCGCGTACCAGGGCAGGGGGCCGGCGAGCATCGCGGAACCGGTCAGGACGGTGACGGTGAGCAGGCCGACGCGCCAGGTGGTGGTGCGGTCGGTGGTCGAGGCGACGGTGTAGAGGGCGATCACCGCGGACATGGCGACCGGGGCGCGGGGGTCGCCGGTTACGGACTCGATCAGGGAGACGGTGCCGGTGACCGCGAGGACCGTGATGGGGGCGCGGCGGCGGAAGACCAGGGCCGCGGCGCCGAGGGCGATGAGCACCAGGCTGAGCGTGTCCGGGGTACGCAGACCCCAGGTCACGCCGTTCTTCCCGTGCGGGTCCACGAACGAGCCGGACACCATGCAGACCAGTACGCCGACCGCCAACGCCGCGTCCAGCGCCATGGGGTGCGCCTGGAGATGCCGCCGGGCGCGTTCCCCTGCGGGGCTTGGAACGGGGGCCAACTGGGGTTCCTCGTGTCGTGTGCCCGGTGTGGCAGGCCGCGTGGTCTGGAGGCTGCTGCCCCCAGACCGCCGCTTCGGCCCTGAACGGGCCTCTTCCTCAGACGCCGGACGGGCCGATCTGACTCAACCCGGGATCAAGCCGTCATCGCTCAGCAGTTCGCGAACCTCCTCCAGCGTCGCGTCCGGCGACGGGAGGATCAGCTCCGACGGTTCCAGGGAGTCGTCGGGCACAGGCTCGCCCAGTTCGCGGACCTTCTGGAGAAGGGCGTGGAGGGTCGCGCGGAAACCTGGGCCGTCGCCGTTCTCCATTTCCTCCAGGAGCACGTCGTCCAGCTTGTTCAGCTCGGTGAGGTGGCTGTCGGCCAGACTCACCTGCCCCTCCCCCATGATCCGTACGATCATGTCGCCCTCCTCGGCGATGGGCCCGCCCCGTCTGAGGGGGACTACTGCTTGTCGAAGCGCGGGGTGTCCTGCTGCTGCTGGGACTGGGGCTGGCCGGCGCCGCCCTCGATCGCCTGCTGCGACGAGGAACCGCCCGCCAGCTCCGCCTTCATGCGCTGCAGTTCCAGCTCTACATCCGTACCACCGGAGAGCCGGTCCAGCTCGGCCTGGATGTCGTCCTTGTGCATGCCGGACTGGTCGTCGAGGGCGCCGGAGGCGAGGAGTTCGTCGATGGCTCCGGCGCGGGCCTGGAGCTGGGCCGTCTTGTCCTCCGCACGCTGGATCGCCAGGCCGACGTCGCCCATCTCCTCGGAGATGCCGGAGAAGGCCTCGCCGATGCGGGTCTGGGCCTGGGCGGCGGTGTAGGTGGCCTTGATCGTCTCCTTCTTGGTGCGGAAGGCGTCGACCTTCGCCTGCAGGCGCTGGGCCGCGAGGGTGAGCTTCTCCTCCTCGCCCTGCAGCGTCGCGTGCTGCGTCTCCAGGTCCGTCACCTGCTGCTGGAGGGCGGCGCGGCGCGAGAGCGCCTCGCGGGCCAGGTCCTCACGGCCCAGCGCGAGCGCCTTGCGGCCCTGGTCCTCCAGCTTCGACGACTGCTGCTGGAGTTGATTGAGCTGGAGTTCCAGGCGCTTGCGCGAGGTGGCCACGTCGGCTACGCCGCGGCGGACCTTCTGGAGCAGCTCCAGCTGCTTCTGGTACGAGTAATCGAGGGTCTCGCGCGGGTCCTCGGCCCGGTCAAGGGCCTTGTTCGCCTTCGCGCGGAAGATCATCCCCATACGCTTCATGACACCGCTCATGGGCTTCGCGCGCCCCCTTCTGACGGACTCCACTCCAGCACCTGCGACAGAACCCACAGTACGGGCCCTGCATCCATTACCGCACTGTTCGGGGACGGATGCGCTCATCCCCAAGGACGACTGCTCACGCTCCTGCTCCGGCGTAAGGAGTAGGTGACTCCCGGGTGCCGACCCGGTGCCGCCCATGTGCCTGCCTCATGGCCGCCGGAGGAACCGTCTGCAACGTCCCCTCTGTCCCCCTACGACGACTGGTGTTGCCGGATCGTTCCCCAGGGGGCTGGGGTCCAACCCCTGGCACCCCGTACCCTTGGGTTTTGTGTTCCGTAGCCGTGCCAAGGAAGAGAAGGCCCAGTCCGCCGACAAGGCGCTGGTGACCGACTCCAATGAGACCCGTCACCCCGAGGCCCCGAAGGGCCGCCCCACGCCCAAGCGCAGCGACGCGCAGTCGCAGCGTCGGAGCGTGGCCAACACGTCGTTGACGCGCAAGGACGCCGCCAAGCGGCAGCGCGAGGAGCGCCGTGCCGCCCTGGCGAAGCAGCGTCAGGCGCTGGCCGGGGGCGACGAGCGGTATCTGCCGGCCCGTGACAAGGGTCCGGTCCGCAAGTTCGCGCGTGACTTCATCGACTCGCGCTTCAACATCGCGGAGTTCTTCCTGCCGATGGCCGTGGTCATCCTGGTGCTGAGCATGGTCCAGGTGCCGGCCCTGCAGAACATCGCGCTGCTGCTGTGGCTGATCGTGATCGTGCTGATCGTGCTCGACTCGGTCGTCACCGGCTTCCGCCTGAAGAAGCGGCTCGCCGAGCGCTTCCCCGACGACAACAAGCGCGGCGCCGTCGCCTACGCGCTGATGCGCTCCCTGCAGATGCGCCGGCTCCGGCTGCCGAAGCCTCAGGTCAAGCGCGGAGAGCGGCCCTGAGCGCAACCGCATTTTCCGGGGGTGCGGCAGATGCGTGGCTCGACAAGCTGGGCGGGCTGCGTGATGTCGTACGACAGGAGCTGGTGGGCCGCCAGCTCGACGAGCAGATAGCCGGGCGGTTCCCCGTCGGGCAGCGGCTGCGGGTGCTCGACGTGGGGATGGGCCAGGGCACGCAGGCGCTGCGTCTGGCCCGGGCCGGGCACCAGGTGACCGGCGTGGAGCAGGACCCGAAGATGATCGCCACGGCTCGTGAGGCGCTCGCCGGCGAGCCGGAGGGGATCCGGGAGCGGGTCCGCATCGTCCAGGGCGACGGGCGGGACACCGGCGTCCACTTTCTGCCGGGCAGCTTCGACGTCGTGCTCTGTCATGGCGTGCTGATGTACATCGAGGACCCCGACCCGCTGCTGGCCGGGCTGGCCCGGATGCTCGCTCCGGCCGGGCTGCTGTCGCTGCTCGTCCGCAACGGCGACGCCCTGGCCATGCGGCCCGGGCTGGGCGGGGACTGGCCCGGCGCGCTGACCGCCTTCGACACGACCGCCTACCGAAATCGGCTGGGACTCGACGTACGGGCCGACCGGCTCGCCGATCTGACGGCGACGCTCGCGGGCATCGGGGCACCGCTGCACGCCTGGTACGGGGTGCGGGTGTTCACCGACACGGCCGCCGACGGGGCAACGACCCCGCCGGACGTGGAGACCTTCCTGACCGTCGAGGAACGGGCCGGGAAGACGGACCCCTACCGGAGCGTCGCGGCCCTGCTGCACCTGTGCGGGGTGCGGGGCTGACCCCGCCACCGCCACGGACGTCACGCCCGCCGAGCCCCGACCGCTGAGCACGGGTGAGCGGACGGGGGGACGTCCCCGCATGCCCCGGGAACCCGCGCCATCGGGCCCGTGACAGATCATCCGACGCCTTCCCTCCCCCCGCCCGACAACGCCCACGACACCGAGCCGGCCCGGCCTCCCCCCGGAATCGCCCCGCCACCATCGCCTCGGACCCAGCACCCGCCGAGACCCGCCCGCAAAGCACCGATGAGCGGCGCCGCCGGACTCGACGGCCCCGGCCCGTCCCAGAGAGACCGCCCCATCCGGGCCCGCGACAGACCAGCCCGACACCTCCCCACCCCTCCCCGACAACGCCCACGACACCCACACGGACCGGCCTCCCCCCGGAATCGCCCCGCCACCATCGCCTCGGACCCCGCACCCGCCGGGACCCGCCGCAAAGCACCGATGAGCGGCGTGCCGCCGGACTCGACGGCCCCGGCCCGTCCCGGAGAGACCGCCCCATCCGGGCCCGTGACCGACCAGCCCGACGCCTCCCCTCCCCTCCCCCACAACGCCCGCGACACCCACACGGACCGGCCTCCCCCGGGCGTGCCGGCGCCGACCGAGTCGGTGTGCGTCAGGTTCCGCTCAGCTCGTTCGGGTGAGCAGCGCGGGCCGGGGGCGCGCCTTGCGGGGAGACTCGGGGCATGGATGCTCGCCGTTCCCGTGCCGTGCGGCTCGCTCATTCGGCTCTCGGGCTCTGTTGCTGTCTCGGGGTGTTCTCGGGTTGTTCCGGCTCGTCGTCCTCGGGCGGGCGGGAGGCGTCGACCACGCAGGCCGCGCAGGCCGCCGTTCCGAAGGCGCTCACGGCGACCGAGGATCTGCAGGACGGCTATCTGAAAGTGATCAGGGACGTCCTGCCGTCGGTCGTGCAGATCCAGGCCAGGAACGACCTCGGATCGGGCGTGGTCTACGACGGCCAGGGCCACATCGTCACCAACGCACACGTCGTCGGGGACGAGAAGACCTTCCGTGTGACGATCGCGAACCGCGAGGACGAGGTCACCGCGCAGCTCGTGTCCTCGTACCCGCAGCAGGACCTCGCCGTCATCAAGCTGGACGACATGCCGGACGGGCTGAAGGCGGCGACGCTCGGGGACTCCGCCGAGGTCGAGGTCGGGCAGATCGTGCTGGCGATGGGCTCGCCCCTCGGGCTGGCGTCCAGCGTGACGCAGGGCATCGTCTCGGCGACCGGACGCACCGTCACCGAGGGCAGCGACAACGGCGGTACGGGCGCGACGATCGCCAACATGGTGCAGACGTCGGCGGCCATCAACCCCGGCAACAGCGGCGGCGCCCTGGTGAACCTCGACGGCCGGGTCATCGGCATCCCGACCCTCGCCGCCACCGACCCCGGCCTCGGGGACAGCGCCGCGCCCGGCATCGGGTTCGCCATCCCGGCGTCGACGGTGCGGACGATCGCCGACCAGATCATCAAGGACGGCAGGGTCACCGACTCGGGCCGGGCGGCGCTCGGCATCACGGCCCGTACGGTCGTGAACGACGACTACCAGGCCGCCGGCGTGGCCGTCGTCAAGGTGCAGACGGGTGGGGCGGCCGACAAGGCCGGTCTGGCACCAGGGGACATCATCACCCGGCTGGGCGACACGGACATCACCACCATCACCTCGCTGTCCGAGGCGCTCGCCGCCGACAAGCCGGGCGAGCGGACGAAGGTGACGTACACCCGCAACGGCAGTAAGAAGACGGTGGATGTGACGCTGGGTGAGCAGTGACGGAGACGGGCGAGGGCCACGACGCCCTCGCCCCCGTGAGCGTTACGCGTCGGCGTGCAGGCTCATCGGCCCGTAGATCTCCGTGGAGTCCTCGAGCAGCCGTACCTGGTCCGCACCGCCTTCGAGCAGTGCCTTCCAGTGCTCCCCGATCCACGACTCGGCGTCCCCCTGGGTGGTGAACTCCTCGGGCTGCACCGCGGGCTGGATCTCCGCCCCGTCGGCCTTCTCGAACCGCCACGTCCATGCCGCCATGTACGCCTCCAAGGTGTCGGCACGTGCAGAGTAGGAGCCGGATCAAGGTCCGGCTCCTGGACCTGAGCCTAGCCGGATGCGCGAGACCTGCGCCGACACGCGAAAATCGGTTCCGTGGAACTCACTCTCCTCGGCACCGGTGCCCCCGCGGGACTCCCCCGCCCCGACTGTCCGTGCGCGGCTTGTGCGAGCGCGCTCGGGGACGATGCGCGGGCGGCGACCGCCTTGCTCGTGGACGGGGCGCTGCTGCTCGATCTGACGCCCGGGGCCGCGTTCGCGGCGGCACGGGCGGGGCGTTCGCTGGCGAACGTACGGCAGGTGCTGCTGTCGCACCCGCACAACGGGCCCGCCGTCGAGGTGCCCGCCGGGGTGCCGCAGCCCGGCCGGGTACCGGACGGGCGGGAGTTGGCGCTGCTGACGGGGCATCGGGTGCGGGCGGTGGCGATGGACCATCCGGGCACGGGCTACGCGGTGACGGGGCCGGACGGGCAGCGGCTGCTGTACCTGCCGCCGGGAGGCGCGCCGGCCGGGCTGGAGGAGGGGGCCGTCGGGATGTACGACATGGTGGTCGCCGATGTCGTGGGGCGCCCGGACGCGCTGGCCAAGCTGCGTGCGGTGGGGGCCGTCGGGCCGACGACGGATGTCATCGCCGTGCATCTGGATCACGACGCGCCGCCGGGTGCCGAGCTGCGGCGGCGGCTCGCTGCGGCGGGGGCGCGCGCCGTGCCGGACGGGACGACGCTGGAGGTGGGGGCGTACGAGGACGTGCCTGACGTGCCGCGGCGGACCCTGGTGCTGGGCGGGGCCCGCTCCGGGAAGTCGGTGGAGGCGGAGCGGCGGCTGGAGGCGTTTGCCGACGTGCTGTACGTGGCGACCGGGGGCACCCGGGGCGGGGACACCGAATGGGCGGCGCGGGTCGCCACGCACCGGGAACGGCGGCCGGGGTCGTGGCGTACGACCGAGACGTGTGACCTCGTGCCGCTGCTGGCCGAGAACGGGCCGCCGCTGCTCGTCGACTGTCTGTCCCTGTGGCTCACGGACGCCATGGACGCCGTCGGGGCGTGGGACGACGCGGTGTGGGCGGAGGGTGGGGAGAAGGCGCTGCGCAAGCGGGTGCAGGAGTTGACGCAGGCGGTGCGGGCGACCCGGCGGACCGTGGTCGCCGTGTCGAACGAGGTGGGGTCGGGGATCGTGCCGGCGACGGCGTCGGGGCGGCGCTACCGCGACGAGTTGGGGCGGCTGAACGCCGCCTTCGCCGGGGAGTGCGAGCAGGTGCTGCTGGTGGTGGCCGGGCAGGCGCTGGTGCTACGCGGCTGAGGGCGGTGGGGTCGGCTGCCCGACCGGCTGCGCGGCCGGTGGCCTGGTCAGCTGCGGGGCCGGCTCCTTGCGGGCGATGACGCGGTACGTGTTCGACAGGCGGGTGCGGCGCACCAGGGGGGCCAGGAGGTGGTCGAGCGCCCAGGCCACGCCGACCAGGGGTGCGCCCGCCCGGGACAGGGGCGCGGGCAGCAGATGCGTCAGCACCAGTGAGGTGAAGGCCGCGAAGTCGTACGGGATGTGCGCGGCGCGGCGGTCCGCCGAGAGGACGGTGCAGCCCAGGGCCCTGAGTTCCTCGTGGAGGGTCTTCAGGGGCATCAGGTGCAGGTGGCCCGGGCGGCTGTGCGGGATCCACCACCTGCCGAGCAGCAGGGCGAACACGCCTCTCGGGTTGGGCAGTTCGAGGAGGAGGTGGCCGCCGGGGCGCAGGACCGCGAGGGCGGCGCGCAGCTCCTTGCGGGGGTCCGGGGCGTGTTCCAGATGGCGGAACATGCTGACGATGTCGTAGCGGGCGCGCAGCCGGGCCGTGATGCGGGGGTCCGTGAGGTGGCCGACGTGGGCTTCCTCGACCCGCTCGGCGACGCGGGCGTCCAGCACGCGGTGGGTCAGGTCGAGGCCGTCGAACGCGGTGTACGGGAAGAGTTCCTTCGCCACCTCCGGGAAGCGGGCGTATCCCGTGCCCACGTCCAGCCAGCTCTCCGGCTCGGGGAAGGCCAGCGCCGCGCGGGCCGCGGCTCTCAGGTGGCGGTACGGCAGCCGTGTGAGCCGCAGATGGCGGGGGGCGTAGGTGTGCTGCCGGCATCTGGCGAGGGTGAACGCGCAGTCGGTGCGGCGTCGTTCGGAGGGGGCGGTCGCGGTCATGGGCGGCTCCCGGGCGCGAGGGCGTACGCGGGGGGCGTACGGCGGAGGCGGACGGCGGGTGGTGCGAGCATGCCCCGACAATCCACGGCAAAACGGAACGTATGGGATGGCGATCTTGGGTGCAACGACGTCGCTCGGACGGGGCGGGGACGTGGCGGGGCCCGTGGGGGCCATGTGGCGCCGTTCTGTTCGACCGGTGCCGGTACTGTTCGGCGAATGAGCTCGCTTAATCTCGACGACTTCACTGATCTGATCGAGCGCCCCGACGGAGGGGTGCGCCGTGACGCAGAGGCGCGCCGTGAGCGTCAGATCGTGCCGCCCGGAGCGCTGGGCCGCCTCGACGAACTGGGTGAGTGGCTGGCGGCCGCGCAGTCCGCGGTGCCGGTGCGGCCGATCGAACAGCCGCGGGTCGTGCTGTTCGCGGGCGACCACGGCGTCGCCGAGCTCGGCGTGTCGGCGCGAGCGGCGGGCAGCGCCGGGGAGTTGGTGCGGGAGATCCTCGAGGGCGGCCGGCCGGTGTCGGTGCTCGCGCGGCGGGCCGGGGTTCCGGTGCGGATCGTCGACATGGCGCTGGACTGCGACCCGGAGTCGCTGCCGGAGGCGGTCGTACGGCATCGCGTGCGGCGCGGCAGTGGCCGGATCGACGTCGAGGACGCGCTGACGGCCGAGGAGGCCGAGGCCGCGTTCCGGGCCGGGGTGGCGGTGGCAGACGAGGAGGCCGACTCCGGTACGGATCTGGTGGTGCTCGGCGATGTGAGCGTCGGCGGGACCACGGCGGCGGGGGTGCTGGTCGCCGCGCTGTGCGGGACCGACGCGTCCGTTGTCACGGGGCGGGGCGGGCTGGCCATCGACGACCTGGTGTGGATGCGCAAGTGCGCGGCGATCCGGGACGCGCTGCGCCGGGCCCGGCCCGTGCTCGGGGACCAGTTGCAGCTGCTCGCGACGGTCGGCGGGGCCGATCTCGCGGCGATCACCGGGTTCCTGCTGCAGAGCGCGGTGCGCAAGATGCCGGTCGTGCTGGACGGAATGGTCGTAGCCGCCTGCGCCCTGGTGGGGCAGCGGATCGCCTTCCGGGCGCCGGACTGGTGGCTGGCCGCGCACGACAGCGGGGAGCCGGGCCAGGCGAAGGCGCTGGACCGGATGGCCCTGGAACCCCTGCTCGACCAGGGCGTGAAGGTCGGCGAGGGCGCCGGGGGCATGCTGGCCCTGCCGATGGTGCAGGCCGCCGCGGCACTGGCGGCGGAACTGCCGGAGCAGCCCGAGAAGCCGCAGGAGTCGGACGCCGCGAAGACGGCGGAGACGGCGGAGACGACGGGGGCGGCGAAGACGGCGGAGGCCGAGTAGGGGCCGCAGTCGCGGCAGCAGCTGTTCCTCGGCTGGCGTTACGGCGCGTACGTCACGGCCGGTGTGGTGATCGCGGCGATGGTGGTCGAGGTGGTGCTGGATGGTGGTCGAGGTGGTGCTGGAGGAGAACCTCGCCGGGAAGGAGCACCTCGCGGCCATCGCGGCGGTCCTGGTGCTGTGCGCGCCGACGGCGGTGCGTCAGCGGCGCTCCAGGGCCCGGGGCGGCTCCACGTCGGGAGCGCCGCCGATCCAGTCCTGAAGTTTGCGGCTGGGGCCCGCCCAGCGCCGGTCGTGGTGGTAGGCGCGCAGCTGGGCCTTGGCGCGGGCGCGCGGGCGGCGTCGGTAGAAGCGTTTCGCCCAGGGGGACGCGGGGCGGGCCAGGCGGATGGCGCCGAACAGGGCGATGAAGGGGATGATCACCCCGAAGATCGCGATGCGGGCCTTGCCCTTGGCGAGGGCGATCAGGGCGAGGAGGAAGTTCCCGGCGATGGTGGTGATCACCGTCCCCCGGCCCTGCGTCTCGTCGTCGTTCAGGTCGTTGACCCCGAAGGGCGCGAAGCCGAGGAGGAGCAGACCGACCACGGCGGCGGTGAGCACGACCACCTCGACGCTCTTGCGGCCGTCCTCGGTCCAGTAGACGTCGTCCAGATGCAGGATCAGCGCGAACTCGTCCATGACCAGGCCCGCGCCGATCCCGAAGACCACGGCGGCCACGGCCGAGCCGAAGCCGCGCTGGCCGCCCGCGACCGCGCAGAAGCCGCCGATGATCGTGAGGATGATGCCGGGTACGACATGGTGGATGTGGACGGCGCCGGTCTCGATGTTGCGGAAGGGCCCTTTGCCCGCGCGGATGAGTCGGGTGATGACGCGGGTGACGAGGAAGGTGACCACGAAGGCGGTCAGAGCCAGGAGCAGGGGGAGCTTCCCCGGCTCGATGATGTTGCGCTGCCACCAGTCACCCATGGTTTCAGTGTGTCCGGGACAGGGGTGGGCCGCCTGGCGGGTACGACGTCCGGGCTAGTCTGCGGACGTGTCCATGACCCCGCCACCCCTGCACGGCCTCCGTTTCGCCTTCGGCACGCTGAGCGCGCTCCCCGTCAGGGTGAGCCGCTGGGACCGGGAGGCGGCGCGTGGCGGGATGCTGTGCGCCCCGCTCGTCGGGGTGGTCCTGGGCTGCGGTGCCGCCGCGGTGGCACTGCTGCTCATGTTCCTCGGAGCTGGTCCCCTCCTCGCCGCCGTGGCCGGCGCCGCCGTCCCCGCGGTCCTCACCCGGGGGCTGCATCTCGACGGCCTCGCCGACACCGCCGACGGCCTGGGCAGCGGCAAGCCCGCCGAGGACGCGCTGCGGATCATGAAGCAGTCGGACATCGGGCCGTTCGGCGTCATCACGCTCGTGTTCGTGCTGCTGGCGCAGGTGGCGGTGCTGGCGCAGTTGTACGACGACTCGTGGGCCCGGGGCGCCCTCGCCACCGTCGTCGCGGCCGTCGCCGCCCGCCTCGCGCTCACCCTCGCCGCCCGCACCGGCGTGCCCGCAGCCCGGCCGGAGGGGCTGGGGGCCGCGGTGGCCGGCGTCGTTCCCGTAAGGGGCGCGGTGGCCCTTGCCCTGGCCGTGACCGGCGTCGCCGCCGCGGCGGGAGCGCTGTTCGGGGCGGACGACATCGCCCGCACCGCCGTCGCGGTCCTGGCCGCGCTCGCCGCCGCCGAACTCCTCCTGCGGCACTGCACCCGCCGCTTCGGCGGCGTCACCGGTGATGTCTTCGGCGGGCTCGCGGAGACGGCGGCGACGACAGCGCTCGTCGTGCTGTCCCTGGGCTGACGCCCCCGTCAGCCCAGGGACAGCCCGTGCGGCAACGTGCCCCACGGGTGATCGCCCCCGCCCGGCACCGCACAGTGCACGGTGGCCCCGTGGGCGCGCGCCTGCTCCGCCAGGTCGACGCCCGCCGGGACGCCGTACACCAGGTGGCACAGCCGCACTCCGGTGCCGCCCCGCCACGCCTGCGGGCCGAGCCGGGTGTACGTCGCCCAGGAGCCCTCGAAGGTGACCAGGAGGTCGGCGATCCTGGCGTACGACGGGTGCGGTGCCGTGCCGTGGTTCAGGGCGAGCGTGCCGCAGCCGGCCCCCCAGGCTGCCGTCGCGAGCCGCTGGTAGTGGCCGAACTCCGCGCTTCCGGCGGCGACTTGGTCGAGGAACACGCCGTCCGCGCGATACCAGTCGCGGTACCGGGTGATGTCGCGTACGACGTCGGCGTGCGGCCTGCGGCCGTAGTCGGTGTCGGCGTAGCCGAGCACCCGTACGTCCACCGCCCGCAGGCGGGCCGCGACCTCGGCGAACGCCGGGTCGGGCGCCTCTCCGGGGCCGCTGGCCGGGTTCAGTACGACCCCATGGAGGCGGGGCGCGGCGGCGATGATCGCGTCCCATTCGGCGGGGCGGACGGACGGGTGCTCGTAGTAGGGGATCAGCAGGTCGGTCATCGGTGAGCGGTCACTCTCCCCAACAGGGCGCAGACCAGGGCGGCCTGGGCCACCGCAGCCGTCCCGTGGACGATCAGGGCGACCCAGTGCGGGCTGCCGGTGTGCGTCACCACGGCGACCGTCTGGGCGAGGGCCGCAGCGCAGCAGATCGCCGCCGCGCTGACCACCGCACCGAAGGACTGGAGCAGCAGGCCCGTCCATAGGACCACGCCCAGCAGGAGCAGCCCGGCGAGGCGGACCCCGGCGAAGCCGGAGGAATGCGGCCACAGGGCCGAGGTGGCGAGGCTGAGCGCGAGCAGGGTGACCAGGTAGACGGAGAGGCACTCCACGACCGTGAGCACCGTCGCCCGCCGGAACGCCCTCGGTGTGCTGCTGGAGCGCAGGTCCGCCAGGCTGCCGCTGCGGAAGCGGTACAGCAGCCATTCGGCGGGGCCCATGCTGAGGGTGAGGGCTACTGCTGCGGGGGCGCTGCGCTGCTCGCCGGTGAGGATGTCGCCCAGGGCCGTGTAGAGGACGAGGACGCCGGTGGCCAGGCCGAAGAGGGCGTACGGGACGGACGCGAAGAGGCGGGGGCTCATTGCCGTCAGCCGTCCGCGGCTACGTTGTGGCCGGTCGCGCCCACGCGGCGGTAGCCGCACATCCATCGCAGCCCCGCGCCCCTTCGGGGCTCTCACGGCCGGCGCCACTTCATACAGACCGAGGGCTGCCACCACCGTCAACGAGCCCAGCAGGAGGGCCAGCCGCGCGGCGTCCGGTATCGAGTGGAGCATCGCTACGACCGCTCCCGCCGTCATCGGCAACAACGCGGCCAGCAGGACGCGTTCGCGGCCCATCACCAAGAGAACGGTGGCCGCGCCCAGGTAGAGGGACTGCCCGGCCGCGAAGGCCAAGGCGCCCGGGTGGGCGGCCCCCGCGACGGCCGGCGCGGCCAGGGCGCCGAGCAACGCGCCCGCCGGGGCGCCGAGCAGCAGGGCGCGGCGGGCTGCGCCGCGGTCGCCCAAGCCGAGCCAGGAGTAAGCCCGATGGGCGAGCCCCTGGTTCCACGTCCAGCCGACCAGGGCGCCGGCCAGGAGCGGAACCGTGCCCGCCGGGAGGCCGAAGTCGTCCTGCGGACCCGCGAGCAGCGGGGCGCCGAGGACGTAGCCGAAGCCGGGGAGGGCGAAGACGACACCGCGCAGGAGGCAGCCGAGCAGGCCGGTCTGCCAGGGGTCGTGGACCGGGCCGTCCGGCTCCGGGTAGCGGCGCTCGACCCGCTCGTACAGCTCCTCGGCGAGCGCGAAGGAGTTCTTCACGCCGTAGCGCTCGCGTATCTGGTCGTCCGAGAGGCCGTCGGACTCCAGCAGCGCGGCGATCTCGTCCGGGTGGACGGCGGCGGCTATGAAGTCGTCGAGGCGTGCGGCGAGTTCGTCGATGGGGTCGGGCCGCGCCCAGCTGGGCCGGTCGCGCTGGCGCGGGACGGCGGGCAGGGTGTCGGGGCGCGAGCCGGGCGGCATCCAGAGGCTGCCGCTCACCAGCCGGTTCCGTCCGTCGCGACCTTCTCGTACCAGGGGTCGCGCAGTTCGAGGGTCCAGTCGGCGACCGTCTCCAGCGTGGGCTCGTACACCTCGGGGCTGCCCGCGAGCTCCTGGTAGATCGTCCGGAAGTTGTCCACGGAGCGGCGCAGTGTGAAGCGGTCGATCACCCGCTGCCGGGACAACTCGCCCAGTTTCAGGCGTCGTTCGTCGTCACGGAGGAGGGTGAGGGCGGCGGCCGCCATCTTCTCCGGCTCGCGGGGCGGGACGACGAGTCCTGTGTCGCCGACGGCCTCACGCACTCCCCCGACGTCCGTCGAAACGGTCGTACGGCCGCAGGACATGGCTTCGATGATGGAGAACGGAAAGCCCTCGGAGATGGACGACAGCATCACGAGGTGTCCGGCCGCGTAGGCGCGCCAGACCTCGGTGATACGGCCCTCGAAGGTCAGGCCGTCCGTGACGCCGAGTTCGGCGGCGAGCTTCTCCAGCTTGGTGCGGTAGGCCTCGCCACCGGGCGGGACCGGGCCGAACAGCCGCAGGCGGGTCTCCGGGAGCTCGGCGCGGACCATGGCGTAGGCCCGCAGCAGGGTCTGAAGGTCCTTGATCGGGTCGACGCGGCCGCACCAGGTGAGGGTGGGGACCTCGGGTTCGGGGCCGGCGTGCGGGAAGGCGTGCGGGTCGACGCCGTTGTAGACGGTACGGATCTTGTCGGCGGCGGCGCCGCCGCGCTCCTCCCAGCGGCGGTTGTACTGGTTGCACGGGGTGATCAGGTCGGCGGTGCGGTAGCCGAGCGAGTTCAGCTCGCGGTAGAAGCCGAGCATGAACGCCTTCACGGGCCAGCGCTGGGCCTCGCTGCGGTAGCCGAGGTAGCGCTCGCGCAGATAGATGCCGTGCTCGGTGAGGAGAAAGGGCACTCCGTCCAGCCTGCGGGCGGCCAGGGCCGGGAGGGTGGCGAACCCGCTGCTCACCGCGTGGGCCACGCAGTCCTCGGGGATGCGGATCCCGAGCGGGCGCAGCGCGTGTTCCAGCAGGTCGGTCGCGGTCAGGGCGTCGTGGACGGTGGGGCGGGCCGCCGCGGTCGGCAGATGCGGCATCGTCCATATCCACATCAGCGAGCGCAGCGCGGACTCCGTGCGCAGGGCCGCCGACAGGTGTCCGTCGCGGGCCAGTACGGCCAGCTCGTCGAGGGCCGCACCGAAGTCGCAGCCGGCCTCGGGGTCGAGGAAGGACAGCAGGAAGCGCTCGTAGGAGTCGGTGAAGCGGCGCCGGGCCCGGCCGTACGGCGCCCGCTTGCGGCCCGGCCGCGGGCCCCAGGTCGGTACGGAGGTGTGCCGGTAGACGTTGGGCGGCAGCTCCCAGGTGACGGGTTCGCGGCCGGTCCCGGTGAGGGACACGAGGTGGAAGTCGACCTCCGGCATGCCCTTGACGAGTTGGTCGCACCAGGTGCTGACGCCGCCGTGGACATGCGGATAGGTGCCTTCGGTGAGCATGGTGACATGACGGCCGTTGCGCATCACGCGCGTTCCCCCCTGTGGAACAAGTTGGTGCCTCGGCTCGGAGGCGCACCCCGGCAGGTCGGTCGTGAGATGTGCCGGGGTGCGCCTCAGGTCCGGCTGAGCCGCCCTACGGCAACTTCAGCTTGAGAGCGCTCTGCAGCAGCCCCGGCGTGGTCCAGGCCGAGCGCTCTCCCGCGTACGGCGTCCCGAACGCGCTGGTGCCGATGAGGAGTTGCTTGACGGTCCCCTGCGGTGCGGTCACCGGGATCTGGGTTCCGGACGGGGCGGTGACGGTGACGGTGTTGCCGATGCGGTACGCCGTGACGGAGCCCTTCGCGAGAGCGGACTGCCAGGCGGCCCGGCGCTGCAGCTCCGTGCCGATGGCGCTCTGAGCGAGGTTCTCCACCGGGGTGTTGTCGGCGAAGAGCGCCCGGTAGTCGGCGAGCACCTTGTCCATGACCGGGTACAGCGTCCGGTCCTCGGCCAGGTTGGACTGGTGGGCGTAGTGCGGGCGCGGGTCGTTGCTGATGGCGTGCCCGAGAGCGGTGCGGGCCTCCAGCGGGACGATGTACTCGTCGTACCCGGTGGCCGTGTCCAGCGGGTCGGCCAGGCAGGTGGAGGCGGGGTTGTTCTCGCAGATGCCGCTGCCGCCGTCCGCGGTGGAGGTGTAGATCCAGTTGTACTCGTCGACCATCTCCTCCTCGGTACCCACGTTGTAGTACACGTTCATCGGGTGCCTGGGCACGGTCAGCGCGGCGCCGACCGGACGCTGGGCGGGCTCACGGGAGTTGTCCGAGGCGATCCACTTGACGCCGTTGTCGGCGAGGGCGCGGGCGAGGTCGGGATTGTCGTCGGGCTGCTGCGGCAGGGTCTTCAGGCCCGAGTGCTCGCCGGTCACGAGTTCCGTGCGGTCGAGCGGGAGTCCCTTGGTGACGCCCCAGTTGTGGTTGTCCCTGATCTGCGCCGAGATGTCCGCGCGGCTCATGTACCGCGTCGAGCCGTCCGCGTTCTTGGCGCAGCTCCACGGCACGGTCGAGGTGTCCTGGACACAGCCGAGGAACGGGTGCGTGTAGGTGTGGTTGATCCAGCGGTACTGCGCCCTGTCGGCGAGCAGTTGGGTCGCGAGGGGGTCGGTGCCGCCGTTCTCGCTCTTCCACTCCTCGCCGGAGCCGGCGTTGTAGACCATGTCCAGCTTGAAACCGCGCTCGCGCTGCCACTGTGCGGCACGGACCGCGTCCTCGGCCGTCATGCGGATCGGTGGGGTCTCCTCGCCGCCACCGCCCACGCAGTCGATGTCACCGGGTGTGCAGTTGCGCTCGGTGTCCCAGCGGGCGTCGGGCGCGAAGACGTCGTCGACGTGCACCGCGAAGTAGTTGCGGGCCTGACCGAGGTGAACCCCTTGAGTCAGCCATTCGACGATGCCGCGGGCGAGGACGCGGAACTGCTGCTGGTACTGGTTGTACGCGAAGGTCACCACCAGTTGACGGCGGCCGTCGTTGTTGTACTCGCCGACCAGGCTGCCGCGGCCGGAGCCGCCCGGCACGGGGACGTCGACGTAGCTGGTGAAGCCCGCGCGGGGCCGGGCGACGAAGCCGTAACTCTCCAGTACGGACGGGTCGTTGTCCTCGAACGCGAAGGCGCCGTCGAGGTAGCCGAAGTACCCCGCCCTGCCCTGGGCCGTGACCGAGGCCTGCTGTCCGTCGAGGCTGCCCGCGAAGCCGCCCTCGCTGGTGTAGTCGAGGCCGACGCCCGGGTGGGCCCAGGTGTAGGCGTCGACCTGCGGGATGCCGTAGGTCCGCTCGTAGCTCTCGAGCGCGCTCTGCTCGGCGGAACCCTCGCCGAAGGGGGCCTCGTTGGGCAGGACCACGCCCTGGTACTTGGCGCGGGGCGTGCCGTTCACCGTGTCGCTGAGGAACGCGGCGGTCACGGTCGGACGGTCGGCGTCGGTCAGGTCGACGGTGGTGTACGGGATGCCCGTGCTCTTGAGCTGGGCGGTGATGGCCTGGACGGGGGCGTCGCCGTTGTCCACGACCAGCACCCTGAGATCGATGCGCGGCTCCCCCGCGGCCGCGGCGCCGGGTACTCCCAGACCCAGCGACAGCAGACCGGCGGCCGCCAGAACGGCGGCCGTGTTTCTCCATCTGTGCGCACTCTGCGCCATTGATCGTTCCTTCCCCCCAGAAGATCCCCTTGTGGCCGGTTGCGATGAATCGGCGGGGGATCCGTGGAAATCATGCAAAGCGGCAAGCTGACAGCTCACCGGAACGAGACGAGTGTGACTCAGCTCACCGGTCCCGAGAATCAAGAAATGACCGCGACGCCACCGACAGGTGAACGGCCGAAGGAATGAGCGAACGCTCACACGAGCGTAGGCTCATCCCGAGTGTTCGCCGCACCGGGGAAGGCCCCGCTGATACCGCACCCGTCGATACCGCACTTGTAGGTCGGAACTAGGGTCGGCCGTCGGGCCCGGTCGACCCACACCATTCGGCCACTGCAACTTCACATCGGAAGCGAGATTTCACCACCGTGACTGCTCTCACTCTCAGCACCGCCGCGGCGCCCGGCCTGCGCGCCGACGCGATCGTGATCGGTGTCACCAAGGGCTCTGGTTCCAAGGCCGCGGGACCGGTCGTCGCACCGGGCGCCGAAGCCGTGGACAAGGCGTACGACGGCAAGCTCGCCGGCGTCCTGGAGACCCTCGGTGCCACCGGTGCCGAGGGCGAGGTGACCAAGCTCCCCGCGCCCGCCGGCTTCAAGTCCCCGCTCGTGGTGGCCGTCGGTCTGGGGGCCGCGCCCGAGAAGGACGCCGACTACGACGGCGAGGCACTGCGCAAGGCCGCCGGCGTCGCCGCCCGCGCCCTCGCCGGCTCCAAGAAGGCCGCGTTCGCGCTGCCGCTGAACGACGCCGCCGACATCGGTGCCGTCGCCGAGGGCGTGCTGCTCGGGGCGTACGCCTTCGACGCGTACAAGGACAACGGCAAGAGCGACCGGGACAAGAAGAACGGCAAGGCCCCCCTCGCCGAGGCCGCGCTGCTGGGCGGCAAGTCCCGCGACAAGGAGCACAAGGCGGCGATCGAGCGCGCCACCGCCGTCGTCGAGGAGCTCAACCGCGCCCGCGACCTGGTCAACACCCCGCCCAACGACCTCAACCCCGAGTCCTTCGCCGCGGTCGCCGCGACGGCGGCCAAGGAGCACGGCATCAAGGTGCAGGTGCTCGACGAGAAGGCGCTGACCAAGGGCGGCTACGGCGGCATCCTCGGCGTCGGCTCCGGATCGGCGGCCGGGCCGCGGCTGGTGAAGCTGTCGTACACGCACGCCAAGGCGGACAAGCACCTCGCGCTCGTCGGCAAGGGCATCACCTACGACTCGGGCGGCATCTCGCTGAAGCCGGCCGGGCACAACGAGACGATGAAGTGCGACATGAGCGGCGCGGCCGCCGTGTTCGCCGCCGTCGTCGCCGCCGCGCGGCTCGGTCTCCGGGTGAACATCACCGGCTGGCTGGCCCTCGCCGAGAACATGCCGTCGGGGTCCGCGGTACGCCCCGGTGACGTGCTGCGCATGTACAGCGGCAAGACCGTCGAGGTGCTCAACACGGACGCCGAGGGCCGGCTGGTGCTCGCCGACGCGCTGTGGGCCGCCTCGCAGGAGAAGCCCGACGCGATCGTGGACGTGGCGACCCTGACCGGGGCGATGGTGCTGGCGCTGGGGAACCGGACGTTCGGTGTCATGGGCAACGACGACGCATTCCGCTCCGCGATCGTGGAGGCGGCCGAGGAGGTCGGTGAGGCGTCCTGGCCGATGCCGCTGCCGGAGCACCTGCGCAAGGGGATGGACTCGCCCACCGCCGACATCGCCAACATGGGTGAGCGCATGGGCGGCGGGCTGGTCGCGGGGCTCTTCCTGCGCGAGTTCGTCGGCGAGGGCATCACCTGGGCGCACATCGACATCGCGGGTCCCGCGTTCAACGAGGGCGGGCCCTTCGGGTACACGCCGAAGGGTGGTACGGGGTCCGCGGTGCGGACGCTGGTCCGGCTCGCCGAGCTGACGGCGGCCGGGGACCTGGGCTGACGTTGTCATGAGTGAGGGGGCTCCGCGCGCGGGTAGGGCGGAGCCCCTCTTCCGTGCCCCCTTCCATGCCCGCTCAAGTGAACGTGGGACGTCTCACACACCGGCCCGGCGTCTCGTTCGGTGTGGACAAGTGCGAAGATGGGGCTCGGCAGGACAGGGCCCCACCACAGGGCCGAAGAAAGAGCGGCCGGACACCAGCCGCCGACCGGTCACCGCTGACCGGCGTAGGCGCACATGCATGGAGGACGTGACGTGGCGAACGACGCCAGCACCGTTTTCGACCTAGTGATCCTCGGCGGTGGTAGTGGCGGTTACGCCGCGGCCCTGCGCGGGGCGCAGCTGGGCCTGGACGTCGCCCTGATCGAGAAGGACAAGGTCGGCGGCACCTGCCTGCACCGGGGTTGCATCCCCACCAAGGCCCTGCTGCACGCGGGCGAGATCGCCGACCAGGCTCGTGAGAGCGAGCAGTTCGGCGTGAAGGCCAGCTTCGAGGGCATCGACATCGCCGGTGTCCACAAGTACAAGGACGGCGTGGTCTCCGGCCTTTACAAGGGCCTGCAGGGACTCGTCGCCTCTCGCAAGGTGACCTACATCGAGGGTGAGGGACGCCTCTCCTCCCCCACCTCCGTCGACGTGAACGGCCGGCGCGTCCAGGGCCGCCACGTGCTGCTGGCGACCGGCTCCGTGCCGAAGTCGCTGCCGGGCCTGGAGATCGACGGCAACCGCATCATCTCCTCGGACCACGCCCTCGTCCTGGACCGCGTCCCGAAGTCGGCGATCGTCCTCGGCGGCGGTGTCATCGGCGTCGAGTTCGCCTCCGCCTGGAAGTCCTTCGGTACGGACGTCACCGTCATCGAGGGCCTGAAGCACCTCGTCCCGGTCGAGGACGAGAACAGTTCGAAGCTTCTTGAGCGCGCCTTCCGCAAGCGCGGCATCAAGTTCAACCTGGGCACCTTCTTCTCGAAGGCCGAGTACACCGCCGACGGCGTCAAGGTCACCCTCGCCGACGGCAAGGAGTTCGAGGCCGAGGTGCTGCTGGTGGCCGTCGGCCGCGGGCCCGTCTCCGCCGGTCTCGGCTACGAGGAGCAGGGCGTCGCCATGGACCGCGGCTACGTCCTCGTCGACGAGTACATGCGCACCAACGTGCCCACCATCTCCGCCGTCGGTGACCTCGTCCCGACCCTCCAGCTCGCGCACGTCGGCTTCGCCGAGGGCATCCTGGTGGCGGAGCGACTGGCCGGTCTGAAGACCGTTCCGATCGACTACGACGGTGTCCCGCGGGTGACGTACTGCCACCCGGAGGTCGCCTCCGTCGGCATCACCGAGGCCAAGGCCAAGGAGATCTACGGCGCGGACAAGGTCGTCGCTCTGAAGTACAACCTCGCTGGCAACGGCAAGAGCAAGATCCTCAACACCGCGGGCGAGATCAAGCTCGTCCAGGTCAAGGACGGCGCCGTGGTCGGCGTCCACATGGTCGGCGACCGCATGGGCGAGCAGGTCGGCGAAGCCCAGCTGATCTACAACTGGGAGGCGCTGCCCGCCGAGGTCGCCCAGCTCATCCACGCCCACCCGACGCAGAACGAGGCGCTCGGCGAGGCCCACCTGGCCCTGGCCGGCAAGCCGCTGCACGCGCACGACTGATCCCTCGGTCGACAAGCGACGACTCAGACTTCCGCAATTCGTAAGGAGCAACCGAAACCATGGCGGTTTCCGTAACCCTTCCGGCGCTCGGCGAGAGCGTCACCGAGGGCACCGTCACCCGCTGGCTGAAGGCCGAGGGTGAGCGCGTCGAGGCCGACGAGCCGCTGCTCGAGGTCTCCACCGACAAGGTCGACACCGAGATCCCCTCCCCCGCCGCCGGCGTCCTGGCCTCCATCAAGGTCGCCGAGGACGAGACGGTCGAGGTCGGTGCCGAGCTGGCCGTGATCGACGACGGCACGGGCGCCCCCGCTGCCGCCCCGGCCCCCGCCGCCGAGCCCGCCCCGGCCGCCGAGCCGGAGCCGGCCCCGCAGGCCGCTGCCCCGTCCACCGAGCAGGCCGCCCCGGCCCCGGCGCCCACCGCCGAGGCCGCCGCCGGCGGCGGCAGCGCCGAGGGCACGGACGTCGTCCTTCCCGCGCTCGGCGAGTCCGTCACCGAGGGCACCGTCACCCGCTGGCTGAAGTCGGTCGGTGACAGCGTCGAGGCCGACGAGCCGCTGCTGGAGGTGTCGACGGACAAGGTCGACACCGAGATCCCCGCCCCGGCCTCCGGCACGCTGCTGGAGATCGTGGTCGGCGAGGACGAGACGGCCGAGGTCGGCGCCAAGCTGGCCGTCATCGGCGCCGCGGGTGCCGCTCCGGCGGCCGCCCCGGCCCAGGAGGCTCCGGCCCCCGCCGCCGCTGCCCCGGCCGCGCCCGCGGCTCCGGCTGCCCCCGCGGCCCCGGCCGCTCCGGCTGCCCCCGCCGCTCCGGCTCCCGCGCCCGCCGCTGCCGCCCCGGCTCCGGCCCAGCCCGCCGCCCCGGCTCCCGCGCCGGCCGCTCCGGCCCCGGTCACCCCGGCCCCGGCCGTTCCGGCCGCTGCCAAGCCGACCGACGAGGGCGCCTACGTCACCCCGCTGGTGCGCAAGCTCGCCGCCGAGAACGGCGTCGACCTGGCCTCCGTGAAGGGCACCGGCGTCGGTGGCCGTATCCGCAAGCAGGACGTCATCGCCGCCGCCGAGGCCGCGAAGGCCCCCGCCGCTGCTCCGGCTCCGGCCGCTGCCGCCCCGGCCGCCAAGAAGGCGCCGTCCCTCGAGGCCTCTCCGCTGCGTGGCCAGACCGTCAAGATGCCGCGCATCCGCAAGGTCATCGGCGACAACATGGTCAAGGCGCTGCACGAGCAGGCCCAGCTGTCGTCGGTCGTCGAGGTCGACGTCACGCGCCTGATGAAGCTGCGCGCCCGGGCGAAGGACGCTTTCGCCGCCCGTGAGGGCGTCAAGCTCTCCCCGATGCCGTTCTTCGTCAAGGCCGCGGCCCAGGCGCTGAAGGCGCACGCGCCCGTCAACGCCAAGATCAACGAGGCCGAGGGCACGATCACCTACTTCGACACCGAGAACATCGGTATCGCGGTGGACTCGGAGAAGGGCCTGATGACCCCGGTCATCAAGCACGCGGGCGACCTCAACATCGCCGGCATCGCCAAGGCCACGGCCGACCTGGCGGGCAAGGTCCGCGCCAACAAGATCACCCCGGACGAGCTGTCCGGCGCGACCTTCACCATCTCCAACACCGGTTCGCGCGGTGCGCTCTTCGACACGATCATCGTGCCGCCGGGCCAGGTCGCGATCCTCGGCATCGGCGCCACGGTCAAGCGCCCGGCCGTCATCGAGACGGAGGAGGGCACGGTCATCGGCGTCCGCGACATGACGTACCTGACCCTGTCCTACGACCACCGCCTGGTGGACGGTGCCGACGCGGCCCGTTACCTGATGGCGGTCAAGGCGATCCTTGAGGCGGGCGAGTTCGAGGTCGAGCTCGGCCTGTAAGGACTCTGCCGGCTGTATGCGGCCTGCCAGTACGGCGATGCCCTCCCCCCGGACTTCCGGGGGGAGGGCATCGCCATTGTGTCGAGCCGACCGAGCGTGTAAGTCTCCGTGTAAGTCTCGTCTCACCTGCACCAAAGCGCCCCCGTGCGCCCCTTGGGCGGAGCGTCCCGGCCTTATTGTCTAAACGTCAAACGCGCCCTAAGGAGCTCTCATGACCGCCCCCGTCATCCACTCGCTGCGCGAACAGATCCGCGAGCACATCCTGGAGGGGATCATCAGCGGGCGCTGGCAGCCGGGCGAGCGGATCGTGGAACGGCGGATCGCCACCGAGCTGGAGGTCAGCCAGACGCCGGTGCGGGAGGCGCTGCGTGAGCTGGAGTCGCTGCGGCTGATCGAGTCCGCGCCCAACAAGGGTGTACGGGTGCGGAGTCTGACCGCGGCCGACCTCGAGGAGAGCTACCCGGTCCGGGCCGGCCTGGAGGCCATCGCCGCGGAACTCGCGGCCGACCGCCTCGCACAGGACTGCTCCGCTCTGGAGCCGCATGTCGCCGCCCTGTACGAGGCCGACCGCCTCTCGGACGGCACGGCCCAGGTGCGGCACACGGTCGCCTTCCACCGCGAGCTGGTGCGGGCGGCGGGCAACTCCGTGCTGCTGCACACCTGGGAGGGCCTCGGCATCGAGGTGTTCACGGCCCTGTCGATCCGGTGGCTCGGGACGGTGCAGCAGTCGTACGCGGAGGAGCACGAGGAGCTGGTGGCCGCGTTCCAGCGCCGGGATCCGCGGATCGCCGAGATGGTCAAGGCCCACGTACTCGGGTGCGCACCGCGGCACGAAGGCGAGTAACCGGGCCGGGCTGCCGTCCGGCCGGACCGTCCCGTACCGCCGTGACGAGCGCGGCTGTCGGAACGCGCCAATACTGGGGTGAAGCGCGCCCTCCCCCGACGCGGCGCACCTGACCCCCGCCGGCCCGATGGAGGCCGCGTGATCTGGCGACAGCTCTCTTCCGTGCTCCCCAGGTCCGCCGTGGCCGCCACGGCTTCCGCGGTCCTCTCCGTCGCACAGAGGCTGACGTCCGCACCGACGGCACTCCCACTGATCGGCCCGCTGCTGCGCCCCGGCACGCCCGGCCTCTGGCCGACCCCCGGAGGCGTGCAGATCGAGCTACGGCGCCTGGGCCAACCCGGCACGATCCCCGCGGCCCGCGAGCTGGAGGCAGCGCTGCGACGCCTGCCCGGGGTGAACCGAGCCGAGGTGAACGGCGCGCTGGGCTGCGTGTACGTGGGCTGCGGGCCGGAGACGGACCTTGAGGCGGTGGCTGGCGTTGTCACGGCGGCCGAGGCCCTGACGGAGGAGCGGGCCGGCCCTGAGGGGGCGGGGGGCGGTGCTCGAGGGAGGGGGGCGAGGACCGAGGACGAGGGGGCAACGGCTGAGGGGGTCCGGGAGGAGGGGATTCGGGCGGAGGGGGTCGGGGAGGGGGTGAAAGCCCCGGGCACTCGGGACGAGGGGCCCCGCCTTAGGGACGCCGTGAAGGCGGCGGCGCCAGTAACTCAGAGCGCTCAAGACGACAGGCCAGAGCTACGGGGCACCCCGGAAGAAGACACGCCCACCGAGGACGGACGCGGCAGCGGGACGGCGACTCAGAGCACTCAAGACGACAGGCCAGAGCTACGGGGCACCCCGGAAGAAGGCACGCCCGCCGAGGACAGTCGCGGCAGCGGGACGGCGACTCAGAGCGCTCAAGACGACGGGCCAGAGCTACGGGGCACCCCGGAGGAAGGCACGCCCGCCGAGGACGGTCGGGGCGGCGGGGAGGCGGCTCGGGGCGAGGGGGCCGCGGCCCGAGGCGGTCCCCGGGACGTCGGGGGCGATCGGGGGCGGGAGCCCTTGGGGTATCCCGGGGACAGTCGGGCGCAGGTCGGGGCGGGGGTCCGGGTCGGGGCGAGCCTTCTTGCCGTCGGGGTGGCGGCGGTGGGGGACGCGCTTCGGGTGCGGGGACTGCACCCGCTGGTGCAGTCGGTGATCCAGTTCGCGGAGTCCGCGCCGCCGTTGCGTGAGGGCATCGCCCGCCGGATCGGCGAGACGGCGACCGAGCGCGGCTTCGCCGTGGTGAACCTGGTCGTGTCGGCGCTGACCTTCCGGCCGCTGGGCGCCACCGTGACCGCCGCGCTGGCCGCCGCCCGGTACGCCGAGGTGCAGGCCCGACGCGGGGCGTGGGCGGACTGGGCGACGCGGCTGGCGGCGCACGAGGGGACGTATCGCCACGACGCGGTGCCGGCCTACGAGCGCCCCGCACCGCTGCCCCCGGGCCCGGGGGACCGGTACGCGAACGTCGCGGCTCCGGTGTCGCTCGCGGCGTACGGACTGACGTCGGTCGGCACCTTCAGCCACGACCGCGGGCTGGCGCTGCTGATCGCGGGAACCCCGCGCGGTCCCCAGTCCGGCCGCGAGGCGTTCGCGTCCTCGGTGGGCCGGGCCCTCTCCGACCGGGGTGCGCTGGTGCTGCGGCCGGAGGTGCTGCGCCGACTGGACCGGATCGACACAGTGGTCCTCGACGCCCGGGTCCTGGCCGGCCGCGACTGGACGATCGAGAGCGTCCTGCGGCTGCCGGCACCGGAGGGCGGTGGGCTCGCGGGCGTTCCGGACAGCGGACGTCCGGGCGGCGATGCCGTGCCGGGGCACGCAGAGGGAGGAGGAGGCCGGGGCCCGGAGATCCCCTGGTCCCCGCACGGACCCAGGAACGGCCTCTCGGGGGGCGGCAGTTCGGACGGTGCCCCGGCCGAGTCTCCTGACCGCGCTCCTGACGCCGACGAGATCCACGTACGCGTCCACGAGCTGATCGAGGCCGAGGAGGCGGCGGCGCGACGGGTCCGGCACCTCGACGGCGTCCCGTCGCCCGGGAGTCGGGACGGCTGGGAGTTGAGGCCGTTCGGCGACAGCGCGTCCAGCGGCTCAGCGGGCGATGGCGCCATGCCCCCGGACACCGTCACGCAGGCCCGGCGCTGGGCCGGGGAAGGCGCCCGGGTCGTGCTCGTGCTGCGGGACGGGACGCCGGTTGCCGTGGCCGCCCTGGTGCCCCAACTGCACCCGCTGGCCCATCACTTGGTGCGCGCGGCAAAGGAGTGCGGCCAGGTACGGCTGGTGGGCGGGCCGCCCGGACTGCACCGGCGGTTCGGGCTGGAGGAAGCCGTACCCACAGGACACCGGCGTACGGCCGCCCTGGTGCGCTCCCTCCAGGCGGACGGGCACGCGGTGGCGGTGGTCTCGCCCTGGACCCGGCGCGCACTCGTCCGCGGCGACCTGGGCATCGGCTCGATCTCGGACCCCCGGCACGTCCCGTGGGACGCCGACGTGGCCGCCCCTCCCGATGTTGTGCACCTGCTGCTCACGGCCCTGCCGGAGGCCCGGCGGATCGGCCGGCTGTGCGCCCGGCTGGAGGCGGTCGGCGCGGTGGCGGGTGCGGCGTCGGCCCTGCTCGTGCCGCGTCCGCGGGCCTGGGCGCGGGCCCGGCTGGTGGCCGACGCGGTGACCATCGGCGGCGTCGCGACGGGCTTCTGGGCGGGTTGGCGGCTGCACGGCCGCCCGGCCCCGGCCGCCACCGAAGGCACGCCCTGGCACGCGATGGCGGTCCGTCAGGTGATGTCCCGGCTCGGCACCTCCTCCCGGGGGCTGGACGACGCCGAGTCCGCCCGGCGCCGGCAGTTCGCGGGCCACGACCGGCACGACGGTGCGCTCACCCTGATCGGCCGGGTCGCGGAGGAGCTGGCCAACCCGCTCACGCCGGTCCTTGCGGTGGGCGGCGGCATCTCGGCGGCGCTCGGCTCGGTGCTGGACGCCGTGCTGATCGGCGGGGTGCTCGGCGTGGACGCGCTGGTCGGCGGGGTACAGCGGCAGCAGGCCGACACCGCGGCCGAGCGGCTCGTCGAGGCCACCTCGGTACGGGTGCGGGTGCGCAGGCCCGGCCGGGCGGAGGCAGCGGAGGCCGCCGGCGATCACCTGGTGCGCGGCGACGTGATCGAACTGCGGGCCGGCGACTCGGTCCCGGCGGACTGCCGCATCGTACAGGCGCAGGGCCTGGAGGTGGACGAGTCCAGCCTCACCGGCGAGTCCCTGCCGGTCGTGAAGAGCGCAGCCCCGACCGCGGCCCGTGCGGTCGCGGACCGCACCTCGATGCTTTACGAGGGCACCACGGTGGCGGCCGGCCACGCCCTCGCCGTCGTCGTCGCCACCGGGACGGCGACCGAGGCGGGCAGCGCGGGCGATGCGGGCGCCGAGGGCGGGCCGCCGGAGAGCGGCGTGGAGCGGCGGCTGAAGGCGCTGGGCCGCTGGTTCCTGCCTCTCTCCGTCGGCGCGGGCGTCGTCCTGTTCGGCGTCGACATGCTGCGCCGACGGCCGCTGGGTTCCGCCCTGGGTTCCGCGGTGAGCCTGTGCGTGGCGGCCGTACCGGAGGGGTTGCCGTTCGTAGCCACGGTCGCGGAGCTGGCCGCCGCCCGCAGGCTGTCCACGAGGGACACCCTGGTCCGCAGCGCCTCCACCATCGAGGCGCTGGGCCGCACCGACGTGCTGTGCTTCGACAAGACGGGCACCCTCACCGAGGGCCGGATCAGCCTCCAGCAGGTCTCCGACGGCCAGGTCTCCCACGACCTGCAGCCCGACCAGAGTTCTCGGGGGCCGGAGCCCGGTCAGAACCCCCACCGGCCGAAGCCCGGTCAGGGCCTCCACCGGCCGAAGCCCGGTCAGGACTCCCCAGGGCCGGAGCCCGGCCAGGACCCCCACCACCTGCGGCCCGGTGCGCCCGCCCCGCTCCCCCCGGCGCTGCACCGGATCATCGGCACAGCCGCGCTGGCCGGCCCGCCGGGCGCCGCCGCGGACCTCGCCCACCCCACGGACCGGGCCATCGCGACGGGGGCCGAGTTGCTCGGCGCCGCCCCGGCCCGGGCCGCCGGGCTCGGTACGGACACCTGGGAGCGGCTGGCGGAGCTGCCGTTCGAGCCGGGGCGCGGCTATCACGCCGTGCTGGGGCGGTCCGACAGCGAGGCACGGATCGTGGTCAAGGGTGCGCCCGAGGTCGTACTGGCCCGCTGCGACCGGGCCCGGCGGGGCGACGCCGATGCCGAGCCGTTCGACGAGCGGCTGCGCGCGCAGACGGAGGCGGAGGTCGACCGGCTGGCCCGGCGTGGACTCAGGGTGCTGGCGGTCGCCGAGCGCGTCCTGCCCGAGGGGCCGCCGCAGGACACCGCCGAGGGGCCGGGCGACCTCGACGACGACCTGGTCGACGGACTCTGCCTGCTGGGTCTGCTGGGCCTCGCGGACCCGGTGCGGGCCACCGCCGCCGAGAGTGTGGACCGGTTGTCGCGGGCCGGGGTGCGCATCGTCATGGTGACCGGCGACCACCCCAGCACCGCCGCCGCGATCGCCCGGGAGCTGCGTCCCGAGGAGGAGCCGCGCCTGATGACCGGGGCGGAGCTGGACGCCCTGGACGACGCGGCGCTCGCCAGGACGCTGCCGGACATCACGGTGTTCGCCCGGACCACCCCGGCGCACAAGGTCCGTATCGTCACCGCGCTGCGCTCGGCCGGCCGCGTCGTGGCCGTCACCGGCGACGGCGCCAACGACGCGCCCGCGATCCGCATCGCCGACGTCGGCATCGCGCTCGGCTCCCGGGCCACCCCGGCGGCCCGTGCCGCCGCCGACGTGGTGGTCACCGACGACCGGATCGAGACGATCGTCGACGCCTTCGTGGAGGGCCGGGCCATGTGGGCCTCGGTGCGCAGGGCGCTGGGCATCCTGCTCGGCGGCAACCTGGGGGAGATCGCCTTCACTCTCGCCAGCACGCTGCTCACCGGGCGCAGTGCGCTGAACGCCCGCCAGCTGCTCCTGGTCAACGTGCTCACCGACATGCTGCCCGCCATGGCCATCGCCGCCCGGCCGCCCGCAGCGCACAGCGAACAGCTGCTCGCGGAGGGCCCGGAGGCCTCGCTCGGCAAGGCCCTGACCCGGCACATCCGGCTGCGTGCCGCAGTCACCACCGTGGCCGCAGGTGCCGCCTGGATCGCCGCCCGCGCGACCGGCACCCGGGCGCGCGCCGACACCGTCGCCCTGGTCGCCCTGGTGACGTCGCAGTTGTTCCAGACGCTCCAGGACGCGGGCCGCGATCCGGTGGTGGCGGCGGCCGTGGTGGGGTCCCTGGTGGTGCTGGCCGTGGTCGTGACCGTGCCCGGGCTCAGCCACTTCTTCGGCAGCCGCCCGCTCGGCCCGGCGGGCTGGTCGATCGCGCTGGCGTCGGCGGCGGGCTCGGTGCTGCTGCCTGCGGTGGCCCGGGGCGCCGTCGACGCGCTGGGGAAAGTTCACCCGCAGGCAACCCGGATGCAGCCTGCCGGATGACATCGGCCCGGACAAAGGAGCCGTACCCCCGCACGACGCACACGAAAGGCGGCCGTCATGCCGCAGATACTCGGCACGATCCTGACCCAGGTGGCGATCGCCCTCCTCGAGGCCGTTCTGGTGCGCCTGGCCATCCAGCTGTGGAAGGCGTTCGCGACGAGCGCGCGTCCGGCGGCCGCGCAAGCCTGAGCGGTCACTTGACCGGCGCGAGCGAATTGCCCGTTACGTCGGGTTTAGCTGTACGTATCGATGGAAGCCGGGTGAGGAGCACCCACACCCCGACCCATGCTTCCCAGCAGGGGAGACAGTGATGACTTCCCCAGAGACACAGACGCAGCAAGTACGGCAGACCGCCCCGCCCGAGGCCGGCCCCCAGGGCGACGGCAAGCACACCGGCGGCAAGGTGGTGCACCTGCACACCGCGCACCCCCGGGTCCCCATCCCTTACGTGACCCCCGGCGACATGTTCTCGCGTGACATGTTCTCGGGCGCCCGCAAGGCCACCTCCACGGCGACGTCCGCGGCCGCGTCCACCGCATCCAGCGCGATGACGATGCTCCCCTCGCCCCGCAAGCTGGCCTTCTACGGCATCCTCGGCGGCATGACCGCAGCCGGGGCCATGGCCTGGCCGGTCGCGGTCGCCGTCGGCGCAGCCACCGAGGTGATCACCCGCGAGCAGGCGGCACGGCATCACCAGGACCACGAGGGCATGACACACCCGCAGACCGCGACGCGCTGAACCCGAGCGGCGAGCCCGAGCGCTGAACCGGAGCGGCGAACCCGAGCGGCGAGCCCGAGCGCTGAACCGGAGCGGCGAACCGGAGCGGCGAACCCGCCCAAGCTAGCCGCCCACAACTCATGTGAGCAGGGAAAACGCGGCACCGCGTGCCTGCTCTCCCGGCACCGGATGCCAATTTTCGCGATATCCGGCCCTTTTAGCCCCTCACCCTTTGATCGATCATCGATCAGGGAGTTACAGTCGCCGACGGGCTTGCACCCAAGCCCTCCGCCCTGTCCTGCCAAAGACAAAGGGCACCCCCGAACCCTTACCGATGAGGGAACCCCCTTCGACTGAGGAAGGCGGCGACATGACCGACCCCAACGCCATCCAGCCGAGCGCGCTCGACCAGCTCCCCGACCGTGATCCGGAGGAGACCGCCGAATGGCAGGCCTCGCTGGACGCGGTCGCCAAGGCGGCCGGTCCGCACCGCGCCGCATACCTGATGCGCCGCACGCTGGAGCGGGCCGAGGGCACCGGCATCGCGCTGCCCAAGCTCCTCGAGACCGACTACGTCAACACCATCCCGACCGCCGCCGAGCCGTCCGCGCCCGGTGACGAGGCGATGGAAGCCCGCATCACCGCGTGGAACCGCTGGAACGCGGCCGCCATGGTGACCCGCGGCTCCAAATACGGCGTCGGCGGCCATATCGCCACCTTCGCCTCCGCGGCCTGGCTCTACGAGACCGGCTTCAACCACTTCTTCAAGGGCAAGGAGGCGGACGGCTCCGGCGACCAGCTGTACATCCAGGGCCACGCCTCCCCCGGCATCTACGCCCGCGCCTTCCTCGACGGCCGCCTGAACGAGCAGCAGCTCGACAACTTCCGTCAGGAGGCTGGCGGCAACGGACTCCCGTCGTACCCGCACCCCCGCCGCCTGCCCTGGCTGTGGGAGTTCCCGACGGTGTCCATGGGCCTCGGCCCGCTCTCGGCCATCTACCAGGCCCGCTTCAACCGCTACCTCACCAACCGCGGCATCAAGGACGTCTCCGCGTCCCACGTGTGGGCGTTCCTCGGTGACGGCGAGATGGACGAGCCCGAGTCGACGGCGGCACTCGCCCTGGCCTCCCGTGAGGGCCTGGACAACCTGACCTTCGTCATCAACTGCAACCTGCAGCGTCTCGACGGCCCGGTCCGCGCCAACTTCAAGATCGTGCAGGAGCTGGAGGCCCAGTTCCGCGGCGCCGGCTGGAACGTCGTCAAGACGCTCTGGGGCACGGCGTGGGACGAGCTCTTCCAGCTCGACACGACCGGCGCGCTCGTACGCCGGCTGCGCGAGGTACCCGACGCCCAGGTGCAGACGTACCAGACCCGCGACGCCGCCTACATCCGCCAGGACTTCTTCGGCAAGGACCCGGAGCTCGCCGAGATGGCGAAGCTGCTGAGCGACGACAAGATCCTGGAGTGCTTCCACCTCTCCCGCGGTGGTCACGAGGCGCGCAAGGTGTACGCCGCCTACAAGGCCGCCGTCGAGTTCAAGGGCGCGCCGACGGTCATCCTGGCCCAGACGGTCAAGGGCCACACCCTCGGCGAGGGCTTCGCGTCGAAGAACGCCAACCACCAGATGAAGAAGCTGACGGTGGACGAGTTCAAGACGATGCGTGACCTGCTCGAACTCCCCATCTCCGACGCGCAGTTCGTCGACGGCGTGGTCCCCTACGGCCACCCCGGCGCCGACTCGCCCGAGGTCCGCTACCTCCAGGAGCGCCGCGCGGCCCTCGGCGGCCCGGCCCCGGCCCGCCGCGTCCACCCGGTGGCGCCGCTGCCCGCCCCCGCCGAGAAGGCGTTCGCCTCCTTCGACAAGGGCTCCGGCTCCCAGAACGTGGCCACCACCATGGCCTTCGTCCGCCTGATCAAGGACCTGGTCCGCGACAAGGAGTCGGGCAAGCGCTGGGTGCCGATCGTCCCCGACGAGGCGCGCACCTTCGGTATGGAGAGCCTCTTCCCGTCCCTGGGCATCTACTCGCCCAAGGGCCAGACGTACGAGCCGGTCGACCGCGACCAGCTCATGTACTACAAGGAGGCCCAGAACGGCCAGATCCTCAACGAGGGGATCACCGAGGCCGGTTCGATGGCCGACTTCATCGCCGCGTCCACCGCGTACTCCACGCACGGCGAGACGATGATCCCGTTCTACATCTTCTACTCGATGTTCGGCTGGCAGCGTACGGCCGACCAGATGTGGCAGCTCGGCGACCAGCTCGGCCGCGGCTTCCTCGTCGGCGCCACCGCGGGCCGTACGACGCTGACGGGCGAGGGCCTCCAGCACGCCGACGGTCACTCGCCGGTGATCGCGGCGACGAACCCGGCCGCGCTGACGTACGACCCGGCCTTCGCGTACGAGGTCGCGGCGATCGTCAAGGACGGTCTGCGCCGGATGTACGGCGAGGCGGCCCCGGGCGAGGACCAGAACGTCTTCTACTACCTCACCGTCTACAACGAGCCGCTGCCGCAGCCCGCGAAGCCCGCCGTGGACGGCGTCGACGAGGGCATCGTCAAGGGCCTGTACCGCTTCAACACGGCGGAGTCGGCGGGTCTGTCCCCGGTGGCGAACGCCCCGCGCATCCAGCTGCTCGGCTCCGGCACGGCGATCCACTGGACGCTCAAGGCGCAGCAGCTGCTCGCCGAGGAGTGGGGCGTGGCGGCCGACGTCTGGTCGGCGACGTCCTGGACGGAGCTGCGCCGGGAAGCCCTCGAGGCCGACGCGGCCCTGCTGCGCGGCGAGGAGCGGATGCCGTACGTCCGTCAGGCGCTCCAGGGTGCCGAGGGCCCGGTGCTGGCGGTCTCCGACTACATGCGCCAGGTTCCCGACCAGATCGCCCAGTGGGTCGAGCAGGACTACTCCTCCCTCGGCGCGGACGGCTTCGGCCTCTCCGACACCCGCGAGGCGGCCCGCCGCCACTTCGGCGTCGACGCCGAGTCGATCGTCGTCGCGGCCCTGGCCCAGCTCGCGAAGCGGGGCGAGGTCAAGGCGACGGCCGTGAAGGAAGCGCGCGAGAAGTACGGCCTGTAAGGGCTGACCTTCCTGATCTGCGGCGTAGGGGTACGGCGGCTGCCGTGCCCCTTCGCCGTCCGTGGGTTCGCAGTCCGTGGGTTCGTTGTCGGTGGGTTCGTTGTCGGTGGGTTCGTTGTCAGTGGGCCCCGGCATGATGGCCGTATGCGTGCTGCCCGGCTCATCAAGATGGTGCTGCTTCTCCAGTCCCGGCCCTCCATGACCGCGGCCGAACTCGCGCGCGAGCTGGAGGTCTCCGAGCGGACGGTCACACGGGACGCGCAGGCCCTGTCCGAGGCCGGGGTCCCGGTGTACGCGGATCGGGGGAGAGCCGGCGGGTACCGGCTCATCGGCGGGTACCGCACCAGGTTGACGGGGCTTGGGCGGAGCGAGGCCGAGGCGCTGTTCCTGAGCGGGCTTCCGGGCGCGCTGCGGGAGATGGGGCTGGAGGATGCCGCCTCCGCCGCCACGCTGAAGGTGTCGGCGGCCCTGATGCCCTCGCTGCGGGACGCCTCCCGTTCCGCCGCCCAGCGGTTCCACCTGGATGCCCCGAACTGGTTCAAGGAGCCGAAGACGCCCGAGCTGCTGCCGGCCGTCGCGGACGCGGTGTGGGACGACCGGCGGATCGTGGCCCGGTACCGGCGCGGGGAGAGCGAGGTCGGGCGGGAGCTGGAGCCGTACGGGCTCGTGCTGAAGGCGGGGGTCTGGTATCTGTGCGCCCGCGTGGCGGGACACGGCTCGTACCGGGTGTACCGCATCGACCGTTTCACCGCCGTGGACCGAGGTGAGGAGCGGTTCGAACGGGACGGGGAGTTCGATCTGCCGGGGTTCTGGGAGGAGCGGGCCGAGCAGTTCGCGCGGTCTCTGCTGAGGGCCGAGGTCGTGGTGCGGGTGTCGCCGGGCGGGGTGCGCCGGTTGCCGTACACCGTCGATCCGCACTCCGCGCGGGAGGCGGTGCGGGCGGCGGACGCACCGGACGGGTACGGCTGGGTGACGCTGACGCTCCCCGTGGAGTCCGAGGAGGTCGCCCACACCCAGCTCGCGTCGCTGGGGCCGGAGATCGAGGTGCTGGCCCCGGATTCGCTGAGGGAGCGGTTCGCGGACGATGCGATACGGCTGGCCGCGCTGTACGGAGCGTGAGCCGGACGCCGGCCGGGCACCGCCCTGCCCGAGTGCCCCAAGGCCCGTACCCCCATAACAATCCGTCGCACTCCACGTGCGCCCCACCCTCGCAGGGCCGATGCTGGACCCGTGATGGACGAGACGGAGTTCTGGGAGCTGGTGGACGGCGCCCGTGAGGCCGCCGAGGGCGACCCCGAGGAGCAGGCCGACCTGCTCGTGGAGCGGCTGCTCCAGAAGGACCCCGACTCGGTGCTCGACTTCGCCCGTCACTTCGAGGCCCGCTACAACCGCGCGTACACCTGGGATCTGTGGGGCGCCGCCTGGGTTCTGCTGGACGGGGCCAGCGATGACGCGTTCGACTTCTTCCGGTGCTGGCTGATCGGGCAGGGCCGCGAGGTGTACGAGGGCGGTGTGCACGACCCCGACTCGCTCGCCGACCTGCTGGACGACTTCGACGAGGAGTTCGACGGTGACGCCGAGGAGCTGGGCTACGCCGCGGACGAGGCGTACGAACAGCTCACCGGGACCGTAGCCCCCGACCTCGGCATCCCGCCCGCGCCCCCGGAACCGGAGGGCAGGCCCGTCGACTTCGAGAACGAACGGGCCCTGGCGGACCGGTATCCCAAGCTGTGGGAGCGTTTCAAGGACTGAGGAAGGCCGGATCGTGGCGGGCCCGGGCGGCTCAGGCCGGGGCGGTCCGCCTGCGGCCGGGGTCCG
The DNA here is from genome assembly GCF_042900345.1 of Streptomyces sp. NPDC012935. Lineage (NCBI taxonomy): Bacteria > Bacillati > Actinomycetota > Actinomycetes > Kitasatosporales > Streptomycetaceae > Streptomyces > Streptomyces sp. NPDC012935. The sequence goes on from NZ_JBIBBC010000019.1 coordinate 53,317, forward strand.
CCGGGATGTACGCCTGCGTCTGCGTCTGGTCGACCTTCACCGCGTGGTGCATCGGCGCCTTGTTGGCCTGGTCGAGCGCGGACGCCGTGACGGCGGCCGGCCCCAGGACGACGGTCGCGACCGCGCAGACCACGGTCCAGACCCGCCTGCTTCTGTGGTCGCGTGTGCCGTTGTCGCTGCTCATGATCCCCACCTCCGGTCAGTGCGTGCGCATGACGATAGGGAGGCTGTCTCGGGGAGATCGTTGAGCCGGCTGCGAGAAGCCTGTGAGCGAGCCGGTGCGGGAGCGGAGCCGGTGCGGGCCTTTCCGGAAGGTTCACGCTCCGTCCCTTGACCGGTTGCGTGATCTCCGGCTTAGGGTGACCGGACCGAACAGGAGCACCCTGCCCATGACCAGCCTGTACGTGCGGGAGATACCGCGCCAGGAGCATCTGGCCCACCTACGGCTGTATCCCGACGCGAGCCATCTGCAGATCCCCGAGTGGGGCGATGTGAAGCCCGACTGGCTGCCGGAGAGCGTGGGGTGGTTCGAGGGCGACGAGATGGTCGCGACGGCGCTGGTCCTGTACCGGCCTCTGCCCGGGACCCGGCGCTACCTGGCCTACCTCCCCGACGGACCCGCCATCGACTGGCGTACGCCGCGCCTGGAGCGGTGGCTGGACCCGCTCGTCGCCCACCTGAAGCGGATCGGGGCGTTCTCGGTCCGGATCGGCCCGCCGCTCGTCGTACGCCACTGGGACGCCGCCGACGTGACGGCGGGCATCGCCGACCCCGCGACGGGGCATCTGCGCGATGTGCCCACGGCCGGCATCGACGGTTACGCGCTCGACGCCGCGGAGCGGCTGCGGCGGCTCGGGTGGCGGCGGTGCGAGGAGGACGACGGGAGCGGGTTCGGGCTGGGTCAGCCGCGCTACGGCTGTGAGATCCCGTTGGCGGGGCGCTCGGTGGACGATCTGCGCGACGCGCTCGCACCGCACTGGGAACAGTCGCTGCGCACGGCCGAGGCGGCGGGCGTCCGGGTTTCCTGGGGCTCGGCGGCCGACCTGCCCGAGTTCTACCGCCTGTACACCGTGACGGCCGCCCGCGACGGCTTCAAGGCCCGCCCGCTGGACTACTTCCGGCGCATGTGGGCGGCCCTGAACGCCGAGGACGAGGACCGGCTGCGGCTCTACCTCGCCGAGTACGACGGCGAGGTGCTCTCCGCGGCCCTCATGATCAGCGTCGGCTCCAGGGCCTGGCACTCCTACGCCGCGTCCGGCCGCCGGGGGCGTGAACTGCGCCCCAGCAGCGCCCTGCTGTGGCGCATGCTGGGCGACGCCCGAGCCGCCGGCGCCGACACGTACGACCTCCGCTCCATCACCCCCTCCCTCACGGAGGACCGTCTCCTCGGCCGTCTCCTGTTCAAGACGGGCGCGGGCGGGCGTGCGGTGGAGTACCTCGGCGAGTGGGAACTGCCGGTGGGCAGCCAGGGGAAGGTGTTGCAGCGGGCGTTGGGGGTCTATTTGGGGCGGCGGTGACGGGCGCGGCCGGGGTTGTGCCTGGTGCGGCCCTGGGGGCGGTCACGCCGGGGGCCGCTCCTGGGGGCGGGGTCACGCCTGGCCTTCGGGGACGATCACGCCGCTGGCCGCCCGGGGACGATCACGCCGAGGCCGCCCGGGGCAGGGCCAGCCAGTTGCGGCCGGGGCGCGATCTGACAGGGCGGGTGGGAGTGGTGTCCTCGGGCGTACTGCCGCGCGGCGGCTCCGAGGCGGCGCGGGCGACACCGCGCGCGTCAGTTCCTGCCCTGCAAGCGGGCCGCCGTCGCCCTGATCTCCGGGAGCCGTTCGCTGAGGGCCGCGCCCGGGCAACTGGTCATGTAGCCGACGTCGTGACCGGCGATGGCGGGGAACATCGCGGTGGTGCCAGAGGCGTAGCGGCTTTGGCTGTTGCTGGAGGTCAGCCGGACCTCCGCGCGGGGGTCCGTGTCGGAGAGCCCCAGTTTCCAGGCGGCCAGCGCGGCGATCGCCTCGGTCATCGCCTTCGGCACGGGTACGCCGGCCGTGAAGGTGCCGATGGCGGCGATGCCGGTGGTGCGGTGGTTGAAGCCCTGGGTGTGGGCGCCGGTCACGGGTCGGGCGATGCCGCCCTCGCGGCCCTCGTAGATGGTGCCGCATCGGTCGACGAGGAAGTTGTAGCCGATGTCGTCCCAGTCGCGGGAGCCGGTCTGGCCCGCGTACACGTACCGGATGATGCGGGGCACGTCGGCGCAGTCGTAGCCGTTGGGCGAGTCGGTGTGGTGGACGAACACGGCGACGACCGTGTCGTCGTAACGCGGAGGTGGCTGGGCACGCCGGGCCTCGTCGTCGAGCCAGGCCGACCTCGGCACGATGGCCGGCCGGGGCGCCTGATGGGAGGCGGCGGGCCGCGCCGCGACCGGCCGCGCACCGGCCGCGACGATCCGCTCGACGCCACTCGCGCACAACCCCAGCGCGAGAACGGCGGCGAGGCCGGGGACACAGCCCAGCAGCGCGAACGCGACGGGGTGCACGCGCCGACCCGAGGGCGGCCGCCACCGGCTCCGTGCTCCCACCTGGACCCACGGTCCGGCCGACGGCCGCCCGGCCCGCTCTTCCGGTACGCCCTGCTGCGGCCGCGGTTTCGACTGCCCCTGCCGGGCAGCTTGCTCTCCGCCGGCGGGCAGACCCTGCGGGGCCGACGGTCCCCGCGGGGGCGGCCGGTCCCCCACGGGTGGCTGAACCCGCCATGCGGGCGGTTCCGATACCGGCAGCCACTCCGGCCCGCACGGGTTTCCCCGCACGGGCGGCCGGTCCCCCACGGGCGGCTGAACCCGCCATGCGGGCGGTTCCGATACCGGCAGCCACTCCGGCCCGCACGGGTTTTCCCGCACGGGCGGCCGGTCCCCCACGGGCGGCTGAACCCGCCATGCGGGCGGTTCCGATACCAGCAGCCACTCCGGCCCGCACGGGTTTTCCCGCACGGGCGGCTGCTCCCGCCCGGAAGTCCGACCCGGTACGGCAGGCGGCTCTCGCAGACCCGGCTCCTCGCTCGCAGGGAGCTCTTCCGGCACGCCCCGCTCCCCCCGCCCGGACGGCCGCTCCGATACGACCCCCTCCCGCACCGACGGCGTGTCCTCCACCTGCCCCGCAGCCGACCCGCCCTCAGCCTCCTGCAAACCCTCCGCGCCGGCTCCTCGCGAAGCGCCCGGCGAGGGTTGGCCGTCGGATGCCGACGCACCCCCCGCTGCACCGTCCAGGCCCGCTGCCCATGCAGCTCCCTGCAAGCCACCCCCGCCCTGTGCCCGGGGCACCCCATCCAAGCCACCGCCACCCGACGCCCGCGCAGCCCCCGCTACACCGTCCAGGCCCGCTGCCCGCGCGGCTGCCTCCCCCAAAGGCCCCGCGCCCGCAGCTCGCACACCCGGCTGCAAAGGCTTCACGCCCGCTGCCGGCGCAGCCCCCTGCACGCCACTCTCACTCCGAACCCGCGAAGCCTCCGGATCTCCGCGTAACGGCTCTTGGCCCGCGCCTCCCTCGGCCCCCCGCAAGTCCCCCGGCGCAGCCTCGTCCCAGCCCCGGCCCGGCGCAGCCCACGGTATGCGTACGGCACGTGGTCCTCGTCTCCCCCGTGTTCCTCGGAAGACCCTTCGGGTGACCCGTCGGAAGGCAGGCATGGTCCTACTGTCCGACGGATCCGGTCCGCCCGCGATGTGTGGTGTGACACGCGGTGGAACCAACGTCCCGGTCCGGGGCGTTTCTCCAGGTGCACGCGGCGTGGCCGGTTCCCGGCGGCGCGTGCGCGGGCACTGATCAACAGAGGTCTCGCGCGCGTACTAAGGGGTCCGAGAGAAAGGCGGCTCTGTGGACCTGCTCGACATCCTGCTGTTGCTGGTGATCCTGGCCTACGCGGCGTCCGGATACCGGCGCGGACTGGTGGCCGGATGCGTCTCGCTGGCCGGATTCGTGGGCGGCGCGGTGATCGGCGTATGGATCCTGCCGTGGATGATGGACCTGGTCACGCCGGGTACGACGGGGGCGACCGTGACCGCGGTGCTCACCGTGCTGCTCCCGGCGGTGCTGGTGCACGAGCTGGCGGGACGGCTGGCGCTGCGGCTGCGCAGGGAGCTGGACCGCGGGCCGCTCAGGGTGGCGGACGGCGTCGGCGGGGCCGTGGCCAACTCGGTGGCCGTGCTGATCGTGGCCTGGGTCGCCGCAAGCGTTCTCGCCGCCTCCTCCTCCCCGCTGCTGACTTCCGCCATCCGGGACTCCCGGCTGCTCGGGACCGTGCAGGACACGATGCCGGACACCACCCCCGCCTGGTTCTCCCGAGCCACCTCCGCGCTCACCGAAGCCGGCTTCCCGCAGGTCTTCAACCCCTTCGAGAACGAGTCGACGGCCGAGGTCGCCGAGCCCTCCGGAGACAGCGTCACAGCGGCCGCCACGAACGCCGCAAAGCTCAGCACGGTCAAGATCGAGGGCTCCTCGGGCACCCAGGGCCGCGAGGGCAGCGGCTTCGTCTACTCCCCGCAGCACGTGATGACCAACGCCCATGTGGTGGCCGGCATCGACGCGCCCAGCGTCCGGGTCGGCGGCGTCGGGCGGTCGTACGAGTCGCGGGTGGTGCTCTTCGACCCGGACCGGGACGTCGCCGTGCTGTACGTGCCGGATCTGCGCGCCCCCGTCCTGCCGTTCGACGACGAGGCCACCCGCGGCGACTCGGCCGTAGTGGCGGGTTATCCGGAGGACGGCGACCTGAACCTCCAGGCGGCGACGGTCGCGAACCGGGTGCGCGCGACCGGCCAGAACATCTACAGCGACGAGACCGTCACCCGCGAGATCTACTCGATCCGATCCACCGTCCGCCCCGGCAACTCCGGCGGCCCGCTGCTGACCACCGACGGCAAGGTGTTCGGCGTCGTCTTCGCCCGCTCCACCTCCGACGCCCGAACCGGCTACGTCCTCACGGTCGCCGAGGTCGCCTCCGACGCCAAGCGCGCGGCCGGCGCGACGGCGGCGGTGGACACGGGGAATCTCGTCACCTCATGAGGCCCTGGCGTACCGGTGTCAGAGACTGCGCCCCATGAACACATCGTCCACGTACTGCCCGCCCAGGAAGAACTCCTCGGGCAGCACCCCCTCCACCACGAACCCCTCGGACTCGTACAGCTTGCGCGCCGGCGTGTTGTGACCGAGGACGCGCAGGGTGAGCCGGCGTGCGCCCTTGCGCCGGGCCTCCTCCACGGCCGCCCGGATCAGCGCCCGGCCCACGCCGAGGCCACGGGCCTCGTCCGCGACGGCGAGGCCCTGGATCTGCCGGACGTGCGTGTTACAGGCGAGCGGAGTGGGGAAGCCGAGGCGGACGTAGCCGACGATACGGCGGTCGAGCTCCGCGACCAGATGGTCCTCCGGGACGTTGCGGTCGGTGAAGAACGGCGGGTAGGGCGGGCGCGGTTCGGGCACGACAGCGTGCATCGTCGACCACGTGACACGGTCGAGGAGGGACAGCTCCTCCTCGTCATCGGGCAGAGCAGCGCGTATACGGGCTTTGTACGACTCGGGCATGAGCGTCACCCTACGACCGGAGCCCGGGGACCCGACCGGGGTCTTATGTGGTCAACGGCAGGATTGAGGTCATGGAACTTTCAAGAATTGCGGTGGCCGGTTCCTCCGGACTGATCGGCGGCGCGTTGGTGCGGTCGCTGGCCGCGGACGGGCACGAGGTGGTGCGGCTGGTACGCCGTGCACCGCGCTCGGCGGACGAGGTCCGATGGGATCCCGAGCGGAAGTACGTGGACGCGGCCGGGCTGGCCGGGTGCGACGTGGTGGTCAATCTCGCCGGCGCGAACGTGGGCTCGCGGCGCTGGACGGAGGCGTTCAAGGAGAAGCTCCGGAGCGGCCGGGTGCAGGGCACGGCGGCGCTCGCGGAGGCGATGGCCTCGCTGGACGAGCCGCCGCGGGTGTTCGTGAACGGCAGCGCGATCGGCTACTACGGCGAGACCGGCGAGCGGGCCGTCGACGAGAGCGCCCCGCCCGGGGAGGGCTTCCTGCCTTCGCTGGCCGTGGAGTGGGAGGGCGCGGCGGCGCCCGCGCAGGAGGCGGGCGTGCGGACGGTGTTCCCGCGCACGGGGCTGGTGGTGGCCCGGCAGGGCGGGGCCTGGGGACGGCTGTTCCCGCTGTTCAAGGCGGGGCTCGGCGGGCGGCTGGGGGACGGACGGCAGTACTGGTCGTTCGTCTCGCTGCACGACGAGGTGGCCGCGATCCGGCATCTGATCGACCGGGACGATCTGTCGGGCCCGTTCAACGTGACGGCGCCGCGGCCGGTGACGAACCGTGAGATCACCGAGGCGATGGGACGGGTACTGCACCGGCCGACGCCCTTCCCGGTCCCCGCACCGGTGCTGCGGACGGTACTCGGCGAGTTGGCCGGGGATGTGCTGGGCAGCCAGCGGGTGCTGCCGACGCGGCTGCTGGAGTCCGGGTTCACCTTCGCGTTCCCGGAGATCGAGGGGGCGATCCGGGCGGCCGCCAAGTAATCGAAGGGTCAAGCCGGGCGCCCGCCATGTATCGGCCGGGCGGCAATGACCGCCCGTATGCGACCACTGTGCGACCGTGCTCTGCCCATGCGCGACTGTTTTTGACCGATCGCAGCCCTAACCTCGACCCGAACTCGGGTATCCCCGGAGCCAGTTGGGGGCATCACGTCTCCACCGGCCGCGCAACCTCGAGGAGGGGCACGTGCTTGAGCCCGCGTACCAGGCGGACGTCGTCATCGTGGGAGCCGGGGTCGCCGGACTCTCCGCGGCGCATCGGCTGACCAGCGCAGGAGTGAGGACCGCAGTGCTGGAGGCCGCCCCTTACCCGGGCGGCCGCATGTCGACCGAGAAGGTCGACGGGTTCCGGCTCGACCGGATAGGACAGCTCCTGTCGACGGCGTATCCGGAGCTACGGCTGACACCCGGGCTCGACGCGCTGGCGCTTCGCCCCTTCACGCCGGGCGTACTGCTGCACAGCGACGGGCGCCGGCATCGCGCGGGCGCGGTGGCGAGCCCGATCAGCGCCCGGCGCGCGAGGGGCGCACTCCATGCAGTGCGCGCTCTGGCGAGCGCCCCCAGGACCGGGCCCGTACGGGGCGTTGCGGGACAGGCGCCCATACCCCGGGTCCGGGCGGGGGCCCCGCTGGGCACCGCCGTCGACCAGGCCCGGCTCGGCGCCGCGCTCGCCCGGCTGGCCACGGTGCCCGTCGAACGGCTGCTGTCCCGCCCCGAGTCGCCCGCCGCGCAGGCGCTCGCGGAGCGGGGTGTTCCGGCGCGGACGATCGACGGCTTCCTGCGGCCGCTGCTCGCCGCGCTGCTGTGCGACCCGGAACTGACGACGTCCAGCCGGTGCGCGGATCTGGCACTCCGCTCCTTCGCGGGCGGACGGATGTGCGTGCCCGAGGGCGGCGCCGAGGCGCTGCCGGAGCTGCTGGCACGGGCGTTGCCGCCGGGCACCGTGCACACCGGTGTACGGGTCACGTCGGTCGCCACGACGTCCGTGACGACCGCCGAGCACGGCGAGATCCGCTGCCGGGCCGTGCTGCTCGCGACGGACGCGCGGACCGCCGCCGAGCTGCTGCCGGGCCTGCGCGTCCCGGACTTCCACCCGGTGACCGTCGTCCACCACACGACCGACGAGCCGCCGCCGACCGGCGCCTCACTGCTGCTCGACGCCGACCGGGGCGGCCCGGTCGCGCACACGGCGGTGATCAGCCAGGTCGACCCCAGCCGCGCACCGGCCGGCCGCACGCTCGTCTCGTCGACGGTCCTCGGCACGCCGCCGCCCGACATCGACACGGCGGTACGGATGCACCTGTCCCGCCTCTACGGCACCTCCACCGCACGCTGGGAGACCCTCGCCGTGCACCACACCCCGCAGGCCGTCCCCGCGATGCGTCCACCCCACGACCTGCGCCGCCCGGTGCGCCTCCTGGCGGGCCTGTACGTCTGCGGCGACCACCGCGACACCAGCACGGTCCAGGGAGCCCTGCACTCGGCCCACCGGGCTGCGGCGGCGATCCTGGCGGACCTGGGCGCGGCGGGCTCCCTGCACCGAGCGGAACCGTTGCGGGCAGCGGCATAGGTCTCAGGGACCCCCGCGCCCGTTCTCCGGGGCGCGGGGGTGTGCCGACATGCGGCTCTGCCGCGCGGGCGCGAGCAGCCACAACGCGGCCGCCGCAGAGGGCACACCTGCGGCCGGCGTCACGGCGATGCCCCTCACCCCAACGCCGCGACCTTGTCCCGATACCCCCGCACCGGCGCCGCATCCCGATACGGCTCCAATCTCCGCTCGAAGTCCCGGACATACTCGACCGCCCGTACCGACCGCATCTCCGCGGCGGCGCCGGCGGCCTCCGCCCCCAACGCGCAGGCCTGGTCGAGCTCGCCGAGGCCGAGCCGGGCGGAGGCGAGGACGACGCGGGAGAAGAGGCGGCTGCGGGCGTAGGCGGGGGCGCGCAGCTGCAGAGAGCGCTCGGCGTGCTGGGCCGCCGCGCGGAACTGCTGCAGGTCCCGGTGGCAGTGGCCGAACTCGTCGGCGAGCTGCGCCTCGTCGAAGAAGCGCGCCCAGTGCGGGACCTCGTCGACGGGGCGGGCCACTTCGAGGGCGCGTTCGGCCCGCACCAGCGATGCGGTGCAGGCGCGCACCTCGCCCAGCACGCCGTGGCCACGCGCCTCGCACGCGTGCAGCAGGGCCTGCACGACCGGCGGCGCGCTGGTCCCCACACCCTGCTGGGCCACGCGCGCGAGCTGGACGGCCTCACGGCCGTGCCCGAGGTAGACGGCCTGGCGGCTCATGGTGACCAGGACGTAGGAGCCGAACGCCCGGTCACCGGCCGCCTGCGCGAGCCGCAGCGACTGCACGAAGTAGCGCTGGGCGAGCCCGTGCGCCGCGATGTCGTACGACGTCCAGCCCGCGAGCCTCGTGAGGTCCGCGGCGGCCGCGAACAGGCGGCGGCCCGTCTGCTCGCCGTAGGTGCCGCGCAGCATCGGCTCGCATTCGTGCTCCAGATAGCGCACCAGGGCCTGCCGGGCGTGGCCGCCGCCGTACATGTCGTCGAGGGAGCGGAACAGCTCGCCGACCGAGCGCAGTGCGGCGATGTCGCCGCCGGTGACCTTCTGGCCGGGGCCGCGCTCGGCCTGCCCGCGCTGGCGGGGTACGGCCGCCGGACGGCCCTGCACCGGAATGCGGGCGATCGCCTCGCCGCGGGCGACCTTCTCGTCGGCGCGGCCGATCAGCCAGTCCCGGCTGGGCACGACGAGGCCGGCCGGGGTGAACGCGATCTTGCGCAGCTCGGCGTGGCTGCCGGAGTCCTTGCGCCACAGGCCGCTGACGATGTCGACGGCCTCTTCCGGTGTCGCGGCGAACTCCAGCCCCGCGTACACGGGGGCGCAGGCGTCGAGGCCGAGGTCCTGGGCGGAGAGCCGGCGGCCCAGGCGGCGCGTGAACACCTCGGCGATGAGCGCGGGCGTCGTACCGCGTGGCTGCTGTCCGCGCAGCCAGCGGGTGACCGAGGTCTTGTCGTATCTGAGATCAAGCCCGTGTTCGAGGCCGAGCTGGTCCACCCGGCGGGCGAGACCCGCGTTGGAGAATCCCGCTTCTGCGATGAGCGCGGCGAGCTGGCGGTTGGGAGTGCGCTGCGCGGGTCGTTCCGTCATCTGCGGTGCGGTCTCCTGCCTTTCGGGCCTTGCGGGGCCGTACGGCCGCGGGTGCCCGGATTGCCGGTGAGCAGCCCTTTTGGCCTGCTCGAACGGCGCGAATGTAGCGGAGAGTAAGCAGCCGATCGCACATTACGCCGCCCATTCATCCGATCGTGTGAGGATTGCCCTACCGGGCTGACGCGGACCACGAGACGTCACCCGAACGAGCCGGTCGTACAGTGGCGTAGGCACGCTTTGTGCCTTACGACCTTCTAGGCACCAGGGAGGCGCTTGCCGTGAGTGAGTTGCGGTTCGTGCGCATGGGGTTCGGGGCGGACGCCGTCGAGTACCAGCAGGCGTGGGACGAGCAGCGCCGGGTGCACGCGGCGCGGTTCGAGGACGAGATCCCCGACACGGTTCTGCTGCTCGAGCACCCACCGGTGTACACGGCGGGCCGGCGCACGGCGGACAACGAGCGGCCCCTGGACGGCACGCCGGTCATCGACGTGGACCGCGGCGGCAAGATCACCTGGCACGGCCCGGGCCAGCTCGTCGGCTACCCGATCCAGAAGCTGCCGCGCCCCGTGGACGTCGTGGCCCACGTACGCCGGCTGGAGGAGGCCCTGATCCGCACGTGCACGGAGTTCGGCCTGGAGACCACCCGCGTCGAGGGCCGCAGTGGGGTGTGGGTCCTGGGCGACCCGGTCGAACAGCGTCCGTCGTTCGGAGGACTCGCGCTGGACTTCGACCCCCGCCTGACGGACGAGGAGTTCGACCCCCGTCTGAACGGCCCCGAGTACGCGCCCTCCAACGCCGGCCAGCGGCGCGAGGACCGCAAGATCGCCGCGATCGGGATCCGGGTCGCGAAGGGCGTGACCATGCACGGCTTCGCCCTGAACGTGAACCCGGACAACAAGTGGTTCGACCGGATCATCCCGTGCGGAATCCGCGATGCGGGCGTCGCCTCCCTGGCCGCCGAGCTCGGCCGGGACGTCACCATCGACGAGGTGCTGCCGGTCGTCGAGCGGCACCTGCTGGATGTCCTGGAGAACGCGGACCTCAAGCCACGGGAGATCGAGAAGGCGACGGCCTGAGGCCGGGAATCAGCCCTGGAGCGATGAGGTTGGCCTGACAGCAGGGCTTGGTTAGCACGGGCGTACCCTGGTGTACGCCGAAGAATCGAAGCACAGGGAGCCGACGTGTCCGCAGTCTCACCGGACGGACGCAAGATGCTGCGCCTGGAGGTCCGCAACAGCCAGACCCCCATCGAGCGCAAGCCCGAGTGGATCAAGACCCGGGCGAAAATGGGCCCCGAGTACACGAAGATGCAGAACCTCGTGAAGAGCGAGGGCCTGCACACGGTCTGCCAGGAAGCCGGCTGCCCCAACATCTACGAGTGCTGGGAGGACCGCGAGGCGACCTTCCTCATCGGCGGCGACCAGTGCACCCGGCGCTGCGACTTCTGCCAGATCGACACCGGCAAGCCCGAGGCGCTCGACCGCGACGAGCCGCGCCGCGTCGGCGAGTCCGTGGTCACCATGGACCTGAACTACGCCACCATCACCGGCGTGGCCCGCGACGACCTCCCGGACGGCGGCGCCTGGCTGTACGCCGAGACCGTGCGCCAGATCCACCAGCAGACCGCCGAACGCGAGGCCGGCCGCACCAAGGTCGAGCTCCTCGCCCCCGACTTCAACGCCGTTCCGGAGCTGCTGCAGGAGGTCTTCGCCTCCCGCCCCGAGGTCTTCGCGCACAACGTCGAGACGGTGCCGCGGATCTTCAAGCGCATCCGCCCCGGCTTCCGCTACGAGCGGTCCCTGAAGGTCATCACCGAGGCCCGCGACTACGGCCTGGTCACCAAGTCCAACCTCATCCTCGGCATGGGCGAGACCCGCGAGGAGATCAGCGAGGCGCTCCAGCAGCTGCACGACGCCGGCTGCGAGCTGGTGACCATCACGCAGTACCTGCGCCCGTCCGTGCGCCACCACCCGGTGGAGCGCTGGGTCAAGCCGCAGGAGTTCGTGGAGCTGAAGGACGAGGCCGAGCAGATCGGCTTCTCCGGCGTGATGTCCGGCCCGCTGGTGCGGTCCTCCTACCGCGCCGGGCGGCTCTACCAGATGGCCATCGAGCAGCGTCAATTCGCTGCTCCGCAGCGGGGTGGTTCCCACGTCGCCTCGCAGGCCGTCTGATGGCACGGAGTGCCACTCGGCGCATGTGAACCTGCGCACAAGCAACTGCCCTTCGGCAGCGGCCGATTGACGCGGTCCTGGACGTCCCCGCAGATAGGGGCACCATCAGGGCCGCGTCAAGCGTTTCCGGCCGCGTATCAAGGTTTCATTGGTGTTTGACCGGTCGGTCACGCCCTGGTAACACCAATCAGTGACGCTGGTTGTACACCCCGTGCACTACTCACGAAGCCGCCATTCCCGAGGGGGGACCTCCACCATGCAGGCCGCGCCCGTTCGCGCCACCGCCATCCCGTCGTTCACCACTGCACTGCGTGCCGTCGAGTCGCTGCTGATGAGCAGCGGTCAGCGCACTGCCCGTCGCAATGCCTGGACGTCCGTGCTGGAGGACCGCCGTCGCGCCAAGGACCGGGTCGAGGCGCAGCGCGTCCTGGACCAGGTCACCACCGTCCGTCCCTGACCCCGGCGCGCTCCCCCCCGCGCTCGCCACGGCACTGCCGTCGTCCGCGCTCCCGGGGGCACGTAGACTTCGTGGCATGGCGAGGAAGGACACGGCAGCGGACGCTGCGAACCCCGGGCGACTCAAGCAGATCGCTCTGACCTACAAGATGACTCGCAAGGCCGACAAGAAGATCGGTCTTGTACTCGCGGCTGTCGGAATCGTCACCTTCGGTGTCTTCCTCGCGATCGGTTTCTTGATCGGTCACCCCATCTATCTCGGCATCCTGGGCCTGTTGCTCGCCTTCCTCGCGTCGGCGATCGTCTTCGGGCGCCGGGCCGAGCGGGCGGCCTTCGGGCAGATGGAGGGCCAGCCGGGCGCCGCCGCGGCGGTGCTGGACAACATCGGCAGGGGCTGGAACACGACCCCCGCGGTGGCGATGAACCGCAGCCAGGACGTGGTCCACCGGGCCGTCGGCAAGGCCGGCATCGTGCTGGTCGCCGAGGGCAACCCGAACCGGGTGAAGACCCTGCTGGCCGCCGAGAAGAGGAAGATGAACCGCATCGTCGCGGACGTGCCGGTGCACGACCTGATCGTGGGCACGGGCGAGGGCCAGGTCCCGCTGAAGAAGCTGCGGACCACCATGCTGAAGCTGCCGCGCGTGCTGACCGGCCCCCAGGTGACCGCCACCAACGACCGGCTCAAGGCCATGGGCGACCTAATGAGCAACATGCCGCTGCCGAAGGGCCCGATGCCCAAGGGCATGAAGCTGCCGAAGGGCGGGCCGAAGGCTCGCTGACGTCCCTCAAACGACGATGGGGGCGCCCGGGACACTCCGGGCGCCCCCATCGTCGTATGCGAAGCGTCCGGTACGAGGAGTACGTTCGACTTATGCGAGGCGTACGGAGATCAGATCCGTACCTCGACCGTGTGAGCCAGCCGGTCGTGCAGGCCGCGGCCGTCACGGTCCCAGATCAGCGCCGGGATTGCGACGCACAGCAGGGCCGTGCGCAACAGGGCGCGCAGCGGGTTCACGGTGCCGGTCTCCAGGACGACCACGCGCAGGCCGAAGAGGCGCTTGCCCGGCGTGAAGCCGACCGTGCCGACGGTCAGGACACTCATCAGGAAGAACAGGAGCAGCGCCCAGTTGCTCGTCGCCTGACCGTAGCCGTCCGTAATGAGACCGTATGCGATCAAGACGCAGATGCCCCAGTCGACGGCCAGCGCCCCGAGCCGACGTCCCGGGCGGGCGATGGAGCCCGGTCCCTCCTCGGGAAGACCGAGCTGCTGACCCCGGTATCCGAAGTCGACACCGGCGTCCTCGGCGGCCGCGCGGGGGCCCGAGAGCCAGGATCCGATTGCTTGCCTCTTGTCCACGTGACCACGGTACTGTGCCCGTTTTGCGATGTGGACAGGTGGGGGGAGGTCGGGGATGTCCGGTTAACGTGGGCGAAACAAACGGGTCACGCCCGAGAAATCACCCGTCCCTAGGGTCGAGGCCAGCGTGTGCCACCGCACTGGCCGCACGACCGAACTACCACCCCGGACCGACGGGTCGGGAGTAGGAGGAGCTGGATGTTCCAGAACGCCGACGAGGCCAAGAAGTTCATCGCCGACGAGGACGTGAAGTTCATCGACGTCCGGTTCTGCGACCTGCCGGGCGTGATGCAGCACTTCACGATCCCTGCCACGGCCTTCGACCCGGCCGAGGAGCTCGCGTTCGACGGCTCCTCGATCCGCGGCTTCCAGGCCATCCACGAGTCCGACATGGCGCTTCGCGCCGACCTGTCCACCGCGCGCGTCGACCCCTTCCGCCGCGACAAGACGGTCAACATCAACTTCTTCATCCACGACCCGATCACGGGCGAGCAGTACTCCCGTGACCCGCGGAACGTGGCGAAGAAGGCGGAGGCCTACCTCGCCTCCACCGGTATCGCCGACACCGCGTACTTCGGCCCCGAGGCCGAGTTCTACGTCTTCGACAGCGTGCGCTTCAAGACCGCCGAGAACGAGGCGTACTACCACATCGACTCCGAGGCGGGTGCCTGGAACACGGGCGCGCTGGAGGACAACCGCGGTTACAAGGTCCGCTACAAGGGCGGCTACTTCCCGGCCCCGCCGGTCGACCACTTCGCCGACCTGCGCGCGGAGATCTCCCTGGAGCTGGCCGCCTCCGGCCTGCAGGTCGAGCGCCAGCACCACGAGGTGGGCACCGCCGGCCAGGCCGAGATCAACTACAAGTTCAACACGCTGCTCGCCGCCGCCGACGACCTTCAGCTCTTCAAGTACATCGTGAAGAACGTCGCCTGGCGCAACGGCAAGACCGCGACCTTCATGCCGAAGCCGATCTTCGGTGACAACGGCTCGGGCATGCACGTGCACCAGTCGCTGTGGACGGGCGGCCAGCCGCTCTTCTACGACGAGGCCGGTTACGCGGGCCTGTCGGACACCGCCCGCTACTACATCGGCGGCATCCTCAAGCACGCCCCGTCGCTGCTCGCCTTCACCAACCCGACGGTGAACTCGTACCACCGTCTGGTGCCGGGCTTCGAGGCGCCGATCAACCTGGTGTACTCGCAGCGCAACCGCTCCGCCGCGATGCGTATCCCGATCACGGGCTCCAACCCGAAGGCCAAGCGCGTCGAGTTCCGCGCGCCCGACTCCTCCGGCAACCCGTACCTGGCCTTCTCGGCCCTGCTCCTCGCGGGCCTGGACGGCATCAAGAACAAGATCGAGCCGGCCGAGCCGATCGACAAGGACCTCTACGAGCTGGCTCCCGAGGAGCACGCGGGCGTCGCCCAGGTCCCGACCTCCCTCCCGGCCGTCCTCGACCGCCTCGAGGCCGACCACGAGTTCCTCCTCCAGGGCGACGTCTTCACGCCGGACCTGATCGAGACGTGGATCGACTACAAGCGCGCGAACGAGATCGCCCCGCTGCAGCTGCGTCCGCACCCGCACGAGTTCGAGATGTACTTCGACGTGTGATCGACGCCTGATTCAGGCACCGAGGCACAGCGCCCGCGCCCCCGCTGTTCTACTGACAGCGGGGGCGCGGGCGTATGTTCTATTCTGCCTCTGCCGATGGACGACACGGGGGTGGACGGGATGCCGGAGCAGCACGAACACGACGATCAAGAACGCGAGTTCGACCTGAGGTGGGCGGACAACGCCGAGCACAAGGAGCCCTCGGCGCGGGCCCGTATGCTCGCCGCGCGCTGGAAGGAGAACCCGCCCGGGCCGGTGCCGTTCCGGGGTGAGCCCGATCATGTGGCACGGCGGCAGCGCCGGTCCGGCTGGGTGTCCACGGCCATCGTGCTGGGCTGCGTCGCCGGGGTGATCGTGCTGCTGGGCTACGTCAACTTCCGCGCGGGCTACTAGATCGGCCGCCGGCCCCCGCACTCCCGGGCCTTTGCCCTCCCGAGGGCCGATCACGACCCGTTCATGGGAGTCACAGGGTGCACACTGGGCAGTGGGACGAGTGCCTGAGTGCGCGAGGTGATGCGAAATGCAGAGCCGGTTCCGGAGTGATCGGCGGTTGACCGCCCGTATGGGGATCACTCTGTTTCTGCTCGGGTTGTTGTACGTGGCGTTCGTAGTCGCGTTGATCTTTCTGCTGAAGTCCTGGGTGCTCGTCGTGGTCGTGGCGGCGGCGCTGCTGGGGGCGCAGTACTGGTTCTCCGACCGGGTCGCGCTGTTCGCGATGCGAGGGCGGGTCGTGGAGCGGGAGGAGTATCCCGAGCTGCACGGAGTCGTCGACCGGCTGTGCGCCATCGCCGATATGCCCAAGCCCGTGGTCGCCGTGTCGGAGATGGACATGCCGAACGCGTTCGCCACCGGCCGGAATGCCGATCATGCCGTGGTCTGTGTGACCACGGGGCTGCTGCGCCGGCTGGAGCCGGACGAGCTGGAAGGTGTGCTCGCGCACGAGCTGTCGCACGTGGCGCACAAGGACGTCGCCGTGATCACGGTCGCCTCGTTCCTCGGCGTGATCGCGGGGCTGATCGTACGGTTCGCCTTCTACTCGCAGCTGTTCAGCGACGGGCGCCGGGATCAGAACACCGCCGCGATCTTCGCCGTCGTCATGGGCGTGTCGGCGGCCGTGTACGCGCTCAGCTTCCTGCTGATCCGGGCCCTGTCCCGGTACCGGGAGCTGGCCGCCGACCGGGCCGCGGCGCTGCTCACCGGGCGGCCCTCGGCGCTGGCCTCCGCGCTCACCAAGGTCTCCGGCGACATCGCCCGCATCCCGACCAAGGACCTGCGGACGGCGCAGGCCTTCAACGCCTTCTACTTCACGCCGGCCCTGGGCCGTGAGCCCGGCATCGCGCGCCTGTTCTCCACTCACCCGAGCCTGGAGCAGCGGCTCGACCAGCTGGGGCGCATCTCCGCCGAGCTGGACGAGGCAACGGCTCCCGGAGGAGCGTGAGCATGGGGCTGCTCGACATTCTGCTGGGCCGTACGAAACCGGTCGCGCCCGATCTCGACCAGCTCTTCGGGCTGCCGTCGGCGGCGATCACGCTGGAGGCGGCGGCCGGGTTCCGGCCGACCGGGAGCGGGGCGGTGTGCTTCGCCACCGTCGAGGGCGCGGTCTTCGAGCAGACGCACCGCGAGGTACAGGCGCTGCTCGACGCGGACGCCGAGCGCGAGGGCCGGCCGGTGCAGCTGACGCGGGACGGCTACGGCTACTCGTGGCTGGTCTCCCGGCGCGGTCCCGAGCAGTTGCCGGAGCTGGTCAACGACCTGCACGCGGTGAACAGCGCGATGGAGGTCAACGGCTTCGGCCCGCAGCTGCTGTGCTCGCTGGCGGGATTCGAGTACGCGAGGGGTGACGGGTCGGAAGAGGGTGAGCCGAGGCGGCGGCTGGCGCTCGTCTACCTCTACAAGCGAGGCACCTTCTACCCCTTCGCACCTCTGCCCGGTGCGACGGAACGCCGCGACAACGCGCTGGAGCTGCGGGTGCGGGCGGCGCTCGCGAACGACCTGCGGATCGAGCAGGACCTGAACCGCTGGTTCCCGCTGTGGGGTGCCCCCGGCCTGTGACCGGGGGCACCTCGGACTGCGGGCAGAACCACCGCGGCTACCACCGCGGTTGGTCTCACTTGCTCTTCTCGCGCTCCTGACGGCGCGACTCGAGCGGGCGCTCGCGGCGGTAGCGGCGCTCCCACTTGGCCTGCATGTCACGGCGGTCGCGGTACGCGCGGTAGTCCGCGGGCATGGAGCCTCCCGACGGGACCCCTCCCCCGCCACCGCCCGCTCCGCGACTCGGCGCGGAGGAGCTGCGGCCGTACTGCAGGTAGAGGAAGAGCACCGCGACGGCGGCCAGCCAGTAGAGGTGGTTGTCGAATCCCAAGATCACCAGGACGACGGTCCCGGACATGAATATGGTGCCCATCACGGGCCTCCGTGAGCGTGGGTTGGATCTGGATCTGCTGGATCTCGAGCGGTGACCGATGCCCGACGGGGCGCTGGGGGATGGGCGACCGTCCGTCGGTGCGTAGAGAGTAGCCCCGAGTCCGCAGGGTGACGCCCGCCCTGCGAAAAGCGGCGTGAACTGCTCCGTTACGCATGTCCAGGGTAGGGAGCCGGTCACTCGGCGTGCATCTCCTTTTCCCGGGGCCCGAGTTCGGCCCGGTGCCCCTGTGAGTGAATGGGGCCCATGACCGAGCTCCTCTCCTTCACACACCCCCACGACGGTGAACTGCTCAGCGGCGTGTACGGCGGTCCCGCCGCCGGCCCGGAAGCGGCCACCGCCGTCCTGCTGCACGGCGCGGGCATCGGCAGCAAGGACCGACTGCTCCCGCTGCTCGCCGAGTTCGTGTCCCGCGGCTGCCGCGGGCTCGCCCTCGACTTCTCCGGACACGGCGAAAGCAGCGGTGAACCAAAGGACTTGAGCCTGCGGCGGCGCTTCGAGCAGGCGGTCTCCGTGATCGACGCACGCGTCCCGGCGGACGGTCCGCTGATCCTCGTGGGGTTCAGCATGAGCGGACAGACGGTGACGGATCTCGTCGCGCACTATGGGAAGCGTGTGGCGTCGATCGGGCTGTGCGCGCCCGCCGTGTACGCCGAGGAAGCCTGGGATGTGCCGTTCGGCGAGGGCGCCGGGCGGTTCAGCGAGATCATCCGCAGGCCGGACGGCTGGCGCGGGGCGCCCGCACTCGATGCGCTGCGGGCGTACGAGGGCCGGGCGGTGCTCGCGGTGCCGGGGAGGGACGCGATCATCCCGCCGGAGGTGACTGAGGCGGTCCAGGACGCGTTGTCCGCGCACGCCCGGTTCACACGGTTCGAGGTGCCGGGCTCGGAGCACATGCTCGGGATGTGGTTCCAGGAACATGCCGAGGACCGGCGGGAGTTCGTGACGGCGGTGGTAACGGGCCTGGGCTGAGCCGGTCAGACCCCGGGCGCCGCCCTGACCACCCCGGCGCCGACGGCCGCGCCCAGGGCCGTGTGGTCGCTGACGGTCTGGTTCGCGTAGGCCAGGGCGAAGTCGGTGATCGCGCGGTCGAAGGTGCCGGCGCTGCCGAGGTAGCCGGCGATGGCGATGCGGTCGCCGGAGCGGGCGTGGGCGCGGGCGAGGGTGGTGCCGCACAGGCGGGCGTAGGCGAGGAGGTCGTCCGGACTCATGCCGGCGACGTCCGTGGAGCCCTTCATGTCGCGTAGCTGGCGCCAGTAGAAGGCCCGGCCCTGCGGCCCCGACATCCAGCCGAGGAAGATGTCACCGGCCGCCTGCATCAGACGCTGGCCCGCGACGACGCGATGGCCGGGGTGGACGTAGGGCCCGCTCGGCAGATGTTCCTCCAGTACGGACGGCCGCGCCTCCTTGATCTGGAGGAACAGCGGGTCGTCGGTGTCCCGTCCGGCGAGCAGCACGATGAAGCAGCGCAGTCCGACGCTGCCGACGCCGACGACCTTGCGGGCCGCGTCCATGAACCGGTAGCGGTCGAGGAGCAGGCGGCGCTCCTCGGAGAGGGTCGAGCGGTAGTCGCTGAAGATCTTGCGCAGGGCGGCCATGTCGGAGGTGCCCGCGCGTTCGAGGAGCGGCGGGTCGTGGATGATGCGCCGGCTTCCGTCGACGATCTCGGTCAGCCTGTCGAAGCCCCGCATGCTGGTGCGGCGTCGGGCGCGGCCCAGGCTGGCCTCGACGCGGCGGCGGTCGCGGGTGGAACGGACCAGGGGCAGGAGCTGCTGGGCGTCGATGCGCGTGTGCCAGACGGCGAGTTCGCCCAGCTGGGCCAGCCGCCGGATGGTGGTGCGGTACGCGGTCACGGCCGCCATGGCCGCGTGGCCGGCCTTGGCGTCCGGGTGGCCGATCTCTCGGGCGGCCACGGCGACCGAGGTGGCGAGCCGCTTCACGTCCCATTCGAACGGGCCGCAGAACGTCTCGTCGAAGTCGTTCAGGTCGAACAGCAGGGAGCGTTCCGGGGAGGCGTACAGGCCGAAGTTGAGCAGGTGGGCGTCGCCGCACAGCTGCACGGTGAGGCCGGTGTGCGGGGCGGCGGCGAGGTCGGCTGCCATCACGGCGGCGGAGCCGCGCAGGAAGGCGAACGGGGACGCCGTCATCCGGCCGTACCTGATCGGCAGCAGCTCGGGCAGCCGGTCGCGGCCCTGACGTTCGAGTACGGCCACGGGGTCGGGCCGGTCGACGGAGGGGACCCAGGCGGCGTGGGCGGAGCGGGACACGTGCTTGCGGGCGGCCTTGCCGCGGCGGGCCCGCTCGGCGGGCGTCATCGAGGTCGTCACGAGGACACGCTTCTGTCCACGGCCGTCCCGTGCATCGGCCGCCGTATGCCACGTCTGCCCATCGCACCTCCCGCTGCCGCCGCCCGCTCGGGCGAGGTCGGACACCCGGTCCGTCCCCCGCTTCGTCACCCGGTCGCCCGGTTCAGCACCCTCCTGATCGCAGTGAAGGCGGGGCCGGGGGTGTGTGCATGCCGGGTACGGCAATCGGGTGACGGGGCGGGCGCGTCTGCGGCGGCCGGGTGTGCCGGGGGCGGCCGGGCGGGCCCGGGTCCGTGGCGGGCGCGAGGGCCGTTGTCAGTGGTGTCCGGGAAGATGCCTTTACTGGCTGTGTGACGGCATGACGGGTGGAGGCCGGATGGGTGACGGGCTGCGGTACATCGGGGTGGCGGAGCGGCGGGCCCGGCTGGGGTTGCGGCACCGGCTGGCCGGGGCGGCTCGGGCCGGGCGGCCGGAGGACGTCGCCGAGTCCCTGGTCGCGCTGCACGGCACCGATCCGGCGACCGTGTACCTGGCCGTGGGGGCGCGGCTGGCGGAGCCCGGGAAGACCGTCGCGGAGACCGAGCGGGCGCTGTACGAGGAGCGGGCGCTGGTCCGGATGCACGGCATGCGGCACACCGTGTTCGTGTTCCCCACCGCGCTGACCGCCGTCGTGCACGCCTCGACCGGCCTCGCGGTGGCCGCCCGGGAGCGGGCCACGCTGGTCAAGCAGATGGCTGCCGCGGGGGCGCCGGACGCGGCCTGGCTCGCGGAGGTCGAGGAGTCGGCAATGGCCGCGCTGGCGCGGCGCGGACAGGCGACGGCGGCCGAACTCGCCCAGGAGGAGCCGCGGTTGCGCGAGCAGTTCCTGTACGGGGCCGGGAAGAGCTACGAGGGCGTGCACACCGTTTCGACGCGGCTGCTGCGGGTGCTGGGCGTCGAGGGGAAGGTCGTGCGGGGGCGGCCGCTGGGCTCCTGGACGTCCTCGCAGTTCCGGTGGGCGGTGGCGCCCGAGCATCCCGAGCTCGACGTGGCCGGGGCACAGGCCGAGCTGGTCCGGCGCTGGCTCGCGGCGTGCGGGCCCGCGACGGAGGCCGACCTGAAGTGGTGGACGGGGTGGCGGGTCACCGAGGTGCGCCGGGCGCTCGCGGCGATCGGGGCGCAGGCCGTGGCCCTGGACGAGGCGACGGGGTACGTCCTCGACGGCGACGACGGTCCGGTGGCGGAGCCCACCGAGCCGTGGGCGGCGTTGCTGCCGGGGCTCGACCCCACTGCGATGGGGTGGCAGCGGCGGGAGTGGTATCTGGCACCGGAGCTGTGGCCGTCGCTGTTCGACCGCAGCGGCAACGTGGGGCCGACGGTGTGGTGGAACGGGCGGGTGGTGGGCGGGTGGGCCCAGCGCCGGGACGGGGAGATCGTCTGGCGGTTGCTGGAGGATCTGCGGGGTGCGCAGCGGCGGGCGGTGGAGGCCGCGGTCGCCGTGGAGGCGGAGGCGTTGCGGGGGTGGGTGGGGGAGGCTCGGGTGACGCCTCGGTTCCGGACGCCGCTGGAGCGGGAGTTGTCCGCGTAGGGAGTTGCTCCGGATCGGTCCGGGTCTCGGTCCGGTCTCGGTCCGGTCTCGGTCCGGGTCTCGGTCCGGGTCTCGGTCCGGGTCTCGGTCCGGGTCTTCCGGGTGCCCTCGACGTCGAGGGCACCCGGCTGTGCCGTCTACCTCGAGTACCTCATGAGCGCCCGCACCATGTGGCACGTCGTCTCCGACGGCGGGTGGACGCCGATCGTCTGCGCGGTGGATCGGATCGTCTCGTTGCGGGCCTGGTTCGGCATGAGGACGCCCGAGTCGAGCAGGGCGATCGCCAGGCGCAGGGCCTTGAGGCGGCGGTTGTGGGTGACGTACCACTCGCGCGGACGGCCCGGCGGCAGCGGCCGCTTCTCCACGGGCGCGTACGGCAGGTCGAGCAGGACCGGGTGCTTGGCGGTGGACTGGGTGGGCTTCGCCTTCAGTGCGGCAGCGGGCACAGGCATCCTCCTGTCGCGATGGAGCGCCGGTCGGGTCCCCGGCGACGCTCTCGAACACTGACTCCAGTTTAGTGCCTGGCACTGACAATCGGGGGGTGCCGGACGTCCATGAAATCCCCTGGTCAGCAATGAAATTGGCGGCATGTCACGCCGGGTTCGGGAGGTGTGCGTGAGACGCCGGGAAATTCGAACATGAGCGACTCGGGATACGGTGAGCGGCATGGAGATCTGGATCAATCCGGCCTGTTCCAAGTGCCGTAGCGCCATCACGCTGCTCGACGCCGAGGGGGCCGAGTACACCGTCCGCCGCTATCTGGAGGACGTGCCCGGCGAGGACGAGATCCGGGAGGTGCTCGACCGGCTGGGACTGGAGCCGTGGGACATCACGCGGACCCAGGAGGCCGTCGCCAAGGAGCTCGGGGTCAAGGAGTGGGCTCGGGACGCCGGCTCTCGGGAGCGGTGGGTGAAGGCTCTGGCGGAGCATCCGAAGCTGATCCAGCGGCCGATCATCACCGCGCAGGACGGTACGGCCGTGGTCGCGCGCACCGATGAGGCCGTGCGGGACGCCCTGTCCCGGGAGGGCTGACGGGTGAGTTGACGGGCCCTCAGGTGGGATGTGACGCAGGTTACTTGGGCCAACTCCCGTGACCACTGAGTAACTTCGTTCGGCATCTCGTACATAGCGACGTACGCTCCCCTAGCTCTTCAGGAGGCGCGCATGTCGCGTAGGAGAACTCTCAATACGAAGAAGAAGCTCGCGCTGCTGGTGAGTGCGGCGACCGTGGCGGGAGGCGGCGCCTTCGTCATGGCGAGCACCTCGAACGCCTCGCAGACGCCCACCGTCAAGTCTGCCGCGGAGTCGACCGTCTGCCAGGGGCTCGCCACAGCGCTCGGCAACAACGAGCGGTTCATCGAGGGGCAACGGGCCAATCCGGACGCGCAGTCCGAGGCGCGGATCGCCAACCGTGAGGCGGTCATCGCGCAGATCAAGGTCCAGCAGGAGGCGTCCGGGTGTGGGGTTGGGGAGTCGGCTCAGGACTCCCAGGCTTCGCAGCCGGCGCCCAGCGCTCCCGCGGAGGGTGCCGGTGACGCAGGTGCCGGTGACGCCGGGAACGCGGGCGCCGGGGAGGCCGGCAACGCGGGGGACGGCGGCGGTGCCGCGGCCTCGGGGCAGCAGGTCTGCAACGGGTCGACCGTCACGCTCTCCGGCGAGGGCGGGGCACCGGCCGCGTCCAGCAACCAGTTCCCGGCCGGTACGAAGCTGAAGGTCACCAACCTGGACAACAACAAGTCCACGACGGTGGAGGTCACCTCGGTCTCCGGCAGCTGTGCGCTGCTCAACAACGCGGCCTTCGAGCAGGTGCGTGAGCCCGGCAAGTTCCTCATTCGCCGGGCGCTGATCGAGAAGGTGGGGTGAGGCGTCGGTAGTCACCCCGTACGTCTCATTGGCCCTGCCGCTCGCGGCGACGAGCGGCAGGGCCCGCGTGCGTGTGCCTGCGGGAGCCTCGGGGGTTTCGGGCGCATCAGGCGCATCGCGCGCTCACATCGTGAAGCGGGCCACACCAACACCAGGTAACACGGGGTTCACATTCGAGCAATGACCGGGAAATCGCCTGTTGACAGGCTCCTGTGGCGCGGCGCCCCAGTGCCGCAGCGCCGCAGCGCCCGCAATGCGCCTAGACACACCCCCGAAGGATGTGGCCCGTGACCTTCAAGGCTGAGTACATCTGGATCGACGGCACCGAGCCGACGGCCAAGCTCCGTTCGAAGACCAAGATTCTGGCGGACGACGCCAAGGGTGCCGAGCTGCCGATCTGGGGCTTCGACGGGTCCTCCACGAACCAGGCCGAGGGCCACGCCTCGGACTGCGTACTCAAGCCGGTCTTCACCTGCCCGGACCCGATCCGCGGCGGTGACGACGTCCTGGTCCTGTGCGAGGTCCTGAACATCGACATGACGCCGCACGCCAGCAACACGCGTGCCGCGCTCGTCGAGGTCGCGGAGAAGTTCGCCGCCCAGGAGCCGATCTTCGGTATCGAGCAGGAGTACACGTTCTTCCAGGACGGCTACCCGCTCGGCTTCCCCAAGGGTGGCTTCCCGGCGCCGCAGGGCGGCTACTACTGCGGTGTCGGCGCCGACGAGATCTTCGGCCGTGACGTCGTCGAGGCCCACCTGGAGAACTGCCTCGCCGCGGGCCTGGGCATCTCCGGCATCAACGCCGAGGTCATGCCCGGCCAGTGGGAGTTCCAGGTCGGCCCGCTGGCCCCGCTCGTGGTCTCGGACCAGCTGTGGGTGGCCCGCTGGCTGCTCTACCGCACCGCCGAGGACTTCGGTGTCGCCGCGACGCTGGACCCGAAGCCGGTGAAGGGCGACTGGAACGGTGCCGGTGCGCACACCAACTTCTCCACCAAGGCGATGCGCGAGGGCTACGACGCGATCGTCACCGCGTGCGAGTCGCTCGGTGAGGGCTCCAAGCCGCTCGACCACGTCAAGAACTACGGCGCCGGCATCGACGACCGCCTGACCGGTCTGCACGAGACCGCCCCGTGGAACGAGTACTCGTACGGTGTCTCCAACCGTGGCGCCTCGGTTCGTATCCCGTGGCAGGTCGAGAAGGACGGCAAGGGGTACATCGAGGACCGGCGTCCCAACGCCAACGTCGACCCGTACGTCGTGACCCGTCTGCTCGTGGACACCTGCTGCTCCGCGCTGGAGAAGGCCGGCCACGTCTGATCCGCGCCCGGCAGTTCCCGAAGGGGCGCCCGCCGAGACGGTGGGCGCCCCTTCGCATGAAATGAGACGAGGGTCCCGCCCCGGGCAAGCGTCTGATTCAATGGAGCCATGGCCAGCTTCCAGAAGTACTCCGCGACAGGTCGCCATGACCTCGAGCCCTTCTGGCCCTCCCGTCAGCACCACGACTTCGACCGGGTGTGTTGCCGCGCGGTGAACGCGCGGGCCCTGTAAAGCCGTAGTTTTCCGGCCTTCGGCCAGCGCGAAACGACGTACGTCTTCCCAACGGACCTCTCGCGCGAAAGAGCTGACCTCTCATGGCGACCACTCGTTCTCTGTCCACTGCCGCCACGCTCACCTCCCCGACCGGTTCTCGGCATCATCTGCGTGCCGTGAACCGGGACGAGGTGATCGACGTCGCGGACCTGCTGCCGCCGGGCGCCACCTGGCTGCCCGCTCCCCCGCACTCCCTGCCCACGCTTCCGGGGCAGCCGCCGATGATCGGCTACCTGGTGCTCGTCCCGGCCGACCAGCAGCCGCCGGTCGCGCCGGCCCGTGACACCGGCGGGGACCCGCTCGTCAGTGTCGACGCCGTACGCCGTACCGCCGCGGTCGACGGACGGGAACTCGACCTCACCTACCTGGAGTTCGAGCTGCTCGCCCATCTGGTGGCCAACCCCCATCGCGTGCACACCCGAGACCAGCTGGTCACCACCGTGTGGGGGTACGGGCACGTGGGCGACGGCCGCACCGTCGACGTCCACATCGCGCGGCTGCGCCGCAAGCTGGGCGCCGAACACCGGGACACCATCCGCACGGTGCGGCGTGTGGGGTACAAGTACGCCCCGCCGATCGGGCGCTGAGCCGTCGCGGCCGCCTCCCCCGGCCTTCTGCTGACGGCAGAGTCCTGTTCCGTCCCGCGCCCGTACCGTGCAGAGTCGGCCGTATGAGACTTCTGATGCTGGGTGGTACGGAGTTCGCGGGGCGGGCCGTCGTCGAGGCGGCCCTGGGGCGCGGCTGGGACGTGACCGTCTTCCACCGGGGGCGCCACGAGCCGCCGGCCGGGGTGCGGTCGCTGCACGGTGACCGCACGGCGCCCGACGGGCTTGCCACCCTCGCCGAAGCGGACGGCGAGTGGGACGTCGTCGTCGACACCTGGTCGGCCGCGCCGCGTGCCGTGCGGGACACGGCGCGGCTGCTGCGGGGCCGCGCCGGGCGGTATGTGTACGTGTCGAGCTGCTCGGTGTACGAGTGGGCCCCGCCCGCGGGCTACGGCGAGGACGCGCCGCTGGTCGAGGGTGCCGAGGCCGGTGCCGAGCACACCGACTACCCGCGGGACAAGCGGGGCGGGGAGCTGGCCGTCGTCGAGGAGTTCGGGGCGGACCGTTCGGTGCTCGTTCGGGCGGGGCTGCTCATCGGCCCGTACGAGAACGTCGGCAGGCTGCCGTGGTGGCTGACCCGGATCGCCCGTGGCGGGCCCGTACTGGCGCCGGGGCCGCGGGACCTGCCGCTCCAGTATGCCGACGTCCGTGATCTCGCGGACTGGATCCTGGGGGCGGCGGAGCAGAAGCTGAGCGGGCCGTACAACCTGATGAGCCCGCAGGGGCACGCCACCATGGGCACGTTCCTCGACGCGTGTACGGCTGCCGTCGGCGCTGCGGCGGAGCTGCGGTGGACCGAGCCCGAGGTGATCCTCGAGGCGGGCATCGAGCCGTGGACGCAGTTGCCGGTGTGGGTGCCGCCGGGCACGGACATGCACGACGCGCTGCACGCCGCCGACGTGTCCCGGGCGGTCGCGACGGGACTGCGGTGCCGGCCGGTCGAGGAGACCGTCACCGACACCTGGGCCTGGCTCCAGGACATCGGCGGCACGGCACCCCAGCGCACGGACCGGACGGCGAAGGGGCTCGACCCGGAGGTGGAGGCCAAGGTCCTCGCGGGCGGGGGTGTATCTGGCACCACCCCCTGACCGGGGCCCCGGCCCAGTGACCCGCGCCGCCGGTTCCGTGAGACTTACGGCATGACCTACGACACGAAGAGCGGTACCGGCGGCGACCAGCGGACACGGGCGCGAGGCATGGGACTCGCGGCCGTGCGGGGGCTCGCGCTGGCCCTGGTCTCGCTGCCGGGCGCCGTTCTGTGCTTCGTCCTGTCCCTCGTGTCCATGGCGCTCATCCCCATCGGCGTCGGCATCGTCACGACACCCTGGGTGCTGACGGGGGTTCGGACGTTCGCCGACTGGCGGCGGGTTCTCGCGGCCGAGTGGGGCGGGGTGCGGATTCCGCCGGCGTACCGGCCGCTGCCGAAGGACGCCAACCCGTGGGCCCGCACCTTCGGGATGCTGGGCGACCCGGCGACCTGGCGGGACCTGAGGTGGCTGCCGGTCGACATGACGGCGGGGTTCATCACCGCGCTGCTGCCGGCCGTGCTGCTCTTCTATCCGCTGGAGGGGTTCGCGATCGCGGCGGGGCTGTGGCGGGTCCTGCCCGACGGGTACTGGTACGGCTTCGTACCGGTCACCGGGCAGGCGTCCGCGCTCGGCGCCGCCGCCCTCGGCCTCGGCCTGCTCTTCGTCGCGCACTTCTACACCTCGCGCCTGCTCCAGGTCCACTTCCGGCTGACCCGCGCCGTGCTGGGCGCCGGTCAGGGTGAACTGGCCGAGCGCGTAAGGGTGTTGACGGAGACCCGGCGCGACGCC
The DNA here is from genome assembly GCF_042900345.1 of Streptomyces sp. NPDC012935. Classification (NCBI taxonomy): domain Bacteria; kingdom Bacillati; phylum Actinomycetota; class Actinomycetes; order Kitasatosporales; family Streptomycetaceae; genus Streptomyces; species Streptomyces sp. NPDC012935. Next base: position 80,766 of record NZ_JBIBBC010000019.1, read on the forward strand.
GTCGACACCTCCGCCGCCGAGCTGCGCCGTATCGAGCGGGACCTGCACGACGGGGCGCAGGCGCGGCTGGTGGCGATGGGCATGGATCTCGGGACCATCGAGATGCTGGTCGACAAGGACCCGGAGAAGGCCAAGCAGCTCGTCGCGCAGGCCCGCCGGTCCTCCGCCGACGCGCTCGGCGAGCTGCGCGACCTGGTGCGGGGCATCCACCCGCCCGTGCTCGCCGAGCGCGGACTCGGCGACGCCGTACGGGCGTTGGCGCTGCGGCTGCCGGTCGCCACCGAGGTGAACGTGGAGCTGCCCGGGCGGGCCGAGGCGCCCGTGGAGTCGGCGGCGTACTTCGCGGTCAGCGAGGTGCTCACCAACGCCGTCAAGCACGCGGACGCCGACCGGATCTGGATCGACCTGCACCACACGGAGGGAAGGCTGCGCGTCACCGTCACCGACAACGGCAAGGGCGGCGCCGTGACCGGAGCCGGTTCGGGGCTCGCCGGGATCGAGCGGCGACTGGGTACATTCGACGGCGTCCTGGCCGTCAGCAGCCCCGCGGGCGGTCCCACCATGGTCACCATGGAGATCCCTTGCGCGTTGTCCTAGCCGAAGACCTGTTCCTGCTGCGCGACGGCCTGGTCCGGCTTCTTCAGGCCTACGACTTCGAGATCGCGGCAGCCGTGGAGACGGGCCCCGAGCTGGCCCGCGCGCTGGCCGAGCTGGAACCGGACGTCGCCGTCGTCGACGTACGCCTGCCGCCGACGCACACCGACGAGGGGCTGCAGTGCGCGCTGGAGGCCCGCCGGAGGAAGCCCGGTCTGCCGGTGCTGGTTCTCTCGCAGCACGTGGAGCAGCTGTACGCGCGGGAGTTGCTCGCCGACGGCAGCGGCGGGGTGGGGTATCTGCTGAAGGACCGGGTCTTCGACGCGGACCAGTTCGTGGACGCCGTACGGCGGGTCGCGGCGGGCGGCACGGCGATGGACCCGCAGGTGATCCAGCAGCTGCTGTCCCGGCGCGCGGCCGACGACCAGCCGCTGACGCGGCTCACGCCCCGCGAGACGGAGGTGCTGGAGCTGATGGCTCAGGGGCGGACGAACGCGGCGATCGCCGAGCGGCTGGTCGTCACTGAACGGGCGATCGCCAAGCACACCGCCAATATCTTCGCCAAACTGGGCCTGGAGGTGTCGGACGACGACAACCGTCGCGTGCTGGCGGTTCTCGCGTATCTCGACCACGGCCGGTGAAAACGGACCCGCTGATTCACCCGCCGTGCGGGATCAACAACTCCCGGTATTTCAGAGGCGATTGAGCACACAGCCTTCTCACGAATCTCTCAACAATTTCCGGGACGGCTGAACACCCCTGGGACGACCTCCGTATCAAAGGGAGCCGCTTCACTCCTGTCGGGCGCCCTCGATGCCCCCGAAAAAGGAAGTCAGAGGAGTTCCATGGGACGCAACACAAGAAAACGCCGTACGCCGCTGGCCACCAAGGCCATTGCCGCATCGGCAGCCCTAGCGCTCGGTGGGGGCGGGCTTGTATGGGCCAACTTCTATGCCTCGGCGCACGAGGACAACTCTGGGTGGAACCAGACGAAGTCCACGAACGCCCAGGTCGCGACGATCAACTGCCCGGATGTCGGCCAGAAGCTGACGACCGTGCCGCGGAGCGCGCGCAAGGGCGTTGCCAAGGAGCTGGCGCTGCTCGACAGGCAGATCACGGATGCCTACACGCGTCTCGCCGAGACGCGGCAGGCCCAGGCGGGGGACGCCAACTACGTCAACAACGCCATCCTCGGCCCGCTGAAGTCCAAGCGAGTGGCCACCCTCGACCGGATCGGCATCAACATCAACCGCGCCGGCGGGAAGTCCCCGCGAGGACTCGATCAGTTCGCCCAGTGCCAGGGCGTCCCGGCCGAGCAGCCCCAGACCAACGACGGTGACGGTCAGGACCAGAACAACGACGGCCAGGACCAGGACCAGAACAACGACGGTCAGGACCAGGGCGACGGCGGCCAGGACCAGGGCGACGGCGGCCAGGACAACGGGCAGGACCAGGGCGGCAACGGCGGTCAGGCCGGCAACGGCCCGGTGGCGGACGACTTCATCAACATCGAGAACGTCCAGCCGAACTCCCGCAACCTGCCGAACGGTCTGGCCGCGAACGGTGACGGCGGTTCGACCGGCAGCTTCACCACGAACTGCGGCACCAACGAGAACGAGAACCGCAACTCGGACAACGTGATCGTGGCGCCCGGTGTCTCCAACGGTGCCCAGCACCAGCACGACTACGTCGGCAACCAGGCCAACAACGCTTTCGCGAGCGACGAGGACCTGGCCAACGGCGACACCACCTGCCAGAACCAGGGTGACAAGTCGTCGTACTTCTGGCCGGTGCTGCGTATCCAGGACGGTACGCAGGACATCGACCAGGGCCAGCCCGGTGGTGGTCAGGACGGCAACGTCGGCAAGATCGTCGAGCCCAGCCAGGCGGAGCTGAAGTTCGTCGGCAACCGGACCAGCGAGGTCGTCGCGATGCCGACGGCCCTGCGCATCATCACCGGTGACGCCAAGGCCTTCACCAACGGTCTGAACAACGCCAACACGTCCTGGAGCTGCACCGGCTTCGAGGACCGGCAGGTGACGGACAAGTACCCGATCTGCCCCGAGGGCAGCAGCGTGGTGCGGACGTCCGCGTTCCAGAGCTGCTGGGACGGCCAGAACATCGACAGTGCCAACCACCGCACCCACGTGGACTTCGTGGAGGCGGACGGCAGCTGCTCGAACGGCTTCCAGGCCATCCCCCAGCTCCAGGTCAAGCTGGTCTACGACGTTCAGGCCCCGCAGATCGACAACGGGCAGCTGGTGAACCCGTTCGCGGTTGACTCCTTCCCGGAGCAGCTGCACAAGGCGATCACGGACCACAACGACTTCATCAACTTCTTCGACGAGGATCTGATGAACGAGATGGTCCAGTGCATCAACAGCGGGCAGGACTGCCAGTAGTCCTGAACCACAGGGAAGCCGGCGGTGGGATTTCCCACCGCCGGCTTTCGTTGTGCCCCCTGTGACGCCGAGCCGGAACGCTCAGCCGTTGTGGCTGTTGTGACTGCCACCGGGATTCATGTGGGCGGATCCTTCCTCCATGGTCCCGCCGAGCGTGGTCTGCAGCGCGTTGACCGTCTTCTCCTGGCCGACGGCGACCCATTTGCGGCCGACGAGGTAGTAGCCGCCGTAGTCCTTCGCGCCGTTGAGCCACTCGCGCTGGCCGCGGTCGGTGGCGAAGGTCGCGAGGACGAACTTGCCGTCCGTGTTCTTGCAGAGGGCCTGCCGGATCTCGTCCGCGTCCGTCTGCATGTTCGGCTTGCACTTCACCTCGGCGGCCAGGTGCTCCAGGCTGCCGGTCGCCGTCTTGGGCACGGCGGCCTCGCCGTCACCGCCGGATCCGCAGCCTGCCAGCGCGAACACCGCCGCGGCACCGGCCGCCACGAGCATCGGTCGGGTCACCTTCATGTCTTCCTCCCTGCAGGGGCCTCACGGTGGATACGGCTCCCGCGCGCGGAGCGCTCAAAATACCGCTGCCGGTGTTCGCCCACTCGTGCGAGAGTGACGCGATGAACCGGGACTGGGAAGATCGTGTGACCGCCGCATGGGCGACCTTCGACAGCTATACCGAGGAGGAGGCGGCCGACTTCCGCGCCGTCATCGACGCCCTCGTCGCCGAACTGCCCGACGACAGCCCGCTGGGCTCCTTCGAGCAGGCGTGCGCCTGGGACTCGACGGGCCACTCGGACCAGGCGGTGCCGCTGTACCGGGAGGCTCTCGCGGGCGGGCTGAGCGGCTACAAGGGCCGGCGCGCGAAGATCCAGCTGTCCAGCTCGCTGCGCAACGTCGGCCAGGCCGAGGAGGGCGTCAAGCTGCTGACGCCCGAGCTGGACGCCCCCTCCGACGAACTGGACGACGCGGTACGGGCGACGCTGGCACTGTGCCTGTCGAGCCTCGGACGTGATCGCGAGGGCCTGTCCCTCGTACTGGGCGCCCTCGCCCCCCATCTGCCGCGCTACCAGCGCTCGATGGGGAACTACGCCCGCGCCCTGCTGGAGTCCGGCGACTGAGCCGGCACGGCATCGCGCCGGGCGGTATCGCGCGGCGGTGACCAACCGACGATTCGCTCGTTCTGCTGAACGTGCAGTCACAGGATGTCGCCCCCCGCCCCGCACCCGCCACGGCCGAGCCGGTCGTCGACGTCGAGCGGGCCGAGGCCGCGCTCGTCGAGCACTATCCGCGGCTCGTCCGGCTCGCCTACCTGGTGCTGCCCCCGAGCCTCGGCCGCAACCGGCGCGTGGTGACCGCACACTCCCTCACCCAGCGGGCGCTGCCCCGCGGCCGGACGGCGGCGACGCCCGCGATCCCGGCCCAGTCGACGGGCCGCGACAGCGACCCCGGGTATGCCTTTCTCCGGCTCAGGGTGCTTCGTACGGCACTGGAGGCGGGCCTGCCGCTGCGGCGCCCGGCCTGGCCCAAGCGCTCCCAGCTGCCGCCCCTGCTGCCCCAGGTCTGGGGCCTGCGCCTCTTCCCCCGGTCGGGCGGCGCCGACGAGCTCGCCCTGGACCAGCAGCTGTCGGCGCTGTCCGGCCCGGCGCGGGCGGCCTACGTCCTGCGCGGCCTGGAGAAGCTCGCGGACGACGAGGTGCGCGACGTCCTGACGGCGGCCGGCGTCGAGGACGTGGACACCGCGCTGGAGGAGGCCGGCACCGTCCCGGCGCAGGCCGCGCTGCTCGACTCCCCCGAGTTCGACCCCTGTTCCCTCCAGGCCCGGCCAACCGACCTGATGCGGCGCAGGCAGCACACGAAGGCCGCGCTGGCCGCCGGAGCCGCCCTCCTCGTGTGCGGGGCGCTGCTCGGCCTGCCCGGCGAGGGCTGGGGCCCCGACGGCCCCGCCGCGCCCTCGTACGCGCAGAACCCGGCGGCCGAGGCCGCCCTCGACCCGGCCCAGCTGACGAAGGTCCCGCCGCTGGCCTGGCAGTCGGCAGCCCGCACCGACTTCTCGGTGTGGCCCGCGCGCGGCGACCTCACCGGCGACTCCGCCCTGCTGCGCCGCGCCCTCGCCGTCTGGGCCCGCCCCGGCGAGAAGGTCACGGTCTCGGCGACGCCCGGCACCCCGTCGGGCGGCCCGGCCGGGGCACCGCAGCTGCTGTACGCGGGGACCGTGGACACCGCGCGCGTGGTGATCCTCTACGACGGTCTGCGCATCGCCCGCTACGCCGAGCCGACGGACGGCGCGGCCGGTGCCGCATTGGACTTCTCCCGCGTCGACAACGCGACCCGGGCGGAGGCGAGCGCGGTGGTGCTGAGCCGGGCCGACGGCAACGTCCGCTATCTGATGGCGCCCTGGGTGAAGGGCGCCGCCGAGCGGGACCTGCTGAAGCCGGGCGCGGGAGCGATGGACCTCACCGTGACCGAGGGTGTCACCTCGCCGATGGCGAGCCCCACCACCCAACAGACCGGCACGTGCTCCTCGTGGAACGCCCTGCAGGTGACCGACAGCGCCGGCACCCGGTTGCTGACCGACCTCTCCGAACTGGTCCCGGCCCGCCTCACCACCGGCCGCCCCGGGGCGACCAAGGACGTGACCGGCGAGCAGGCCCTGCACACCTGGGCGCCGTACTCCTGCTGGCTGGGCGCGCTGCGCTCCGCGGGCGTGCGGACGGTCAACGCCTGGTCGTTCGCGCAGCAGACGCTTCCCGACGGGACCGGCACGGCGGACTGGGTGTGCACACGTGCCGAGACCTGGCGGGGCGGCGGGGAGCGGGTGCTGGCCCAGTTCCGGACGCCGGGCACGCCACAGGCTGCGGTGGTGGCGAAGGCCCAGAACGTGCCGGCGTGCGGACAGCGCGATCCCCATGTGCTGGCGGGGGTGTTGTGGAAGGCGCAGGCGGGCAGCTGGTATCTGCTGGCGGCGGGCACCCGGGACACGGAGTCGATCCGGGCCAGCGGCGGGGTCCGCGGCAGCGCCGAGGGCAGCCAACTGGCCGTGCGGACCAAGCAGGGCGCGCAGGCCGAGTTGAAGGGCACGCTGGCGAGCGGGCGCTCGATCAACGGGCTTCAGTGAGGCCCCGGCGAGACGACTCCGGTGAGACGAGACCCGCCTTGCTGACAGAAATGTAAATAGGGCCGTGCACAAGGGTTCACCACGGCCCTACCCGTCAGTACATTGACGCCATGTCTAACACGCAGGACCGGATACCCCTCAAGGCCCGCAAGGTGTCCTTCTCCTGGGACGCCACGCCGCTGCACTGGGTGCCCGGCGATCCGTTCACCACGCACACCATCAACGTGCTGCATCTGCTCCTGCCCGCCGGTGAGCGATGGTTCGTGCACGTCTACAAGCAGGTGCTGCCGTACATCCGGGACGAGCAGCTCCGCGAGGACGTCATCGGGTTCATCGGGCAGGAGGCCATGCACTCGCAGGCCCATGACGAGGTGCTGCCGCACCTGCGGGAGCAGGGGCTCGACCCGACGCCGTACACCGCACAGGTCGACTGGTTCTTCGAGAAGCTGCTCGGTGACCGCACGCTGCCGCCGGGCCGCGCGCGCCGCTGGTGGCTGATGGAGCGGGTGGCGCTCATCGCGGCCATCGAGCACTACACCGCCTTCCTCGGCGACTGGGTGCTCAACGCCGAGGAGCTGGACCGCAGGGGCGCCGACCCGACCATGCTGGACCTGCTGCGCTGGCACGGTGCCGAGGAGGTCGAGCACCGGTCGGTCGCGTTCGACCTGTTCATGCACGTCGACGGGGGCTACCGGCGGCGGGTGCGGACCTGGGCGACGGCGTTCACCGCTCTCGTCTTCCTGTGGCAGCGCGGGTCGCGCTTCTTCATGGAGAACGACCCGACGCTGATGAACGGCCGCGCAAGCTTCAAGGACTTCTACGTCCGGGGCAGGCGGGGCACGCTGCCCTCGACCGGCGACATGCTCAGGTCCATTCCCCGCTATCTGAGCCGGACCTACCACCCCTCCCAGGAGGGCTCCACCGAGCAGGCCGTCGCCTATCTGGCCTCCTCCCCCGCCGCGCTGGCCGCCGAGACCGCCGAGAAGTCCGCGAAGGGTGCCGCCTGATGCCGAAGCTCCGTACCCTCGCCGTCGTCGCCGGTGCCGCTCTGCTCGCCCGGCGGGCGATGCGGCGCCGCATCCACCTCTCGCCGCTGTGGCCGATGCCCGCCCTGGAGGTGCCGACCTCCGGGCGGCCCCGGTCGCGGGCGCTGCGCCTGCTGGTGACCTCGCACGAAGAGGTAGCCGACGGGGTCGTACAACTACGGCTGGAGGGCCACGACTTGCCCCGCTGGGAGCCCGGCGCGCATCTCGACGTGGTGCTGCCGTCGGGGCTCGTGCGGCAGTACTCGCTGTGCGGCGACCCGGAGGACACCTCGTCGTACACGGTGGCGACCAGGCTGGTCCCGGAAGGGCGGGGCGGCTCGCGCGAGGTGCACGAGCAGGTGCGGGAGGGGACGGAGCTGGAGGTGCGGGGGCCGCGGAACCGGTTCCCGCTGGTCGCGGCCTCGTCGTACGTGTTCGTCGCGGGCGGCATCGGGATCACGCCGGTCCTGCCGATGCTGCGGGCGCTGCCCGACGGCGTCGAGTGGCGGCTGCTGTACTGCGGACGCGACCGTGCCTCGATGCCGTTCCTGGAGGAGGTCGAGAAGCTGGGCGGCGGAGACCGGGTGACCGTCGTGGAGGGGGTCCCGGATCTCGGCGGGCTCCTCGCGGACGTGCCCGACGGGGCCGCCGTCTACTGCTGTGGTCCGGAGGGGCTGATGGCCGCGGTGGCGGAGCGGTTCCCGGGCGTTCACCTGGAGCGGTTCACGCCCCGCAGCTCGGCGGGCGGCGCCTTCGAGGTCGAACTACGGCGCAGCGGGCGGACGTTGACCGTCCCCGCCGACTCGACCGTGCTGGCCGCCGTACGCGCGGAGTTGCCCGACACCGCCTACTCCTGTGAACAGGGCTTCTGCGGGACCTGCCAACAGCGGGTGCTGGAGGGTGAGGTGGACCACCGGGACGAGCTGCTGACCGACGCGGAGCGGTCCGACTCCATGCTGATCTGTGTGTCGCGGGCGCGGGGTGATCGGCTCGTACTGGATCTGTGAGCGCCTGCGATCGGTCCGGGCCGTTCGGGGCCTGATTCGATCGGTAAGGTGTTCGCATGACTACCGGGGTACGCCGAAGAATGGGAGTCGAGGAGCGACGGCAGCAGTTGATCGGCGTCGCCCTCGAACTGTTCAGCCAGCGCTCGCCCGACGACGTCTCCATCGACGAGATAGCGTCGGCCGCGGGCATCTCGCGCCCGCTGGTCTATCACTACTTCCCCGGCAAACTCAGCCTGTACGAGGCCGCGTTGAAGCGTGCCTCGGACGAACTGGCGGGCCGTTTCGTCGAGCCGCCGGACGGGCCGCTGGGGGCTCGGCTGCTGCGGGTGATGCGCCGCTTCTTCGACTTCGTCGACGAGCACGGACCAGGTTTCTCGGCGCTGATGCGGGGCGGTCCGGCCGTCGGCTCGACGGCGACGAACGCGCTCATCGACTCCGTGCGGCAGGCCGCGTATGTCCAAATCCTTTCGCATCTGCGGGTGGAGGATCCGCCCGCGCGCCTGGAACTGGTCATCCGTTCCTGGATCTCGCTCGCCGAGTCGACGGCGCTGATCTGGCTGGACGGCCGCCGCATCCCGCGCGGCGAGCTGGAGGTCCAGCTCGTGCACGACTTCGCCGCGCTCGCGGCGGTGAGCGCGGCGTACGACGAGGAGATGAGCGGGCTGCTGCGCACCATGCTCAAGGACGAGCCGGGCGACGGGCCGTTCGGCGACCTGGTGACCAAGCTGATCGCGCTGGCGTCCTGAGCGGCTTCCGGGCGGATCCCCGGGCGGCGGCTCAGCTCTCGAACTTGCGGTAGGAGGGGTCGAGGTCGCGCACCTCGGCGGACACGTGCAGCGAGAGCCCGTCGGCCGGCTTCAGGTGCTGCCGCACCAATTCCAGCACCGTCTCGGTGAGCCGGGCCTTCGTCTCGTCCGTACGACCGGCCAGCAGGCCCATGGTGACGTGCACGACACCGTGTCCGTCGGTGTCGTCGCCGACCGTGGTGTTCTCGGTCCGGCGGAACTGCGTCTTGCACGCGGGCGGCTTGGCGGCCGCGATCTCTACCACGGCGGTATGCAGGGCCCGTGCGAAGCCGGGCCGGTCGAAGTCGTCCGCCAGCTGTTCCGAGTAGTCGACGGTGATCTGCGGCATGAGCACTCCTGTTCTGGGTGGGCAGCGCTCACCCTAACCGCAGCGCCAGCATCGCGATGTCGTCCTCCTGGTCCCGTCCGAACTGGTCCAGCAGGGTGTCGCACAGCGCGTCCACGCCGGGCGGGGCGTCGGCGGCGGCCGTGCGCAGCTGCTTCAGCGAGACGTCGAGGTCGATGCCGCGGCTCTCGATCAGGCCGTCGGTGACCATGAGCAGACGGTCCGCGTCGGTCAGCACCAGCTCCGTGGGCGCCGGCCGCTGAAGGCCGAGGCCCAGCAGCGGACCGTCCACGGGGACGTACTCGGCGCCGCCCCCGTCCCGCACGACGAGCGGCGGGATGTGGCCCGCGTTGGCGATACGGGCGCGTCCGGTGCCGGGGTCGACCAGGGTCAGGCAGACGGTGGCGGTGACGTCGGGGTGGTAGTGCACGAGCATCCGGTCGAGCCGTTCGGCCAGCGCGCCCGGGTCGCTCTCCTCGACGCAGTAGGCGCGCAGTGCGTGCCGGATCTCGACCATGACGGTGGCCGCGTCGAGCGAGTGCCCGACGACGTCCCCGACCGCGGTGAGCACCCCCTCCCGGGTGCGCAGGGCGGCGTAGAAGTCCCCGCCGATCTCCGCCTGCCGGGACGCGGGGACGTACCGGACGACGACCTTCACGCCGGGCAGCGCGGGCAGCCGGTACGGCTGGGGCAGGAAGCTGTGCTGCAGGGTGAGCGCGATCTGCCGCTCCGCCTGGTACATCAGCAGCGGCTCGGCGGCGAGCGCGGTGGCCTGAGCGAGCCGGGCGAGAAGGTCGTCGTCGGCCCGGGCGGGGGCGGGGGCCAGCGCGGGCGGCGGGCGCCGGGCCGCCAGCGGGTCGTAGGCAGGCATCGGGTCGTAGGCGGGCATCGGGGCGGCGCGTACCGCGTTCAGCGGGTGCCGGTATGCGAGGGGGTCGTGTGCGGGCAGCGGTTCGGCGAGCGGTCCGGGCCGCGGGTGATGGGTCGCGAAGGGGATGTACACCGGAATCGGCTCGGCGAGCACCCCGGCGTGCGGGCCCTGGGGCGCGAGGCGCTCGTACGCCGGAGCCGGCTCGGCGGGTGGCCCGGTCTGCGGGCGCCGGGCCGGCGGTGCGGCCGGGAGCGGTACGGCGGGCGGCGCTACCGGCATGGCTACGCACACCGACGTGCGGCCCTCCTCGGTGAACGCCAGGACCAGGCGGGCGTCCTCACGGACACCGGGCCGGAAGAAGCCGGCGGGCCACAGCGAGGCGGGCACGGTCGTGCTGTGCACTCCGGTCCGCCCGCTCCGGCCCTCCGCGATCCGCGTGATCAGGCGCGCCGCGGCGACCTGCGGGGCGGTGTCGGGCAGTGCGGTGGGGGTGCCCGCCGGACGGGCGAAGCCGTCGCCCCGGGGCAGGCGCAGGGAACTGCCCCAGTGCGGCTCGCCGCCCGGGCCGATCACGAAGACGACGGCGGGCGTACCGGTGAGCCGGGCCGTGCCCGCGGCGGCGGCGTCGGCCAGCTCCCCCAGACAGCGCGCGGTCTGCACGGTGACGATCGCCTCCGACAGCAGCGTCAGCCGGTGCGCGAGCACCTCGGCCGCGCCGCGTCGGCGCGCCCCGCGCACGGCGGCCCGTACGACGGCCTCGATCTCGCTCGGCTCGGCAGGCACGGTCAGGTAGGCGTCGGCGCCCGCGTCGAGACCCCGGCACCGGTCCCCCGGGTCCACGGCCATGGCGGAGAAGTGGACGACGGGCAGTGCGGCCATGGACGGCCGGGCCTTGACCAGGCGGCACAGTTCGAAGCCGCTCATGTCCGGCAGCCCCACGTCGACGAGGGCCAGGTCGGGCAGGGCTCCCGCACGCAGCCGTATGTCCAGCTCGCTCAGCGCCTCCCCCGCGCTCGCGACCGGAACGACGTCATGGCCCGCGCGGCGCAGCACGGCGCCCATGGCGAAGCGGTTGGTCGAGACGTCGTCGACGACCATCACGGTCGTGCCCGACTGCTTGCCGAAACCGTCCATCGTCGGGAGCCCTTGGATACGCACGAGTGGGGCGGGCCCGTGACCGGGTCCGCCCCACTCAACCTAGTGCCGTATCAAAGGGCCCGTGTGAAGACGGCGACAGTACGACCCGGAACGGCGAACGTGCCGGATTCCCGCTCGTAGGACGAGGATTTGACGATAGGGTCCGCGCCCGAGGCCTGCACCGCATGCAGTCGGTGGTCCTCGCCGGCCAGCGAGGCGATCCGCTGCTCCTGCTTCTGGGGCGTGGCGTTGAAGACGACGACGAGGTCACCGAGCCGCATGGTGATCACGCCGGGCGTCTCGTCCCTCCCGGACAGCGGGAAGGACAGCTTCGACTGCACCTGACCGGCCGTACCGAGGGAGAAGACACTCTCCGTCGAACGGATGCTCAACAGGTCCCGGTACGCCGCCGAGGCCCCCTCGATCTGCTCGCATCCCACCTTCACGGTGCTCAGCAGGGGCTTGGCGTAGGGCCACTTGGACTGGTTGTCGGCCGCCGGCGGCAGCCCACGCCCGAAGCCGTTGCCGTCGGCGCAGTTCCAGTGGATGGCGTTGAACCAGTCGCCGCTGTCGTAGGAGTTGCGGTCCAGCGACTTGGAGCGCAGCAGGTCGGTGCCGGCCTGGGAGAGGGCCGGCCCCTGCGACAGGGTGGCCGAGGCCATGGCGAGGACCTGCATACGGGCCCGGTCGGCGGCCGACGTGTCCTTCGGCAGCTTGAAGGCGAGCGCGTCGAACAGCGACTCGTTGTCGTGCGCGTCCGCGTAGGCGAGGGCGTCGCCGGGGACGTCCGCGTACCCGGCGGGCTGGCCGTTGTAGTCGACCTCGGCGCCGGTGACCTCCTTGCCGGCGGTGTCGGTGAACCGGTACCCGGCGAGGTTGCCGGACAGGCCGACCTTGATCAGGTCCTGGTAGTGCAGCAGCCGGGCCTTCTGCTCCTCGGAAGTGCCGTTGCTCTTGGAGGAGTTGGGGTCGGTGAACAGCCCGGACGCGAAGCCCTGGACGCCGGGGTCCTCGTCGAAGGGCCCGCCGCCGCGTACGGCGTCCCGCGCCCGGTCGGAGAAGGTCGCGATGCCGGTGCCGGCCATGTTCTTCTGGGTGGCCTGCGTGAAGCGGGCGTCGTCGGCGACCTCGCCGAAGTTCCAGCCCTCGCCGTACAGGATGATCTTCTTGCCGTCGACGCCGTCCTTGGCGGGCGTCAGCTCGTCGAGGGCCTTGCGGACCGCGAGGATGTTGGCCTTCGGGTGGTGGCCCATCAGGTCGAAGCGGAAGCCGTCGACCTTGTACTCCTTGGCCCAGGTGACGATCGAGTCGACGACCAGCTTGCCCATCATGGCGTTCTCGGTGGCCGTGTTGGCGCAGCAGGTGCTGTTGGCGACCGAGCCGTCGGCGAGCAGGCGCTGGTAGTAGCCGGGGACGATCCGGTCGAGTACGGAGGTGTCCGCCTGACCGCTGGCCGCGGTGTGGTTGTAGACGACGTCCATGACGACCCGCAGACCGTCCTCGTTCAGTGCCTTGACCATCCTGCGGAACTCGACCGTGCGGCCGGTGCCGTCCGGGTCCGTGGCGTACGAGCCTTCGGGGACCGTGTAGTGGTACGGGTCGTAGCCCCAGTTGTAGGCGTCCTTCGCGGCGATCTTCGACACGCACTCCTGCTGCTTGTCGGAGTCGGCCGGGAAGGAGGCGAGGTCGCATCCGACGGTCGCCTGGTCCTCGCGGCGTTCGGGGATCGTGGCGATGTCGAAGGCCGGCAGCAGGTGAACGTACGACGTACCCGCCTTCGCCAGCTCACGCAGGTGCTTGGAGCCGTCGCTGTCCTTGTCCGTGAAGGCGAGGTAGGTGCCCCGGTTCTTCGCCGTCCGGTCCTCGACGGAGAAGTCCCGGACGTGCAGCTCCTGGATCTGCGCGTCCTTCAGCGGTACGGCCTTGGGCTTGGTGTAGGAGGACCAGCCGCCCGGCGCCAGGGCCTTGTCGTCCAGGTCGACGACGAGGCTGCGCTCGGAGTCGGTGGTCAGGGCGACCGAGTAGGGGTCGGTGACCTTGTTGGTGACGACCTTCCGGACGCTGGGCGCCCAGACCTTGACGACGTACCGGTAGGGCTTGCCCTTCCAGGACTTCGGGCCGGTGACGGACCAGACGCCGGTGCCGGCGTTCCGCCTCATGGCGACGGTCGAGTCGCCGATCTCCAGCTTGACCGACTGTGCAGTCGGCGCCCAGACGGACAGCGTCGGACGCCCCTTGTCGAAGGCCGGCCCCAGGTCGGCCTTGGTCGCCCCGGAGTACAGGTCGTCGAGGACGCCCGCGATCTGGACGCCGGTCGCCGCGAGCACGGCGCCGGTCGCGGCCCGCTGCGAAGCGACGACCTGGCCGGCGAGGGCCTCGCGGACCCGGTCGCGGTCGCGCGGGTCGACGGACCAGGCGGTGTAGTCCTTGAGGTGCGGGAACTTCGCCTTCTGGGCGTCGGTGAAAGAGCTCTTGGACAGCCGCAGCCACTTGGCGTCACCGGTCAGGGTGCCGTCCTTGACCGCGATCCCGCCGTCGCGGCTGTAGAGCAGCTGGGTGGAGGCGGCGGCCTCGGAGCCCTTCCAGGCGACCGTGTTCCGGTCGATCCAGACCGCCTTGGAGGTGCTCAGGTCGAGCGCCGCCGCGGAGCCCGTGGGCTGCGGGAGCAGGTACTTCTCCTGGCCGCTCAACAGCCACACCTCATGGCCGTTCGCCGTGAGGTCGAGCGACTGGTCGGCGGGCAGGTCCTTCTCGTCGCCCTTGTGGAGGATGTAGCTGAGGCTGGTGGCACCGTCGGTGAGCGGTACCTCGAAAACCGCACCATAGGCATCAGTCTTGACCGGCTTCAGGGGGTTCGACCACTCGGTGGGGTTCGCGGCACCCGTCCAGGTGTGCAGGCCCCAGCCGTCGTAGTCGCCGTCGGCGCGGTGGTAGTGCAGGACGGCCTTGGACTTGTCCGGCGCCGGATAGTCGGCCGCGGGCTTCTCGGTGCGGACGGCCTCCTTGCCCTGCTCGATCCAGATCTCGCCCGTCTTGGTGAGGTCGATCGTGCGGTCGGCGGAGACGTCCTTGTTGCCGTCCTTGTCGATGACGAGGAAGCCGACGTTCGTCGCGCCCGGCTTCAGCTTGACGTAGGCGAAGGCGCCGTACGCGTCACGGCCGACGAAGGGGTGGCTGTCCGGCCAGTTCGTGGACTCGCCGTCGGCCAGGTCGCCCCAGGCGTACAGGCCCCAGTTCGCGTAGTCGCCGTCGGCGCGCTTGTAGTGGACGACCGCGTAGTCGCGGGAGGCGGCGCTGGGGATCTCGGGGGCGGGCGGGGTGCCGGTGGTGGAGGCCGCCGTGGCACTGGCGGTGCGGCCGGCCGAGTCAATGACGACAGCCTTGTAGCGCAGGGCCGTTCCGGCGGGTACGTCCTTGCCGATGGCCTGCGTGACCTTGTACGGGGCGTGGTCGGCGGAGCCGAGGGTCCGCCACTTGCCGTTGCCGACCTGGGCCGCGAACACGACGCGGCCCAGCTGTCCGCCCTCGATGTCCGCACCGATCTCCACCGTGCCGGTGGCGCCGGCGGCCGGGGCCTTGAGGGTCAGGGTCGGCGCGGTGGCGGGCTCGGCGGGCCTGCCGGTCGCCTTGAGGACGATCGCCGAGCCGGCCGGGACGGTGACGGTGAGCTTCTTGTCGGCGTCACTCCTGAGCGAGTCACGCGTCCCGTGGATGCCCTTGAACGTCATGCCGGCCGAACCGGTCGCGAAGGTCGCCGTCTTCGCCTCGCCCGCGTTGTTGAACGCGACGACGTACTCCGTGCCCGACTTGGCGGCGGTGCGCGAGAAGGCGTAGATACCGGCGCCGTCGGCCGCGTACCGCTCGGTCTGGATACCGTCGGCGAGGGCGGGGTTGGCCTTGCGGAGCGCGGAGAGCTCGGCGATCTGCCGGTACAGCGGTGCGCTCGTGTCGTAGGCGTCGCTCGCGTGTGTGCGGTCGGTGCCGAGCTGGTCGTCGTCGAGGTAGTCGGCGGTCTTCGAGGCGAACAGGGTCTGGCGGGCGTCCTTGTCGCCGCCGGCGCCGGTGAAGCCCTGCTCGTCGCCGTAGTAGACGACCGGGTTGCCGCGGCTGAGGAACATCAGCTCGTTGGCGAGCTTGTCCTTCTTGAGCAGCTCGGCGTCGGTCGCCTTCGGGTTGTCCTGGTTCAGGAAGTACCCGATGCGGCCCATGTCGTGGTTGCCGAGGAAGGTGACCTGCTCGTACGCGTTGGCCTTGTCGGTCGTGTACTTGTAGTCGTCACCGAAGACGGACGCCAGCTTCTGCGCGCTGCCGCCCTGGGAGGCGTACTGCCGGGCGGCCTCCTGGAAGGGGAAGTCGAGTGTGGAGTCGAGGCGGCCTTCGGTGACGTAGGGCGAGGTGACGTTCGTGTCGGCGGAGTACACCTCGCCGAACATGAAGAAGTCGTCGCGGCCCTGCTTGGCGGCGTAGGAGTCCAGCGCCGTGGCCCACTGGGTCCAGAACTCCATGTTGACGTGCTTCACGGTGTCGATCCGGAAGCCGTCGATGTCGAAGTCCCTGACCCAGCGCTGGTAGATCTTCTCCATGCCGCTGACGACCTCGGGACGCTCTGTCCACAGGTCGTCGAGGCCGCCGAAGTCGCCGTGGGTGGAGCTCTCACCGGCGAAGGTGGAGTCGCCACGGTTGTGGTACATCGTCGGGTCGTTGAGCCACGACGGGACCTTGACGTTCTTCTTCGCGGCGGCGACGGTCGGCGTGCGCGGGAAGGAGCCGGCGTTGACCGCCGGGAACCCGGACGTCCCGTCCGCGTAGTCGGCGTCGTCGAAGGGCTTGCCGTCCTTCGTCAGGTACGGGAAGGCACCCTTGGAGAGGTAGTCGTACGACTTCTCCTCATAGTCGACGACATCGGCCGTGTGGTTGGTGATGACGTCGAAGAAGACCTTCATGCCCTTGGCGTGCGCCTTGGAGATGAGGGTCTCAAGGTCCTTGTTGGTGCCGAAGTGCGGGTCGACCTGGGTGAAGTCGGTGATCCAGTAGCCGTGGTACGCGGCCGAGGCGTTGGCGCCGGTGCCCTGCACGGGCTGGTTCTTGAAGATCGGCGCCATCCAGATGGCGGTGGTGCCCAGGCCCTTGATGTAGTCGAGGCGCTTGGTCAGTCCCTTGAGGTCGCCGCCCTGGTAGAAGCCCTTGTCGGCGGGGTCGTAGCCGGTGGAGAGGCGGGAACCGGTCAGGCCGCCCTTGTCGTTGCTCGCGTCGCCGTTGGCGAACCGGTCCGGCAGGACGAAGTAGAACTGGTCGCGGGTGACCTCGTGCCGGGCGGGCTCGGCCGCGAGCCTGGCGTCGGACGGGGGCGGCGGCGGGGCGTCCGCCCGCGCCGCGAGGGGCTGGACGAGTGCTGCGGCCAACGCGGTCACGGTGACCGCGGCGACCCGTCCGGCATGGGTGGTTCGGCGCCTCGACGGCGTCGGCCATCTCGCTATCACAGATGGGCTCCTTGCGATTACGGCTCAGTGGGTCCGACCCCGCGCGACCGTATCGCCGCCGTAAGGCTTACAGCAAGAGGCTTGAAAGCATCGGTAAGAACTTTCACCTGGGCGCTCAGCAGGGTGAGTTGGTCTGTGTCAGCGGCCCGAGGACGGTGAGGTCTGGTCGCTGCCGGCCCGGATCGCGCATAATCGGTCGCCCCGCGCGGTAGCTCCCCTCTACCGTCCCCCGCATGGAGCAGGAACCGCCCCTCGTTCGCGAGGTCTTCCCGGAGCTCGTCGACGAGCTGGTCCAACTCCTGGAGGAGGAGGGCGAACGCGAGCTGGCCCTATGCGTGTGGGACGTCCGCATGGTCGGCGAGTGCGGCTGCGGGGACGACTTCTGCCAGAGCATCCGGACGTCGGATCATCCAGGCGGACAGCCGTACGGGCCGGGCCATCGGTGTGTGCCGCTGCTGCCCTCGTCGGGCGACCTGATTCTCGACGTCGTGAACGGCCGGATCATGTACATCGAGATACTCCAACGGCCACCGTTCCTATTCAGTGAGCAGGGGTGAGTGTTGTGCCCACTCCTGCTCACTGCGGACATCCCGAACGGTTTTGGGTGTCCTGGTCGCCCGCGTTCTCGCCGCGTCCGGCGGCACGGATCGTGTCCGTGGTCCGGGAACGTGGGGGCGGGGTCCCTCACGCCCAGGGGCACGCCGGTCGGCCTGGACGGTCCGATGCCCGTGCACATCGCTCTGGTGCGCAGGGGGCGGTGTCGTCCGTCGCCGGATCGGGTGTCCTTGGGCGCGTCGTCCGATCGCGATGCTCGCGGCATCGTGCCGGGTGGTCTTGCGGGTCTTCGAGGCCATGGGCTTTTGCCAGTGCTGGGCGCCCCACTTACTGGTGTAGGCCGGGTCCACGGCGATGACCGCGATTCCGGTGGCGTCGGCCATGGAGGTGAGCCGGGCGCGGAGCTTGGCGGTCGGCATGCCGGAGATCAACTGCCGGAATCGGCGCTTGCGCCCGTGCTTCTCTCTGGTTTTCTCGGCCTGGAAGTCGAGGTCTTCGACCGCGATGGCCTTGACTCCGCAGCTCTTGGCCCAGTTCAGCAGCCGCGTGAGAGCGTGCCGTACCTGGGCGTCGCGGTGCTGGGCGTTGCCGGACAGGTCGTAGAAGAACCGGCGCGGCCGGCCGATCGGGTTGCCGTGAGTGTCCAGGCGCCATGCGGCGAGGTGGTCGGCATTGGTGTCCACGCCGATCACGCCATCGGCGAGGGCGGCTTTGAGTGGGATGGTCTGGGTGGGTGGGATCTGCCAGGAGGCGTCCATGTACCAGCGCCCGCGCCCTGTGTCGTAGTGGATGCGGTAGGCCACGGCCCGGTTGGCCTCCACACGGTCGGCCCACTCCTGCCCCCGGTGAGGGAACCGCACCTGCGCGGCGAGTACGTACCGGCCATGCCTGGCGTTCGCCAGGCCGGCAAACGGGGCCGGGAGCTTGATCGACACGTCGCCCTCGGGCGTGATGCGGATCGTCTCGTTGCCGAACCTTTCCCCGACTCCCCGTCCGCCTGGAGGAACCAGCGCCCGGCCTCCCACCGCTCACGCCACTCGGCCTCGCTGAGCTGCGCCTTGTCGAGGTGGTGGCGGGTGCCCAGCAGGCGTTTGCCGCCGCGTGCTACACGGACGCGTCCGGCCTCGCGGTCTGCGCGAACCTGCTCCAGCCGGTCTTCGAGTACATGCAGGCGGCGTGTCTTGTGGAACCATTCGTGCGCCGACCGGTAGCCGCCCGGGGAACGCTTGGTTCCTTTCTCGCCGACCGGCAGGGAAAGCCGGTGCCGAAGCATCCGGACGCCCGCTTCGAGGGACTGGATGTGCGCCAGCTGCCCACGCCGGGCCAGTGCCCACTGATCGTGCGTGGCCTTGGTGATGCTGCCCGCCCACCTGGACGACGAGACGCCCGTCAGGTCCCGCTTGCGGGCCGCCCACGTCTCGGCGGAGTGCTCCAGGCCGTCAGCGCAACGCGCTTTGAGGTCCTTCGAGGCCAGCGAGCCCAGGTGCGCACCCACCAGGCGCAGAACCTTCTCATCCTCGGGCGTCAGGCCCCCCAGCCGGGTACGGACCGATACACCGGACGGGCCGAGAGCGACAAACGGCACCGCCACCTCACGCAGCCCGCCCATTCCCCCCACCCCCGCCCGATGCCGTAGAACCCTCACCGCACCCAACGAGCCTTGCCCATCAAGGTCACGCATTCGATGCAAGAACTCCCGTTCCACCCCGAATCCGCACGCCGCAGCAGCAACACTCACTCATGCACGCTCCAACGCGCTTAAGCACTGCCAACCAGCAGCAGCTCCCCACCCCTGCGCCGACGCGGACAGGCGTGACAGGGGTGGCCGCGCGAAGGGCATGACGGCTCAGCAGCTCGTCCTGCCGGCGTAGATCGCCAGGGCGGTGTTGGAGCCGAGGGTGGCCGTGAACTGCCCGCTGGAGTTCACCGTCACGCTCGTGTTGTTCTGCACGTTGCAGTACGTGCCTGCCGCGAGGGACGTCTGGTAGGTGCGGGTCAGACTGCTCGACTCGTGGTTGATCGCGACGTAGCCCTTGCTGCCCCGTCCGAAGGCGATGGCGTCGCCGCCGTTGTCCCACCAGTTGGTGACCGACTCACCGCGCGTGGTGTTGCGGAAGGCGACCATCGACTTGATCTCCGGCCAGGCGTGCTGGCACTTCCAGCCGTTCTGCCAGCAGGCGCTGACCGCACCGCCGTTGGGCGGGCCCGCGTCGTGGTCGGTGAACTCGTAGCCGGAGTTGATGTCCGGGGCGCCGTACGGGTAGGCCAGCATGAAGACACTGGCCAGCGTGTAGTTGGCGCCGTCCTTGTAGTTGAGGGTGGAGCCGTTGCGCTCGGTGTCGTGGTTGTCGACGAAGACACCCGAGACACCGCTGCTCAGGTAGCCCCAGCCCTCGCCGTAGTTCTTCAGGTAGGCGAGGTTCTCGTTGTTGAAGACGCGCTTGAGGTCGTAGGCGTAGCGGAACTCCTGGACGTCGCCGTTGCCCGTGTACTCGGTGGGCTGGACGGCTTCTCCGCTGCCGTAGATGACCTCCTGCTTCCAGTAGACCGACGGGTTGCTGAGGCGCGACTTGATGTTGGCAAGGTCGGCGGCCGGGATGTGCTTGGCCGCGTCGATGCGGAAGCCGTCGACGCCGAGGGAGAGCAGGTCGTTCATGTACCCGGCGATGGCACCGCGGACGTAGGACTCGCCGGTGTCGAGATCGGCGAGGCCGACGAGTTCGCAGTTCTGGACGTTCGCACGGTCCGCGTAGTTGGTGATCTGCGCGGTGCAGTCGTCGAAGTCGAAGGAGGAGTACAGGCCGGGATAGTTGTACTTCGTGTACGACGAACCGCCGGTGCCGGTGCCGCTGCCCGCGGACATGTGGTTGATGACGGTGTCGGCGACGACCTTCACCCCTGCGGCGTGGCAGGTGTTCACCATGTTCTGGAAGGCCGTCCGGTCCCCGAGCCGGCCGGCGATCTTGTAGCTGACGGGCTGGTACGAGGTCCACCACTGCGAGCCCTGGATGTGCTCGGCGGGCGGGGAGACCTGGACGTAGCCGTAGCCGGCGGGGCCGAGGGTGTTGGTGCACTCCCTGGCGACCGAGGCGAAGTTCCACTCGAACATCACCGCGGTGACGTCCTTGGTGCCGGGCGGGGAGGCGGACGCGGGGGTCCCGGGGGCCATCAGGGCCGCCGAAGTGGCGGCGAGCACGGTCGCGGTCGCGGTGACCGACCATCTCGATATCACAGGCGTAACTCCTTGCGATGACGGCCAGGCGTCTTTGCCGGGCGCCCGCGTGAACGTACCGCCGCGAAAGGTTTACAGCAAGAGAGTTGAAAGTCATAGCAAGTACTTTCATCCGCAACCTTGACGTGCCCTTCTCAACTCCCTCACGCTCACTCGTAGTTCAAGCCCTGCCCCTGGCCCCGCCATGAGCGCAGCAGGGCCCGCTGCCTGAAAAGGCAGCGGGCCCTGCGCCTGTGACAACGCGTCAGGCCGTCGTCCACCACACCGTCGTGTCGCCCGGCACCTTCGCCTCGCCGTCCGTCTCACTGATCTCGCCGCTGGCGAGCAGCACGCGCCCGTACGCCGGGGTCGTCACCGACTCCTCGCCGGTGTTGGCGACGCAGACGAACTCCCCGCGCCGGAAGGCGAGGACCCCCTCAGGGGCCTTCAGCCACTCCACCGCGTCGCCCGCGCCCAGGTCGGGCTGCGCGCGGCGCACGGCCAGCGCCGAGCGGTACAGCTCCAGGGTGGAGTCGGGGTCGCCGGTCTGCGCCTCGATGCTCAGTTCGCCCCACCCCTGCGGCTGCGGCAGCCAGCTGCCACCCGTGCCGAAGCCGTACGACGATCCCGCACGCGTCCACGGGATCGGCACCCGGCAGCCGTCGCGGAAGCCGTCCTGGCCCTCGCCGCGGAAGTACGCCGGGTCCTGGCGCACCTCGTCCGGCAGGTCGACGACGTCCGGCAGGCCCAGCTCCTCGCCCTGGTAGACGTACGCCGAACCGGGCAGCGCGAGCATCAGCAGGGTGGCCGCCCGCGCCCGCCGCAGCCCCAGTGCGCGGTCGCCCGCGGTGCGGATCTGGGTGCCGAGGCCCGGCGGGTTGGCGAAGCGGGTGGCGTGGCGGGTGACGTCGTGGTTGGACAGCACCCATGTCGCCGGCGCGCCCACCGGGCGCATCGCGTCCAGGGTGCGGTCGACGACCTCACGGAGCTCCTTGGCGTCCCACTCCGTCGACAGGTACTGGAAGTTGAAGGCCTGGTGGAGCTCGTCCGGGCGCACGTAGTTGGCGGTGCGCTCGACCGTCGGGGTCCAGGCCTCCGCCACGAAGATCCGCTCGCCGGCGTACTCGTCGAGGATCGTGCGCCACTGGCGGTAGACGGCATGTACGCCGTCCTGGTCGAAGAACGGCATGACATCGTTGCCCAGCAGCTTGAGCTGCTCGTGGGATCCGAGGTCGGGCAGCCCCTCCGCCTTCACCAGGCCGTGGGCCACGTCGATGCGGAAGCCGTCGACGCCCATGTCGAGCCAGAAGCGCAGAATCGAGCGGAACTCGTCCCCGACCGCCGGGTGCTCCCAGTTGAAGTCGGGCTGCTCGGGGGCGAAGAGGTGCAGGTACCACTGGCCGGGCGTGCCGTCCGGCTCGGTGACCCTGGTCCAGGCCGGGCCGCCGAAGATCGACTCCCAGTCGTTGGGCGGGAGCGCACCGTCCGCGCCCTTGCCGGGACGGAAGTGGTAGCGGTCCCGCAGCGGGGAGCCCGGCCCCTCCGCGAGGGCACGCTTGAACCACTCGTGCTGGTCGGAGGAGTGGTTGGGGACGAGGTCGACGATGATCCTCAGACCCAGCTCATGGGCGTCACGGATCAGCGCGTCGGCGTCGAGGAGGTTGCCGAACATCGGGTCGACGGCCCGGTAGTCGGCCACGTCGTAGCCGGCGTCGGCCTGCGGGGAGGCGTAGAAGGGGCTCAGCCACACGGCGTCCACGCCGAGGTCGCGCAGGTACGGGAGGCGGGAGCGTACGCCTTCCAGGTCGCCCATGCCGTCGCCATTGCTGTCGGCGAAGCTGCGCGGATAGACCTGGTAGATCACCGCGTCCCGCCACCAGTCGCTGCGCTTGGCTTTGGCGGGGTTCGGGGCCGGGGCGATGGCGGAGTGCTGCTGGCTCATGGCGTCCTTGGTGCGTAACAGGGTCATGGGGTCAGGTGTACTTACAACGGTGATGACGAGGCGGTCGCGGTGACAGCGGGGTCGGATGGCCACCGCGACCGCCTCGGGTCCCAGGGGGTGAAGGGGGCAGCGCCCCCTTCAGGGGCGCGGGGAACTGCGCGACCAGCCACAGCGGCGCGTCACCCCTTCGTGCCGCCCGCGGTGAGGCCGGTCACCAGGTTCTTCTGCACGAAGTAGAAGAACGCCGAGACAGGTATGGCAATGAGCACGGCCGTCGCGGCCATGAGGTTCCGCTGCGCGTCATGCTCACTGACGAAGGTCTGCAACCCGACCGCGAAGGTGTACTTCGTGTCGGACAGCATGAACGTCGAGGCGAACGCGACCTCTCCGAAGGCGGTGAGGAAGCTGTAGAACGCGGCGACCGCCAGACCCGGCTTGGCGAGCGGAAGGATCAGCCGCGCGAACGTGCCGAAGGGGGTCAGCCCGTCGACGCGTCCGGCCTCGTCGATCTCGAACGGGATCGTGTCGAAGTAGCCCTTCATCAGCCAGGCACAGTACGGCACGGTCGTCGTGCAGTAGACGAGGATGAGGCCGAGGTAGCTGTCGACGAGCTGGAGCCCGGACAGGATCTGATACATCGGCACCATCAGTACGGCCACCGGGAACATCTGGGTCACGAGCAGCACCCACATGAACTTCTTGTACCCCGGGAAGCGCATCCGCGAGACCGCGTAGCCGGTGGTCGCGGCGATGACGACGCCGATGAGCGTGGTGCCCAGCGTGACGATCAGGGTGCTCGTCAGCCAGTCGAAGAACTTGGTCTCCTGCAGGACGAACGTGTAGTTGTCCAGCGTCATCTTCCCCCAGATGCCACCGGGGTGGAGGTAGTCGTCCTTGTCCGGGCCCAGGGACAGGAAGACCAGCCAGGCGACGGGGAACAGCGCGATCAGGCTCGCCACGATCAGGATGCCGTGGGAGACGACGGACGTCCTGCGGCTGTTCTCTCCCCGGCGGACCCCGCGCGGTGCGGCCGGCGACTTGGGGGGCTGGTCCGCCGCGGCAGTGGTCTTGACGGTCGTGGTGCTCATGGGGACTCCTGCCTCAGATCGCGAGCTGCGGATCATTGCGGTTCAGCCAGCGGCGGTAGAAGGAGGTGAAGACGATCAGGATGGCCAGCAGCAGGATGCCGTAGGCGGCCGACTGCGCGAAGTCGCGCGGCTGCTGTCCGAAGCCGAGGTAGTAGGCCCAGGTGACGAGGATCTGCGCGTCCGGGGCGGTGTCGCCGAACAGCAGGAAGATGATGGCGAACTGGTTGAAGGTCCAGATGATGCCGAGCAGTACGACGGTGGAGCTGACGGACCGCAGGCCCGGCACGGTGACGTACCGGAACTGCTGCCACCTGCTCGCGCCGTCCATCTCGGCGGCCTCGTAGAGCGAGGAGTCGATGGACTGCAGTCCGCCGAGCAGCGAGAGCATCATGAACGGCACGCCGCACCAGGTGTTCACCATGATCGCGGCGAACCGCTGCCAGAAGGTGTCCTCCAGCCACAGCGGCGTCGGCAGGTGGAGCGTCTCCAGGAACGAGTTGATGATGCCGCCGTCGGCGAGCATGAACCGCCAGCCGAAGACGGTGACGAAGGTCGGCACGGCCCACGGCAGGATCAGGATCAGCCGGTACAGGGTGCGGCCGCGCAGCTTCTGGTTGAGCAGCAGCGCGAGACCCAGGCCGATGGTGTAGTGAAGGGTGACGCAGGCGGCCGTCCAGAAGATCGTCCAGATGAAGTGCGACCAGAAGCGGTCGTAGGCCGTCTCGCCCCACAGGATGTCGGCGTAGTTGTCGAAGCCGATGAACTTGTAGGTGGCCTCGATCTCGTTGACGCCGATCGTGCGCGCCGAGTTGAGGCTGTTGGCGTCGGTGAGCGTGAGGTAGAAGCCGTACACCAGCGGATACAGCACGAGAACGCCGAGGACGATCACCACCGGGGCGATCATCGCGTAGGCATACCAGTGCTTCTGGTAGCCGTGCTTCAGGCGCTGGCGCAGTCCGGGCCGCGGCGCGCGGTCACCGCGGCGCTTGCCGGTCGCGCGGTCGATGGCGACTGTCATGGTTCGACAACCTTCTCGAAGTTCGGCAGATCAGGGGTGTACGGCACACAGGCCGGTGGCCGCCGGAACTCTCCCCCCATAATCAGGGAGTTCCGGCGGCCACTCGGGGTCACTTGCTGAAGTCCGGGACCAGCTTGGCGATGGAGGTCTCGGCGGTGCTCAGACCCTTGTCCAGGGACTCCTTGCCACCGGCGACCTTGAGCAGCTCGGTGTCCAGCGGGCCCCACAGGGAGCTGTACTCGGGCAGCGCGGGGCGCGGCTGGGCGGAGGCGAGCACGGTCTGGTAGCCGGCGATGCCCGGGTCGGCCTTGACCTCGGCGGTGTAGGCGTCGTCGCGGACCGGCAGGGTGGAGTTCTTGAGCGCGATCGTCTCCTGCGCCTTCTGCGACGTCATGAAGTTCACGAACTTCAGCGCGGCCTTCTGGTGCGCCTCGTCGGAGCCTGCGTACACGGAGAGGTTGTGGCCGCCGGTCGGGGCGCCCGCCTTGCCGGACGAGCCGGCCGGGACGGTGGCGATGCCGAGGTTGGCCTTGTCCTTGAACGCGGAACCCTTGTAGAAGTTGGTGATCTCCCACGGGCCCTGCATGATCGCGGCGACCTTGCCGTTGACGAACGCCTCCTGGATGTGGGCGTAGGCGTCAGCGGTGGTGTCGGCCTTGTGCAGGCCCTTGCCGTCGAAGAGGCTCAGCCAGGTGCCGTAGCCCTTCTTGGCCTCGGCGCCGGCGACGGTGATCTTCTTGGCGTCGGCGTCGACGGTGTCGGTGCCCTCGCCGTAGAGGAACGTCTGGGCGTAGTAGGCCTGGGTGGAGCCCCAGTAGCCGTCGACGCCGGTCTTGTCCTTGATCTTGGCGGCGGCCTTCTTCAGGTCGTCCCAGGTCTTGGGGGCCTCGACGCCGGCCTTCTTGAACAGGTCCTTGTTGTAGACGAAGGCGAGGGTGTCCGTGGTGAACGGAACGCCGTAGACCTTGTCCTCGTACTTGGCCTGCTCGATCAGGCTGGGCTGGAACTTGGCCTGGTCGGCGAGGGCCTCGGTGCCGTCCAGCGGCAGGAAGAAGCCCTTCTTGGCGAAGGCGGGGGTCCAGCCGACCTCGGAGCGCAGGATGTCCGGAGCGCCCTTGGAGCCGGCGGCGGTGTCGAACTTGTTCTGCGCCTGGTCGAACGGCACGTTGACGTACTTGACCTTGATGTCCTTGTTGGCGGCCTCGAACTCCTTGACCAAGGCCTGGTACGTCGGCGCCTCGTTGGTGGCGTTGGAGGTGTCCCACCAGGTGATGGTGACCGGCCCGCTCGAGTCGCTGCCGCTGTCGTCCCCGCCGCCGCAGGCCGTCGCCGCGAGGGCGAGGGACGCCACCAGCGCGGTGGCCGCTATGCCACGCCGCATGAGTTCTCCTTGAGGGTGAAAGCCCGTGTGCAGGGGCGGCCCCGTCTGCCTGCCTCTGCTGTCTTGCCGACTGCGCCGTTGCGGCGGCCGGGCGACGTGAACGTAACAGCGCTGAAAGACTTACGAAAGACCTTGCAGAAAAAAAGTGCAAGGGAACGTCGAAGTTATCCGGGCGTGACCGCTCGGCGACCACCATGAGACGCTTCTTTTCAACGGTGGAGCGGCACAGAGGCGGGTTGTGCAAGACTCTGCAAGCTCTTGCCATCACTTTCACGAGGGAGCGCGATGACGCAGCAGCCCGGGCCGCGACGACCAACAGGTCGCCCTCGGCGTCCGATTGGTGTGCAAGGCGACATACGGCCGGTACAGTCCAGTGCCGTGACCACACGGCTTGCCGACATCGCTGCTCAAGCGGGGGTCAGCGAAGCGACCGTCAGCCGCGTCCTCAACGGGAAGCCGGGCGTCGCCTCGACCACCCGCCAGTCCGTGCTGGCCGCACTCGACGTGCTCGGCTACGAACGCCCCGTACGCCTGCGGCAACGCAGCGAGGGCCTGGTCGGCCTGATCACCCCGGAGCTGGAGAACCCGATATTCCCGGCCCTTGCCCAGGTCATCGGCCAAGCCCTCACCAGGCAGGGCTACACCCCGGTGCTGGCCACACAGACGCCGGGCGGCTCGACGGAGGACGAGCTGACGGAGATGCTCGTCGACCGCGGAGTGGCGGGCATCATCTACGTCTCCGGCCTCCACGCCGACACCACCGCCGACATGCAGCGCTACGAAACCCTGCGCGCGCAGGGTGTCCCCTTCGTCCTGGTCGACGGCTTCTCCCCCAAGGTGCAGGCACCTTTCATCTCGCCCGACGACCGCGCGGCGATGAACCTGGCAGTCACGCACCTCGCCTCGCTGGGCCACACCCGCATCGGCCTGGCCCTGGGCCCCAAGCGTTTCGTCCCCGTGCAGCGCAAGATCGAGGGCTTCGTCCGCACGATGCAGGACCAGCTGAACCTGGCGACGGACGTCATCGAGACCGAGCTGATCCAGCACTCCCTCTACACCCTGGAGGGCGGCCAGGCCGCCGCCACGGCCCTGATCGACCGCGACTGCACCGCGATCGTCTGCGCCAGCGACATGATGGCGCTGGGCGCGATACGGGCGGCCCGGCAACTCGGCCTCGACGTCCCCAAGGCCGTCTCGGTCGTCGGCTTCGACGACTCCCCCCTGATCGCCTTCACCGACCCGCCCCTCACCACGGTCCGCAAGCCGGTCCCGGCGATGGGCCAGGCCGCGGTACGCACGCTCCTCGAAGAGATCGGCGGGACTCCCGCTCCCCACAGCGAGTTCGTGTTCATGCCGGAACTGGTGGTGCGGGGTTCGACGGCTTCGGCACCCGGTGACAGGAATCGTCCCTAAGTCGTCCGCGAGGCGGAGAATAGACCCATCCCTCCCCTGCGTTGGTAGGAGTATGGAGCTGTACGCCCGCCGTAGAACGTGCGTCCTCAACCCGACCGGAGGATGATCGGTCGGGGAAGTCTTTTCTGGCAGACTCTGTGCCCATGGGTGACACCACCGTGACGACACTGGAAGGCCGGGAAGCGGCCGTTCTGCCCCCCGTCGCGGACGAGACGGGGCGGGGCCCCCTGCGCCGACTGCGCACTCCGCGCCGTCCTCGCCTCTGGTTCGAGATCGCGCTGATCGCGGTGAGTTACTGGACATACTCACTGATCCGCAACGCGGTCCCGGAACAGAAGGCCGAGGCGCTGCACAACGCCGACTGGCTCTGGAAGCTGGAGCACCAACTCGGCCTCGCCGTCGAGGAGTCGATCAACCACGCCGTGAACTCGGTGACTTGGCTCATCGTCGGTATGAACTACTACTACGCGACGCTGCACTTCATCATCACCCTCGGCGTCCTGATCTGGCTCTACCGCAGCCACCCCGGCCGCTACGCGGCCACCCGCCTGGTCCTGTTCGCCACCACAGGCGTGGCCTTGGTCGGTTACTACCTGTACCCGCTCGCTCCCCCACGGTTGATGACCAACACCGGCTTCATCGACACGGTGCTGGTCCACGACACCTGGGGTTCGATGGCCTCGGGCGACCTGAAGAACATGTCGAACCAGTACGCCGCCATGCCGTCCATGCACATCGGCTGGTCCGTCTGGAGCGGCCTGACCATCTTCGCCCTGGCAAGAGTCCCCTGGGTCCGCGTCCTGGGCCTCCTCTACCCCGCAGCGACACTGCTGGTGATCGTCGCAACGGCCAACCACTTCTGGCTGGACGCGGTAGGAGGCCTCATCTGCCTGGCGTTCGGCTACACGGTCGCCCGCCTCTGGTACGGAAAGCTGCCGCACGCGCTGCCGAGGCGAGTGGCACCGCGACGCACGGACCCGCGGTCGCCCACGGCGGGAAGGGGACGTGCCGGGGGGTGTCCGCCCGCAGCGGCGGGCGTCAACGCCGAGAAGCCTTCCGAGGAACCGAGCCGCCCGACCGAGGACGGACACCCCCCGGCACGGCCCCGACCCCCCTCGCACGGTTAGGCGCTACGCGCACCCCCACACACCGGCACGGGCCGCCGCAGGCACCAGCGCACACCCCCACAACCCGCACAGGCCGCCGCAGGCACCAGCCCACACCCCCACAACCCGCACAGGCCGCCGCAGGCATCCCCGGCCCAACCGCCGGAGGCACCCGTCACCCCCCGTAGAACAGCTCGTCCACCACACCCCGAGCCCGCCGGGCCGTACGCCGGTAGGCGTCGAGCATGTCCCCCACGTGACCGAGCTCGTACCCCAGGTAACGCCCCACAGCGGCCAGCTCCCGCGCGTCCGACGGAAACGTGTCGCCGGCCCGCCCCCGCACCAGCATCACGGCATTGCGCACCCGAGTCGCCAGCACCCAGGCCTCATCCAGGGTCGCCGCGTCCTCGTCCGAGATGAGCTCGGCGGCACGAGCGGCCGCGAGAGCCTCCCGGGTCCGGGTCGTCCGCAGCCCCGGCACGTCCGAGCCGTGCTGCATCTGCAGCAGCTGAACCGTCCACTCGACGTCGGAGAGCCCACCCGGCCCGAGCTTGGTGTGCAGCTTGGGGTCGGCACCGCGAGGCATCCGCTCGGACTCCATGCGCGCCTTCAGCCGCCGGATCTCCCGCACGGCGTCCTCACCGAGCCCGCCCGCGGGATACCGCAGCGGATCGATCATCTCGATGAACCGGCGCCCCAGGTCCGCGTCCCCCGCAACCGCCTCGGCCCGCAGCAGCGCCTGCGACTCCCACACCAGCGACCACCGGCGGTAGTACGCCCCGTACGAGTTCAGTGTCCGGACCAGCGGCCCCGACTTGCCCTCGGGCCGCAGATCGGCGTCGATCAGCAGCGGCGGATCCGCACTGGGGATCTGCAGCAGCCGCCGCATCTCCTCGACGACCCGGTTCGCGGCCACCGCGGCCTCGTGCTCGTCGACGCCGTCCTGCGGCTCGTGCACGAACAGCACGTCCGCGTCGCTGCCGTATCCCAGCTCCTGCCCGCCGAAGCGCCCCATCCCGATGATCGCGAACCGGGTGGGAAGGGTGTCGCCCCAGCCGGCCCGCACCACCGCCCGCAGCGTCCCCGCCAGGGTCGCGGCGGTGAGGTCCGACACCGCCGCCCCGACCCGGTCCACGAGGGCCCCCTGGTCGGCCTCCGCCGGCTTCGTCTCGGTGCCGTAGGAGTCGACGATGTCCGCGGCGGCCGTACGGAACAGCTCCCGCCGGCGCACCCCACGGGCCGCCGTGACCGCCTGGGCGTCACCGTCGGCACGCCTCACCGCGGCGATGATCTCCTGCTCCAGATGCCCGCGCGAGCGGGGCTCCAGCCCGCTGCCGCCGTCCCCGTTCCCGAGCAGCGCGACGGCCTCGGGGGCCCGCAGCAGCAGATCGGGGGCGAGCCGGCCGGCCGACAGCACCCGGGCGAGGTTCTCGGCAGCGGCGCCTTCGTCTCGCAACAGCCGCAGATACCAAGGGGTCTTGCCGAGCGCGTCCGACACCTTGCGGAAGTTCAGCAGCCCCGCGTCCGGATCGGCCGAATCGGCGAACCAGCCCAACAGGACGGGCAGCAGGGTGCGTTGGATCGCCGCCTTGCGGGTGACGCCGGAGGCCAGCGCCTCCAGATGGCGCAGGGCGGACGCCGGATCGGCGTACCCGAGCGCGACCAGCCGCTCGCGCGCGGCCCCGGCGCTCAACCGGGCCTCGCCCGGCGCGAGTTGGGCGACCGCGTCGAGCAGCGGCCGGTAGAAGAGCTTCTCGTGCAGACGCCGTACGACGCTCGCGTGCCGTCTCCACTCGCGGTTCAGCTCGGCGACCGGGTCGGCGCGCAGGCCGAGGGAGCGGCCGATGCGCCGCAGGTCGGCGTCGTCCTCGGGGACGAGGTGCGTGCGGCGCAGCCGGTAGAGCTGGATGCGGTGTTCCATGGAGCGCAGGAAGCGGTAGGCGGCGTCGAGCTGTGCGGCGTCGGCACGACCGACGTAGCCGCCCGCGGCGAGGGCCTGCAAGGCATCGAGCGTGGTGCCGCTGCGCAGCGAAGCGTCGTCCCGACCGTGCACCAACTGCAGCAGCTGCACGGCGAATTCGACGTCCCTCAGCCCTCCCGGCCCCAGCTTGAGCTGCCGGTCGAGCTCGGCGACGGGGATGTTCTCCACGACCCGGCGCCGCATCTTCTGCACGTCGACGACGAAGTTCTCCCGCTCGGCGACCTTCCAGACCAGGGGCTCCAGCGCGGCGACGTACGCCTCGCCGAGCTCGATGTCGCCCGCCACCGGGCGGGCCTTGAGCAGCGCCTGGAACTCCCAGGTCTTGGCCCAGCGTTGGTAGTAGGCGAGGTGGCTGCTGAGCGTGCGCACCAGGGGGCCGTTCCTGCCCTCGGGGCGCAGATTGGCGTCGACCGGCCAGATGGAGCCCTCGACGGTGGTCTCCGAGCAGATGCGCATCATGTGCGAGGCGATCTTGGTGGCCGACCGCAGGGCCCCGGCCTCGTCGGCGCCGTCGGCGATCTCGCCGACGAAGATGACGTCGACGTCGGAGACGTAGTTCAGCTCATGGCCCCCGCACTTGCCCATCGCGATCACCGCGAGCCGGCACAGTTCCGCGTCCTCAGGTGCGGCGGCGCGGGCGATGGCGAGCGCGGCGCGCAGGGTGGCGGTGGCCAGGTCCGCGAGCTCGGCGGCCGTCTGCGCCAGGTCGGTGGTGCCGCACACGTCACGGGCGGCGATGGACAGCAGACAGCGCCGGTAGGCGACGCGCAGGGACACCGGGTCGGTGGCCCCGGAGAGGCCGCGCTCGAACTCCTCCACGCCGGGGTGCAGATCCCGCGGCTCGTACATGGCGAGTTCCTGCCAGTCGCCGGAGTGCTTGGCGAGGTGGTCGGCCAGCGCGGCGGAGGCTCCGAGCACGCCGAGCAGCCGGTCGCGCAGGGGCTTGGCCGCTATCAACGTGTCCACCAGCTCCCGCTGGGCGGCGGGGCCGGGCTGTGCCTCGAGCAGTCGGACGAGGCCGTGCAGGGCGAGGTCGGGGTCGGCGGTGGCGCCGAGAGCCTCCAGCAGCACCGGGTCGTTCCTGACCGGCGCGAGCTGGTCGCTGTCCAGGAGGCGCTCGGCGGCCGACGGGTCGGTGAAACCGTGCCGCAGCAGCCGCGTGAAGGTACTGCTCCTGCGCCCCGGCGCCGTCATGCTCGCCCTCCCGTCCGATCGGGTCGTACGCGCCCGATCAAGGTCGTACCCGCTCGAGCCTAGCCGGAGAGTCCGGCAGTGGCGCCGATGAGTTCGGGTGGTCCGTGGGGTCTTCCTTGTCGAGGGACACGTCCGGCGACACATTCCGGCGACATATCTGGAGGCCGTCCGATGACCGACAAGCAACCGCAGACCCTGCTGGATGCGCGCTACAGCGACGAGACGGCCACGGCGGTCCCGTGGCCCGAGGCGCAGAAGCTGCTGGCCGAGGCCGAGCTGTTCTGGATCTCGACGGTACGGCCGGACGGGCGGCCGCATGTGACCCCGCTGCCGGCGGTCTGGTCCCAGGGGGCCCTGCACTTCTGCACGGGCCCGGAGGAGCGCAAGGCGCGGAATCTGGCGGCCAACCCGCACCTCGTGCTGACGACCGGCACGAACATCTGGGACAAGGGCTACGACCTGGTGGTCGAGGGCGAGGCGGCACGGATCACCGACGAGGCCCGTCTACGCGAGCTGGCCACGGCGTGGGAGGCGAAGTACGGCAGCTTCTGGCACTTCGACGTCGCGGACGGCTGCTTCCGGCACGGCGCGGGACACGCCTACGTCTACTCGGTGGCGCCGAGCACGGTTTTCGGCTTCGGTAAGGGTGAGCCGTTCAGCCAGACTCGTTGGCGCTTTACCTAGGAGGACCGACCAGCCATGGACTTCACGCTCGAAGTGATCCCGCTGCCCGTCAGCGACATCGACCGGGCCCGCGACTTCTACCGGGACAAGGTCGGCTTCCATGTCGACATCGACCAGGAGGTCATGCCGGGCATGCGCATCGTCCAACTGACGCCTCCGGGCTCCGGCTGCTCGATCGCCCTCGGCGACAGCATCTGGGACATGACCAAGGGCGAGACCGTACCCGAGCCCGGCTCCTACCAGGGCCTTCAGCTCTGCGTGGCCGATATCAAGGCCGCCCACGCGGAACTGGTCGAACGCGGCCTGGAGATCTCCGAGCCGGTCCAGTACACCCCCGACGACGGCGCCACCTTCATGTACTTCAAGGACCCCGACGGCAACGGCTGGTCCATCCAGGAGTACCGCCAGAGGGCCACGAAGCCGCTGCACCAGCTCCTGACGGAACAGGTGAACGCGCGCGGGCAGTAACGCCCCCAGGGGCGCGGGGTGTGAACACGACCCCGCGCCCTACGCGAAGCCAACTGTGTCGGTGGGCTCAGCGACCGCGTACGGGGGCGTTCACCTGCGTTCATGGGCGGCTGGCCGGTGAGAAGGGGTGGGCTGCCGGCCCCGGCCGAACGTCCGTGAACGGGGCTGAACGAGACAGAAACTGAGACGGGCATCGGCCGGGACGTCCGGCGGGCCGGAGCAGATGATGACCTGGCGTACGCCGTGTCCGGCCGAGTCCGGCTCAGGTCTCTCGGGTGGCGTCGATCTCGGCGATCAGGGCCTCGATGCGCTTGTGGATCTCGTCGCGGATGGGGCGGACGGCCTCGACGCCCTTGCCCGCCGGGTCCTCCAGGGCCCAGTCCAGGTACTTCTTGCCGGGGAAGATGGGGCAGGCGTCGCCGCAGCCCATGGTGATGACGTAGTCGGACGCCTGGACGGCCTCGGTGGTGAGGACCTTCGGCTCGGCCGCGGAGATGTCGATGCCGACCTCGTTCATGGCCTCGACGGCGGCCGGGTTGACCTGGTCGCCGGGGAGGGAGCCTGCGGAGCGGACCTCGATCCGGTCGCCCGCGAGGTGGCTGAGGAATCCGGCGGCCATCTGGGAGCGCCCGGCGTTGTGGACGCAGACGAACAGCACGGAGGCGAGCGGGCTGGAGGACATCGGTTCTTCCTTCGTGAATGGATCAAGCAGGTTGTGCAGGGGGCGGGTTCAGGTGCTCGGCAGGGAGGTGAGGAGTTCGGTGATGTGGGCGTCGATCTCGTCGCGGATGCCGCGGACGACGGCGATCGGGGCGCCCTCGGGGTCGGTGACCGGCCAGTCCAGGTAACGACGGCCCGGCAGTACGGGGCAGGCGTCCCCGCATCCCATCGTGATGACGATGTCGGCCGCCTGCACGACCTCGTCGGTCAGCGGCTTGGGGAACGCGTCCGCGAGGTCCACACCGGCCTCGGTGAGCGCCTGGGCGACGACCGGTTCGACCTCGGCCGCAGGGTCTGTGCCCGCGGAGGAGACGACCACGTGTCCGCCCGCGCGGTGGGCGAGGAGGGCGGCGGCCATCTGGGAGCGGCCGGCGTTGTGGCTGCATACGAACAGCACCCGGGGCAGGCCGCACCCCGGTGCGCCCTCGATGTGGGCGAGGGCGTCCAGACGCTCGGTTGCCAGGTGCTCGGCCGGCACCACCAGGTGAGTACGTACCCGGGCGTGCTCGGCCAGCCGCTCGTAGGAGTCGATGACCAGGCGCTGGATCGTCTCGGCGGAGAAGCGTCCGCGGTAGTGCAGGGCGAGGCGGGCTATGCCGGACGCAAGGCGGTCGTCGGGCAGGACGGGGGGCGGGGACGCGGTCATGGGAACCCCCTTCGGGGCATGGGTCCCCACGGGCGTGGGGATAAGGGTCCCAAAGATCAGCCCAGGCTGGTATCAGCCCGGAGTGATGTGAGATTATCAGCCCATGCTGACGTCAGTCGACACTGATCTGTTGCGGGTTCTCGCGGACCCGCTCCGCCTCCGGATCGTCACCCTGCTCGCCAAGGAGACGCTCTGCACCACGCACCTGATCGAGGAGACGGGGGCCAGACAGACCAACCTCTCCAACCACCTGAAGGTGCTGCGCGAGGCCGGGGTCGTGGAGACCGAGCCGTGCGGGCGGTTCACCTACTACCGGCTCAAGCCCGACGTCATCACCTCCCTCGCGGGCCAGTTCGCCGACCTGGCGGAGACCGCGCGCACCACCGCCGAGAACAACGTCAAGCGGTCCTGCCCCTGATCCCCGCCCCCTGCGGCGACCTGCACCGAGGAGTCCAGTTGACCGCCACCGAGGCTGCCGAGCACGACAGAGCCGAGGAATCCCCGATAGCCCCCGACGTGGTCGGGGCCGAGCCGCAGCCCGCCCCGGGCGCCACCCCGCCCCAGGCACCGCCGCTGCTCGCCAGGGCCGCGGCCGAACTGGTCGGCACCGCGGCACTCGTGGCGGTGGTGGTCGGCTCCGGCATCCAGGCCACCGAGCTGACCAAGGACGTCGGCCTGCAACTGCTCGCGAACTCCACGGCTACGGTCTTCGGCCTGGGTGTGCTGATCCTGCTGCTCGGCCCGGTGTCCGGCGCGCACTTCAACCCCGCGGTCACCCTCGCCGAGTGGTGGACCGCTCGCCGCGGCGGCCCCGGTGTGACGTTGCGGGAGGCCGCTGTCTACGTCCCGACCCAGATCGTCGGTGCCATCGCGGGCGCGATCCTGGCCGACGCGATGTTCGGCGAACCGCTGGTGAAGTGGTCCACGCATGACCGCTCGGCCGGACACCTGCTCCTGGGAGAGGTCGTCGCGACGGCTGGGCTGATCCTGCTGATCTTCGGTCTGGCCCGCACCGACCGCCTCCGCTTCGCCCCTGTCGCGGTCGCCTCCTACATCGGCGCCGCGTACTGGTTCACCTCGTCCACGTCCTTCGCCAACCCGGCGGTGACCATCGGCCGCGCCTTCACCGACACCTTCGCCGGCATCGCCCCGGGCTCGGTCGCGGGCTTCATCGGCATGCAACTCATCGGCGCCGTGGTCGGCTTGGCGCTCGTGGCCCTCATCTTCCTTCCCGGCCGGACAACCACCGAGTGACGCGTGCGACGTAGGGCGTGGTGATGGGGCGCGGTCGGGGGAGGCATGCGTCTACGGCTTGTCACCCGCCGGCAAGTCAGCGACTGAGCGTGATGCGTCCGGCTAGGAGAACCGGACGAATTCTGAGTCAGCGCCCGGTGCTTTGTCCTGAAGATGTGGACGCGCCATGGCAGATGGGGATCGCTACCGGCGAGGATGACCGGCATGGCGACCGACCAGCATCGCGCTCCCCTACCTTCCACGCACGCGGCCCCGCTGGTGTTCGGCGCGGGAGCGGTCATCGGTGTGCTGGGCGGGATGATCGGCTTGGGCGGTGCGGAGTTCCGCCTGCCGCTGCTGATCAGCTTGTTCGGGTTCGCCGCGCTTTCCGCGGTCATCCTGAACAAGGCAATGAGCCTGATCGTGGTTCTGGTCGCCCTGCCCGCCCGCCTGATAGCTGTCCCAGCGTCAGAGGTGGCCTCGCACTGGCACGTGGCGATCAACCTGCTGGCCGGGAGTCTGCTGGGTGCCTGGGCCGGAGCCGCGTGGGCGGTGCGCATGCGGAGTTCCACCCTCTACAACGTGCTGGCGGCATTGATGGTGCTCATGGCCGCCGCCCTGCTCGCCACGCACCTGTCCACCCTGGGGACACTCGCGCTGCCGCTGTGGGCTCAGGTGCCCCTGGGAGTCGTAACCGGCTTCGGAATCGGGGTGGTGGCGGCGATCATGGGCGTGGCCGGGGGCGAATTGCTGATCCCGACGATCGTCCTGCTGTTCGCGGTGGACATCAAAACGGCGGGCAGCCTGTCACTGCTGGTGTCCTTGCCGACCATGCTGGTGGCTTTCGCCCGCTACAGCCGTGACGGCAGCTTCGCGGTGCTGGGCGCCAACCTTCGCTTCACCTTGGTCATGGCCGCAGGCTCGATCACCGGCGCGATGCTGGGCGGGCTGCTGCTCGGCGTGTTCTCGGACCTGGCCCTCATCCCCGCCCTGGCCCTGATCTTGCTCATCTCCGCGGCCAAACTGGCCCGTCACGACTGAGCCTGCGACATCGCCCCTGAGTACCGCAGCTCAGGCGGCTGGCGCGGCCTTGATCAACAGTTGCCCCATCGCCGCGAGGACTGTCGGCTCGACTCGGTAGTAGACCCAGGTGCCGCGCCGCTCGGACGTGAGCAGCCCGGCTTCCTTGAGCTTCTTCAGGTGGTGGGAGACGGTCGGCTGGGAAACGCCGACGTCGGAGATGTCGCACACACAAGCCTCGCCGCCCTCGTGCGAGGCCACAGCCGAGAACAGCCGAAGCCTCACCGGGTCGCCGAGCGCCTTGAACATCCGCGCGGCCATCTCGGCCTCCTCCGCGGTGAAAGGGCGCTCGGTGACCGGTGGGCAGCACGGCACCGCAGCCTCGCCGGGGGCGGGTTCCAGCAGCGGTAGCACCTTCGTATTCGACATACATCTATGTTGACACATGTCGAACTAGCGATGCGAGGGTCGGACGGTCTCAGGCCCTGGAGGGGTGGCGCGTTCCGGGCACCGCCACAGCTGCCCGCTCCATGTCGATCTCCAGATTCGATGATTGTCTATGTTGACGCTCATCGATACAGGTGTAATGCTTGGCAGCGCAGGAGATCGACGGATGTCGAAACAAAGGGGAATCCCGTGAACGCGCTCACCACCGACCAACTGCCCGTCGTGGTCATCGGCGCCGGCCCTGTCGGCCTGGCTGCCGCTGCACATCTCGTCGAGCGCGGCATCGAACCCCTGGTCCTGGAGACTGGCTCGACAGCGGGCAGCGCCGTGCGCGAGTGGGCGCACGTTCGGTTGTTCTCGACCTGGGGCGAGCTCGTCGACCCGGCCGCGGAGAAGCTCCTGGCCCCGACTGGCTGGGTCCGCCCCGACGCCTCCACCTACCCGACCGGCGGCGACTGGGCCGAGCGCTATCTCCAGCCGCTCGCCGACGTCCTCGGCGGAAAGGTCCGATACGGCGCCACAGTGACCGGCGTCGCCCGCGCCGGCCGCGACCGCATCGTCGACTCCGGCCGCGACGAGCAGCCGTTCACCGTGCACATCCGGTCCGCCGACGGGGCCGAGGAGCGGATCACCGCACGCGCCGTCATCGACGCCTCCGGCACCTGGTCCGTCCCGAGCCCGATGGGCGCCGACGGCCTGCCTGCCCTCGGCGAGAAGAAGACCGCCGACCGCATCACCTACCGCGTCCCCAACCTGAGTGACCCGGCTATTCGCGCCCGGTACACGGGCAAGCGCACCGCCGTCGTCGGCTCCGGCGCCTCCGCCTTCACCGCCCTCGCCCTCCTCGCCGACCTCGCGAAGGAGAACGACGGCACGCACGCGGTGTGGATTCTGCGCCGCGGAATCAGCGACAACACTTACGGCGGCGGCGAGGCCGACCAGCTCCCCGCCCGCGGTGCACTCGGCCTGCGAGCCAAGGCCGCCGTCGAAGCCGGCCACGCGAGCGCCGTCACCGGCTTCCGTTCACAGGCTGTGGAACGCGACGGCGACCGGCTTGTCCTCGTCGCGGAGGACGGCCGCCGCCTCGACCCGGTCGACGAGGTCATCGTCCTCACCGGCTTCCGCCCCGACCTGTCCTTCCTTTCCGAACTCCGCCTCGGCCTCGACGAGCGCCTCCAGGCCCCGACCGCGCTCGCGCCGCTCATCGACCCCAACGTCCACTCCTGCGGCACGGTCTACCCGCACGGCGTCAACGAGCTCTCCCACCCGGAACAGGGCGTCTACCTGGTCGGCATGAAGTCCTACGGCCGCGCCCCGACGTTCCTCGCCATGACCGGCTACGAGCAGGTCCGCTCCATCACCGCCGCCATCGCAGGCGACCAGGAGGCCGCCGAGCGCGTCGAACTCACCCTCCCGGAAACGGGCGTGTGCGGCGGCGCGGGCCTCTTCGACGAGCCGGAGAACGCCGAGCAGTCCGGCGGCGGATGCTGCGCCACCCCCACCACCCTCCAGATCGGCGTCGCCGCCCCGGCATCCGCTGGCGGCTGCTGAGCCCCCCACCTGCACAAGGGCAGCACCTGCTGCACCTCCGCCTCGGCCGACACCGGCTCAAAGGAACCGGTCACTGCGGGCGGCTGCTGCTGATCCGGCGTTGACCGACCTCCACACCAGCGAGGCCGAGACCGGTACGGGGGACCGGTCTCGGCCTCGCGCCGCCCTCCTCTGCGGTCCGGCTGGGCGAACTCGCGCTCTCAGCTCGGGAAGCTTGGGTTCCTTGGTAGCGGTTGCTGTGCTGGCCTGCCCCGGAGCGGTGTTGGAGCCCTGGTCACGCCCGGGGGTGTTCCCGCTGTTCCCCGTGGTTCCCCGCAGCATCTGGCACGCGAATGGCACGGGCCCTTCGCCTCGTACGTCCCTGGCCGGAGTTGCCTGCGAGTGTCTGTTGCGCTTCAGCTCGTAGCCACGGCCGTTGGTTGCTATCAGCATGGGTGCGCTCTGTCTCCTTCCCGGCCGAACTGCTCGACGCGGTCACGCACCACCTGGAGCACTTCGCCGCTCCCGGCCGCGACGGCACGTCTTCGTCGGGCCGCAGGGCGGGCAACTGCGGCGGAGCAACTTCCGGGACGACTGGGTCAGGGCCCGAAAGGCTACGGGCGTCACGGCCGAGCTGCACTTCCACGACCTGCGGCACACGGGCAACACGCTGGCCTCACGGCCGGAGCTGGCACGCGGGAGCTGATGATGAGATGGGGCGCAGCAGCTCCC
Source organism: Streptomyces sp. NPDC012935 (assembly GCF_042900345.1). NCBI lineage: Bacteria > Bacillati > Actinomycetota > Actinomycetes > Kitasatosporales > Streptomycetaceae > Streptomyces > Streptomyces sp. NPDC012935. Next base: position 119,888 of record NZ_JBIBBC010000019.1, read on the forward strand.
GGGCCGCGCTGATCCATCAGAACATGACCAGCGACCGGGACCGGGCGATCGCCGATCGCCTCGGAGCCGTTCGCAGCATCCGAACCACACCCCACCCTCCACGCTGACGGCGGCTCTTGGGGTCGTCGTCGTAGAGCGTGCCGCGTCGACGCTGCGTCTGCTGGCGTACGTGCAACACCCGGTTGTCCAAGTCGACGTCCAACCAGCGCAGACCCACCAGGATGCCCGCGCTGTGCATCGCACCGCTTCGCTGGCACCGCCTGCGGTGACGGGCGCCATTCGCGCGCACCGGCGAGGCATGGTCCGAGAAGGGCTACGTCTTCGCCACAAGGAACGGTCGGCCGGTGGAGCCCCGGAACGTGTACCGAGGTTCACACGGGTGGCCGCTGATGCGGGACTGCGGGTGGTCCGACTGCACGGTGCCAGGCACGGCTGCGCCACGCTGCTGGGGGCGGCCGGCGTCGCGCCGCGCGTCATCATGGAGATCCTCGGACACAGTCAGATCAGCATCACGATGGACGTGTACACGCACGTCGTGCACGACACCCAACGGGAAGCGATCAGCCACATGGACCGCCTGCTCCGGCGCCGCCGACGGGCCGCCTGAAAGGCAACTGCCGTCAAATGATGCCGTCAAAACGGCCCGGACCATGATCGGTCCGGGCCGTTTTGGCTGGTGCCCCCGGCAGGATTCGAACCTGGGACACCCGCTTTAGGAGTTCGATCACTTCGTGGCACTGTCCGGGAGCCGCCTCGCCACGCTGGCCGTGCCAGACCGCCCGGGAGTGCTGGCGTCCGGCGCCGTTGATGTCACTCGTGGATGTCAGAACGGGGCCACCGCGTGCGCTCGCTGACACGATGGTCCCGTGGTTGACCTGGAGCGCATCAAAGCAGAGACCATGGCGTACTTCCGAGCACTCGATGAAGCCGCCACCCGACGGCACCACTTCCGCCACGCTGACGAGGAGGGCGGCATGTGGTACATCGAGGCCGTACCTGACCGCGGTGAGTTGGTCGTCATCAAGCAAGCCGAGCAGACTTCGGCCGGCCAACTCCACCGCTACAGCTGGGAGCACCTGGAGGACGAGCACGGCTTCCTCACAGACCAAGCGGTCGATCCTGAAGAGGATCCGCTGGAGGCCATCCCGGCCGAAGATTTCCTGCGGGTGTGGACGCGGTGAGCGGGCTGGACAACCACTTTAGGAGCGAGGTTGGGCAGGCACCCGGGTGACCAGTGGCTTTGCCGTCTCGGGTGCGTCTGGCGCTGAGTGCCGTGGCGTACCGAGGTTCCCCGTGAGGTCCCGTCCGTTCTGGCACGAGAGTGGCACGGCCCACGGACCGTGCCACAGCCCCTCGATGCGAACTACGGGCAGAGGAGTCGCTGGGTCTCCTAGGTCGATCAGAGGGGGCGAGAGGATCCCCGACGGTCGATCCCGGTCGGGGTAGTTGCTGTACTCCGCTGCTGTACAGCGACCCCGGCATAGGTTGCGGTGGTCAGAGCCAAGAGGTCTGTGTAGGCGCTGATGGCCTCTGCGGCCTCACGCCATGAGATAACGATGACTACCAGCACCGTGATCACCCAGGGTTTCAGGCTGATGTTTGACAGCCCCCGAGGGGGAAGAGTCACACTCATTACTGAGCCTCCAAAGGGTTCACCGCCCACCGCTGCTGCCTCGCCGGGAAGCCTGTGCAGCAGGGTGGGCGCCTTCTTTTCGTCTCAGCCATGGTGCAACACAACCGATGGCGAGGGCAGTTGCGTTCAGACATAGACGGAGCGGTAACCCCAGGTAGGGCCCAGGTACGGTAGGCGCTGCCAGGCTTTTTGCCGAATTCGCTCGCATCGAGTAACACGGTCAACAGACAGGGATCGCGGTCGGCGGAGTCTTGGGTGGTGTCAAGCCGTCTTGAGGTGCATTCAGTAGCCGAAGAAGTGAGGCACTGGACTTCTGGCCTGCGGCCGTGTAATCGATCAATACTGTGACCTGCGGCTTAGCTGTCGTCGGTTGTCAGCGTTGGTCGTTGTTGAGCGCCCTCGCACGGCCCACAGGCGGCCCAGGGAATCAAGCTACAGCGCCATCCTGGCAACGCAGCCACGGTCGCTATGGGCACGGTGAGGACATGGATCAAGGTATAGCCGCATTGATCGCGGCCGGATTCGGGCTAGTTGGGGCCGTGGTCGGCGGTGTTGCGGCCGTCTGGGGGGCCAAGGTTGGCGCGGAGAGATCTGCGCAGGCGACTCGTCAGCAGGTGCAAGACCAAGCAGCAGCCGAACATGGCCACTGGCTACGACAGCAGCGGCTAGAGGCCTACCAGAACTTCCAAGACACCTACGGTGAGCTTGTTCGCCTTACGGCGCTTGATGACGATGAGCATCTCTCGGCCGCCGCCGAGTCTGCACGCGTCATGGCGCGCTGGAGCTCCCGTATCGACATCCTTGGCCCGCCCAACGTCGCAGAGCTGGCGGACCGTGTGACGTCCACTCTCACGATTCGCCTCACGGCGGCCATTGCCATGCATCGAATGAACTCCGGTGTCGACGGCGAGCCGGACCCCGAGTACGCCCGGACGATCACGGACCTACATGAGGAGAGTGCAGCGCTTACTGACAGCTGGACGATGCATCAAGCCCTGTTTGTGGAAGCGGCGCAGGAGGTCATGCGGTCGAATGACTCCTAGATGCGAACTATGGGCACGACGGTCGCTGAGGTCTGCAGGGCACGCCGGTCGGCCGCCCGAGGCTAGTGGCGGTGGCTCCGTCCCACCGGAACGGGCGCGCAACGGGCTCGATGCGCCGATAGCATCATCGAGTGATCAACATGCAGGTACGCGGCGACCTGGGGGACATCGTGGCCCGCACCCGGGCCGGGGTGGAATGGACGGACGCCATCGCAAATCTTGACCCGGCTGGCTTCCCGATGCTCTCAGCCTTGATCCCTTACGGGGACGCGATGTTCAACTTTCGACAGGTTCCGTTGCTGCTCGCCGAACTCGACCGCCTTCCGGATGCCTGCGACGGGGCCTGGGTCGCACAGGCTCGCGAAATGTGTCAGGTCGTCTTGACCGGACCGCACCGCTATCTCTGGTTCCTCGGCGACTGAAGCAATCTTGAAAACCGTCGTGGCAGCGATGTCACCGTGGGTCAAATCCCACACCCACCGCAGATGAACGGCCCCTACCAGGTAAATCGGTCAGGGGTCGTCCTCGCGGTGCTGTCCGTGAGTCCCCGCTAGTTCCGGTCGATCGGGCGCGGCCGGGGCACGGGCACCTTCTGATCCGTAGCTCTATGCGGGCCGGTCGGGGGCGGTCATACCGGTCGCATCAAAGCTGCCGAGGGACACCTCGGGTCGGGCGCGGTCGCTGGGGTTGCTGTATCCCGTTGCTGTACAGCACAACACCGACAGCGGCTAGCCAGCAACGACGAGACCTCCGGGGTCGGCTTGCCTACACCCACAGCGGCTCTCCTCTCCGGACGCCGACCCAGGCACTCGCTCCCGTGAACACAGCTGAAGGAGACGGTCGTTAGGCCTGCGCTGCCGGAACCTGCCTAGACTCTCGGATCATGTCGACGTCCCCCATGTATGGTCCCGCCCCCACCGCTACAGTCATTCACTACGCCCAGCGAGTTGCCCGACAGGGGTTCGTGCTCGGTGGGATCTTCATGGTGATGGGTGTCCTCTTCGTGGTCCTGGCGGTGGTCATCACCGCAGGGCTCAACGGCAACGACCCCCAGCCGGTGGGACTCGTAGCACTGCTCTTCGCGACCATCGGCTACTCGGGCTTCAAGCTCTTCCGCTCGGCCCTCGCGCTCCGCCGGCAGGCCGTAAGCATCGACGACACAGGGCTGTGGCTGCGCAACAGCGCTGGGCAAAGCGTCATCCGCTGGGACACCCTCGCCGCGGTAGCTGTTTACTGGAGCGAGACCGACCGGAGTGTCAGGCAGTCCTCGATCGAGCTGTGCCCGAGCGGCCCGATCGACCGGGACGACCCGGTCCTGTGGGGCCTGGTCCGCAACGAAGAGCCCATCCGCACCGGCCTCCCGCGCCTGCGCTATCGCTTCGCGACCACAGGCGAGTACGCCAGGCACCGGGAGCCCCTGGTGGAGGCGATCCGGAAGTACGCCCCGCACCTGTGGCTCGGCGAGACGCAACGCGAGCCGGGCCACTGCGGCTCCCCCGACTACGAGGGACACCGGGAGCGCACCGCTGGCACCGTGCGCTGAGGCTGCGGGCTAACTGGGATCTTTTCGATGCCACGCGCAGGACGCTTGCGGAGGATATGAGAATCCAACTTGCGAGAGGGCCACTGCAACACGCTCTCCAACTGTGTTGGCGTCTCCCAGGTTCACGTACAGGGCGGTTCACCTGCGTTCACAGGCGGTCGGCGGCCTGAGCCGCGCTGACTGTGGAACATGCTTGAACGCCCCCGAACGCCGATGAATGGGACGGAAACTGAGACGGGTCAGGGCGGCCTGACCTCCCACGATGGCGGGGTGTTCACCAGTCCCGCCCCTGGTCTGTGAGCTCGTGCCGAGCGAGCCCGCGGCTGGCGGTCAGGGTTGCGACGTCGCTCCCGTGCTCCGCGAGGGTGTGTTCCCATCGGCGAGCAAGTGGTCCAGGGCGCATAGGCGCACTCCGCCCGGCGCACGGAGGCGTACACGACGTCGAGCGCGTGGAGAGAACCCGAGTGGTTTGGACCTGGCCAGCGGGAGCAAGCGGGGCCCCGAGTTCCGTACGCTTCAGGCCGTGCCGAGCAAGCCGACGGATCCTCTCCCCGCAGGGCCTGCGCCAGTCGTGAACACTCAGCTGTACCGTGCTGGCTGCGTTGGCCGAAGCATCAGCTTGGGAAGCTCCTGTCTCGCGGCCTGGGCAGGCTTGCTGACCTGCGGCCAGGGTGGTCTGTCCCTCAGCTGATCGGTGAAGCAGTACCTGGAGTTCCCTGTGGTTCCCCGCACGACCTGGCACGGTTCTGGCATGGCTGTCGTGAGTGCCGGCCAGGCGTAACGCTTGATAGTCCCGGTAAAGCACGACGTTGGGCCATGATCTTCGAGGCTCGCGTCAGAGTGGCTCCGTAAAGCCGTGAAGCCGACCGCCCCAGCCACGACGTACCCCTTCTCTGGCATCAGGTGGCTGAATGCCGTGCGCGCGGCACGGGCGCCGGCCGGGCTGGAGCGGGACGGAGACAGGCAGGCCCGGCCGGGCAGTTTCCCGACAAGCCTCCGAGGCAGCGCTAAGAGCCTGCACGGTCGGTCGTACAGCGCGGCACGGATTGCTCTGACGGCCCAGAGACGGCCCAGGGATCCCGAAATGCAGTGGGGCTGACGGTCAGTCACCGTCAGCCCCACTCGTCAAATCGGCGAAAAACTAGCTCTGGCCTGCCCCTACAACACCGGCAGGTTCTTCCGCAGCTCGAACGCGGTCACCTCGGACCGGTACTCCTCCCACTCCTGCCGCTTGTTGCGCAGGAAGAAGTCGAAGACGTGCTCCCCCAGCGTCTCGGCGACGAGGTCGCTGCGCTCCATCAGGGAGAGGGCCTCGCCCAGGTTCTGCGGCAGCGGCTCGATGCCCATCGCGCGGCGCTCGGCGTTGGACAGGGCCCAGACGTCGTCCTCGGCGCCGGGCGGGAGTTCGTAGCCCTCCTCGATGCCCTTGAGGCCGGCGGCGAGCAGGAGGGCGTATGCCAGGTACGGGTTGGCGCCGGAGTCGAGGGAGCGGACCTCGACCCGCGCCGAGCCCGTCTTGCCGGGCTTGTACATCGGGACGCGGACCAGGGCCGAGCGGTTGTTGTGGCCCCAGCAGATGTACGACGGGGCCTCGCCGCCGGCGCCCGCGGTGCGCTCGGAGCCGCCCCAGATGCGCTTGTAGGAGTTCACCCACTGGTTGGTGACCGCGGAGATCTCCGCGGCGTGCCGCAGCAGGCCCGCGATGAAGGAGCGGCCGACCTTGGAGAGCTGGTACTCGGCGCCGGACTCGTAGAACGCGTTGCGGTCGCCCTCGAACAGGGACAGGTGCGTGTGCATGCCGCTGCCCGGGTGCTCGGAGAACGGCTTCGGCATGAAGGTCGCCTGGACGCCCTGCTCCAGCGCCACCTGCTTCATGACCAGGCGGAACGTCATGATGTTGTCCGCCGTGGACAGCGCGTCGGCGTAGCGCAGGTCGATCTCCTGCTGGCCCGGGGCGCCCTCGTGGTGGGAGAACTCGACGGAGATGCCCATCGACTCCAGCATGGTGATCGCCTGGCGGCGGAAGTCCATGCCGATGTTCTGCGGGGTGTGGTCGAAGTAGCCGGACTCGTCGGCCGGGGTGGGCCGGGAGCCGTCCAGGGGCTTGTGCTTCAGCAGGAAGAACTCGATCTCGGGGTGCGTGTAGAAGGTGAACCCCAGGTCGGAGGTGCGGGCCAGGGCGCGCTTGAGGACGTAGCGCGGGTCCGCGAAGGACGGGGAGCCGTCCGGCATCAGGATGTCGCAGAACATGCGGGCGGTGCCGGGGGCCTCGGCGCGCCAGGGCAGGATCTGGAAGGTCGACGGGTCCGGCTTGGCGATCATGTCGGACTCGTACACCCGGGCGAAGCCCTCGATGGCGGAGCCGTCGAAGCCGATGCCCTCGTCGAAGGCCTGCTCCAGCTCGGCGGGGGCCACGGCCACTGACTTGAGGAAACCCAGCACGTCCGTGAACCACAGGCGTACGAACCGGATGTCGCGCTCCTCCAACGTCCGGAGCACGAACTCCTGCTGCTTGTCCATCTTGCGCTTCCCCATCCTTGCTGGTCAGGCCGCCTGTCTCCGGTGCGGCGGGAGGCGGTCGGGCACCTGAGCATCACACCACAACACCGTTTCAGGCGCGTTGCGCACCTTGATCGCCGCAGCGACCTCCGATCGAACGCCCGGCAAACGGCAGGTGTCCCGCCGTGATGCCGGGTGAACTGCTCTGCCGCCCATAGTGCCTGCTCGGACCGACATACGTAATGCCGGGCCCCACAGGACCCACCCCGCTTTAATTTGCATCTTGGATGCAAGTTTTAATGAGGCGTGGGCGGCCACCCTTGCGCCGCCCGGTCGAGCCTGAGGAGACCCCATGCTGTCCGAGCAGTCCGTCGCCACCGTGCGTGCCACCCTCCCCGTCGTCGGTGGCGCCATCGGCGAGATCAGCGAGCGCTTCTACGCCGGGCTGTTCACGGCCCGCCCCGAGCTGCTTCGCGACCTGTTCAACCGCGGCAACCAGGCGGCCGGCACCCAGCGCCAGGCCCTCGCGGGGTCGATCGCCGCGTTCGCGACGTACCTCGTGGACCACCCCGACGAGCGGCCCGACGCGATGCTGGCCCGCATCGCCCACAAGCACGCCTCCCTGGGCGTCACGGCGGAGCAGTACGCGCTCGTCCACGAGCACCTGTTCGCCGCCATCGCCGACGTGCTCGGCGAGGCCGTCACGCCCGAGGTCGCGGCCGCCTGGGACGAGGTGTACTGGCTCATGGCGAACGCGCTGATCGCGATCGAGAAGCGGCTGTACGACGAGCGCGGCGGCAGCGAATGGCGGGACTGGGAGGTCGTCGGACGCGTCGAGGAGACCGCCGAGGTGGCCACCTTCAGGCTACGGCCCGCCGACGGCGGCCCGGCGGCGGACTTCCGGGCCGGGCAGTACGTCTCCGTCCAGGTCGAGCTGCCGGACGGGGCGCGGCAGATACGCCAGTACAGCCTCTCGGCCGCGCCCGGCTCCCCGTTGCGCCAGATCAGCGTGAAGCGGGTGCGCGGCGGCACGGGCCCCGACGGCGAGGTCTCGAACCACCTCCACGCGTGCGTGCACGTCGGCGGGCGACTGCGCATGTCGGCACCGTACGGCGATCTCGTCCTGGCCGGGAACGACGCGGCAGTGCCGCTGCTCCTCGCCTCGGCCGGTATCGGCGTGACCCCGATCGTCGCCATGCTCGGGCAGCTCGCGGACACCGGGCACCAGGGCCCCGTGATCGTCGTGCACGGCGACCGCTCCCCCGCCGAGCACGCCCTGCGCGCCGACCACGAGGCGTACGCCGGGAAGCTGCCGGACGCGTCCGTCCACTTCTGGTACGAGGAAGGCGCCGACCGGTACGAGGACGCCCCGGACGACACCGACGCCGCCCACCGCACCGGCCGGGTCGACCTCACCGGCATCGCCGTACCGCAGGGCACGCGCGCGTACCTGTGCGGTCCGCTGCCCTTCATGCGGGCCGTGCGGGCGCAGCTGATCGGCAAGGGCGTCGCACCGGCCGACATCCACTACGAGGTGTTCGGCCCGGACCTGTGGCTCGCGCGGGAGAGCTGAAGCCGGGCCGGCCTCAGGGCGTCCGGCCGATCTGGAGCAGCAGCGGTCCAGTGGGGTCCGCGGTCACGTCGGCCAGCGTGAGCGGGTCCAGTGAGGCGAAGAAGGCTTCCTGGGCCCGCCGCAGCGCACCGCGCAGCCGGCACCCGGAGTTCAGCGGGCAGGGGCTGTCGCCTTCGCACTCGACGACGTCGCCGTCGCCCTCGAAGGCGCGCACGACCGCGCCGACGGAGGAGGTACGGCCCCTGTCGCTGAGTGACAGCCCGCCTCCGCGGCCCCGGCGGGCGTCCACCAGACCCAGGTGCTGCAACTCGGCGACGACCTTGGCGGCGTGTGTGTACGGCACCTCCATGTCCGCCGCGACCTCGCGGGTCGTCGGCGTGCCGCCCTCCATGACGGCGAGCCGCATGAGGAGCCGGAGTGCCAGGTCGGTGGAGCGCAGCAGCCGCATGTACGTCAGCGTAGATAATGCGCATCCGCGGTTCAAAATATCCGGAAGCGGCCTTCGGCCGACCGCCGGCTCATCCCGATCCGGCCTTTCCGTTGTCCTCTCTACGAGATGTCACACCTTCCCCATTACGATCAGCGGACCCGATCGTCCCTTTCCCCAGAAGGACCACACCTCATGGGCTCCGCCAAGAACAAGAGCAACACGGCTCGTCAGGCGCGAATAGAGGAGATGCGGCGTGCCGAGCGTGCCCGTGAGCGCCGTAACCGCATCCTGACGATCACGGCCAGCGTGGTGGTCGTCGTCGGTCTGGTGGCGGCCGGTGTCGTCCTCGTCCGGTCGCAGTCCGACGCCGACAAGGACGAGGCGCAGCCGTCCGACAAGGTCCCCGGGAAGTTCGTCACCGGCAAGGACGGCGTGCGGACCTGGAACACGAAGCTGTCGAGCACCCACGTCGAGACCAGTGTCGGGTACCCGATGGAGCCCCCGGTCGGCGGCGACCACCACCGGGCCTGGATGAACTGCAACGGTGACGTCTACGACAAGGAACTCCGCAAGGAGAACGCCGTGCACTCGCTGGAGCACGGCGCGGTCTGGGTGACGTACACGTCCAAGGCCTCCAAGGCCGACGTCGAGGCGCTGACCACCAAGGTCAAGCAGACGCCGTACACGCTGATGAGCCCGGACGAGAAGCAGCAGGACCCGATCATGCTCAGCGCGTGGGGGCACCAGCGCACGGTGACGAGCGCGAGTGACCCGAACGTCGCCAAGTTCTTCGAGACGTACGTCCAGGGCAAGCAGACGCCCGAGCCGGGCGCACCGTGCACGGGTGGTCTCTCGGAGTGAGGCAGCACGCCGGCTGGATTGCGGGGACCGCGGCGGCCGTGCTCGTCGCGGTCGGCGCGCTCACCTACGCGGTCGCCGAGGACGGCGGTTCGGGCGGGACGCCGGGCGCCGACTCGGCGGACGCCGGGTTCGCGCGCGACATGGCCGTGCACCACCAGCAGGCCGTGGAGATGTCGTACATCGTGCGCGACCGTACTAAGGACGAGGAGATACGGCGGCTCGCGTACGACATCGCGCAGACCCAGGCCAACCAGCGCGGCATGCTGCTGGGCTGGCTCGACCTGTGGGAGCTGCCGAAGGTGTCGTCGAACGCGCCGATGACCTGGATGGGCATGGGCGACATGCCCGCCGGTGAGGACGGCGCGCTGATGCCGGGCATGGCGACCAGCACGGAGATGAAGAAGCTGGCGGGGCTCAGCGGCAAACAGGCGGAGATCTTCTTTCTCCAGTTGATGACGGCCCATCACAAGGGCGGCATCCACATGGCCGAGGGCTGTGTCGACAAGTGCGCGGTCGGCGTGGAGAAGCGGCTGGCGCAGACCATGGTGAACGGGCAGCAGTCGGAGATCGACCTGATGGCGGACATGCTCAAGGAGCGGGGCGCGAAGCCGCGGTCATGACCTCGCGACTGTCGCCGCAGCTGTCGTCCCAGCCGTCGCCGTAGCTGCCGCCTTAGCTGCCGCAGCTGCCGCCGCCGCAGCTGCCGAAATGGCTTTGTCATTAGGTTAGTTGGGACCTTCTTGGGCCGGGCATTCCCCTGGCGTGAACGGTTCGTCGCTTAAGTGGCCACCGTCGGGTGATCCACTCGCACACACGAACCGCACAGGGGGTTCCATGAGATCGAACCGTGCCGCGCTGCGCGCCTCGGTGAGCTTGGCGGCGACACTGCCTCTCCTCACCGGCGCGCTGGCGCTCGGCATACCCGCGGCGCACGCCGCGGACCAGGCCCGTGACCCGCTCGCCGGCACCAAGCCCACCTGGGCCACGGCCAGGGCGGACCGGGGCGCGGCCGCGGACGGCGCCCGGGTCTCCGTGCGCGTCTACCTCGCGGGCCGGGACGCGGCCGGCCTCGCCGCCTACGCGAAGGCCGTGTCGGACCCGAGCTCGGCGTCGTACGGCGAGTACCTCACCGCGGGCCGGGCCCAGGCCCGCTTCGGCGCGACGAAGGCCCAAGTGGCCGCCGTCAGGAGCTGGTTGACGTCGGCAGGTCTGAAGGTCACGGGCGTCACCCAGCACTACGTGGCCGTCACCGGTGAGGTGGCCGCCGCGGAGAAGGCGTTCGGCACTCAGCTGCACAACTACACCAAGGGCGCGAAGACCTACCGCGCGCCCACCGCGACCGCGTCGGTGCCGGACAGCCTGAAGGGCGCCGTCCTGACGGTCACCGGCCTGGACAACGCGCCGCACCTGGCGAGCCACCAGGATCAGCTCCCGCCGCCGGAGACGGTGTTCCGCAACGCCGGGCCGTTCTCGACGTACCACGGCTCGAAGGTGGCGACCACGCTGCCGGACGCGTACGGCACGAAGATCCCGTACGCCGTCAAGGGCTACACCGGCAAGCAGCTGCGCGCCGCGTACGGCGCGGGCAAGCGCACCGGCAAGGGCGTGCGCATCGCCATCACCGACGCGTACGCCTCCCCGACGATCGCCTACGACGCGGGCACCTACGCCAAGCACAACGGGGACACCGCCTGGAAGAGCGGCCGGCTGCGCCAGGTCCTGCCTGCCGAGTACACGCGGACCGAGGAGTGCGGGGCGGCCGGCTGGTACGGCGAGGAGACCCTCGACGTCGAGGCCGTGCACGCGGTCGCGCCCGGCGCGCAGGTCACGTACGTGGGCGCCGCGTCCTGCTACGACGAGGACCTGCTGGACTCGCTCAGCAAGATCGTCGACAACCACCTGGCCGACCTGGTCTCCAACTCCTGGGGCGAGACCGAGGATGCCCAGACGCCGGACCTCGCGGCCGCCTACGACCAGGTCTTCCAGTTCGGCGCGGTCGAGGGCATCGGCTTCTACTACTCCTCCGGCGACGACGGCGACGAGGTCGCGAGCAGCGGCACCAAGCAGGTCGACATCCCGGCGAGTTCGGCGTGGGTGACGGCGGTCGGCGGTACCTCGCTGGCGGTCGGCAAGGGCGACACGTACCTGTGGGAGACCGGCTGGGGCACCGAGAAGGCGGTTCTGTCGGCGGACGGCGGGAGCTGGACCGGCTTCCCGGGCGCGTTCAACTCGGGCGCGGGTGGCGGCACGAGCCGGACGGTCGCCGAGCCGTACTACCAGAAGGGCGTCGTGCCGGACGCGCTCGCCAGGGCCAACAGCGCCGGCGGCAACCGGGTCGTGCCGGACATCGCGGCGATCGCCGACCCGAACACCGGGTTCCTGGTGGGCCAGACGCAGACCATGCCGGACGGCACGACGCAGGCCTACGACGAGTACCGCCTCGGCGGCACCTCGCTCGCGGCGCCGGTGATCGCGGCCGTCCAGGCCCTCGCGCAGGAGGCCCGCGGCGGCCGGCCGCTCGGTTTCGCCAACCCGGCGATCTACGCCAGGTACGGCTCGAAGGCGTACCACGACGTCACGGACAACCCGACGGGCTCCGGCCTCGCGGTCGCCCGCGTCGACTACGTCAACGGCTACGACGCGACCGGCGGCCTGACCACGTCCGTGCGCAGCCTCGGCAAGGACAGCTCCCTGCGGGCCGTGAAGGGCTACGACGACGTGACGGGCGTCGGGACGCCTGCGGGCGGTTATGTGGAGTCGTACCGGCGGCGCTGAGCGGCGGCAACGCGGCACAAGCAGGGCACAAAGAGGCGCCCCGCCGACGGGGGAAGATCGGCGGGGCGCTTTGGTGCCGCAGTGGTTCAGGGGTGGCCGGGCCCGGCAGGGCTCAGTGGACCGAGTGCTCCTCCAGCGGGAACGTTCCGCCGACCACGTCGTCCGCGAACGCCTTCGCCGCGTTGCCCATGACGTCGCGGAGGTTGGCGTACTGCTTGACGAACTTGGGGACGCGGCCGCCGGTCAGGCCCAGCATGTCGGTCCAGACCAGGACCTGGGCGTCGGTCTCGGCACCGGCGCCGATGCCGACGGTCGGGATGTGCAGGACGCGGGTGACCTCGGCGGCCAGTTCGGCCGGCACCAGCTCCAGGACGACCGCGAACGCGCCCGCGTCCTGGACCGCCTTCGCGTCGCGCAGGAGTTGCGCGGCCGCCTCCTCGCCGCGGCCCTGGACGCGGTAGCCCATTGCGTTGACGGACTGCGGCGTCAGTCCGATGTGAGCCATGACCGGGATGCCGGACTCGACCAGCAGGCGGATCTGTTCGTGCGAGCGCTCGCCGCCCTCCAGCTTCACCGCCCCGACGCCGGCCTCCTTGACCAGCCGGGTCGCCGAGCGCAGCGCCTGCACCGGGCCCTCCTGGTACGAGCCGAAGGGGAGGTCGCCGACGATCAGGGCGCGGGAGGTGCCGCGTACGACGGCCGCCGAGAGCATGGTCATCTCGTCGAGCGTCACCGGCACCGTGGTGTCGTAGCCGAGGTGGCAGTTGCCCGCGGAGTCGCCGACGAGGATGACCGGGATCCCGGCCTCGTCGAAGACGGACGCGGTCATCGCGTCGTAGGCGGTGAGCATGGGCCACTTCTCGCCCCGCTCCTTGGCGAGGCCGATGTCGCGAACGGTGATGCGGCGTGTGCCCTTCCCCCCGTACAGCGCCTTGCTGCCGTCGGAGGTCTTCGCCTGAGGCGTCTGGGCAGCCGAAAGCTGCGTCATTGCAACGGCTCCTTCTGTCATCTCGAGGCGCCCTTACGGCGTCCCCGGACTCCCCTCCATGGTGGCACCTCGTGCCAGGGACGGCCAGACCTCCCTGTGTGAGTTCCGCCCCGGTGTCCCGCCCGCGTAAGTACTCGGTAAGAATTTAAGATACGAGACGGTTCCGTATCGTAAAGGAGGTAGCGTCGAGAGCATGACTTCTCCCGCCGCCACAGCCCCCCGCATACCGGAAGCCGTGCACCGGCGCCGTTGGGCGATCCTCGCCGTGCTGATGCTCAGCCTGCTGATCGTCGTCCTGGACAACTCGATCCTGAACGTCGCCATCAAGACCATCTCGACCCCGGCCCCGACCGGCCTCGGCGCCACCCAGAGCGAGCTGGAGTGGGCGATCAACGCCTACACCCTCGTCTTCGCGGGCCTGCTGTTCAGCGCGGGCATCCTCGGCGACCGGCTCGGCCGCAAGAAGGTCCTGCTCGGCGGGCTCGCCGTGTTCGGGATCGGCTCCGCCCTCGCCGCGTTCTCCGGCTCGCCCGGCGAGCTCATCACCTTCCGCGCGGTGATGGGCCTCGGTGCCGCCTTCGTCATGCCGGCCACCCTCGCCGTCCTGATGAACGTCTTCGAGCGCGAGGAGCAGCCCAAGGCCATCGGCATCTGGGCGGGCGGCGTCGGGCTCGCCATCGCCATCGGGCCCATCACGGGCGGGGTGCTGCTCGACCACTTCTGGTGGGGGTCCGTCTTCCTCATCAACGTGCCGATCGTGCTGCTCGCACTCGCGCTGATGCTGTGGCTGGTCCCGGACTCGCGTGACCCGAAACCCGGTCGTATCGACCCCGTCGGCGTCGTGCTCTCCGTCGTCGGCCTCGTCCTGCTCGTCTACGGCATCATCAAGGGCGGCCAGCTGGCCGACTTCACGGACCCGACGGTCCTCGCGACCATCGGCGCCGGACTCGCCGTCCTCGCCGCGTTCGTCGTGTTCGAGAAGCGCAGCGACCATCCGTCCATCGACGTCACGTACTTCCGCAACAAGGTCTTCTCGGCCGCGATCGGCGTGATCGCGCTGGTCTTCTTCGCCCTCATGGGCGTGACCTTCTTCTCGGTCTTCTACACCCAGAGCGTGCGCGGCTACTCGCCGTTGGAGACCGGTCTGCTGATGCTGCCGCTCGCCGCCGCCCAGATGATCTTCGCCCCGCGGGCCCGGCTCGTCGTCGACCGGTTCGGCAACCGGGCCACCACCACCGGCGCCATGCTCCTGATCGCCGCCACCCTGGCCGCGTTCGCCACGTTCGAGGCGGACACGCCGATCTGGATCCTGGAGGTGGTCTTCTTCCTCATGGGCACCGCGATGGCGCACATCATGACCCCCGTCAGCGTCGTCATCATGCAGGCCCTGCCCCGCGAGAAGGCCGGCTCCGCCTCCGCGCTCAGCAACACCTTCCGCCAGGTCGGCGGCGCGCTCGGCATCGCCGTGCTGGGCTCGGTCCTGTCGACCGCGTACCGAGGTGACATCGAGGACCGGCTCACGGTGCTGCCCGAGGGCCTACGGCACACGGCGGGCGAGTCCATCGAGGCCACGCTCGGCGTGGCGGACCGGCTCGGCCCGCGGGGCGACGCCCTCGTCGGCGCGGCCCACGACGCCTTCCTGCACGCCATGCACGTCACCGCGCTGTGGGGCGCGGGGGTGGCGGTGCTCGGCGCGGTGGTCGTCGGGCTGTTCCTGCCGGGGCGGCCGGCGGCGCCTCAGGAGGGCGACAAGGAACGGGAGTTGGCTGCCGCGGAGTAGGAGGCGCGGGGCGCGGAACGAGCCGACGCGCGCACCGTGCCCCACGAGGTCGTGCACGGCGACGCCGTACACCAGGGAGAATCACCTTAACCCACGGAAAGGACCGAGCCAAGTGAGCCTCGCCGACAGCCGGCCCCGGCAGGACGGTCCCACCCGGGGCCGCCCCCGCAGCGAGGCCGTGGAGCGGTCCATCATGGAGGGCATCCTCAAGCTGCTCGAGGACGGTGTGCCGCTCGCGGAGCTGTCCATCGAGCGCATCGCGCGTACCGCGGGGGTCGGCAAGGCCACCATCTACCGCCGCTGGAGCGGCAAGGAGGAGCTCTTCGTCGACGTCGTGCGCGCCGCCGAGCCGCCGGATCCCGAACTGCCCGGCACCTCGGTGCGCGACGACGTCGTGGCGCTGCTCGAGCAGTTGCGCCAACGCGGTCTGATGACCCGTTCGTCGGTGCTTCTGCGCAACGTCATCGCCCAGATGAAGAGCAGCCCGAAGATCTGGGACGCCTATCACGCGACCGTCGTCGAACCGCGGCGCCGGAAGCAGCACGCGATCCTGCGCCGCGGGCAGGAGAACGGTGAACTGCGCGCGGACATCGACGTCGACGTGATGAACGACATGATCTTCGGACCGATGCTGGTGCGTGCCGTCATGCGCCCGGACGCCGAACTTCCGGAAGGCCTGGCGGAGCAGATGGCCGACGCCGTGCTCGAGGGTCTACGACCCGTCAGTTCACACACCCCGTAGATCGAATGTGCGCGTTTCGTCACAGAGCGCGCTTTCCCCGGGCGCATCCGGAACTCGCGAAGGCGACTTGTACGTCCTCGCCCCCGTACGGCCGTCATGAGTACGGCGGGATCGGAGCCGATCATCCCCTAGGGTTTCTCTGGGCGCGGGGGGACGACGGTGTTGCACGGCAGGTAGTGAGGCGACGGTATGGCGCAGCAGGCGTACGTGACGGAGACGGACAACGGCGGCTCGGGTCCCGAGCGCCGGGAACCCGGGCTTCAGCGCCTGACAAACCGCCTGAAGGGCCTGGTCGCGGGCTGGCGCGGCGACCCGCGCGTCTGGCGCCGCGGCATCGTCCTGGCCGCCCTCGCGGTGATCCTCGCCCTGGTGATGCTGCTGCACGCGCAGATCCCGAACGCGATCGGCAACCTCGGCAGCCTCACAGAGACGTTCCTGCCCTGGCTGGGCCTGTTCGTCCCGGTGCTGCTCCTGCTGGCCCTCGTCCGCAGGTCCGCGACCGCACTGATGGCCGTACTGGTCCCGGCGGTCGTCTGGCTGAACCTGTTCGGCGGCCAGCTCACCGACAAGACCGGCGTCGGCGGCGACCTCACGGTGGCCACGCACAACGTCAACGCGGACAACGCCGATCCGGCCGGCACCGCCCGGGACGTGGCCTCGTCCGGCGCGGACGTGGTGGCCCTGGAGGAGCTGAGGGCCGGGGCGGTCCCGACGTACGAGAAGGCGCTGGCGTCGACGTACAAGTACCACTCGGTGCAGGGCACCGTCGGACTGTGGAGCAAGTACCCGCTCAGCGGCGTCGAGCCGGTCGACATCAAGCTGGGCTGGGTCCGTGCCATGCGGGCCGCGGTGACCACACCGTCCGGGCAGGTCGCGGTGTACGTCGCCCATCTGCCGTCGGTGCGGGTGAAGGTGGAGGCCGGGTTCACCGCCCGGCAGCGCGACAAGAGTGCCGACGCGCTGGGTGAGGCCATCGCCGACGAGCCCCTCCGGCAGGTCGTCCTGCTCGGCGACCTGAACGGCACGATGAACGACCGTGCGCTGAACGCCGTCACCGCCCAGATGCGCTCCACGCAGGGCGCCTCGGGCAGCGGGATGGGCTTCAGCTGGCCGGCGTCGTTCCCGATGGCGCGGATCGACCAGATCATGGTGAAGGGCCTGGAGCCGATGACCTCCTGGACGCTGCCGGAGACGGGGAGCGACCATCTGCCGGTGGCGGCGCGTGTGAAGGTCGACACATCCGCGTCCTGAAAACCCCTGGTCAGCGCCGCCTGGACGGGTCTCGGCAACCGGATCGTCATCTGCTGGAATACCGGGCCTGAGAGACTTTGTTCCGTACTTGAACATACGGAACGAACATCACGGAGTACGAAGCTCCGCTCTCGACCCTGAAAGGCAAAGGCACTTCATGCCCCTGGCCCTGCTCGCCCTGGCCGTCGGCGCCTTCGGCATAGGTACGACCGAGTTCGTGATGATGGGCCTGCTGCCCGAAGTCGCGAACGACCTGGACATCTCGATCCCCACCGCCGGACATCTGGTCTCGGCGTACGCCCTCGGCGTCGTCATCGGCGCCCCGCTGCTGGCCGCGGTCACGGCACGCATGCCCCGCCGCACGGTCCTCATCGGCCTGATGGCCCTGTTCGTCGCGGGCAACGCGCTGTCCGCCCTCGCTCCCGACTACCACTGGCTGATGGCCGCCCGCCTCCTCAGCGGCCTGCCGCACGGCGCCTTCTTCGGCGTCGGCGCGGTCGTGGCGACGAGCATGGTCGCGCCGGAGCGCAAGGCCCGCTCCGTGTCGCTGATGTTCCTCGGCCTGACGATGGCCAACGTCGCGGGCGTGCCGGTGGCCACGCTGATGGGCCAGAGCCTGGGCTGGCGGGCCACCTTCCTCGGGGTGAGCACGATCGGCCTGGCCGCGATGGCCGCGCTCGCGCTGCTCATCCCGCGCGCCGAGGCGCACCACACTGAGCAGGCGGGCCTGCGCGGCGAACTGGCCGCCCTGCGCTCCCTGCCGGTGTGGCTGGCGCTCGGCACGACGGTCGCGGGCTTCGGCGCGCTCTTCGCCGCGTACAGCTACATCACGCCGATGCTCACCGACGCCGCCGGATACACCGATGCCAGCGTGACGCTGCTGCTGGCCCTGTTCGGCGTCGGCGCGACGGCGGGCAACCTGCTGGGCGGGCGCCTTGCGGACCACGCGATGCGGCGGACGCTGTTCGGGGGTCTGCTCTCGCTGGCGCTGATCCTGGCTCTCTTCCCGCTGCTGATGTCGACGGCGTGGAGCGCGGCTCTGGCGGTCGTCCTGCTGGGCATGGCGGCCTTCGCCACGGGCTCCCCGCTGCAGCTGATGGTGATGGAGAAGGCGTCCAGCGCCCCGTCCCTGGCCTCCTCGGCCAACCAGGCGGCCTTCAACCTCGCCAACGCGGGCGGTGCCTGGATCGGCGGCCTCGCCCTCGCGGCGGGCCTCGGAGTCACCTCCCCGGCACTGGCGGGCGCCGCACTGGCCGTCCTCGGGCTCGGGGTCGCGGGTGCCGCGTACGCCGTGGACCGGCGACGGGTCGCCGAGCGGGCCGGGCGGGAGCGCGTGGTCGCCTCGCATGTTCCCCAGCAGGCGGAGACGGTCCAGTACTGAGTTCCGCGAGTCCTACGACGGAGGGGGCGCCCGGTGATCACCGGGCGCCCCCTGCGTCGTACACCGCTCGCGTGCACCCTCGCGTGCACCCCTCACGAGCCGACATCGCATGCCGACACCGCATGCCGACATCGCATGCCGACATCGCTTGTCGGTGAGTCGTAGGCCATGTCGGTGAGCTGTCGGCGGTTTGTCGGTGCGGCCTGACAACGTCGTCCCCATGACACGAATCGACAAGAACCCCGGCGGCGCGAGCAGCGCCGTATCCGTGCGGGGGTTGGTCAAGCACTACGGCGAGACCAAGGCTCTGGACGGTGTCGACCTGGACGTGCGCGAGGGCACCGTGATGGGCGTGCTCGGGCCGAACGGGGCCGGCAAGACCACCCTCGTGCGCATCCTGTCCACGCTGCTGACGCCGGACGCCGGAGAGGCCACCGTCGCCGGATACGACGTCCTGCGGCAGCCCCGGCAGCTGCGGAGGGTGATCGGGCTGACCGGTCAGTACGCCTCCGTCGACGAGAAGCTCCCCGGGTGGGAGAACCTGTACCTCATCGGACGGCTCCTGGACCTGCCCCGCAAGGAGGCACGCACGCGTGCCGACGAGCTGCTGGAGCGGTTCTCCCTGACCGACGCCGCCAAGCGGCCCGCCGCGACCTACTCCGGCGGCATGCGGCGGCGGCTCGACCTGGCCGCCTCCATGATCGGCCGGCCCACGGTGCTGTTCCTCGACGAACCCACCACGGGGCTCGACCCGCGGACCCGCAACGAGGTGTGGGCCGAGGTCAAGACCATGGTCGGGGACGGGGTGACCGTGCTGCTGACCACCCAGTACATGGAGGAGGCCGAGCAGCTCGCCTCCGAGCTGACGGTCGTCGACCGGGGCAAGGTCATCGCGGGCGGCGGCATCGAGGAGCTCAAGGCCAAGGTGGGCGGGCGCACCCTGCGGATCCGGCCGACCGACGCCCTGCAACTGCGGCCCCTCGCCGGATACCTCGACGATCTCGGCATCACCGGCCTCGCGACCACCACCGTGGACACCGAGACCGGCACCCTGCTCGTCCCGGTGCTCAGCGACGAACAGCTCACCGCCATCGTCGGCGCCGTCACCGCGCGGGGCATCACCCTCGCCTCCATCTCCACCGAACTGCCCAGCCTGGACGAGGTGTTCCTGTCCCTCACCGGCCACCGTGCCAGTGCCCCGCAGGACGCCGTGCCCACCGACGACCGCGAGGAGGTCGCCGTATGACCACCGCCACCACTCCTGCCGGCACGGCGGCAACCGCCGACGCCCGCATCTCGTTGCGGGCGCATCTGCGGCACACCGGTGCGCTCGTGCGCCGTAATCTCCTGTGGATCCGGCAGGACCCGGAGTCGATGTTCGACGCCATCCTGATGCCGATCGTCTTCACGCTGCTCTTCGTGTACGTCTTCGGCGGCTCGATCGGGCAGGCGCTCGGCGGCGGCCAGGACGACTACGTCCAGTACGTCGTGCCCGGCATGATGGCCATGATGGGCATGAGCATGGCCATGTCGGTCGGTACCGGGTTCAACCAGGACTTCAACACCGGCGTCATGGACCGCTTCCGGTCCCTGCCGATCGGGCGTGGCTCGGTGCTCTTCGCCAAGATCGCGGTGGAGCTCCTGCGCATGATGATCGCCACCACGATCATGCTGGTCGTCGGCGTCCTGGTCGGTTTCGACATCACCAGCTGGGGCGGACTGCTCGGGGCCGTGGCGCTGGCCGCGCTGTTCGGCTCGGCGCTGATGTGGGTCTTCCTCACCCTCGGCGTGATCCTGAAGAGCGCGCAGTCCGTGCAGGGGCTGGGCTTCCTGGTGCTGATGCCGCTCCAGTTCGGCTCGTCGATCTTCGCGCCGACCACGTCGATGCCGGGCTGGCTGCAGTCCTTCACCGACATCAACCCGCTGTCCTCGCTCGCGGACGCCGCGCGCGGCCTGATGGTGGGCGGTCCGGTCGCGCACGACCTGTGGGTGACCGTCGCCTGGTCGGTGGGGCTCACGGCGATCATGGCGCCGATCGCGATCCACAAGTTCCGTACGAAGAACTGACGTCCAGTACGCGGAGCCGACGATCCGTATGAGAACCGACGGATGTCAGATCAGGGCGGTGGCCTCCCGGAAGGAGAGGCCGCCGCCCTCCTCGTACGCCGCCTCGTAAGCCGCGTCGCCGAGCACCGCGCGAGTGCGCTCCGTCGCCCCTTCGTACACCTTGCGCTCATGTGCCGAGGCGAGGTACCGGGCCGGCAGCAGCCCGTCGGCGGCACCGAGGCAGCGGGCGGCGTCGCGGGCGCGGCAGCCGCCGTCGGCGCGGGCCAGGGAGAAGGCGGCCGTGGTCAGGAACGCCGAGCGCATCTGCGGGGCGATGGCCTCGGACAGTGGTTCCTCGGCGCGTTCCAGGGCGCGCCTGATCGTGTCCAGGGACCGCGCGTGGCGGCCGTCGGCCGCGTCCAGCCAGGCCTCCGCACCCAGAATGAAGGCGTCGAAGACGACGAAGTGGGCGATCTTGAACTGCTCACGCAACAGGCGCAGTTGCTCACGCGCCTCGGAGATCCGGCCGGTCATGCCGAGCCGGCCGGCCAGGATCAGCCGGGCGAACGGCATCGACTGGTCGTTCCCGCTGGTCGCCTCGCCGATGACCGTACGCAGCAGCCGCTCACCCCGCTCGCCGTCGCCCGCCTCGATCATGACGCTGCCGAGCCGGGCCCTGAGTACGCCCTTCTGGGCGTGGGCGCCCAGTCGTTCGGCCAGCTCGATCGCCGCCTCGTAATTGGCGGCGGCCCTGTCCCACTCGCCCTTGCGTTCGCACGCCTCGGCACGCGCGGCGAGGGCCTCGGCGGTGCCCCACAGGTCGCCGAGACGCTCGTAGATCTCCAGCGACTCCTCGGCATCGCGGATGGCGTCGCCCTCGCCCGCCCAGTCGCTGCGGTTGGCGTACAGATTGGCGCGCCATTGCAGGATCGCGGCGAGTTCCCAGTCGTACCCGGGCGTCTCGCGCGAGGTGCGGACGGCGGCGTCGAGGACGGTCCGCAGCCGCTCCATGTCCCCGGAGAGCATGACGGCGAAGATCCAGAGGTGGCCGGGCATCCGGCAGGTCTGCGGCATGCCGGGCTCATAGGTCGACGCGATGGCACGCAGCTTCACCTGCGCCTCGGGGGTCTGCCAGGCGTCCAACTCGGTGTCCATGCAGGCGAGATGGACGAGGTGGGCCCCGCGCCGTGCCTCCACCAGGACCTCCCCGGTCCACGGGGGCGGGGTGTCCGTGCAGCGCTCCCACACCGGCTGTGCGGGGCGGACCGGCTCGGCGAACGGGTCGGGGCCGAGGGTCTGGACCTCGCGGGACCAGTTGCGGGCCTCGATCCGCAGTTCGCGCATCTGCCAGTACCAGGCCAGCGACAGGATCAGGCACAGCGCCTCCTGCTCGTCGCGGCCGGCGATCGCGTGGCGCAGGGCGACGCGCAGGTTCTCGTACTCGCGCTCCAGCCGGGCGACGGCGGTGAGCTGGCCGGGGCCGCGCAGCAACGTGTCGGTGGTGCGGGCGAGTTCGCGGTAGTACGTCAGATGCGCACGCTCGGTCTCGGCACGCCGTCCGGTCTCGTCGAGGCGCTCGCCGGCGTACTCGGCGACGGTCTCCAGGAGCCGGTAGCGCATCGCGCCGCCCGCCGAAGGGGTGGCCACCACGAGGGACTTGTCGACGAGCGAGGCGAGCGAGCCGAGAGCGGCGGACCCGCACACGGCCTCGGCGGCGGTGAGATCGCAGCCGCCCGCGAACACGGACAGCCGCCGCAGCACGTCGCGTTCGTCCTCGTCCAGCAGGTCCCAGGACCAGTCGACGACCGCCCGCAGGGTCTGCTGACGGGGGCGGACGGTGCGGCTGCCGGAGGTGAGCAGGCGGAAGCGGTCGTCCAGCCGGTCGGCGATCTGGCGTGGGGTGAGCATGCGCAGCCGTGCGGCGGCGAGTTCGATGGCGAGCGGGAGGCCGTCGAGGCGCCGGCAGATCTCGGCGCAGGCCGCCGCGGTCTCGTCGTCGGCGTCGACACGGAAACCGGGCCGGGCGGCCGCGCCCCGGTCGGCGAGGAGCCGCAGCGCCACGGGCTCGGGCAGCGGTTCGACGGGCCGCAGCAGCTCCCCCGGTACGCCGAGAGGTTCGCGGCTGGTGGCCAGCACCGTCAGCTCCGGGCAGCGCTCCAGCAGCTCCGCGACGAGGCGGGCGGCGGCCTCGACGACGTGCTCGCAGTTGTCGAGGATCAGCAGCATCCGGCGTTTGCCGCAGTGCTCTGCGAGGCGCTCGACGGGGTCGTCGTGCCGTTCGGATCCGGCCCGCATGGCCTCCGCGCCGGCGCCGTACAGCACGGTCTCGCGGGCACCGACGGCGGTCAGTACGGCCTCCGGCACGGCCTCGGGGGCGTCGACCGGCGCGAGCTCGGCCAGCCACACCCCGTCCGGGGCACCGTCCCGCACACGATCGGCAGCCTCCTGCGACAGCCGCGTCTTCCCGGCCCCACCGGGGCCCAGCAGCGTCACCAGCCGGGCGGTGCCGAGGTCCCCGCGGATGGCCTCGATGTCGGCTTCCCGGCCGACGAAGGAGGTGAGCCGGACGCGGAGGTTGCCGGCCCGGCCACCGGCCCCGCCCCCGGCCTGTCCGGTGCCCTTCGCCCCGTCGACGGTTTCACCCCGCCCGTTGCCAGGCGCACCAGTATCCGCACCCGCCAACTCCTGACGGCGGGCTCCCGCCTCGGCGTCGCCGTGCGGCCGGGCATCGTGGCTGCCTCGGGCGACCCGGAACGCACCGTGAACCGGTCGGACCCCGTCACGCGGACGCAGACCGTCCTCTCCCCTGCGCGCGTCCATCCCCGGCCCGAGCAACTCCTCGTACAGCGCGCGCAGTTCGGGCCCCGGGTCGGAACCAAGACGGTCCGCCAGCAGTCGTCGTACGTCCTCGTACGCGGCCAGCGCCTCCGCCGTGCGGCCCGCGTCTCGCAAGGCGCGCAGGCGCGTGGCCTGGAGGGGTTCATCCAGTGGGTGGGTGTCACACAAGGCGGTCAGCTCGGGCAGGGCATGTTCAGCGTGGCCGAGGGCGAGGGCGGCGGTGTGGCGGGCGCGCAGGGCGTCGAGGCGGCGGGCCTCCTGGCGGGCCGCTTCGGCGGTGCGGTCGGGGAGGTCGGCGAGGGCGGGACCGCGCCACAGGGCGATGGCGTCGTCGAGAACCCCGGCCGCTTTGCCAGGGTCGCCGTCGGCCAAAGCGCGCGTGCCCTCGCCGACGAGGCGTTCGAACCGGTGCAGGTCGATGTCGTCGGGCAAGGTGGTGAGCCGGTATCCGCCCTCCGTCGAGGCGATGGCGTCGGCGCCGAGGGCGCGGCGCAAGCGGCCAACCAGCGCCTGCAGGGCGCCCGGGGCATCGGCGGGCGGGTCGCCTACCCAGACCTCGTCGACCAGGAGGCCCGCGGGGACAGTGCGAGAGGGATGCAGTGCGAGCACTGTCAGCAGCGCACGCAGGCGCGCGCCGCCGACCGGGACGACCGTGCCGTCGGGGCGGAATGCCTGCGTGGTGCCGAGGATGCGATAGCGCACTGGACCATTGTCTCCGGTGCTCTCGGCGATGGTCACGGGGTTTCTTCCGTGCGCCGCGGGGTGAAGCAGGCCGGGAGGCGCCGGTCCCTGCCCAGGAAAGATCCATGCCACGGGTTCAGTGTCGCGCGTTTACGTAACTCTCAGCTTCTTAGGTACAAACACGCTACCGTCGGAACCATGGCACGACCTCTCAGGGCATTGATCGCCATCCGGCTCACGGTCCGGACCGACTCGACCACCAGTCCGGAGCGGCAACTCGAAGGCTGCAGATCCTTCTGTGTGTCGCGCGGCTGGGATGTCGTCGGCGTCGCCGAGGACCTTTCTGTCTCCGCCACCGCCGTGCCGCCGTGGCAACGTCCGCAACTGTCCCGATGGCTCGACGACCGTGCACCTGAATTCGACGCCATCGTCTTCTGGCGACTCGATCGGTTTGTTCGCCGGGTCGGCGACCTGCACAAGATGATCGAGTGGGCCGAGCATCATGGAGGCAAGGCTCTGGTTTCCGCTACGGAACCGTTCGATCTCACGAGTCCGACGGGACAGCAGACAGCCACCATGATCGCCACATTCGCCCAGATGGAAGCCAACACTGCGGCTGAGCGGGTTGCATCGTCGCGCGCGCATCTGCTCACATCCACGCGATGGGGCGGCGGTTCACCCCCTTTCGGATATCGCACGTACGCGAAGGACGGTGCCCGTCACCTGGAGATCAACCCGAAGACGGCTGCCATCGTCCGGGAAGCCGCTCGGCGCGTCATCGACGGTGAGCCGGTCAACGCCATCTGCCGGGACTTCGAAGACCGCGGGCTGCCTGCACCTGCGGACACGTATCTCCGGAACAAGTCCGGCAAGGACTTTCTCTGGTATCCCCGCACGCTCAAGGGGATCCTCACGTCCCCCACCCTGCTGGGCTGGAAGACACGCAGCGAGGACGTCCCCGGCAAGAAATACAAGAATCGAGTCCTGGTGCACGACTACGAGGGCCGTCCCATCCGCGTAGCCGAGGCGGTGCTGGATCAGGAAGTCTTCGATCGCCTTCAGGACACCCTGGCTCGTTCCTCATCCCCGGTCGCCCAACGCTCGAAAACGCCCAGGACCCCGCTCCTCCACGTGCTCAAATGCGGCGGGTGCGGCAAGAATCTTCAGCTTCACACATCCAGGAAGAAGCGCAGGGACGGGACATACCGAGTGACCGAGAAGGTTCGCTGCCTTTCGCGAGTCGGCTCCCCGGCGTGCCCCGGATACGTGTTCCGGCCCGGCGAGGAGATCATCGACCCTGTCCTGCACATGCTGGTCCAGGCGGTCGGGGACGAGCCGGTCACTCGCCGCGTGTATGTCGAACGCGCCCGCGCCGGGGACGACTCGCTTCCGTCACAGGACGTCCACGAGGATCACTGGAGTTTCGAACCTCTCGGTACCACCTTTGCAGAGCGGTGGCAGAGCATGGGGGTCACCGAGATCGGCGAGGATCTGGTCCATGCCGGCATCACGGTTCGATGCCACCCCCGAGACAGCGGCAGTCACGTCCTGGACATCCCCGAAGACTTCCGAGAGCGTCTGGCGAAGTTCTTGAGTTAGACGAGCCTCGCCGGCTGCCGAGCCCCGCACCCTCCCGCGCCTCCCGGCTCTGGGAGACTCCCAGGCACAGGAGTCCGTACTCCCAGATCAACCGTCACGGTCGAGGTGTCCCCGAGTTCGGCCGCCACGTACGAGGAGTCCGCCCATGACCACCGCCTCTCGCACCAGCGAACAGCGGATCAGCCCAGTCTTCCTAGGAATCGCTGCCGTGACGGCAGCCACCGGGTGGGCGGTGTGGACAGAGTTCGCCGCGTCACCGGGACTCGCGGTGTTCCTCTTCGTGACCTCGGCCTGGGTGGTGTCCCTGTGTCTCCATGAGTACGCACACGCTCGTACCGCCCTGCACTCGGGCGACGTCACCGTGGGAGCAAAGGGCTACTTGAGCCTCAATCCTCTCGCCTATACACACGCCCTGCTCAGCATCGTGCTCCCCGTCATCTTCGTGATCATGGGCGGCATCGGCCTCCCCGGCGGGGCCGTCTTCATCGAGCGCGGGCGGATCCAGGGGCGCTGGCGGCACAGTCTGATCTCGGCGGCCGGGCCGCTGACCAACGTGCTGTTCGCCGTCGTGTGCACCGCCCCGTTCTGGCTCGACGCCCTGGACGGCGTCCCCCGCGACTTCCGGTTCGCGCTCGCCTTCCTCGCCCTGCTCCAGGTCACTGCGGCGATCCTGAACTTCCTGCCGGTCCCGGGCCTGGACGGCTACGGCGTGATCGAGCCGTGGCTGTCGCAGAAGGTCAGGGGCCAGGTGGAGCCGTTCGCGCCGTTCGGGCTGCTGTTCGTGTTCGCGCTGCTGTGGGTGCCCGAGGTCAACGGCGTGTTCTTCGACATGATCGACGCCGTCCTGCGCGGCCTCGGCATCAGCGACTTCGACACCTACTGCGGCTACGACCTGTTCCGCTTCTGGCGGGATTCGAACGAGCTCTGCTCGATCAGTGCGTGACCCGGTCGTGGCTCAGCCGGTGACCGAGTCCCGCCGCTCGTCCCTGCCCCGCTTCACGTAGTACCAACACATGTTGCTGGACAGGCCCGCCAGCAGCACCCACACGATCCCCAGCAAGCTGCCCTGTGCGAACGAGACCACGGCCGCGGCCACGGCGAGCACGCAGACGATCAGGGCATAGACACCAAGGCGGGGCATTTCACTCGGCTCCTTCGGGGGACACTGCTACGCCGACCAGTGTCCCCCATCCCGTCACACGTCCGTGACGCGGAGCCCCGCGTGCGCCTTGTAGCGCCGGTTCACCGAGATCAGGTTCGCGACCAGCGCCTCGACCTGGTGGGCGTTGCGCAGCCGCCCGGCGAAGATGCCGCGCATGCCGGGGATGCGGCCCGCCAGCGCCTGGACGATCTCGACGTCCGCCCGGACCTCGCCGAGGACCATCACATCGGTGTCGATCTCGTCGATCTCGGGGTCCTCCAGCAGGACCGCCGACAGATGGTGGAAGGCGGCCGTCACCCGGGAGTCCGGCAGCAGGGCGGCGGCCTGCTCGGCGGCGCTGCCCTCCTGCGGCTTCAGCGCGTAGGCGCCCTGCTTGTCGAAGCCGAGCGGGTTGACGCAGTCGACGACCAGCTTGCCGGCCAGTTCCTCGCGCAGGGATTCGAGGGTCTTGCCGTGGCCCTCCCACGGCACGGCGACGATCACGATGTCGCTGCGCCGCGCGCACTCGGCGTTGTCGGCGCCCTCGACGCCGTGCCCGAGCTCCTCGGCGGCGGACTCGGCACGCTCGGCGGCCCGCGAACCGATGATCACCTTCTGGCCGGCCCGGGCGAGCCGGTAGGCGAGGCCCTTGCCCTGCGGCCCGGTACCGCCGAGCACGCCGACGACGAGCCCGGAGACGTCCGGGAGGTCCCAGGGGTCCTTGGCCGGGGCCTTCGCCGGCGCCTGGGCGGGCTGCTGTGCACTGTCGCTAGAGGTCATGCGCCGACTTTACGTCCGCGCCGCCCGGCCCACGGCTCAGGTGAGCTCCGTCACGGGCACCCGCCGGAAGGTGATGGTCTCGTACGCGCTGAAGTCGCCGGTCTCGTAGAGGAGTCCGACCGCCTCGTCGTCGATCCGTACGAGGTCCGAGTACGCGGCGGGCAGCCCGTCCACCGTGTGTGCCGACCGCCAGGTGATGCCGCCGTCGGCGGAGGCGCGGACGGTCATCAGGGCGCGGAAGCCGGGGTCGGCGGGGCCGGAGTAGAGCAGCACGTCGGGGTCGCGCAGCTGCAGGACGCTGCCCTCGCAGACGGGGGCGGCGAGGCCGGCCTGGGGACGGAAAGGCTTCACCAGCGTCGCTCCCCCGTCCTCGGAGTACGCGTCGGCGCGGGTGCCGGGGGCCGTGGAGTCGTTGCGGGTGTTGAAGTAGACGCGCCCGTCGGGGAGTTCGGCGGCCGTGGTCTCGTTGACGTTGATGTAGCCGTCGGTGTTGCCGTCGACGTACCCGATGCGCCAGGTGGCGCCGAGGTCGTCGCTGAGCAGGCAGTGGCCGCCGTTGTACTTGCCCTCCGTGCCGTTGTCCCGTCCGGCCGGCGGCAGGGAGTGGTTGGCGGGCACGACGACCCGGCCGCCGGCCAGCTGGACGGCGTGCCCGGGGGTGGTGGCGTACCAGCGCCACTCCGGCCGTTTCGTGCCCTTGGTGATCTCCGTCGGCGCGGACCAGGTGGCGCCCTCGTCGTCGCTGTGCTGGACCCAGACCCGCCGCCCGTCCGCGGCGCTCACCACACCGCGGCGGATGGCGCTCTCCGTGGCGAGGGCGGCGTTGCGGACGTGGACGAGCAGGATGCGGCCGGAGTCGAGGACGACGGGGGCCGGGTTGCCGGCGAGGTCGTCACCGTTCTTGGCGGCGACCTGGAGCGGGCCCCAGGTGCGCCCGCCGTCGGTGGAGCGCTTCAGCACGATGTCGATGTTCCCGAAGTCGTCGTGCGAGCCGACCCGGCCCTCGCAGAAAGCGAGGAGGGTGCCGGTGGAGGTGGCCACGACGGCCGGGATGCGGAAGCTCGCGTAGCCCTCGCGGCCGGCGCGGAAGGGGACGCTGGTCTCTGCCATGGGGGGCTCCTCGGATGGCCGGTCGTCGCGGCTCGGTCGCCGGTGCCGCGCGGCCGGTGTACGGACGGATGTGCGGGATAACGAGTCCATCTGCCCAAGTCGGGCGAATTCGTGGTGAACTCCGGGTCACGAGTGGTCGGTTGCGGCAGGATGCGGTCGCATGGATGCCGTACGTGTCGCATTGCTGCGCGAAGTACTCGCCGGAACCGAGTGGTTGGGAGCCACCCGGCGGTTCGCGGGTGCGCTGCGGACGTCGGCGGTGGCACACGGGGGCGGGCTGCTGCTGGTCGGCACGCCGCGGTACGAGCCGTGGCATCTGGCGGCCCACCTGGTCGACGAGGCCGCGTGGTCGGGCACGCCGGAGCTGGCCCCGACACTCGTACGGCATCACGCGCGAGCCT
This sequence comes from Streptomyces sp. NPDC012935, assembly GCF_042900345.1. NCBI lineage: Bacteria > Bacillati > Actinomycetota > Actinomycetes > Kitasatosporales > Streptomycetaceae > Streptomyces > Streptomyces sp. NPDC012935. Next base: position 148,983 of record NZ_JBIBBC010000019.1, read on the forward strand.
CGGATCCAGCACATCTGGCCGTCGGTCTCGGGCGGTTGGCGGCGGCGCGGCGCGGCGAGACACTGCTGGTGGTCTCACCGCAAGGGCCGGGGGCGCCGCTTCTGGAGCGGGTGCACGATGCCCGGCTGGCCGGCGCGACGGTGCTGGCGCTCGGCACCGGCGAGGGTGAACTGACGTCGATGGCCCACGAGACCCTGACCGTGCCGGACGGTGCGGAGCTCGACCTGGACACCGTGCAGCACCTGGTGAGCGCGGCCGCCGGCGAGAACGCGCTGCCCTCCCCGCGGGGGCGCCGGCGCCTCCGGGACCGCCTGTCCCGGCTGGCGGACTCCCTCACGGCACCGCCGCCCACCGGCTGGTGACGGCTGCCTCGCCCGCAAAACCGTTTGCCCTCGGCACCGCACCGCCCGAGCATGAATCCTCGTGACCGACGGCTCCCCCACACCTCCCTCGCCGCCTTCCCGCCTGCGGGGCGTGCTGCCCGACCTCGCACCTTGGCGGGCCTCCGCCGACTTCCGGAGGCTGTGGCTGGCAGGGCTGATCTCCTACTTCGGCAGCTTCCTGACCTTCGTCGCGCTGCCCGTGCAGATCAAGGAGCTGACGGGTTCCGCCGCGGCGGTCGGGGCGATCGGGGCCGTCCAGCTGGTGCCGCTGATCGTGTTCGGGCTGTACGGGGGTGCACTCGCCGACGCGCTCGACAAGCGGAAGCTGATCGTGTGGACGGAGGCCGGGCAGGCGGTGCTGAGCGCGGTGCTGCTGGTCAACGCGCTGCTGCCGAGCCCCGCCGTCTGGCCGCTGTATGTCGTCGCCGCCCTGTCCTCGGCCCTGGTGTCGGTCCAGCGCCCGGCCATGGACGCCCTGCTGCCCCGGATCGTGGCCCACGACCACCTCCCGGCCGCCGCCTCGCTCAACGCGCTGCGCTGGCAGGTCGGCGGCGTCGCGGGCCCGGCCGTGGCCGGCGTGGTCGTGGCCTACGCGGGGCTCGGCTGGGCGTACGGGGCGGATCTGCTGACCTTCGTCGTCTCCGTGCTGCTCGTACTCGGGCTCGCCCCCTCCCCCGCCGCCCACGAGGCCGCGAAGCCGTCCCTCAAGGCCATCGCCGAGGGCGCCCGCTACGCCTGGAGCCGCAAGGAACTCCTCGGCACCTACGTCATCGACATCGCGGCGATGCTCTTCGCGATGCCGCTCGCCGTACTGCCCTTCCTCGCGGACGAGTTGAACGCCCCCTGGGCGCTCGGCCTGATGTACGCCTCCGTCCCGGCCGGCGCGATGCTCGTGAGCCTGACCAGCGGCTGGACCTCGCGGGTGCACCGGCACGGGCGTGCCGTCGTCCTGGCGGCGGCGCTGTGGGGCACGGCGATCGCGGCGGCCGGTGTCGCCGGGAACGTATGGCTGGTCCTGCTGTTCCTGACCCTCGGCGGCGCCGCGGACATGGTCAGCGGCATCTTCCGCGGCGTGATGTGGAACCAGACGATCCCGGACGAGCTGCGCGGCCGGCTCGCCGGGATCGAGCTGCTGTCGTACTCGGTCGGCCCGCAGCTGGGCCAGACCTACGTGGGCGGCATCGCGGCCTGGCAGGGTGTGCGGGCGTCGATCTGGTCGGGCGGGCTGCTGTGCGTGGGGGCAGTGGGGCTGCTGGCGCTGTGCCTGCCGAAGCTGATGACGTACGACGCGCGGACGAGCGAGCACGCGGTGCGGCTGCGGAAGCAGCGGGCGGCCGCGCAGGCGCCGGCGGCGGAACCCGCGTCGGCGCCCGCGCAGGGCTGATCAGTCGTCGTCCGCCGGGCGGCTCGGGGCGTCGTGCCACCGCGGGTCGCCCTCCCACTCCAGGTTGCGCTCACGGGCGAGGTCCATCGCCTGCTGGGCCTCCTGCGGGGTGGCGTACGGCCCGAAGCGGTCCTTGGCCGGGCACTCCGGCCCCTCCTCGACCTTCTTGTGCACGAGGCAGTAGTACCACTCGCCCGGCTTGCCGACGGTCCGCTTCTTGAACAAGGCCATGTCCGGCTCCTCTCGCCACCGACATGTTCCCCCATGTCCGCTGGTTAGACTCGCTGGCATGTCTGGCCAGTCGCTGCTCGTACCAGGGGAGCTCTCTCCCACCCGTTCCGTGCCCGGAAACATCCGCCGCCCCGAGTACGTCGGCAAGTCCGCGCCGACGCCGTACACGGGACCGGAGGTGCAGACTCCGCAGACCGTCGAGGCGATGCGTGTCGCCGGCCGTATCGCCGCTCGGGCGATGGCCGAGGCGGCGAAGCTGATCGCGCCCGGCGTCACGACGGACGAGCTGGACAAGGTGGCGCACGAGTACATGTGCGACCACGGCGCCTATCCCTCCACGCTCGGCTACCGCGGCTTCCCGAAGTCCCTGTGCACCAGCGTCAACGAGGTGATCTGCCACGGCATCCCGGACTCGACGGTGCTGCGCGACGGCGACATCGTGAACCTCGACGTGACGGCGTACATCGGCGGGGTGCACGGCGACAACAACGCCACGTACCTGGTCGGCGACGTCGACGAGGAGAGCCGGCTGCTGGTGGAGCGCACCCGCGAGTCCCTGAGCCGCGCGATCAAGGCGGTCAAGCCGGGGCGTCAGATCAACATCATCGGGCGGGTCATCGAGTCGTACGCGAAGCGCTTCGGCTATGGCGTGGTCCGCGACTTCACCGGCCACGGCATCAACTCGTCGTTCCACTCGGGCCTGATCATCCCGCACTACGACAGCCCGCACGCCACGACGGTCATCCAGCCCGGAATGACCTTCACCATCGAGCCGATGCTGACGATCGGGACGCACGAGTACGACATGTGGGACGACGGCTGGACCGTCGTCACGAAGGACCGCAAGCGCACCGCGCAGTTCGAGCACACGCTGGTGGTGACGGAGACCGGGGCGGAGATCCTCACGCTGCCGTAACCGAGCAGGTCACCGAACCCGTCCTTCGTCCTGCGGAGGGCGGGTTTTCTCGGTACCCTTTTACCGACACAGCGTCGGCAAACCTATTGACTTAGGTAAGCCTAACCTCAGAAAATATCCCCATGGACTCCTTCTCGACAGTCATCCGCACCGCCTCCCACGAGCAGCACGTGGAGGCGGAGACCTCGACGTTCATGAGCGACCTGCTCGGCGGCCGACTGGGCGTGGACGCGTACGCGCGCTACACCGAGCAGCTGTGGTTCGTGTACGAGGCACTGGAGACCGGCACCGAGCGGCTGGCGTCGGACCCGGTGACCGGCCCCTTCATCCAGCCGGAGCTCTTCCGGCTGACCTCGCTGGAGCGGGACCTGGCGCACCTGCGGGGTCCGCAGTGGCGGACGGGGCTGTCGGCACTGCCCGCGACGCGGGCCTACGCGGACCGGGTGCGGGAGTGCGCCGACGCCTGGCCTGCCGGCTACATCGCCCACCACTACACGCGCTACCTCGGCGACCTCTCCGGCGGCCAGATCATCCGCGACAAGGCGGAGAAGACCTGGGGCTTCGCCCGCAAGGGCGACGGGGTCCGGTTCTACGTCTTCGAGGAGATCACCAACCCGGCGGCGTTCAAGCGGGGTTACCGCGAACTCCTCGACCAGGTCCGCGCCGACGACCTGGAGAAGCAGCGGATCGTGGCGGAGTGCAAGAAGGCGTTCGCCTTGAACACGGCCGTGTTCCGGGCGTTGGGCGAGGAGTTTCCGCTGAGCGCCTGAACTCCTGAGCGCGCCTTGGCTCCTGAGCGCCCGGGGTTCAGCGCTCCAGGAAGACCCGCCCTCCGATTTCCACCCAGCCCTCGGGCTGCGGTGCCGTGAGGATCTGGGACCCGGCTCCCTGGGTGATGTTGAGGGCGCGGCCCAGGCGGTCGGTGAGCAGCAGGGCCGCCGCGCCGGTCGCCTCGTCCTCGTCGATGCCGTCGCCGCGGCCGGGGAAGCCGCGGGCCCGGACCCGTCCGGCCGCCTCGTCCTCCCATGCCCAGGCGTAGATCCACACACCGGGCGGCGGGATGTCGAGGTCGTCCACTTCTGCCGCCGTCCCGTACTGCCGCAGGGTGCGCGGCGGGGCCCACTGAGCCCGTGCCTCGATCCAGCTGAACTCGCCGTCCAGCCGTGCCCCGACGACGCCGGCGGGGGTGATCAGTTCGGGCACGTCGAGGAGCCAGGCAGTGCCGACGCAGGGGTGACCGGCGAAGGGCAGGCGCAGGGTCGGGGTGTAGATGTCGATGACTCCGCGCTCGGGGTCGTCGACGAACACCGTCTCGCTGAAGCCGAGCTTGCCGGCGAAGGCCTGCCGGTCGGCCCGGTCGGGCATGACGGAGCCCTCGCGGACGACGCCGAGTTCGTTGCCGTATCCGCCGTCGGGTCCGCAGAAGACGCGCAGGACGTCGAAGTCAGTCACGGGGAAATTGAAACATCACCCGGTCGGCGAGCCGGTCCCAGGCTGCGGCTCCGCCGGGCAGGGGCAGGAAACGGGTGGGGGGCACGCCGTAGGGCAGTGCGGAGACGGTGTCGCCGTACGCCCTTTCCATGGTGGCCCGTTGGCGCTCCGCGCCCGGGTCGTCGGCGCGCGCCGCCAGCCCCTGCATCCGGTGCTCGTGGGCCTCGGTCACCTCCGCGGCGGCGCGGCGCCAGTCCGCCTCGTCCGGCACCTGGCCCAGCTCCACGCACTCCGGTGTCCGGTCCTCCGCCAGCGCCGCCACCGCACGGTCGTGACCGTCGAGGATCACCCAGCCGTCCAGGAAGGTCACCCACCACAGCAGGACGGGCGCGAGGGTGCCGTCGCGGGCGTGCTTGCGGTACGCCTTCACCCGCGCGGCATCCGGCGCCGAGGGCCGGCGCAGCGGGACGACTCCGTGCCAGCCGCCCCCGCAGTACAGCTCCAGTCGGCCGCCCGGCCAGTCCCGTACGAAGTCCTCGGTCCAGATGCCCGGCGGGAAACCGGTCCGGCGGGCCAGCTCCCAGCGTCCGTCCCGCAACGGGGTCCCTTCCGCTTCCTCCAGCCAACGGGCGTACTGGTGCGGCCAGTTGAGGGAGGACCGCATGGCCGATGCGCGCAGCGGCGGAAGCGGTGACCGGTAGCCGTCGAGGCGGTGCAGATACAGCTCGGGGCAGCAGCCCTCGCCCACCGACCGGCCCAGCAGCAGGGGGCGTTCACCCTGCCGCAGCAGCAGCCGTCCCCGGTCCGCGGTCTCGAAACGCAACGCCGGCGGGCCGGGGCGGTCTCGTACGTTCAGTACCAGCCGCCCCGGCCCCAGCAGTTCTCTGTGCCCCCTGTTCATGGGGACAGTCTTACGCCTCGGTACGCCGCCTGCGCATCGCGAACACCACGGCTGCTCCCGCGGCTGCGGTCATGGCGGCGGCCGTGCCCAGCGCGGCAACCGGAACGTCCGAGCCGGTGTTGGCGAGTCCGCCCGTCACACCGCCCGTCGTCGAGCCGGTGCCGCCGGTGGTCGAACCCGCCGTGCCGGAGGAGCCGCCGGTCGAACCGCCCGTGGCACCGCCGGCCGAGCCCCCCGTCGATCCGTCGCCGCCGGGCAGGTCCGCGTCCTCCGTCAGGGCCACCGCCAGGTCGACCGGGTCGAGTTCGGTGCCGGCGGTGTAGAAGCCGCCGAAGGCCTTCGCGCCGGCCTCGGTGAGGGTGGCCTTGACGTCGTCGACCGTGATGACGTCGTCCCGCGCGGTCAGGCCGGACTCGTTCGCCTTCAGCTCGGCCAGGACCACGTCCTCGGTCTTCTCGCCGAGGCTGGTGACATCGGCGGTGAGTTCGCCGGTGCCCTCGTCGAGGCTCGCGCGGAGGTTGTTCAGGGTGAGGTCGAGGCCGTAGCCGCCGTTGTCGCCCTCGCCCTTGTGGCCCTTGAAGTTGACGGCTCCCTCGAAGCTCGCGGAGAGGGTGCCGGCGTCGGTGTCGTACTCCCCCGTGGCGTCGACGAAGGTGAAGGCCCCGTTGCCGGTGGCCTGCGAGGCGCCGTCCGACGTCGTGATCTCACCCTTCGCCACGGTGCCCACGACGTACGAACGGAAGGACTGCTTGACGCCCCAGTCGAGCGTGCCGTCCGCAATCTCGCCCTGGGCGGGGGCCTCGGAGGCGGACTCGGAGGGGTCGGCGCTCGTGGACGGCGAGGCGGACCCGGTCGCCGTGGCGGTCGGGGTCGGGGACTGCGTGGCCGTCGCGGTCGGCGTCGGGGTCGGGCTCGGGGCCTGCGTGGCGGTGGCCGTGGGGGTCGGCGTGGGCGTCGGCGACTGGGGCGGCGTCTTCTGTACGACCGTGAGCGGGTCCCCCGCCGCACCCTCGTAGCTCGCGCTGCCGAAGACGTCCGCGGCCTCCTTCGTCAGCTTGGTCGCCATGTCGGTCATGGCCCTGGTCACGGTGACGTCGGCGAGCGGCACGTCCTGCGCGGTCGTACCGGACTTGGTGACGTCGGCGGTGATCTCGGCGGCCGCGCTGTCGAACCGCACGTCGGACAGGGCGATGTCGAAGCCGTGCAGCTTGGAGACGATCTGCAGGCCGCCCTTGAAGCCGAGGTCGACGGTGTGGGCCGTGGAGTCGTAGGTGCCGGTGCCGTCCGTGAAGGTGAACGCGCCGTTCCCGGTGGCCTGCGAGGCGCCGTCCTTGGCCGTGAAGCTGCCGGCCGCCATGCCGGTCACGTAGGTGCGGTACGACTGCTTGATGCCCCACGTCAACTCGTAGCCGCTGAGCGGGACTTCGGCCGCCGAGGCGGTGCCGGCGCCGAGGGTGGCGAGTGCGGTGGCGCCCAGCGTGGCCGCGGTGGCGACAGCGGCGGCGAGGGCGACGGGACGGCGTCTGCGGGAGGTGGCGGACATGGTCGGGGTCTCCTTGCGGTGGGTGGGCGTCCGCCGTGGCGGCCGGGGTCGGCGCGGGCACGGCGGTCAGGGCTTGGGGGGAAGTCCTCTTGGGACGTTCAGTCCTCGTCGGACGTGGGGGCGGCCTCGGCGGCCGGCCGGGTACGGCGCCTGCGCACGGTGACGAACGCGAAGGCCGCGCCCGCGAGCAGCAGGAACCCGGCCGCGAGGCCGATGGGCGCCGTGGGGATGCCGCCGCCGTCGGAGGTGCTCGCGACGGGTTCGGCCGACGGGTCGGGCGACGCAGACGACTTGTCCGGCGGAGCGCTCGCCGTGGGCGTGCTGCCCAGGTCGGGCAGGTCGGGCAGTTCGGCCTCGTCGGTGGTGGCGACGGCCAGGGACACCGGGTCCATCTCGGTGCCCGCCTTGTACATCCCGCCGAAGGCCTTGGCGCCCTCGGCGGTGAGCTTCGCGGGGGCCTCGGTGACCTTCGCCAGACCGTCCTTCGCCTTGAGGCCCTTGGCCGTGAAGGTGACCAGGGGGACCTGGTGGCCGGTGAAGCCGGCGCCGGCCACATCGGCGAGGAGCGTGCCCTTGCCGTCCTCGGCGGTCACGCGGACGCCGCTCAGCTTCAGGTCGAGGCCCTGCGCCCCGGTGAAGCGGACCGCGCCCTTGAACGCCGCCCGAAGGTCACCGTCCTTGAACGTCCCTTCGCCGTCGGGGAAGCGGAACAGCGCACCGCCGTCCTCGGCGCCGGACGACAGGGTCCACTCCCCCTTGGCGATGTCCCCGGTGACGTACTCCCGGAAGGTGCGGCGCACACCCCAGTCGACGGCGCCGTCCACGAGCTCGCCGCTCGAAGTCTCCTTCTTCGAGGCGGACTTGGTGGCGCTCGGCGTGGGCGAGGCCGTCGGGTTCTTGGCCGCCGCCGCCCGCACGTCCGCCGACAGGCTCACCGGGTCGAGCGCGGTCCCGGCGGTGTAGTACCCGGCGAAGGACTTGGCGCCCTGCGCGGTGAGTGTGGCGGGCAGGTTGTTGAGGGCGACCGTGTTGCCGCCGCCCCTCATGTCGATCCCGCCGAGGGAGAGGGAGGCGAAGGGCACCTGCGAGGACGTCGTGACCGCCCCGGTGCCCTTCGCCTTGCTGCTGACGTCCACGAAGAGAGTGCCGCTGGAACCGGAGATACGGACGGTGGGCCGGCTGATGCTGAGGTCGAGCTGGTAGGCACCGCCGTTGGTCTTGTGGCCGAGGAAGCGGACGCCGCCGGAGAAGGACGCGGTGAAGGCGCCGGTGTCGCCGTCGTACGTCCCCGTGGCCGAGTGGAAGCGGAAGCCGCCGCTGCCCACCGTGGCCGCGCCGCCGGTCAGGGAGTAACTCCCCTTCGCGACGGGCCCGGTGACATAGCTCTGGAACGACGCTTTGACGCCCCAGTCGAGCCGCCCGCCCTGCACGCTGCGGCCCGCGGCGGACGCGGCGGTCACCGGGAGCAGGGCTCCGAGGACGACCGCGCAGAACGCGATGACCAGGACACGTGGGCGGACAGGCATGGGAGGTCCTCCGGAGACGACGGACACGACGACCGGTAGCGAGCAAAGGTAAGGCTAACCTAAGCTTTGCCCGGCTGAAACGGCCGTGACCGAGCTGGAACGGCATACCGAACGGCATACCGAGAGGAACGGACGGACCGTGCGACCCTTGCGCACACGACTGACGGGCGCACTGCTGGCGGTGCTCGCCCTCACCACGGCGACGGCCTGCGGTGGCTCACCGGCGGCGGAGCCGGCGAAGAAGCCGGCCGCCACCACGACGGCCGCCAACCGGGTCGAGCCCCTGCGGAACACCCCTGCCCCGAGCCTCCCCACCACGGTCTTCGCGGCCGACGGCAAGAAGGTGACGGTCGAGAAGGCCGGGCGCCTCGTCCCCCTCTCCGGCAGCCTCAGCGAGATCGTCTTCACGCTCGGACTCGGTGACCGCGTCGTCGCCCGGGACATCTCCGCCACGTTCGAACAGGCGGCGAAACTGCCCGTGGTCACGCGGGGCCATGACGTCTCGGCGGAGAGCGTGCTGTCGCTCAAGCCCGACCTGGTGCTCGCCGAGACCACGACCGGCCCCGAGGAGGCCATGGACCAGATCCGTGCCGCGGGCATCCCCGTCCTCGTGGTCGCCCCGGCCCAGGGCCTGGACGCCGTCGGCCCGCGTATCCGGGCCGTCGCCGACGCGCTCGGCGTACCGTCGGCGGGCAAGCAGCTGGCCGAGCGGTCGCAGGACCGAATCGCCGCCGTGCGCAAGGAAGTTCCCTCACAGAGCGAGAAGCCGCGGGTCGCCTTCCTCTATCTGCGCGGCTCCGCCTCCGTCTACCTCATCGGCGGCAAGGGCTCCGGTGCCGGGTCCCTCATCGAGGCGGCCGGCGCGCTCGACGCGGGGGCCGAGTCGGGACTGACGAAGGACTTCACCGCCATCACCAGCGAGGCCCTCGTGAAGGCGGCGCCGGACGCGATTCTCGTGATGTCCAAGGGACTTGAGTCCGTCGGCGGCATCGACGGGCTGGTGAAGATCCCGGGCGTCGCCGAGACCCCGGCGGGAATGAACCGGCTGGTCGTCTCCATCGAGGACGGCGCTCTGCTGAGCTACGGGCCGCGCACCGACCAGGTGCTGAGGTCGGTGGTGGAACAGCTCTACGAGAAGAGAGACGCGGCATGACCGTACTGGAGAAGGCCGCACCCGGGGCCGCGCCCGCCCTGCCGGCCCGCAGCCGGCACACCACCGCGTGGCTGCTGACGGTCGGCATGAGCGTCGCCCTCCTCGTCCTCGTCCCGGTCGCCGCCGGGATCGGCGCCTACCCGATCCCGGTCGGGGACGTCCTCGGCTCCCTGCAGCACAAAGCCGGGCTCGGCGGTGGCGAGTTGGACCGGGTCGCCGAGGCCGTGCTGTGGAACGTGCGCTTCCCCCGGATCGTGCTCGCGCTGCTCATCGGGGCCTCGCTGGGCTGCGCCGGAGCGCTGATGCAGGGCGTGTTCGGCAACCCGCTGGCCGAGCCGAGCACCATCGGTGTCTCCCTGGGCGCGGCGGTGGGAGCGGTGGCCTCCATCTCGCTGGGGCTGACTTTCCTCGGCAACTGGACCCTGCCCGCGATGGCCTTCGTCGCCGGGCTCGGCACCGTGCTGCTGGTGTACTCGATGTCCCGCTCGGCCGGCCGTACGGAGGTCGTGACGCTGATCCTCATGGGCATCGCGGTCAACGCCTTCGCCGGGGCGCTCATCGGCCTGTTCATCTTCCTCGCGGACACCGCCGCGGTGAACCAGATCACGTTCTGGCAGCTCGGCTCCCTCGCCCAGTCCACCTGGCCCAAGGTGACGGCGGTGCTGCCCTGCGCGGTCGTCGGGCTGGTGGCGGCACCGCTGTACGCACGCCGCCTGGACCTGCTCGCGCTCGGCGACCGGCCCGCCCGGCATCTGGGGGTGGACGTGGAGCGGATGCGCGTTGCCTTGATCCTGGTCGTCGCGCTGCTCACGGCTGCCGCGGTGAGTGTCTCCGGGGTCATCGGGTTCATCGGTCTGGTCGTGCCGCACCTGTTGCGCATGGCCGCGGGGCCGGGGCACCGGTTCCTCATTCCGGGGAGTGCGCTGGGTGGGGCGGTGGTGCTGCTCGCGGCAGATCTCGCTGCGCGGACCGTCGCGGCGCCGGCGGAGTTGCCGTTGGGGGTGCTTACGGCTCTGCTGGGCAGCCCCTTCTTCTTCTGGCTGCTGCGTCGGACTCGGCGGCGACAAGGGGGGTGGGCGTAGGGGTCGTATGTCGACTGCGGGTGTGTGGGGGCTGGTCGCGCCCACGCGGCGGAGCCGCACCTTGACACAGCCCCGCGCCCCTGAGCGGCGTCGTCCCACCCGCGACAGCAACTCGCCCTCCGTCAAAGGACCCCTTCCATGAGACTCCTCCGCCACCGTCCAACCCCTCCGGCCCCCGCCCGACCCGGCGACACCCTCGCGGAAGCCGAGAACCTTCACGTGCGGCTCGGTGCGCGCACCGTCCTGCACGGGGTCTCCGTAACCGTGCGGGCCGGCGAGGTCCTCGCCCTCGTCGGGCCCAACGGCGCCGGAAAGTCCACCCTGTTGAGCGCGCTGGCCGCCGATCTCCCGGCCGCCGAGGGCGTCGTACGGATCCACGGCCGCCCGGCGGGCGACTGGTCGGCGCCCGAACTCGCCCTGCGCCGCGCCGTGCTCCCCCAGTCGGCGACCCTCTCCTTCCCCTTCACGGTCGAGGAGGTCGTCCGGATGGGCCGTGCGCCGTGGGCCTCCCTGGGCCTTGCGGACGACGACGCGGCCGTCGCCGAGGCCATGGCCGCCACCGAGGTGACGGAGTTCGCCGTACGGCCCTTCTCCGCGCTCAGCGGTGGCGAGCGGGCCCGTGTCGCGCTCGCTCGGGTACTGGCGCAAGGTGCCCCGTTGCTGCTGCTCGACGAGCCGACTGCGGCGCTGGACCTCAAGCATCAGGAGCTGGTGCTGCGGTTGTGCCGGGAGCGGGCGCGGGCCGGGGACGCGGTGGTGGTCGTGCTGCACGATCTGGGGCTCGCGGCGGCCTACGCGCACCGGGTGGCGATCCTGCGCGCCGGGCGGGTAGCGGCGGACGGGCCGCCCGCCGAGGTGTTCTCCGAGCGGCTGCTGTCGGAGGTCTACGACCAGCCGGTGGATGTGCTTGCGCATCCGCGGACGGGAGAGGTCCTGGTGACCCCACGACGCTGAAGCCGAGCAACCTTTGACGTTCCTTTGACTTCCCTATGGGAGCCTTTTTGGCCAATTCAGCGATCCTTAGGTGCGTTAGGTGAGCCTCACCTTCCTGTTTGGTGTGAGGCCCGTCATGCACTCTTTTCGGCCACCCTCTGGAGCCCTCATGCGACCCGCCAGACTCTCCGTCGTCACCGCCGCCGCCACCGTGGCGGCCCTGACCGCCGTCACGGGCTGCACCGAGAAAGGCAGTTCGGCGGGCGACGACCGGGTCGTCAACGTGACGGCGACGGACGACAAGTGCGAGGTGTCGAAGAAGGAGTTCCCGGCCGGGCACGTCGAACTCGCCATCGAGAACAAGGGTTCCAAGGTCACCGAGGTCTACATCCTCTTCCCCGACGACCGCATCGTCACCGAGCGCGAGAACATAGGCCCCGGCACCAAGCAGACCGTGACCGCCGAGGTGAAGGCGGGCGACTACACCATCGCCTGCAAGCCCGGCATGAAGGGCGACGGCATCCGGCAGACCGTCAAGGCCACCGGCAAGGGCGCGGCCGCCAAGCGCGACCCCCGGCTGGACAAGGCCGTCGCCGCCTACCGCGAGTACGCGCAGGGGCAGGCCGACGAGACGCTGCCGAAGGCGGAGGCGTTCGCCAAGGCGGTCAAGGACGGCGACATCGAGGCCGCGAAGAAGGCCTACGCCCCCTCCCGCATCGGCTGGGAGCGCACGGAGCCGGTCGCGGAGTCCTTCGGTGACATCGACCCGAAGGTCGACGTCCGCGAGGACGGCCTGGAGGACGGCCAGAAGTGGACGGGCTGGCACCGCCTGGAGAAGTCCCTCTGGCAGGACAAGAAGCTCACCGCCGAGGACACGGCCCTCGCCGACCAGCTGATCACCGACCTCAAGGACTGGCAGAAGCGGGTCGGCAAGGCCGAGATCACCCCAACCTCCATGGCCAACGGCGCCAAGGAACTCCTCGACGAGGTCGCGACCGGCAAGGTCACCGGCGAAGAGGAGCGCTACTCGCACACCGACCTGGTCGACTTCAAGGCCAACGTCGAAGGCGCCGAGAAGGCGTACGAGCTGCTGAAGCCGGTCGCGCAGGAGAACGACCCGGCGCTGGTCACCGAGCTCGACAAGCAGTTCACGGCGCTGGACACGCTGCTCGACAAGTACCGGGCGGACAAGTCGTCGTACGACTTCACCTCGTACGACAAGGTCGGCAAGGACGCCCGCAAGGAGCTGTCGGACGGCGTCAACGCGCTCGCCGAGCCGCTGTCCAAGCTCGCCGCCGCCGTCGTCGTGAAGTAGGGACCCTGTCATGTCGGATTCCATCGAAGGCACTACCTCCCGGCGTGCGCTGATCGGCTGGGGCGGTGCCGGGCTCGCGCTCGGTGCCGTCGCGGCCGGCGGTGCCGTGGGCATGACGCGCACCGGCAGCGACGTGGAGCCGGTCGGCGCGGCGGCGGGCGGTGCCATCGCCTTCCACGGTGACCACCAGGCCGGTATCGCCACGCCGGTGCAGGACCGGCTGCACTTCGCCGCGTTCGACGTGAAGACCGACGACCGGGCCGAGTTCGTGCAGATGCTGAAGGACTGGACGGCAGCCGCGCGCCGGATGAGTGCCGGGCTGCCGGTCGGCGAGGGCGGGTTCGGCGGTCTCGCCGAGGCGCCGCCGGACGACACCGGTGAGGCGCTGGGGCTGAGGCCGTCGCGGCTGACGCTGACGATCGGCTTCGGTCCGTCGCTCTTCGAGAAATACGGCGAGAGCTTCGGCATCGCGCACGCCCACCCCGAAGCGCTCGTCGAGCTGCCGAAGTTCGCCGGCGACAACCTGGACCGGAACCGCAGCGGCGGCGACCTGTGCATCCAGGCCTGCGCCGACGACCCGCAGGTCGCCGTGCACGCCATCCGCAACCTGGCCCGCATCGGCTTCGGCAAGGTCGTCATCCGCTGGTCCCAGCTGGGCTTCGGGAAGACCTCGTCCACGACCCCCGAGGAGCAGACCCCGCGCAACCTCATGGGCTTCAAGGACGGCACCCGCAACATCGCGGGGACGGAGACGGACCGACTGAAGAAGTTCGTGTGGGTGGACCCCTCCGAGGGCCCCGCGTGGCTCAGTGGCGGCTCCTACCTCGTCGCGCGCCGCATCCGTATGCACATCGAGACCTGGGACCGCACGTCACTCCAGGAGCAGGAGGACATCATCGGCCGGGACAAGGGCGAGGGCGCCCCGGTCGGCAAGGCGAAGGAGCGCGACGAGCCGTTCCTGAAGGCGATGCTGCCCGACGCGCACGTCCGGCTCGCGCACCCCGACTCCAACGACGGGGCGACGATCCTGCGCCGCGGCTACTCCTTCACCGACGGCACCGACGGCCTCGGCCGCCTGGACGCGGGCCTGTTCTTCCTCGCCTACCAGCGCGACCCGCGCACCGGGTTCATCCGGATCCAGCGCAACCTGGCCCCCGACTCGCTCAACGAGTACATCCAGCACGTGGGTTCGGCGCTCTTCGCGGTCCCGCCCGGCGTCCGCGACAAGGACGACTGGTGGGGCAGCACGCTGTTCTCCAAGGAGGCGTAGCCCGTGTTCTCCAACTACCTGATCGGCCTGCGCGAGGGGCTGGAAGCGAGCCTCGTCGTCTGCATCCTCATCGCGTACCTGGTCAAGACCGACCGCCGGGACGCGCTGAAGCCCATCTGGATCGGCATCGGTGTCGCCCTCGCCCTCGCGCTCGGCTTCGGCTGCGCGCTCGAATTCGGCTCGCAGGAGCTGACGTTCGAGGCACAGGAGGCGCTCGGCGGCTCCCTGTCGATCATCGCGGTGTGCCTGGTGACGTGGATGGTCTTCTGGATGCGGCGCACCGCCCGGCATCTCAAGGCCGAGCTGCACGGCAAACTGGACGCCGCCCTGCAGATGGGCACGGGCGCGCTGGTCGCGACGGCGTTCCTGGCCGTCGGCCGGGAGGGCCTGGAGACGGCCCTGTTCGTGTGGGCGTCGGTGCGCGCGGCAGGCGACGGCACGCCGCGCCCGCTGGTCGGCGCCGCCCTCGGCATCGTCACGGCGGTCTTCCTGGGCTGGCTGTTCTACCGCGGCGCCGTGCGCATCAACCTCGCCAAGTTCTTCACGTGGACGGGCGGCATGCTGGTCGTCGTGGCGGCGGGCGTCCTCGCGTACGGTGTGCACGACCTCCAGGAGGCACGCTGGGTGCCCGGCCTGAGCGACAAGGCGTTCGACATCAGCGACACCGTCGATCCGTCCAGCTGGTACGGCACCCTGCTGAAGGGCGTCTTCAACTTCCAGCCGGACCCGACCGTCCTCCAGGTCACGGTGTGGCTGCTGTACCTGATCCCGACACTCGCGCTGTTCCTCGCCCCGGTAGGGTTCGCCTCCGGGAAGGGGAAGGTGAAGGCACCTGATGAGCAGGGATCGCGGCCCTCGAAGGCTCCGCAGGCTTGACCGGAGCGCACTGATAGCGGCATCGCTGACCGCTTTGTCGTTGACGGCAAGCGGATGCGTGGTGGTCCACGGGGAGAAGGAAGTGCTCCCCTCGGCCACCAAGGCGGAGGCCGCCAAGGCCCTCCAGCAGTTCACAGCCGCGTACAACAAGGCCGACAAGGCCTATGACAGCTCCCTGGACGCCGACCACGTCACCGGTGCCTTCGGCGCCATCGACGAGGCGCGGCTGAAGGCGGGCAAGGCGGTCAGTCCCGACGGCAACGCGGCCCACGCGCCGCTGGAGCTGTCGGACACCAAATTCACGATCCCGAAGAAGGCCGGCTGGCCGCGCTGGTTCGTGGCCGACGCTGCCGCCAACAAGGGCGGCAGCGCCCGCTGGGTGTTCGTGTTCAGCCGCGACAGCCTGGCCGATCCGTGGGAGGCGGCCTATCTGACGCTGCTGGCCCCCGGTGACGTACCGGAGTTCAAGACGGACAAGGACGGCTGGGCCGAGGCCGTCCCCGCGAACTCGACCGAACTGGCCGTGGCGCCCGCGGACTTGAGCAAGGACTACGTGACGTACCTCAAGGACGGCGGGGACACCTTCGCCGAGGGCCGCCACACCAGCGCCTGGCGTACCGAGAGGTCACAGAAGGCCGAGCGTCCGGGCCTGGTCAGGCAGTACATCGACGAGCCGTTGACGAGCGGCGACTACCAGCCGCTGGCGCTGCGCACGAAGGACGGCGGGGCGCTGGTGTTCTTCACCACGCGCCACTACGAGAAGGAGACCGCCCACACGGGGGCGGCCGTCCCCACGCCGAGCAAGGGCGTGCTGGCGCTGACGAACGGCGAGATCAAGCAGTCGCTGACGATGGAGTTCGTCTCCACCGACGTGGCGCTGGACCCGAAGGGCTCCGGAAAGGTGAAGGTCATCGGCCGGATCCAGGGGATGACCTCGGCGAAGGGCGAGTAGCGCGGCGCCGGGACTCAGTGGCGGCGCAGGGGCCAGGCCGCGGAGGCGTGGTCGGGCTCCTCGCCGACGTAGCGGGCGCAGGCGTCGGTGAGGATCTCCAGGAGGCTGAGCGGGTCGGGCAGCGGGTGCTCGAGGCCGCGCACCCAGTGCACGCTCTGGTCACCGGGCAACTGCGCGGGCGGTACGAGGACGTACGAGCCGCGGCAGTGCCAGCGCAGTCCGGGGTGCTCGTCCATGGTCTCGGGGTGGCAGTCCAGCTCGCAGGGCCACCACTCGTCCTCGTCCTCGGGGGTGCCGCGGGTGAGGGTGAAGAACAGCAGGCGGCCGTCGTCGCTCTCGGCGACGGGACCGACCTCGATGCCGGCGCCGAGGAGCCGCTCCAGGGCCTCCAGCCCGGCTTCGACCGGGACGTCCATGACGTCGTGCACCATGCCGGTGGCGGTGATGAAGTTGGCCTGCGGCTGGTGGCGGGCCCAGCGCTCGATCTGGGCGCGGTCGGTGGTGGACTGCGTCTGCCAGGCGAAGGACACCGGGTGCCGGGCGGGCGTGGGACAGCCGACGCGATCACAGGAACATCGGTAGCCGGCCGGGTGCGCGGCGGGCGCGAGCGGCAGTCCCGCCGCCGCGGCGGCGAGCAGCAGGGCCTCCCGGCCACCGTCGCCGGCGGCCTCCTTGGGGCGGCGTCCGCGCAGCCACTGGGAGAGTTTGCCCTGCAGGCCGGTCCGGCCCAACTCCGCGCTCATCTATCCCCTCGCCTCGCTGTCGTGCGAAACAGCATGCCCTATGGTCCCACCATCGTGCGCTTCGGGGGGCCGTAGCGGACAACCGGGCCAGGTGGGGCGAGGCGTACACAGCACCTGGATCATCAGCAATGCGCTGCATCGGCGGCAATTACGCCCTTACCGCGTGCGCGGGGCGATGCCGTGGAGGGCGTAGTCGACCAGGGTGTCCGTGTACTCGTACGTGATCGGGCCCGTGTACTGGAGCCAGCGCTGGGCGAGCGGGGAGACCCAGAGCTCGAGGGCGATGCGGGGGTCGACGTCCGGTCGGACCTGGCCGGCCTCCTGGGCGGCGCGCACCCGGTCGACGTACAGCTGGAGCGAGGGTGCGAGGAGCTTGGCCACGAAGACCCGGCCCAGTTCCTCGTTGACCACGCCCTCGGCGGCCAGGGCGCGGGACGGGATCTCGAAGCTGGGGTCCTTGAGCTGGTCGACGGTGAGGCGCAGTACGGCCTTGAGGTCGGCGGCGAGGTCGCCGGTGTCCGGGATGGCGAACTCGTACTCCGGGCCCGCGTCGCGGGACGCCTGTTCACTCAGGTCGAGAAAGGCCTCCAGCAGGACGTCCGCCTTCGATGACCACCAGCGGTAGATCGTCTGCTTGCCGACGCCGGCGCGGGCGGCGATGCCCTCGATGGTGGTCCTGGGGTAGCCGACCTCCCCGACGAGGGCGAGGGCTGCGTCGTAGATGGCCCGTCGGGACTTCTCGCTCCGGCGGGTGCTGTTGGGTACGGGCTGAGCGGACTTCTGGGCTGCCATGGCTCAAATTTATCAGGTTGACAAGACGGAGCGTCTCGCCGGACCCTGGGATGACAGTCAATCGAGACGATGCGTCTCGCAACTTGCTGGTCAGTGATCAGGCGATGAGAGGAGCACCACCATGGCCCGAGGCGGCGGAAACATGCTGGGAGTCGGCGGCACACGTCGGAACCTCGACCGCAATGCGCTGCGCGGCGGCGCCCGCGGGGGTCGGATCGGCGCGGTGGACGCCGATGCGCAGAAACGGGAGTTGCTGCGCAAGTTCCAGGAGAGGAACGCCGAGCACGAGGACGGGACGGAGGTGTCCCAGGAGTCCCAGGGGTCCGAGAAGTCCCAGGAGTCCCAGGGGCCAGAGAGGTCCCAGGAGCCCCAGGAGTCTGAAGAGGACGGCCGGACGTCCTAGTCGACCGCCGGCGGCCACTCGTCGCCCCAGTCCGCGTCGCGGGCGGCCTTGTAGAGGTCGCCGTGGCGTTTGGTGACGGTGGTGCGGCGCAGAGCGGGGTCGGTCTCGCACAGGTCGAGGAGGACCTGGCCCTTGCGGATCTGCGGCTTGCGGACGATACGAGCCGGGGCCGGGGCGACCGGGAGGCGGGTGGCGGCGACGTAGCTGAACTTCTCGTCCTCGTAGGCGAGGGAGCCGCCCTTGATCTGGCGGTGCAGGGAGGAGCGGCTGACCCTTGCCGAGAAGTGGCACCAGTCCGTGCCGGGGACGATCGGACAGGCGGCGCTGTGCGGGCAGGGGGCGGCGATGCGGAACCCGGCGCCGATCAGGCGGTCGCGGGCCTCGATGACACGGGTGTAGCCGTCGGGGGTGCCGGGTTCGACGATCACGACGGCCTGGGCGGCGGACGCCACGGTGTCGACGAGGGTGGTGCGGTCGGGGGCGGTGAGCTCGTTGAGGACGTAGGAGACGGTGACGAGGTCGGTGGGGTCGAGGGCCAGGGCCGAGCCGATGCGCGCGCGCTGCCAACGGGCTTGTTTCAAGGCCGGGTTGGCGGCGGCGATCTCCCTGCCGGTCTGCAGGGCGGGCTCGGCCCAGTCCAGCACGGTGACGCTGCGCTCGCCCGGCCAGGTCGCGGTGACGGCCCAGGTCGCGGCGCCGGTTCCGCCGCCGACGTCGGTGTGGCTGCCGGGGGTCCAGTCCGGTACGGCCTGTGCGAACGCCTCCAGCGCCGAGTGGACCGCCTCGAAGGTCGCGGGCATCCGGTACGCGGCGTAGGCCGCCACGTCGGCGCGGTCGCGGAGGATGGGGGCGTCGGTGGGGGTGGCGCCCCGGTAGCTGGCGATCAGCCGCTCCACTGCCTGCGCGGCCTGGCGGGGCGGGAGGCCGTCGAGGAGGGTGGCGAGGCTGCTGCGCAGGGCGTCCGCCGGGGATGCTGGGTCGTTCACCCGGCGATTCTATGGGGGCGGGCGGTGTGGGCGCGGGCCCCGTGTTCTTCGCCCCCGCCGCCCCTGCCCTTCCCGTGCATGAAGGGGCTCCGCCCCTTCGACCCCGCCAGGGGGCTCCGCCCCCTGGACCCCCGCTCCTCAAACGCCGGAGGGGCTGGTTCTTCAGCCCGTCCGGCGTTTGAGGACGAGGCCGTTCAGGCCGAAGGGGGGTCT
>NZ_JBIBBC010000020.1:0-153286 GCF_042900345.1 Streptomyces sp. NPDC012935
CTCGTACAGCCGCCGCCCCCCGACGACCGCCTCCCGCTCACTACGCCCCATCCCGCCCAGCCCTCCCCAACGTCTCCCCGCATCCTGCCACCGCCGGCGAACCCCCTCCCCATCCGGTGCGCCGCCGCACGATCTCGTGGTCGGGTCCCAGCCGAGTCGCTACCGTTGCACCATGACCGCACTGCCCGACTGGATGCGCCCCCCGCGCGAGGAAGGCTGGTTCGCGGAGGACCTGGACCGCCTCCCCGAGGCGCCCCGCCACACCGAGCTGATCGACGGAGCGCTTGTCTTCATGATGGCGCCGCAGAGGTGGTGGCACGGCCACCTCGTCACCATGCTCACCGTCGCTCTCATGGAGCAGGCACCCGGCGATGTCAGGGTCGGCCGCGAGATGACCATCAGGCTCGACGCGCGGAATCGCCCCGAGCCGGATCTGCTGCTGACGACAGCGGACTACGACGGAGACCGCACCTGGTTCGCACCGGACGAGGTGCGGCTCGTCATCGAGGTCGTCTCACCCGAGTCCGCACATCGGGACCGCACGGTCAAGCTCCGCAAGTACGCGGAGGCGGGCATCCCGCACTACTGGTGCATCGAGGACGAGACAGGATCCCCTGTCGTCCACGTCTACGAACTCGACGGCCCGACCGGCGCCTACGCCCCCGCCGGCATCTTCCGTGGCACCCTCGCCCGCCCCGTGCCCTTCGAGATCACCCTGGACCTCGACAAGCTCACCCCGCGGGGCGGCACCTGAGCCGGCGCCAAACCGCACGGAGGCTCTCCGGCCCTCACGTCGGCCGGACCGCCACGACCGGGAGCGGGTCGTCCGTGAGGGCGGATCGGTGCGGTGGAGAGCCGCCAGACCGTGCAGGCCGAAAGGCGCCCGCGCCAGCCACTTGATGGAGCCGGCGAAGAGCAGTTCATGCGGTCGTTGACGGTGGGGTCCGAAGATCGGACAGCAGATGTCGACCACTTGGGGAGGCACGAGCGTCTGGCCCTGTTCGGTTGCCAGACGGCTAGAAGGGGTGGTGGGTCCGGGTGCGCTGCGTGAGGTTCTCGACGAGCGTGAGCAGCCACGGGCTGCGCACGGCCGGCAGCCGGACCAAGGTGCGCAGGAACGTATCCCGGTCGGCCCGGAACGCATAGGTGGGAAGCAGCGGGAGAGGGTCGTCGCGGAGTACGTCTCGGGGTAGGCGACCTGACGCAGGCACCGGCAAATAGGGCCGGGGGGAGACCAGCCACAGCCACACACCCAGCGGCAGGGGCACCAGGTAAGCCGACGCAGTGGGGCCGGCGGGGGTCCAGGTCTGACCCGTCCGGGGATGGACCGGCACGAGAAGGATGTCGGCGCCCGCGTCCGGGGAGGGCTGTTCAGGTCCGGCCAGTACGGCGCGCCGCTTCGGAGGACCTGCGGGCAGCAGGGCGTCGAGCGCGCGTTGGAACACGTCCGCGGTCAGACCGCCCGGAACCTTCACCGGCTGCCCTTGGGAGGCAACCAGCAGGTGGGCGAGCGCCTGGCCCGCTGCCGCCTCCCACTGAGGGCTCCACGACCAGTAGTGGCCCGACCCCAGCCGTCCTCCCCACGTGGCAATCGGCTCGAACGGGGGCGTCTTCTCCCCCTTCTCTGCCAGCTCCGACCAGGAGAGGGGCGCAGTGTGGATACCGTCAACGGGGATGCGGTGCACGGCGTCCGGGCTGAGCCGCACTGCCTGCCAGAGCGAGCAGTCGTCGATCCTGGTCGCCACGGGGAGGTCGCATGTCGCACAGGCCATGTTGGGCCCGTCGGCTCCGTCGAGACCGCAGCAGGCACCGCCGCGTTTCTCAGGGATCAGCCGGGTTCCACGGATATCGCCCGGCGCGATGACACTGGCCCCGGGCGCGCTGTCGGACAGGGCGTGGACCGGCGCGTAGATGCCTCGTGCCTCCGCCTCGTCCGGATCGATCTCGTCCCACATCCGCCACGGCCCTCCCCAGGGGTCCGGGTCCACGGCAAACGTCCCGGACTCCATGAGGACCGGAAGCTGGGCCCCGTTCCCGTACTTCTGACGGGTGTGGACCGGCAGTGAGACCGGGGACAGCGCGGTGGTCAGCTCGGCGCCGCATCCCGCACACACGAAAACGAACAAATGCCCTCCGCCTGGGAAACAGACGCATCGTCGCAACTGGCCGGCAGCCGGCCAACATGTTTTCTCATCCGTCGCGGGAACGGCACCGCAGGGTCAGCGATGCATGCCCGCGGAAACGTCAAGGAGCGAACGGCTCCGCCAACAGCACGACCCGATCGCTCTCGACGTCGAACCCGACTACGGGATGGCTGCCGTCGCCGCCCTCGGCATCCATCAGCACTGGTTTCCCCAACCGCCGTCCGATGGCCGTGAGGAACCCGCAGAGCAAGTCGAGTCGCGCCTGCCCCTGGAGTTCCCGCAGGTCGACATCGAAGTCGATCTCGTCCGACGAATGGAACCGGAAGATCACCAGCACGTCGACAGCCGGCCAGACCCTCAACGGCGCGCACTCAGCATCGGCCGGGCGGGACAGCGCTGTCTCCGCCCGGGGCATCGGAAGTACCGACTCTCCCTCGGAGTACTGGTGCTTCCATCCGCTCGCGTCGACAAGGTCGAGGACAGCCTGCCAGTCCTCGACCGAGGCCCCAGGAACGAGCACGTCCGGCAGCGCGCCCATCAGATCAGGGTCGAAGAACCCCCTGACGTCATCCCACAGCAGGTCAGCCACTCCCCCATCCTGCCCGGCGCCCCTGCCCCCTGCGTACCGGGTTTCCCGCGCCCCTCCCCAGGTCCGCCCCTCGTTCTGTCCGACCTCACGCGGCACCCCGAAAACCCCGGCACACGGCCAGGAGGCAGGCTGATCCGGCCGGAGAGAACAGGAAGGGGCCAGACCCTAGGATCTGGCCCCTGACCTGGGGTTTTACGCCTTGACCGGGCACTTCAGCCGATCAAGGAATCAGGCACTACACGTTGAAGCGGAACTCCACCACAAGGCTCTGAACTGCGGAAATACAGGCGCATCCCAGCACGGGAGCCGCGACAAAGTACAAGAAGACCCAAGGTCGCCAACGCTACCCGGCAGCGCCCGCACGTGCCTGAAGTCCGAGGAACTTCCACGCCACATCAGGCTCGTGCCACCGCGTCGAACCTCGCAGGGCGGCACAGCGTCCGCGCTCGCTCGCGGTCTTCCAGGACGCCGACGGCCAGCTCCGCCGCCTGGCCACCGTCCAGAATGCACGTCCAGACCTCGGGGCCCACGCGAGCGCCCACAGATCCAGACCAGGCGCTCGGCCAGGGCCCTCATCGACAGCGCCTCCGCTCCCTCCTCGTCGACGGTGGGACCGGCGGACGACCGGCAGCGCGGCGCACCAACTGATCGATCTCCTCGCTCAAGACCACCGCGGTCGTAACACGCGGGGACTTCCGCTTGACACACCCACTTTTCGGTAACAGTGTATCCACTATGAGTACCTGGTCTGAGCCCCAGCCCGATTCCCGGTTCGTCGAGGTGGACGGCCTGCGGATCCACTACAAGCGTGCTGGGCACGGCCCGGCACTCGTCCTGCTGCACGGCAGTGCCTCATCCCTGCAGCACTTCGACCGCGCGACGGATCTGCTGTGGGATTCGTTCGATGTCATCCGTCCCGACCTGCCGGCGTTCGGGCTGACGGGCCCGCGCAAGGACCGCGACTACCGCGTCCCGGCGTACGCGGCGACGGTGGCGCGCTTCCTGGAGGCGCTGGGCGTGCCGCGCTACGCGGTGGCCGGCAATTCCCTGGGCGGCAACATCGCCTGGAACATCGCGCTGGATCATCCGGAGCGACTGACCGGCTTGGTACTGGTCAATGCCACCGGCTACCCGGAGAAGACGGTGCCCGCGGGGATGCGCCTGACCCGCAACCCGCTGGTGCGGCCCCTGCTGAGGCGGGTGATGCCGCGCGGGGCACTCGAACGCAACCTGCGCGGCGCCGTCGGGTCATATTCGCAGATCGTGGACGACGCCATGGTCGACCGCGCCCATCAGCTCATGAGCCGCCCCGGCAACCGCTCGGCCTTCGTCGACTTCTGCAACACCGACCAGCCGGACCGCAGCGCGCAGATCCCCCGCATCACGGTGCCCACGCTGGTGCTGCGCAGCGCGAGCATCGACGGCCAGCACTTCACCCGCGACGTCCCCGGCGCCCAGGAGCTCGTCCACCCCCACGGCGGACATCTGCTGCCGGAGGAGGAACCGCAGTGGGTCGCGGACGCGATCGCGAAGTTCCTCGGCTCCTGCGCCGACACCCCCGCGAACTGAGGGCAAGGAGGCCCGTTCCATGAAGTACTTCGTCGCCCCGGGCGAGGACCGCAAGCTCACCGCCGACTCGCGGGGGGCGCTGCGCGGCAGTTTCGTCGAGCTGTCCGACGGCGTCACCCACTACGAGTTGACGGGCCCCGAGGACGGGGATGTGGTCCTGATGGCGGGCGGTCTGACCATCCCGCTGTTCTACTGGGACGGCCTCGTCAGCGAGCTGCACGCCCGCGGGCTGCGCACGCTGACCTGCAGCGCCTACGGCCGCGGCTACTCCGACCGGGTACAGGCGCGATACGACGAGACGCTGTTCACGCGGCAGCTGGCCGAGCTGACGGACCGGCTCGGCCTGACGGCGCGTCCCCTGCACCTGGTCGGCACCTCCATGGGCGCGCTGGTCAGCGCGACGTACGCCGCCCGGTACCGCTCGTCGGTGTCCACGCTCACCATCGTCGGCCCCGCCGGTCTCGCGAAACCGCAGTTGACCTCCCCCGACCGGCTGCTGCGCAGCGATCTGCTGGCCGGGGTGGTCGCCCGCCGTCGCGGCCTTCAGCTGCTCCAGGGGCACCTGGGGCACAACGTCCGCGACCCCGAGCTCGGCGCGAAGCTGACCGAGATGGTCCTCGACGCCTTCCGCTTCGAGGGCTCGCTGTACGCGGTCTTCGACACCCTGCAGCACCTGCCTTTCACCGGCCGTGACGACCTCTTCCGGCGGACGGGGGCCCTGGGCATTCCGACGCTGCTGCTGTGGGGCGACGAGGACGCCGTCACACCGCCGGTGCACTTCGACACGGCACGCGCCCTGCTGAAGCCTCAGAAACATCACGTGATCAATAAATGCGGACATATGGCCCCCTTCGAACGGCCTCGCGACGTAGCCGATCAGCTCGTCCCGTTCGTGTCCGCACGCACCGAAAGGCTCGACTCATGAACAACCCGCAGGCCATCGACGTCCTGATCGTCGGTGCCGGCCCCTCGGGCTCCGCCTTGGCGATCGACCTCGTACGCCGCGGACTCGACGTCCGGATCGTCGACAGGTCCCCCCACGCTTTCGACGGCTCGCGCGCCAAGGGCATCCAGCCCCGCAGCCTCGAAGTCCTCGAGGACCTCGGCGCTCTCGACGACGTGCTGGCCGGCGGCAACAGCTATCCCAAGCTCGGGATCCACGCAGGACCCATCGGTGTGCCGTGGAAGATGTTCCCCCACAAAGAGGCAACCGCGGACGTCCCGTACCCGAACACCTGGCTGATCCCGCAGTTCCGCACGGACCGCGCCCTGCATGCCCGGCTCAGTGAGCTCGGCCGCGAGGTCGAGTTCGGCAAGGAACTGACCGAGCTGACGCAGGACGAGGACGCGGTGGTCGCCAAGGTGGTGGGCCCGGAGGGGGTCGAGGAGATCGTCGCCCGCTATGCCGTGGGGGCCGACGGCGGCTCCAGTGCGGTGCGCAAGCAGCTCGACATCGGTTTCGTGGGGACGACGGACGAGTCCGACCGCGTGCTGATCGTGGATGCCTCCGTGAGTGGCCTGGCCCGCAACCGGTGGCACATGTGGCCCGGCCTTGGCGGCAAGCTCATCGCCGCCTGCCCGCTGCCCCACAGCGACATGTTCCAGTGGATGATCCGGCTCACGCCCGACGAGAAGCCGCCCCAGGAGATCGGCGCCATCGTCGACCGGATCCACTCCCACACCCGCAACCGGCACATCCAGCTGCACGAGATCCACTGGACGTCCGTGTTCCGGCCCAACATCCGTCTTGCGGAGCACTACGGCCGCGGACGTGTCTTCCTCGTCGGCGACGCGGCGCACGTCCACACCCCGGCCGGTGCCCAGGGCCTGAACACCGGTATGCAGGACGGCTACAACCTCGGCTGGAAGCTCGGCCAGGTCCTCGCCGGAGCCGACCCGGTCCTCCTTGCCACCTACGAGGCCGAGCGGCAGCCGATCGCCGCCGGGGTCCTGGGACTGTCCACGGAGAAATGGGGCGGCATCGCCAAGCTCGACCCCTCCAGCATGAAGCGCGGCAAGGACGAGCAGCAGCTCTCCCTGACCTACTACGGCGGCCCGCTCGCCCCCGCCGACGGCGACAGCAGCGACACCAGCACGCTGCACGTGGGCGACCGCGCCCCGGACGCCCGACTGCTCAGCGCCGACGGCGCCGAGATCCGCCTGTTCCACCTCTTCCAGGGACCACACTTCACCGCCATCGCCTACGGCCCCGGCGCCGCCCGGGACCTCGAACTCCTCGACTGGCCGACGACGGGCGCCCAGCTGAAGCGGCTGACGGTCGGATCGGCCGCGGGCGACGGCCGCGCCTTCTCCGACCCCAGGAACACGCTGCGCAGTGCCTACGGCCTGACCGGCGACACGCTGCTGCTGATCCGTCCCGACGGCTACATCGGGCACATCGCCACTCGGGATTTCCTCACCACCACACAAGCCGCCGTGCGGGCAATGACGCCCGAGGCAAGGAGCCGCGCCATGTCCCAGCAGAGCCGCACCTCCGCCGGTTCGGGGGCCAGTGAATGAGCCGCATACTGCTGCGCGGGGCGCAGGTCATCACGATGACGCCGGACCGGCCGGACGCCGAGCAGGTCGACATCCTCGTCGACGGCGAGACCATCGCCGCCGTCGGCGAAACCATCGAGGCGCCCGGCGCAGAGGTCGTCGACTTCTCCGGCCGCGTCATCATCCCCGGCCTGGTCAACGCGCATCTGCACACCTGGCAGACCGCGCTGCGCTCCGCGGGCGCCGACTGGACGCTGATGCAGTACCTCACCCACCTGCACGGCAAGTGCGTCGGGCACTACACCCCGGCCGACATGCACATCAGCAATCTCGCCGGCGCCCTGAACCAGCTCAACTGCGGTACGACCACGGTGGGCGACTGGTGTCACAACGCCCTCTCCGCCGACCACGCCGACGCGGCCGTCGAGGGACTGCTCCAGGCCGGGATCCGCGCGGTCTTCCTGCACGGCACGCCCTACCGCTCGCCGGACACACCCCACCCGCTCGCCGAGATCGACCGGCTGCTCGACGGGCCCACCCGCGACCACGCCCTCCTCACCGTGGGCATGGCCCTCCAGGGGCCGCAGTACTCCTCCGCCGAGACCGCGGTGGCCGACTTCCGAGCCGGCGCGGAACGCGGCCTCGTCGTCTCGATGCACCAGAGCGGCGGCGAACCCTCACCCGGCTGGGAGGCCGTGCGCAACGCCGGACTGTTCAGCCCCCTGACCAACATCGCGCACGGGATCGACCTGCCCGCGGACTGGCTGAAGACGCTCCTCGAAGCGGGCGTCACTTTCACCACCACCCCGGAGAACGAACTGGGCCAGGGACACGGCACACCCATCACCGGATCCCTGCTGAGCCTGGACGCGGCACCCTCGCTGGGCACCGACATCGACACCGCCGTACCCGGCACGGTGCTCACCGCCGCCCGGATCGCTCTGGCCCACCAGCGGAGCCTGGACCACGCCCACCACCGGCAGACGACCGGCACGTACGCCAACACACCGTCCGTCACCAGCAAACAGGCGCTTGCGTGGGCCACGGTGGAAGGAGCGAAGGCACTGGGCCTGGCAGACAAGGTGGGCCGGATCGAGGCGAGCATGCAGGCCGATCTGGTCGCCGTCGACGCCCGGGCGCTCAACCTGTGGCCGGCGCACGACCCGGTCGCCACGGTCCTGCACGCCGACATCGCCAACATCGAAGCCGTGATGGTCGCCGGCACCTGGCGCAAACGCGATCACGTCCTGCTCGCATCCGGTCTCGACGAGGTCAAGGACCGGCTACGCGAGTCCGGAGAGCGGCTGCTGCGCAGCATCCGGCCCGCGGGCTCTCCCGGCTGACCTACCGCAACGGCCCCCACGCATGAACCGCGCCGGCGCGCACGACACCCGTCCTCGTCGGCGCGATGTCCACGCGCCCTCAGAGCCGCACACCGCGGCCTCGTTTCGCCCAGCAAGCAAGAAGGTGCCGTGAGCAGCCCCATGCCGACTACCGCGGGGATGCCCCGCGACGCCCTGCACCAGGAGCAGATCGTCCAGGCGGCCATCGCCCTTCTGGACGAGGGCGGCATCGAGAGTCTGAGCATGCGAAGACTCGGCAGCCGTCTCGGCATCACCGCGGCGGCACTCTACTGGCACGTCAAGAGCAGACACGATCTGCTCCTGCTGGCGGCTGACACCGTCTGGGGGCAGACACCCCTCCCCGCGCTCGACGGCGTCGAATGGCGTCCGGCCCTCCTGGCCATGGCCGACAACCTGCATTCGATGCTTCTCAGGCACCCCTGGCTGCTGGCCGCCATGACCATCCAGCCTCTCGACGGCCCGGCCAGGGGCCGCCATGACGAGCACCTGCTCGCGGTCTGCGAGGCGTCGGGCCTCACCAGGCGGGATGCCGAGCAGGCCGCCCAGAGCGTCGTCACGTTTGCGATCGGCGCCGCCCTCGCAGCCACCCCTCGCCCGTATGTGTCCTTCGGACTGCAGTCACTTCTCGACGGCGTCGAAGCCAGGCTGGCCGCCCGTACCTGACCCGACACAGCAGAAGAGGCAGACGCTCGGCTACAGAGCGCCTGTCTCTGAAGATCGCCTCTCACCCGCTCAGGAGGCCGCGGACCGCACGATGGCGCGGGCCGCAGCACGCCCCTCGGGAGCGGGGACGAGCGGGTAGGCATGGACCGCACCGTCGCACACGATGACATTCACCGCTGCCCCTTCCGCGGCAGCCCGTTCTTCCAGGCGCCGGACGTCCGGGTAGCACAAGTCGCGAGTGCCGATGTAGACGTCGATGGGCGCCAGGGGGTCAAGCGGGCCATTGACGGGACTGAGCCGGGGTTGGGCGGGGTCGTCCCCGCCTGCCCAGCCACGTGCGGCCGCGAGCAGGCTGCTGGTGGTGAGGAACGGATCTCGGGCTTCGACCGCGGGAATAGCAGGGTTGGTCAGAGTCAGATCCAGCCAGGGGGAGATCAGTACTACTCGGGTCGGCTGGGGCAGACCCGAGCCGACCAGGCTCTGCGCCATGCCCAGAGCCAAGCCCGCGCCGGCGGAGTCGCCCATGATCGTGACCTGGCCGGTGTCCGGGTCGCCGAGCAGGTCGCGGTAGACGGCAGTGACGAAGGGATAGGCGTCACGGTAGGTGTACTTCGGCGCCAGCCCGTAGTGCGCCACCTCGACTCGTACACCGGCGTCCACGAGCTGCGAGATCAACTGCCAGTGCCGGGGCGAGAGGTGTCTGATGTAGGCGCCGCCGTGCAGATAGACGACCGTTCGCTCCGCGCGGCGCCCGCGCGGACTGACGGTGTGGCATTCGAAACCGTCGATGCGGCGCGAGTTCACGTCGTGCCGCTCTACCAGTTTGGCGGGCGGACGAGGTGGCTCCTTCGACCCGGCCACGGGGTCCGGGGCCGCCTTGCCTTTGAGGGCCAGCCGCATGAATGCGGCGACTACGTGCATCTGGGGACTGCTCATGTCTGGCTCTCCTTCTTGGCACCGCGATGCGGTCCGCTTCGCCGACCATCATAACGGTTACACTGTTACCGTTATTACGCTAGGCTGAGCCGCTGCCCCGATCGACCACATCGCCCGTCCGGGCGCCGAGCGATGCGCCTGGTCGGCGAATCGACCGCGCCCGACACGCCCCATAACGGTCTCGCGACGACCCGCCCGCCATCAGACCGTCACCCTTGACGCCCGCCGCCACGACGCCGGCACCCTGGAGATACCTCATGACCCTCACCATCACCCTCGCCTGCGTCATCGCCCTGGTCTTCGGGACGCTCGGAGTGCTCAATGCACTTGCAGTGCCGAAGGCGCGCGAGCTGGCCGCCGAGACTGGCTTCTCCGTCGCCGCCTACCGCCGCATCGGCGTGCTGCAACTGGCAGGAGTCGCCGGCGTGGCGCTCGGCCTCGCCATGCCGCCGCTCGGCGGCCTCGCGGGGGTCGGGCTTCTCCTGCTGCTCGCCGGAGCTGTGGTCGTACACCTGCGCAAGGGCGACCCGGTCGCCAAACTCGCGCCCGCCGTCGTGTGCGCGGTGCTTGTCGCCTCATACCTCGCGGCCTTGTTCACCTGAAGCGCTGCGGATGGGCTGGCTGATGGGCATCCGATTGCACCACTGGATCCAAACCAGCTAAACGGCTACGTTGTAGCCAATATTAGGATGGCGGGAAACGCCTGGGCTCGAGGGCGCTCAAGCCGCGACCGCGCGGTCCGCCCTGCCTTCACCAGCGCCCCTTCGTCCACAGTGCTCACCCCGAGGGGTAGACGATGCCCGCCTGATCGTGATGGCGATCTACGCTATCCGGATCGCGCGCGCCCCCTTGGATGCGCGCCTGAAGAAGCGCACGTCGGACCCCTGCACCCTGGTGCTGGCCACCCGCCTGATGTGGTTGGAGCAGTGGTTCGGCGGCCTGGACCGTATGTACCGTCAGCACAAGCTGTACGCCGTATGGTCCATTCTCCTGCTCACCCCCCACCTGCTCCTCCACTTTCTCTCCGGTTTCGACGGGAGCCAGTACGGCTACGCCCACCGGCCCGCGTCGGTAGGGATGGGCCATCTCCTCGGCGCCGTCTCCGCCATCGGCCTGCTGCTCCTGGCGGCGCTGCTGCACGGCTGGTTCCTCGATCTCATCATCAACGGATCCACGCCCCTCCTGGCGATCTACGTCACCATGGCCACCATCGGCATGGCCGCCTACACCTACGACGAACTGGTGCTACGGCACATGGAAACCCGGGCGGACTACACCGTCCACCGTGTCGAGCGGCCGACACCCGACATCCTCGACCTCACCCTCACGCCCACCGGCGAGACGGCGCTTCCCGTGACAAGGGCCAGTTCGTCTACCTGCGGGTCGGCGGCTGGCGCGAACACCCCTTCAGCGTCGCAGGAACGCAGGCCGACGGCTCGGTACGCCTCACCATCCGTGCCGTGGGCCGCGGTACACGCCGCCTCTACACGGACATAAGTGAAGGACACCCCGCAACCCTCAAGGGTCCTTACGGCATGTTCGACCACACCCTCGGCGGACCCCGGCAGATATGGATCGCGGGGGGCATCGGTACCGCGCCCTTCCTCGGCTGGCTCACCCACACCGGTGCAGAGCCGCCCCGCACCGACCTGTTCTACTGCGCCCCCACCGCCGAAGACGCGCCGTTCCTCCCGGAACTCACCGCTGCGGCAGCACACCGCCCCGAGTTCCGGCTCCACCCGACGTTCAGCCGCAGCCACGGCCGTCTGACCGCCGAAAGAATCCAGGCCGAGGCCGGACCGATCACCCCCGACACGCACGTCTTCCTCTGCGGCCCCGCCTCCATGATCGAAAACCTCACTCGCGCCCTCCATCGCCAGGGCGTCCCGCGCCAGCATCTCCACGCCGAGCACTTCGCCTTCCGCTGACGAGCCGCCGACCGCACGAGATCACGCGCTCAGCACCAGCAGCTGTGGCGACGCTCCATGCCGACCGAGATGACCCCGTAGGCGGGCGGCCTCAGGTTCGCATCGTCCTGGCTGGTCAGGTGTCGTCGCGCAGGTGGGCAAGCCCGCTGAGAAGGAGTTCGAGTCCGAAGGAGAACTCGTCCTCGATCGGAACGGGCATCGACTCGGCGACGGTGACCGTTGCCGGGAACAAGGCTGGATCGACGCTCTGAAAGACGGCGGACAGTTGCGCGTCGTCGAGTTGCCCGCCTTCGCCATGACCGTTGACCTGTATGGCGAATCCGAGGACGTAGCGGGAGAGGGTGGCAAAGGTGTGCGCGGCCATTCGCGGCGGGAAGCCGCTGTCGAGCAACGCCGCGACGCAGTGCTCCCGCAGCGCCATGGCGTTCGGCCCCAGGGGAATCTCTTCGACCATCAGGCGCGCCGCGTTCCGGTGCCGGGCCAGGGACTCGAACATGGTGTGCGCGACCGTCCGCAGGGCTTGCTGCCAGCCCATCGCGAGGAGTTCGTCGCCATTCAATTCCACGGCGCCGAACATGCGGTCCACGACATGGGCGACCAGCGCTGCCCGGTTGTCGAAATGCCGGTACAGCGTCGCCGTGCCCGAGCCCAGGCGCTGAGCCAGCGTCCGCATCGAGAGAGCGTCGGCCCCTTCATCGTCCACGATCTGCAGTGCGGTAGCGACGATGCGCTCCAGCGGCACGGGCGGACGCCCCGGGCCCCGACCCGATGCCGTGGTCGCTCCCACAGGACCAGCTGCTGCCACTGAACGTCCACCTCCTCGGCCAGCACCATAACAGCAACACCGTATCCACTTTGGAGATCGCCGGTTGGGCACGGAGCGGCGGCGCCCCCCTTCGATCAGCCCATCGACGACCGCTCGTCCGAGGTCGGCGACCGCTCCGATACCGTCCTGGACGTCGCCCAGATTGCCTGCTGGTCGGGTTGCCTCGGCAACGAAACCACCATCGTCCCCGTCCCGGGCGCCCTCCACGACGTCCTGCTCCCCCGCCGCAAGCCACGCGAACACGCCTACACCGTGAACGGCGACCGGCCGCACGGCCAGCAACTGTCTGCCGCCGTGCCGCCTGCACAGGGAGCGCTGCCTCCTGACGCACTGGGGCTGCCACAGAAAAAGAAGGGGCATGGACGCCGGCCATTTGCGGTGTTCCTCTGCGGGCGCCCCGGCCACCCTCCTGACGAAGGAGTCCTTCGAGCCGAGATCCTGAGCCGTCGTCACTGCCAGGCGGGTGCGGTCAGCGAGCCATGACGAGTGGCCCCTCGAGCCACGTCGGGCACCCTGCCCGGCCGAACTGTACAAGTGACGCAGCATTGCCTCAGCCGACGCTGCGCACCGGTCACCTGGCCCGTTGTGCCGTACTGCAGCGCCGGCTACCCCGTCGCAGTGCCTCAATCACCCGTGCCGGCATCGCCGTTGCCCCTGTGGCCCAGTGCGCCAAGGCCCGCGGCAATCACCGCATCAGTGCGCTCGGTCCACCTTGCCTCACGGTTCGCCATCATCGTGACGGTCACAGCACCGATCGCAGACACCACCCGCACATGCCGTACCTCATCAGTCCAGACATCGGGATCGAAGGCTTCCATCAACATGCGCTGCGCCCCGGAGAGGCGTTGCATGATCTCGGGCTCTCGCGTCAGCCAGAAGGCGCCGGCCATGAGCGCGCCAGTCCCCGGCCACTCCTCGATCAGCTCGACCAGCGCACCGAGCAGGGCGGCGTCCCGCTCGAGCCCGACCGGGAGGCCCTCACCCGCAGCCGCCACTCGTGCGGCATGTTCCTCCGCGCGAGCCACCACGGCGTCCTGGATCCGCTCCTTCGAGCCAAAGCGCTTCAGCACAGCCGCCTTGGAGTAGCCGGCACCGTCAGCGATCGCCTGCACGGGCCCCTGAGCGAACCCGTGCCGCGCAAACACGAAGGCCGCCACGTCGATCAGGGCACGATCGATCTCCTCGCTGGTGGGCCTCACGGTTGGCTTCATGACCAAAGGTCACCGTTTCGGTCAGCTAGTGACCGAAACGGCAACACCGCCCTCCTCCACCATCACGTCCCCATCGGGGATGTCACGGACCAGGACGATCTCAAGTGCGCGATCCGAGCGAGCCACACGATCATCTCCGCACCCGACCCCAGCAACAACTTCAAGTCCATCCCGGTCGCACGGAGCGCCGCCGCACCCCTCTCGGCACTGCCCGAGCGGGCGCGACCCCGGAAGGCCCGCGGCAGCCGTAGGCGTCAGCGGACACGGCACCGAGCACACTCTCCCCCTGATCTCGCCCACCACAGCGATCGCACGGCTGCCAGGGCTGCGGCCGGAAGGAAACCTCGCCGCGGAGGAGCGCTTCCCCGGAAGACGCAGAACAACCGCACCCCCAGGTGCCTTCACTGTCGGCCGACGCGCATACACCGCCCCGCTACCGTCTCCTGCAAGCAGGTGCCGACGATTCAGCCGTACGAATAGCCAGCCCAAAGGGTGCTACATCAGCAGCACCGAATACTTGGAGCTCCACCGCCACTCACTGACCAACCGTCGAAAGGCAGAAAGCCGACTAGTGGAAATCACACCGCCACGAGCCGGACCCGCTCACCGCACAGCTTGGCCATGTCGTCGATATCGGAAGTCAGCATGACCACGGGACGGTGCTGCCGCAGCGCCGCCTCGGCGACCGCCGCATCGATCGCGTACTTGTGCCCGTGCAACCCGGCATTCATCAGCAACTTCGAGGCCGCCCTCGCCTCCTCGTCACCCACCGGGACGACCCGCAGCCCGGAAAGCGCCCAATTCAGGCGGGACTTGTTCGTACGGGCATGGACCGCTTCGATGATGGTGAGCGCACTGATCACGACCTCCATGCCGCGCGAGCGTGCCTCGGCGATCAGAGCCACCACCTGCTCGTCGTCGGCGAGCAGCTTCGAGAGCCCCTCGCTGTCGAGGACCAGCGTCCCCTCGTGACTCAGCCTGCGGCGGGCCACTCCGCCTCCTCGGCGAACACCTCGTCGAAGACCTGCCGCGCCCGCTGCCGAGCCGGTTCGGAGACGGGCCCCTTGCGGCTCTCGTAGTCAGCCAGGTACTCGTCCAGGACCTGCCCGCGCAGCTCACGCTCGACCGCCTCGGTGATGAACGCGGAGAACTCCCGCTTGCCCACCCGCGCCCGGATCGCCTCCGCGGTCCCCTCCGGCAGCGACAGGCTCACCCGGGTCGCTGGGCCTTCCCCGATGCTGTACGTCGTCTCACCCATACCCCGAGTGTGTCAAACGAGTAGGAAAAGTGCTACGCCCGAATTCTCGTGGCATCCCAGGGTCGTAAAGAAGACGTGTGGATGAAACCTCTCCCCGCCCACCCCGCGCACCGAGCAGATCACTGCCCAAAAACCAGCACGGGCTTCCCATCCCCTCCCAGCACGATCCCAGCACGGTACGGATGACCAGGGATGACGACAGGTGACGAAGGGTCAGCTATCCCAGCACCATCCCAGCACGGGAAAAACAAAGGGCCCGACCCCGAAGAGCCGGACCCTCTCTGACCTGCATGTTTGCCAGATCAGCGACGTGGTGGTAAGTCACCCGCTATACGTTGAAGCGGAACTCCACGACGTCCCCGTCCTGCATCACGTAGTCCTTGCCCTCCATGCGCGCCTTGCCCTTGGCGCGGGCCTCGGCGACCGAGCCGGTCTCCACCAGGTCGGCGAAGGAGATGACCTCGGCCTTGATGAAGCCCTTCTGGAAGTCGGTGTGGATGACGCCGGCGGCCTCGGGGGCAGTGGCGCCCCTCTTGATGGTCCAGGCGCGGGATTCCTTGGGGCCGGCCGTCAGGTAGGTCTGCAGGCCGAGGGTGTTGAAGCCGACGTGGGCGAGGGTGGCGAGGCCGGGCTCGTCCTGGCCGACGGACTGGAGGAGTTCGAGGGCCTCGTCCTCGTCGAG
Organism: Streptomyces sp. NPDC012935; assembly: GCF_042900345.1. NCBI lineage: Bacteria > Bacillati > Actinomycetota > Actinomycetes > Kitasatosporales > Streptomycetaceae > Streptomyces > Streptomyces sp. NPDC012935. Next base: position 15,670 of record NZ_JBIBBC010000020.1, read on the forward strand.
CTCGGCGAGGTCCGCCTCCAGCTTGGCGTTGAGGAAGATCGCCTCGGCGGGGGCGACGAGGGCGCGCTGCTCGTTCTTGAAGTCCTCGTCGGTCAGCTCGTCCTCGTCGACGTTGAAGACGTAGAGGAAGGGCTTCGTGGTGAGCAGGTGCAGGTCGTGCAGGAGCTCGTTGCGCTCGGTGCCCTGGACGATGCCGTGCGCGAAGAGCGTGTCGCCCTTCTCCAGGATCTCCTGGGCCTCCTCGACGGCCTTCACCTTCGGCGCGATGTCCTTCTTGATCCGCGACTCCTTCTGGAGCCGGGGCAGGACCTTCTCGATGGTCTGCAGGTCGGCGAGGATCAGCTCGGTGTTGATCGTCTCGATGTCGTCCTTGGGCGAGACCTTGCCGTCGACGTGTACGACGTTCTCGTCCTTGAAGGCGCGGATGACCTGGCAGATCGCGTCGGACTCACGGATGTTCGCGAGGAACTTGTTGCCCAGGCCCTCGCCCTCGGACGCGCCGCGCACGATGCCCGCGATGTCGACGAAGTCGACGGTGGCCGGCAGGACGCGCTGGGAGGAGAAGATCTCGGCCAGCTTGGTGAGACGAGGGTCCGGGACGCCGACCACGCCGACGTTGGGCTCGATCGTGGCGAACGGGTAGTTGGCCGCCAGCACGTCGTTCTTGGTCAGGGCGTTGAACAGGGTCGACTTGCCGACATTCGGCAGACCGACGATTCCGATCGTGAGCGACACGTTGCGACTTCCCGTACGTGAGAGGACTTCAGGGGCTGGGCTGGGGCCCGGTCCTTCTTGGATCTTCGATGCAGATGCACGGGCCGATCCACCAGTCTACGGCGTACCGGCCCGGGCCCCGGCGCCCTGTCGAACACCTGGCCAAGGTCCGCCCGCGGGCGTGTCCGATCCCCGATTCGCCACATAAACCGACCTAGGTTGGACCAGTGGAGCAATACGGGGCGCGACCTGCCGGGCACGGATCGCCACGCGGTACGCCACCACCGCCGGCGCAGCGGGCGGCCGGAGGTGGAGGTGCCGCGGGGCCGAATGGCGGCCGCGCCATACGGGGCCGGGCCGAGACAGTGCGGGGAGGGGACGAACCGCGGGGATGCGGGTGCAGGCCGGGACGGGGTGGGGGCGGGCCTGGACGGGGTGAGGGCGGGCCGGGAAGGGGTGAGGGCGGTGCGGTGCGGGGACGAGACGGGCCGATGCGGAGCGCGGACGGACCGGTACGGGGCGCGAACCGCATGGTGCGAGGGGCATACGTCCTGGCGCGAGGTGTGAGCGGAGCAGTGCCGGGAGAGGACAGCTTGGAGCGCGCCGCGAACGGCGCGGTGCGGGGCGCGGACGAAGACGTGCCGGGCGGCGACGAGGAGGTGCGGGGCGGCGACCAAGAGGTGCGGGGCGCGGACGAAGACGTGCGGGGCGGCGGCGCGGTGAAGACCGGCACCAGCGGACTGACGCGGGGCACGGACGGCGAGGAGCGCGGCGCGAACAATCCAGCTCGGGGCGCGGGCGAGACGGTACGGGGCAGCGGCGAAGTGAAGACGATGCAAGTGGACTGGCGCGGGGTGAAGACCGAGTGGTGCGGGGTGAGGGCGGCATGAGGCGGGGCGAGGGCGGATCTGCCCGCGGTGTGAGTGGTGCGGCTCGGTCCGCCTGGCCCGCCCGCGGCCGGTCCGCCTGGCCCGCTCGCGGCCGGTCTGCCCGGTCCGCAGGGGCCGTAGAAGACCCACGGACCGGAGATGCCGCGCGGTCCGCCGCGGCTGCCCGAGTCGGCCGGCCCTCCCGGCCCGCTCAACCCGCCTCGCCCCCGCGCGCCACCCGGCCCGTCTCCCAGCGCCGCCCGAGTTCGCCTCCGGTGGCAGCGGCGGTACGGCGCCCGGGGACGCCACCGGCGCCGCAGGCTCTGCGCCGTTTTCCCAACCCCCGGCTCACCGGGCTGGGCAGCGGTCTGTTCTGCGGTGCCGTGATGGTCGTGCTCGGGTACCTGGACTCGCTGCTGTTCGGGGCGTCGCTCACGCTGTACGGCGTGCTGTTCGTGCCCGTGTGTGTGCTGACGGCCGTCTGGGTGCGCAGGGGCGACCTGATGACAGCGCCGGTGGTCCTGCCGATCGCGTTCGCCGTGGGGCTGCTTCCGCTGTCCGACCACGGCGAGGGGATCGGCGGGCACCTGATGGGGCTCTTCACCGGCCTCGCCACGCAGGCCGGGTGGCTGTACGGGGGCACCCTGATCGCCGGTCTCATCGTGATCGTACGGAGAGTGCGTCTGGTGGCGCTCCGGGAGATGGCCCGGCGCCGGCAGCCGTGACCGTCGGCCCCCACGGTCGCAGGGCCGGCTAGCGGTCCTGCTCCGCCGCGTGCATCGCCGCGCCCACGATCCCCGCGTTGTTCTGCAGCTGCGCCGGGACGATCTCCGCCTTGATGCCCTCGATGTGAGGCAGGAACTTGTGGGCCTTCCTGCTCACGCCGCCGCCGATGATGAACAGTTCCGGAGAGAACAGCATTTCGACATGGGCGAGGTACTTCTGGACGCGGTGGGCCCAGTGCTCCCAGGACAGGTCCTCGTCCTCCTTGACCTTGCTGGAGGCGCGCTTCTCGGCGTCGTGGCCGTGAAGTTCGAGGTGGCCCAGCTCGGTGTTGGGGACGAGGGCGCCGTCGGTGAACAGCGCGCTGCCGATGCCCGTGCCGAAGGTGAGGAGAATCACGGTGCCCCGGCGGTCGCGGCCCGCGCCGAAGCGCATCTCGGCAACGCCTGCCGCGTCCGCGTCATTGACCACCGTCACCGAGTGGCCGCCGAGGCGGCCGCTGAACAACGCGCGCGCGTCCGTGTCGATCCAGCTCTTGTCGACGTTCGCCGCCGTACGGATCGTGGAGCCGCCGGTGACCACGCCGGGGAAGGTCAGGCCGACCGGCCCTGTCCAGCCGTAGTGCTCGACGACCTGCTTCACGCCGTCCGCCACCCCGTCCGGCGTGGCCGGGTGCGGAGTGAGCACCTTGAAGCGCTCCTCCGCCAGGTCGCCCCTGTCCAGGTCCACCGGGGCACCCTTGATCCCGGATCCGCCGATGTCCAAGCCGAAGATCTGCATGGCCCTACGTTACGACGAAGGACTGACAGTCACTCCCCGGAGTCGCCGGAACGACCGGGCCCCGTGCGCTCGGCGATCAGCGCCGCCGCCTCCTCGCGCAGGTCGCGGCGCAGTTCCTTCGGCAGCGAGAAGGTGATCGACTCCTCGGCCGCCTTGACCAGCTCGACGTCGCCGTAGCCACGCTGGGCCAGCCACTCCAGGACCTCCTCGACCAGTACCTCGGGGACGGAGGCGCCGGAGGTGACGCCCACCGTGGTGACACCCTCCAGCCAGGCCTCGTCGATCTCGTCGGCGAAGTCCACGAGGTAGGCCTCGCGCGAGCCGGCCAGCTTGGCGACCTCGACCAGCCGCTTGGAGTTGGAGGAGTTGCGGGAGCCGACCACGATGACCAGCTCGGCCTCGGCCCCCATCTGCTTCACCGCGAGCTGGCGGTTCTGCGTGGCGTAGCAGATGTCGTCACTGGGCGGGGAGATGAGCTGCGGGAACTTCTCCTTCAGCGCGTCGACGGTCTCCATGGTCTCGTCGACGGAGAGGGTGGTCTGGGACAGCCACACGATCTTCGACGGGTCGCGGACCTCGACCTTGGCGACATCGTCCGGGCCGTCGACGAGCTGGATGTGGTCGGGGGCCTCGCCGGACGTTCCGATGACCTCTTCGTGGCCCTCGTGTCCGATCAGGAGGATGTCGTAGTCCTCGTTCGCGAAGCGGACGGCTTCCTTGTGGACCTTGGTGACCAGGGGGCAGGTGGCGTCGATGGTGGCGAGTTGGCCGCGCTTGGCCTCTTCGTGGACGACGGGGGCGACGCCGTGCGCGGAGAACATCACGATGTTCCCCGGCGGCACCTCCTCCGTTCGCTCGACGAAGATGGCGCCCTTCTTCTCCAGGGTCTGCACGACGTACTTGTTGTGGACGATCTCGTGCCGGACGTACACCGGAGCGCCGTACTGCTCCAGGGCTTTCTCGACAGCGATCACGGCGCGGTCCACGCCCGCGCAGTAGCCACGGGGGGCGGCGAGCAGGACACGGCGGCCAGGCGAAGCAGTCATGCGTCCCATCGTAAGGGTGCCTTCGGCGGGTCGAAGATCGCGTGGGTGACGGCTTGGTGGGGAGACTGACCGTTGGCTGTGAGGGGTGGGAAACGGAGCGACGGACGAGGCAGTGGCGGAGGCGTGATGTCCGGGACCGGAACGGCGGAACGTACGTCCGACGAAGGACACGAGCTGCGCAGGAGTCTGGGCTTCCGTGACCTGGTCGTCTACGGGCTGCTGTTCATCGCGCCGATGGCTCCCGTCGGCGTGTTCGGCACGCTGGACGCGCGATCGCACGGGGCGGTCGCGCTGGTGTACGTCGTCGCGACGGTCGCCATGGCGTTCACCGCCTTCAGCTACGCGCAGATGGTGCGGGTGGTCCCCCAGGCGGGGTCGGTGTTCGCGTACGCGCGCGTGGGGCTCGGTGAGCGGGCCGGGTTCGTCGCCGGCTGGATGGCGATGCTGGACTACCTCCTGATCCCCGCCGTCGCCTACCTCTTCTCCGGTATCGCGATGAACGCGCTGGTGCCGGATGTGTCGCGGTGGGTGTGGACCGCGCTGGCCGTGGTGATCACGACCCTGCTGAACCTGTGGGGTGTGCGGGTGGCGGCCCGGGTCGGCTTCCTGGTGCTCGCCATGGAGATCGTGGTCCTGCTGGTGTTCGTGGCGGCCGCGGTGGTCGTGCTCGCGCGGGACGGGGCGGAGCGGGGGTGGCTGTCGCCGCTGTCGGGGGACGGCACCCAGGGTTCGTTCGAGGTGGCGGCGGTGATCGGGGCGGTGTCGATCGCGGTGCTGTCGTATCTGGGCTTCGACGCGATCGTCTCCTTCGCGGAGGAGGTGACCGGGGGGTCGCAGAAGGTGGCCAGGGCGGTGCTCCTCTGCCTCGCGCTGGCCGGCGTGCTGTTCATCGCGCAGACGTATCTGGTGGCACTGCTGGAACCGGTGTCGTCCGCCCGGCTGGCGGCCGAGCCGGAGAGGCAGGGGGCCGCGTTCTACGACGCCGTGGACGCGTCGGTGGGGACGTGGCTGCACGATCTGGTGGCCGTGAGCAAGGCGATCGGCGCGGCGTTCGCCGCGCTGGCAGGGCAGGCTGCGGCGGGGCGGTTGCTGTTCGCGATGGGGCGGGCGCGGGGGCTGCCGCGGGTGCTGTCCAGGACGGACTCCGGGGTCCCGCGGGTCGCTCTGCTGTGCGCGGGCGTCGTCACGCTGGTCGCTGCCGTGTGGGCGGCCCGGCGGGACGACGGGTTGGATCACTTGGCGTCGGTGGTCAACGTCGGGGCGCTGACGGCGTTCACGTTGCTGCACGCGAGCGTCGTGGGGTGGTTCGTGGTGCGGCGCGGGGGCCGGGGTGGGAGCGAGGGGTCGGTGAGCTGGTGGCGGCATGGGGTGGTGCCGGTGGTGGGGGCGGCGATCACGGTCGCGGTGATCGTGGAGGCGGCGGGAGTTGCGCAGGTGGTGGGGGCCGTTTGGCTGGGGGTGGGGATTGCGGTGCTGGTTCTTCGCTCCCGCCGCCCCTACCCGTCCCGTCCTTGACGGGGCTCCGCCCCTTCGACCCCGCCGGGGGGCGAGGCCCCCTGGACCCCCGCTCCTCAAACGCCGCAGGCGCTGGATTCACCGGCTGGGCCGCGTTGTCAGCCCTCCCCGTTACGCTCGGCGCATGGCTGTGAACACAACCCCCGAGTCCCCCCTGCCCGTCGGCGAGGTGTCCCGGCTCATCGGGGGCTGGATCGACCGGCTCGGGGCGATCTGGGTCGAGGGCCAGATCACCCAGCTGTCGCGTCGCCCCGGCGCCGGCGTCGTGTTCCTGACGTTGCGGGACCCGTCGTACGACATCTCCGTGAGCGTGACGGCGTACCGGCAGGTGTTCGACTCCGTCGCCGACGTGGTGAGCGAGGGCGCCCGCGTCGTCGTACTCGCCAAGCCGGAGTGGTACACCCCGCGTGGCCAGCTCTCCCTGCGCGCCACGGAGATAAAGCCCGTGGGCGTCGGCGAGCTCCTCGCCCGGTTGGAGATGCTGAAGAAGTCCCTCGCCGCGGAGGGCCTCTTCGCGCCGGAGCGCAAGAAGCCGCTGCCCTTCCTCCCCCAGCTGATCGGCCTGGTCTGCGGCCGGGCCTCCGCGGCCGAGCGGGACGTGCTGGAGAACGCCCGCCACCGCTGGCCCGCGGTCCGCTTCGAGGTGCGCAACGTCCCCGTGCAGGGCGTGCACGCCGTGCCGCAGGTCGTGCAGGCGGTCAAGGATCTAGACGCGATCGACGACGTGGATGTGATCGTCGTCGCCCGGGGCGGTGGCAGCGTCGAGGACCTGCTGCCCTTCTCCGACGAGCAACTGGTGCGGGCGGTCGCCTCGTGCCGGACGCCGGTCGTCTCCGCCATCGGGCACGAGCCCGACAACCCCCTCCTGGACTACGTCGCCGACCTGCGCGCCTCCACCCCCACCGATGCGGCCAAGAAGGTCGTACCGGACGTGGGTGAGGAGTACGAGCGGGTGCGGATGCTGCGCGACCGGGCCCGGCGCTGTGTCGAGGGGCTCGTGGAGCGCGAGGAGCGGGGGCTCGCGCATGCGCTCGCGCGGCCCTCGATAGAGGATCCGCACCGGATGATCGACGAGCGCGCCGATCACGTCGCCTCGCTCCTCGACCGGAGCCGCCGCTGCCTCGGCCACCTCCTCGACCGCGCCGCCTCCGAGCTGACGCACACGCACGCGCGCGTGGTGGCCCTCTCGCCCGCCGCGACCCTGAAGCGCGGGTATGCGGTGCTGCAGAAGGCCGACGGGCATGTGGTCCGGGACCCGGACGAGGTGACGGCGGACGAGGTGCTGCGTGCGCGGGTCGCCGAGGGCGAGTTCTCCGTACGGGTCGACGCAGGAAGCGACGCACGAAGCGACGCACGGACCGATGCATAGGGTGGGCGAATGACCAGCAAGGTGGAAGAAGCACTCGGGTACGAGCAGGCCCGGGACGAGCTGATCGAGGTCGTACGGCGGCTGGAGGCGGGCGGTACGACGCTGGAGGAGTCCCTCGCGCTCTGGGAGCGCGGCGAGGAGCTGGCCAAGGTGTGCCGGCGCTGGCTGGACGGGGCGCGGGCCCGGCTGGACGCGGCCCTCGCCGAGGAGGCCGAGGCCGAGCAGGAGAGCAGCGGCGACGGGGCGGGCGGCTCGGACGACCGATAACGCATGAGCGGGGCTGTGAAGCGGATCACCAGGCCCCGCCATTTGTTGAAGCTTGAACTTATCTCGCGTACTGTCGGTCGCGTAACCGGTCCCCGGTCCGTTTAGCGTACGACGCCCGCACTACCCGAGAAGGTTCACGCATGTCTCTCGTTCTTGACCCCGCCGCCCAGGACCTGCTGTTCCGCGAGGCCCGCACCGCGAACACCTTCACCGACGAGCCGGTGACCGAGGAGCAGGTCCAGGCCATCTACGACCTGGTCAAGTACGGCCCCACCGCCTTCAACCAGACCCCGCTGCGCATCACCCTGGTCCGCTCCGCCGAGGCCCGTGAGCGTCTGGTGCAGCACATGGCCGAGGGCAACCAGCCCAAGACCGCCGCCGCCCCGCTGGTCGCGATCCTGTCCGCGGACAACGAGTTCCACGAGGAGCTGCCGGCTCTCTTCCCGGCGTTCCCGCAGGCCAAGGACGTCTTCTTCAGCGAGCGCCCGGCCCGCGAGAACGCCGCCGGACTGAACGCCGCCCTGCAGGCCGCGTACTTCATCGTCGGCGTCCGCGCCGCCGGTCTGGCCGCCGGCCCGATGACCGGCTTCGACTTCGAGGGCGTCCGCAAGGAGTTCCTGGACGACGACCACACCCCGCTGATGGTCGTGAACATCGGCAAGCCGGGCCCCGACGCCTGGTACCCGCGCTCGCCGCGCCTGGAGTACGACCAGGTCATCACGACGGTCTGACCCCGACCGGCCGCCGCTTGAACCAAGCGCGCATGACGAAGGCCCCCGGCCGCGACGCCGGGGGCCTTCGTCATGCCCAGGTGGTCACCGCGGCTGCGCGGTCACGGCGGCTGTGCGGTCACTCCGCCTTCAGGGCCTTCGCCATCTGCGTCAGCTGCTCGAACGAGCCCGTGCCCGCCACCACGGTCGTCGCGCCCTCGTCCTGGTGCACCAGCGCCTCGTACCGGCCGCCCGTGTACCGCGTCCACGTCCGGTCGCCGATCTCCTCGGTGTCCTTCGTCGCCTGCCCGCCCTGGGTGGCCTCCTCCAGGAACGTCGCCGGCTTCTCGGTCGACTGCTCGACCTGTACGTACTGCCCACCGGAGAGGTGGAAGCCGAGATGCCAGGCGTCGAAGTCGTCGCCCTTGAAGCGCACGGACGTCGCCTTCCAGGTGTCGGGCAGACCCTGGGGCGCGACCACCGGGTACGACGCCGCTCGGCGGGCGGTGAGCAGCTCGACGCGGTAGTCCACCCGCGGGAGGTCGGGCTCGCCGTCGTCATGGGGGACGAAGAGATAGATGACTCCCGCCGCGAGCACGGTCACTCCGAGCGAGAGGACCATGTTGCGGACCGACTTCTGCTTGCCGTTCGAACCTGCCACGCCCCTATCGTCGCAGGTGCCCCGGCTGCTCATCCGTGGGGCCCCCTGCTCATTCTGCGCGCCCGAGGATAGAGTCAGGGCGGTCACCCTCATCCGGCCGTCGTCGTATCAGAAAGGTGCGCCTCGATGACCGAGAATCATCATCATCTGCCGTCCGAGCTCGAAGTACCCAGCGAAGCCCCCGACCGCAACCTCGCCCTGGAACTGGTCCGTGTGACCGAGGCAGCGGCGATGGCCGCGGGCCGTTGGGTCGGGCGGGGCGACAAGAACGGCGCCGACGGCGCCGCGGTGCGCGCCATGCGGACCCTCGTCCACACCGTGTCGATGAACGGCGTCGTCGTCATCGGCGAGGGTGAGAAGGACGAGGCGCCGATGCTCTTCAACGGGGAGCGGGTCGGCGACGGAACCGGGGCCGAGGTCGACATCGCCGTCGACCCGATCGACGGGACCACGCTGACCGCGAAGGGCATGCCCAACGCGATCTCCGTGCTCGCCGCGGCGGACCGGGGGTCCATGTTCGACCCGTCCGCCGTCTTCTACATGGACAAGCTGGTCACCGGCCCCGAGGCCGCCGACTTCGTGGACATCGACGCCCCCGTGTCCGTGAACATCCGCCGGGTCGCCAAGGCCAAGCGGTCCACGCCCGAGGACGTCACCGTCGTCATCCTCGACCGGCCCCGGCACGAGGGCATCATCAAGGAGATCCGGGATGCCGGTGCGCGCATCAAGCTGATCTCCGACGGCGATGTCGCGGGGTCGATCTACGCCCTTCGTGAGGGCACCGGCGTCGACATGCTGCTCGGTATCGGCGGTACGCCCGAGGGGATCATCTCGGCCTGTGCGGTGAAGTGTCTGGGCGGGACCATCCAGGGCAAGCTGTGGCCGAAGGACGACGAGGAGCGGCAGCGGGCGATCGACGCCGGGCACGACCTGGACCGGGTCCTGATGACCGACGACCTGGTCGCCGGGGACAACGTGTTCTTCGTCGCCACCGGGATCACCGACGGTGAGCTGCTGCGGGGTGTGCGCTACCGGTCGCAGAACGCGACGACGGACTCGATCGTCATGCGGTCGAAGTCGGGGACGGTGCGGCGGATCGATTCCGAGCACCGGCTCAGCAAGCTGCGGGCTTACAGCGCGATCGACTTCGACCGCGCGAAGTAGTCGGTAGCACCCAAGAGCTCGGCACCTGCGGATTGTCGGCGACTGCGGGCTGTTCACGGCTCGTCGCGCAGTTCCCCGCGCCCCTTGGGTTGATCTGCTCCCCCAAGTCAGAAGGGCGCCCCCGGTGCGGAGGGGGCGCCCTTCTCTTGCTGCTTGTCAGCCCGCCTGCGCTATGCGATCGGTCGTCCTCGCCGTCTTCTTCAGGTCCATTTCGCGGCGGCGGCGCCTCGCCAGGACCACTCGGCGTTCGGCTGCCGTCAGGCCGCCCCAGACGCCGTACGGCTCGGGCTGGAGCAGGGCGTGTTCGCGGCACTCCACCATGACCGGGCAGCGCGCACAGACCCGCTTGGCGGCCTCTTCACGGGAGAGGCGGGCCGCGGTGGGCTCCTTGGAGGGGGCGAAGAAGAGGCCGGCCTCGTCACGCCGGCACACGGCCTCCGTATGCCATGGGGCGTCTTGATCCCTGTCTCGCGCTGGCACCCGCTGGGCCGGAACGGCAGCTACCTGCAGGGACGAATGCGGCGGTTGCAGCACGGTCTACTCCTGACGACGGCTTCGCGAGCGAGAGACGATGCAGCAAGGTCTACCCGCTGTACGCGCGCCTATGCAGTCAGTTCCGAACCGCTGGATTTCGGGGGGTCCTGCGCGCCGCTGTGCGGCACCCGGAAGGGCCGCACAGCCAGGAAGGAGCCGGTCCGCTTCACAACCGTCAACGATCCAGATGCTTGCGCAAACCCTTGTCGACCTTGCGCTGGACGCGGTCGAGTATGTCCGCGACGAGCTTGCCCCGCTTCGGCCTGCCCTCGATGTTGCCGAGCACGGCCCAGCCGTCGACATGGACGACCGGGGCATGCGGGTCCTCCGCGTCGAGGTGGTCCACCTCGAAGTTGCCGAGGACGCCGCCGCCGGTGCCGCGCAGCGAGACATTCTCAGGGACGCGGACCTCGACGTTGCCGAAGACCGAGATCGCCCGGATCATCACCTGCTGGTACTCGAAGAGCGCCTCGCTGAGGTCTATCTCCACGCTGCCGAAGATCGCGTAGGCGTGGATACGGCGGCCCGGGCGCCAGCGGCCCTTGCGGACGGCGCTGCTGAACACCGCGACCACGTTGTCGTCGGGCTCGGCCGGGATCGCGCCCGGGGCGGGGCGGCCAGGGGCGGGCACATGGGGTCCGCGGCGCTGATGGGCGGCGGGCAGGTCCCGTATGAAGACGTCCAGTTCGCCGACCGTCTTGGCGGCCAGCACGCCCTCCACGCGCTCGGCGTGCTCGTCGGCGGTGAGGCGGCCCTCGGCCAGGGCGTCGCGCAGGATGTCGGCGATCCGGTCGCGGTCCGCGTCGGAGGCACGGAGCTCGGTCGCGGCAGCGGGTGCGGTCTGCTTCTGAAGGTCCACGGCAGCAGCGTACCCAAACACGATAGATCGCGATAGACCCCGTTCGGGCCGATCACCGGACATCGAACTGAGCCTTACCTCACAAGCTCGCTGCCGAAGGCAGGTTCTACGCTGGTGGACGCTGCCAATGGAGGCCAGCCGCTGTCTGTCGAGTGAGGAATGGGCGAGATGCCTGAGTTCGCGTACACCGATCTGCTCCCCATGGGAGAGGACACCACCCCCTACCGGCTGGTGACCTCCGAGGGTGTCTCCACCTTCGAGGCCGACGGGCGGACGTTCCTCAAGGTGGAGCCCGGGGCGCTGCGCAAGCTGGCCGAGGAGGCCATCCACGACATCCAGCACTATCTGCGGCCCGCGCACCTCGCGCAGCTGCGGCGCATCATCGACGACCCCGAGGCGTCGAGCAACGACAAGTTCGTGGCGCTGGACCTGCTGAAGAACGCCAACATCGCGGCCGCCGGCGTGCTGCCCATGTGCCAGGACACCGGCACGGCGATCGTGATGGGCAAACGCGGACAGAACGTGCTCACCGAGGGCGCCGACGAGGAGGCCCTCAGCCGGGGCATCTACGACGCGTACCTGAACCTCAACCTGCGGTACTCGCAGATGGCTCCGCTCACCATGTGGGAGGAGAAGAACACCGGGTCGAACCTGCCCGCGCAGATCGAGCTTTACGCCACCGACGGCGGCGCCTACAAGTTCCTCTTCATGGCGAAGGGCGGCGGCTCCGCCAACAAGTCCTTCCTCTACCAGGAGACGAAGGCCGTCCTGAACGAGGCCTCCATGATGAAGTTCCTGGAGGAGAAGATCCGCTCGCTCGGTACGGCCGCCTGCCCGCCGTACCACCTGGCGATCGTCGTCGGCGGCACGTCCGCCGAGTACGCGCTGAAGACCGCCAAGTACGCCTCCGCGCACTACCTGGACGAGATTCCGGCCGAGGGCTCGCCGCTCGGGCACGGGTTCCGGGACAAGGAGCTGGAGGAGAAGGTCTTCGAGCTGACGCAGAAGATCGGGATCGGCGCGCAGTTCGGCGGCAAGTACTTCTGCCATGACGTGCGGGTGGTGCGGCTGCCCCGGCACGGTGCCTCGTGCCCCGTCGCCATCGCCGTGTCCTGCTCGGCCGACCGGCAGGCCGTCGCGAAGATCACCGCCGAGGGCGTCTTCCTGGAGCAGCTGGAGACCGACCCGGCGCGGTTCCTGCCGGAGACCACGGACGAGCACCTCGACGAGTCCTCGGACGTGGTGAAGATCGACCTGAACCAGCCGATGGACGAGATCCTCGCCGAGCTGACCAAGTACCCGGTCAAGACCCGGCTCTCGCTCACCGGTCCGCTGGTCGTGGCCCGCGACATCGCGCACGCCAAGATCAAGGAGCGGCTGGACGCGGGTGAGGAGATGCCGCAGTACCTCAAGGACCACCCGGTGTACTACGCCGGCCCGGCCAAGACGCCGGAGGGCTACGCGTCGGGTTCCTTCGGTCCCACGACCGCCGGGCGCATGGACTCCTACGTCGAGCAGTTCCAGGCGGCCGGCGGCTCCAAGGTGATGCTCGCGAAGGGCAACCGGAGCAAGCAGGTCACGGACGCGTGCGGCACGCACGGCGGCTTCTACCTCGGTTCCATCGGCGGCCCCGCCGCCCGGCTCGCCCAGGACTGCATCAAGAAGGTCGAGGTCGTCGAGTACGAGGAGCTCGGCATGGAGGCCGTCTGGAAGATCGAGGTCGAGGACTTCCCGGCGTTCATCGTCGTCGACGACAAGGGCAACGACTTCTTCCAGGACCCGGCGCCCGCGCCGACGTTCACGTCGATTCCGGTGCGGGGGCCTGGGCTGGCGTAGTCCCTGCGGCTGCGGCACACAATCGGTCTTCGCCCCCGCCGCCCCTACCCTTCCCGTCCTCCAGGGGGCTCCGCCCCCTGGACCCCCGCTCCTCAATCGCCGGAGGGGCTGAATTTCCAGCGCCGGTCCAGGAAATCCAGCCCGTCCGGCGTTTGAGGACGAGGCCCGTTCAGGGCCGAAGCGGGGGTCTGGGGGCGGCAGCCCCCAGGTACGGGACGGGTAGGGGCGGCGGGGGCGAAACCCTTCGGTGGAACCCGGATGGGCCAAGCACAGGAACAACCCCGCCGCCCAGCACGCTTACTCAGGTATGAGCGACTACCGCATCGAGCACGACTCCATGGGCGAGGTCCGTGTGCCCGCCGACGCCAAGTGGCGTGCCCAGACCCAGCGTGCCGTCGAGAACTTCCCCGTCTCCGGGCAGCGCATCGAACGGGCCCATATCGAGGCCCTGGCCAGGATCAAGGGCGCCGCCGCGAAGGTGAACGCCGAACTGGGCGTGCTCGACAAGGACATCGCCGAGGCCATCCAGGACGCGGCCACGGAAGTCGCCGAGGGGCGGTGGGACGAGCACTTCCCGGTCGATGTCTTCCAGACCGGGTCCGGCACCTCGTCCAACATGAACACCAACGAGGTCGTCGCCACCCTCGCGACCGAGCGGCTCGGGCGGGACGTCCACCCCAACGACCACGTCAACGCCTCGCAGTCCTCCAACGACGTCTTCCCGTCCTCCATCCACATCGCCGCCACCGCCGCCGTCACCCGCGACCTGATCCCGGCGCTGGAGCACCTCGCCGGGTCACTCGAGCGCAAGGCCGAGGAGTTCGCGGATGTCGTGAAGTCGGGGCGGACCCATCTCATGGACGCCACGCCCGTGACGCTGGGGCAGGAGTTCGGCGGTTACGCCGCCCAGGTGCGGTACGGCGTGGAGCGGCTGCAGGCCTCCCTCCCCCGGCTCGCCGAACTCCCCCTCGGCGGCACGGCCGTGGGCACCGGCATCAACACGCCCCCCGGTTTCTCCGCCGCCGTCATCGAGGAGGTGGCCCGCGTCACCGGGCTGCCGCTCACCGAGGCCCGGGACCACTTCGAGGCGCAGGGCGCCCGGGACGGGATCGTCGAGACCAGCGGGCAGCTCAGGACCATCGCGGTGGGGCTGACGAAGATCGCGAACGACCTGCGGTGGATGTCGTCCGGGCCGCGTACCGGGCTCGCGGAGATCTCCCTCCCCGACCTCCAGCCCGGGTCCTCGATCATGCCGGGCAAGGTCAACCCGGTCATTCCGGAGGCCGTCCTCATGGTCGCCGCGCAGGTCGTCGGCAACGACGCCACCGTGGCCACCGCCGGCGCCGCGGGCAATTTCGAGCTGAACGTGATGCTTCCGGTCATCGCGAAGAACGTCCTGGAATCCATCCGGTTGCTGGCCAACGCGTCCCGGCTGCTGGCCGACCGCACCGTCGACGGCGTCGTCGCCCACCGGGAACGAGCCCTGGAGTACGCCGAGTCGTCGCCCTCCGTCGTGACACCGCTCAACAAGTACATCGGGTACGAGGAGGCGGCCAAGGTCGCCAAGAAGGCCCTCGCGGAGCGCAGGACGATCCGCCAAGTCGTCCTGGAGAGCGGGTATGTGGAGCGCGGTGACCTCACCGTCGAGCAGCTGGACGAGGCCCTCGATGTCCTGCGGATGACACGGCCGTAACCGTCTGGCACGAGGGCGTGAACCGTGACGGACACCGCAGCGTCGTATGCCTGTGGCACCTAATATCTGTCCATGGAAGACGGTGGAGCGGTGACGACGACGGAAGTGGAAGCAGGTGGGTCGACCCGCTTCTGGGCCCCCGGGACGCAGATCCTGTGGCGGTACCGGGAGAACGCGGGCCGGCGCTTCCACATCGCGCGCCCTGTCACCGTCGTACGGGACGACGACGAGATTCTCGCCGTATGGCTGGCTCCGGGCACGGAGTGCGTGAAGCCGGTGCTCTCCGACGGGACGGCCGTGCACCTGGAACCCCTGGAGACCCGGTACACCAAACCGCGTGCCGTCCAGCGCGACCGGTGGTTCGGGACCGGGGTGCTGAAGCTCGCGCGGCCCGGTGAGCCGTGGTCGGTGTGGTTGTTCTGGGAGCCCGGCTGGCTGTTCAAGAACTGGTACGTGAATCTTGAGGAGCCACTGGCCCGTTGGGCGGGCGGGGTGGATTCCGAGGACCACTTCCTCGACATCTCCGTGCACCCGGACCGCAGTTGGCACTGGCGCGACGAGGACGAGTTCGCGCAGGCCCAGCGGGACGGGCTGGTGGACGACCGGCTCGCCGCGCGGGTGCGGGAGGCGGGGCGCGGCGCGGTCGAGGTGATCCGCGCCTGGGGCCCGCCGTTCTCGGACGACTGGCAGCACTGGCGCCCGGATCCCACCTGGGCTGTACCTTCTTTGCCTGAGGACTGGGATCGCACGCCCGCGCACATGTCCTCATGAGACCCTTGATGCGCCCCCGGGCAACAAACGTAGGATCGTCCTCCGCAAGGGCGCACTTGGGCGGCAACTACCGGAGTGCGCGCCGGGCTTGACCGATCGTCACCGAGGGGCGGCAGGACGTGAGCGAGGGTTACCAGGGCAACGCCGCCAGGGCCGGCGGGGCTTTCTACGCCGGTCCTGGGAGCAGACGCCCCACCGGCGGCACAGGAACCGTCCCTGGCCACGCGGGAATTCCGTTCCTGGGGCACGTATTGCGGGTATCGGAGTTTCGGCGGGACGAACCGCACGTGCGGCGCGAAGCCCCGGACGGATGGATTCGAAAGGCGTGACGGAGCAGCCGATCTCCTTCGAACGCCCCGAGACGGGCGTCGACCCCGCGGAGTCCCGCGGGGCGCTCACGCGTACCTCGACACAGTCGACGCCGCACGCCACGCCGTCGCATTCCACGCCGCCGCACACCCCTCGCGACGGCGCCGGCGCAGGCACCCCCTTACCCGCGCAGGCGCGCACCGGAGAGACCCCCTCCACGCCGGGCACCACCGCACCGTCCGGCCCGAGCAAGGAGCCCTCAGACATCGTCGGCAACGGCCCCGAGCACTCGCAGCCCTCCGTCGCCGCCGAGCCCGACACGCACCGGCCGCGGCCCGTTCCGGAGGCCATTCCGCCGCAGCCCGGCGCCGAGCCGTCGCAGTCGTCCGCCGAGCGGCGCACCGGACAGGGCGTGGTGCCCGGTCGGCCCACGCCGATGCGGCGGGACGGGGACCGGCTGCGTTTCGTGGGCGCCGCCACCCGGCGGATCGCCCGCGGCATCGACCTGGACGAGATCGTGATGGGGCTGTGCCGGGCGACCGTGCCGACCTTCTCCGACGCGATCCTGGTCTATCTGCGCGACCCGCTCCCGGTCGGCGACGAGCGGCCCACGGGGCCCGTCGTGCTGCGGTTGCGCCGCACCGACCGGATCCCGGAGGAGCGGGACACCGAAGGCAGCTTCCTGCCCTCGGGGGCCCAGCAGCCGGAGCCGTCCGAGCTGTCGGAACTGTCCGCCCTCACCGCCGAACTGTGCGAGGTGCGGCCCGGCGGCGCGCTCGCCGAGGTGCTGCGCGGCGTACGTCCCGTCTTCGCCGACGCGCCCGCTGCCCGCGCCGCCCTGCCCGAACTGCTCGGCGACGACGGTGAGTTGATCATCCCCGACGGTCAGCGCGCGATCCTCGCCCCACTGCGCGGCCGGCGCCGTGTCATCGGCGCCGCGGTGTTCCTGCGCCGCCCGGAGCGCCTCGCCTTCGAGCCCGACGACCTCCTCGTCGCCGCCCAGCTCGCCACGCACAGCGCGCTCGGCATCGACAAGGCGGTGCTGTACGGCCGTGAGGCGTACATCGCCGACGAGCTCCAGCGCACCATGCTGCCCGAGACGCTCCCCCGCCCGACCGGCGTACGGCTGGCGTCCCGCTACCTCCCGGCGGCCGAGACGGCCCGGGTCGGCGGCGACTGGTACGACGCGATCCCGCTGCCCGGCAGCCGCGTCGCCCTCGTGGTCGGTGACGTCATGGGCCACTCCATGACCTCGGCCGCGATCATGGGCCAGCTGCGCACGACGGCCCAGACCCTCGCCGGCCTCGACCTGCCCCCGCAGGAGGTCCTGCACCACCTCGACGAACAGGCCCAGCGCCTGGGCACCGACCGCATGGCGACCTGCCTGTACGCCGTCTACGACCCGGTGTCGCACCGCATCACCATCGCCAACGCGGGCCACCCGCCGCCCGTTCTGCTGCACCTGGGCGGCCGCGCGGAGGTGCTGCGGGTGCCGGCGGGCGCCCCGATCGGCGTCGGCGGTGTCGACTTCGAGGCCGTGGAGCTGGACGCACCGGCCGGAGCGACCCTGCTTCTCTACACCGACGGCCTGGTCGAGTCCCGCCTGCGGGACGTGTGGACCGGCATAGAGCAGCTGCGCGAGAAGCTCGCCGCGACCGCGCAGCTCACCGGGCCCGACCATCCGCCCCCGCTGGAAGCCCTGTGCGACGAGGTGCTCGACATGCTCGGCCCCGGCGACCGCGACGACGACATCGCGCTGCTCGCCGCCCGCTTCGACGGGATCGCGCCGAGCGATGTGGCGTACTGGTTCCTGGAGCCGGAGGACGCCGCCCCGGGACGCGCCCGGCGCCTGGCCCGACGTGCCCTCGCCCGCTGGGGTATGGAGGAACTCAGCGACTCGGTCGAGTTGCTGGTCAGCGAGGTCGTGACCAACGCGGTCCGGTATGCCTCGCGACCGGTGACGTTGCGCCTGCTGCGGACCGATGTGCTGCGCTGCGAGGTCGGGGACGACGTGCCGCAGTTGCCGCGGCTGCGGCAGGCTCGGGCCACGGATGAGGGCGGCCGGGGGCTTTACCTGGTCAACCGGCTGGCCCGGCGGTGGGGGGCGACACGGTTGAGTACCGGCAAGGTTGTCTGGTTCGAGCTGAATCGCGGCTGACCGCCGTGGGCGGGGAACCGCGCTTCGCCGACCGCGGGTGCGTTGTGGCTGATCGCGCCCGCGCGGCGGAGCCGCATGTCAGACACAGCCCCGCGCCCCTTCCGGGGCGCCTTCCTACTCGTCGTCGTCGGGTCTGACCGGGTCCAGGGTGATGTCGCCCGTCGGCTCGTCCGTCGGCTCATCCGTCGGCTCGTCCGTCGTCGGCGTCTCCGTCGGCTCGTCCGTGGTCGGCGTCTGCGTCGGCTCCTGCGTCGTCGGCTCGTCCGTCGGCTTCTGAGTCGTCGGCTCGGTCGTCGGCTCCTCGGTCGTCGGCTCCTCGGTCGGAGTCGGGGTCCAGGTCGGCTGGACGGCCGCGCCCTGGTCGGTGTCGAGGTCGAACCTGGCGTCCGGGTCCGTGACGCCGAACATGTACGCCGACCAGACCTGCGCGGGGAACCCACCACCGTTGACCCGCGGCTCGCCGCCCGCGCCGTACATCTTGGTCTGGGCGTGGGTCTTGGCGTCCTCGCCGAACAGGCCCACCGAGGTGACCAGGTCGGGCGTGTAACCGGTGAACCAGGCCGACTTGTTGTCGTCGGACGTACCGGTCTTGCCGGCGACCTTCTGGCCGTCGCGCTTGGGGTTGTTCGCCACGGACGTGCGCGCCGTACCGTCGTCGACCACGCCCGTCAGCACCGAGGTCACCGTGTCGGCGGCCTGCGGGCTGATGACCTGCTCGCCGATCGGGTCCGGGAGCTCGACGGCACGGCTGTTGTGCTCGACCGACTTGAGGATGCTCGGTGTGACCTTCTTGCCGTGGTTGTCGAGGGTGGCGTAGACCCCGGCCATCTGCAGCGGGCTCGCGCCCATGGTGCCCAGGGTCTGGGCGGGCACGGCCTGCTCGTTGGTGGTGTCCATGCCGAGCTTGCCGGCCACGTCCATGACGTTCTTCATGCCGACGTCGACGCCCATCTGCGCGAAGACGGAGTTGACCGACTTGTTCATCGCCGTCTGGACGGTGATGTCGCCGTAGTCCCGGTCGTCCTCGTTCTCGGGCGCGAACCCGACCTTGCTGCCGTCCTCCACGACCGGCCGCTTGCTGGTGCCGTCGTAGACCGTGTCCGCGGTGATCGGGTTGCCGTCCTGGGTCTCGGCGCTCTCCTCGAGAGCGGCTGCCAGGATCACCGGCTTGAAGGTGGAGGCGGGCTGGTAGTCGGTGCGGGTCGCATTGCTGGTGTAGTGCTTGAAGTAGTCGACGCCGCCGTACAGGGCGACGACCTTCCCCGTCTTGGGGTCGACGGAGACCGCGCCGGCCTGGACGTTCCCGTCGACCTTGCGCTTCTTCGGGTCCAGCTTGCTGGTCAGCTGCGCCTTGGCGGCCTTCTCCAGCTCGGCCTGCTTCTTCTTGTCGATGTTCAGGGTGATGGTCCAGCCCTGGTCGACGACCTCGGCCTCGGCCTGGGAGCGGGTGATGCCCTCCTGCTTCATCAGCTGGTTGATCAGCTGCTGGTTGGCGAGCTCGATCAGATAGCCCTTCTGGCCCTCCAGGCCGGCTGTGGGCTTGGGTTCCTTCGGCTCCGGGAACGTCATGCCCTGGCGCTCGGACCGGTCGAGCCAGCCCTCCTCGACCATGTTGTCCAGGACGTAGTTCCAGCGGGCCGTGACCAGCTTCTTGCCGGTTTCGGACGCGACCGCCCAGTCGTACTGACTCGGCGCCTGGAGCAACGCGGCGAGGTACGCGCCCTGTTCGGGCTTGAGCTTCTCGGCGTCGACGCGGTAGTAGGCCTGGGCGGCGGCCTGGATGCCGTAGGCGCCGCGGCCGTAGTAGCTGGTGTTGATGTAGCCGGCGAGGATCTCGTCCTTGGACAGCTGGCGGTCGACCTTCAGGGAGATGACCATCTCCTTGAGCTTGCGGCTGACCGTCTGTTCCTGGCTGAGGTAGTAGTTCTTGACGTACTGCTGGGTGATCGTCGAACCACCCTGCGCGCCCTTGCCCATCACGGTGTTCAGCAGACCGCGGGCCGTGCCCTTGAGGTCGATGCCGTTGTCCTTGTAGAAGGACTTGTTCTCCGCCGCGACGAAGGCGCGCTGGACCTCCTTCGGCACCTTGGCCAGGTCCACGATCTCGCGGTTGACGTCGCCGTCGCGGGCCAGGGTGCTGCCGTCGCTGTACTTGTAGACATTGCTCTGGCGCTGCGCGGCCTGGGCGGCTGCGTTGTCGGTGGGGACGTCCACGTACAGGTACAGGCCGATGAACGCGGCGATCGCGAGCAGGCACGTACCGAGGAACGTGCCGAGGATCTTCTTCCAGGTGAAGAGCCGGCGTATTCGGCCCTTGCCACCGCCCTTGCCGGCACTCCTGGCCGCCCGGCGGGCCGCGGCGCGGCCACCCTGGGCGGCCGGCGGGCCCACCACGGTGGCCGATTCGGCTCCCACAGGGGCCGACGGCGTCCCGGACGGGCGCCGGGGCGCGGCACGTCGCCCGCCTTGCTGACGCGCTCGTCTGTCTTCCGCTCGTCCCATGGGTCCGTTCCGCTCCGCTTCGCTCTTGTGTGCACCAGTGCCACACAGGTTCGCCGCTCAGGTCAGCTCAGAAAGCTAACACCGGAAGTTGTGACAAAGAGCTGTCGATCCGGTCTTTTGCGGACGTGACAATCAGCACCTGTCCCACCGGAACCGACGGCTCAGGGATGCATAGGGTTGCCCGCTCGGGGTAAAGTGATATCACTTAGCTAGTTCGAAGCTAGACGAAGCCACTGCGGCTTCATGGATGAATGCGAACGAAACGGGGGAATCACCCATGCCTACCGACACCACATCCGTCACCGCCGACGTACCCGAGATGCCCGCCCCACGCGTACGTGAGTTCACGGCGCACAGCATCGGCGGCGGGCTCGCCCTGCTGCTGGGCCTCGTCGGGCTCCTGGTCGGCGCGGGCCTGATCGTCAGCGCCACTGCGGTCGCCGGGGCCGGCGGCAAGGCGGTGCTGATCATCGCCGGGATCCTGGTGGCCATCGCCGCCGTCCTCGCGATGTGCGGGCTCAACATGGTCGCGCCGGGCGAGGCGCGGGTCGTCCAGCTCTTCGGGCGGTACCGCGGGACGATCCGGGAGGACGGGCTGCGCTGGGTGAACCCCTTCACGTCCCGCACGAAGATCTCGACCCGGGTCCGCAATCACGAGACGGCCGTCCTCAAGGTCAACGACGCCTACGGCAACCCGATCGAGCTCGCCGCGGTCGTGGTGTGGAAGGTCGAGGACACGGCGCAGGCCACCTTCGAGGTCGACGACTTCCTGGAGTTCGTCTCCACCCAGACCGAGGCGGCGGTGCGGCACATCGCCATCGAGTACCCGTACGACGCCCATGACGAGGGCGGCCTCTCACTGCGCGGCAACGCCGAGGAAATCACCGAGAAGCTCGCCGTCGAACTGCACGCGCGCGTGGAGGCGGCCGGGGTGCAGATCATCGAGTCGCGCTTCACGCATCTTGCGTACGCTCCCGAGATCGCCTCCGCGATGCTCCAGCGGCAGCAGGCCGGGGCGGTCGTCGCGGCGCGGCGGCAGATCGTCGACGGGGCGGTCGGCATGGTCGAGGCGGCGCTCGCGCGGATCTCCGAGCGGGACATCGTGGAGCTGGACGACGAGCGGAAGGCGGCGATGGTGTCGAACCTGATGGTGGTGCTGTGCGGCGACAGGTCCCCGCAGCCGGTCCTCAACACCGGGACGCTCTACCAGTGACGGTTCCTTCCGAGGGTTCGGCCCCTCAGCGGCGGCCGCAGCAGCGCAAGCAGGTGCTGCTGCGGCTGGACCCGTCCGTCTACGAGGCGCTGGCGCGGTGGGCGGGGGACGAGCTGCGCTCGGCCAACGCGCAGATCGAGTTCCTGCTGCGGAAGGCTTTGGCTGACGCCGGTCGGCTTCCGAAGGAGACCGGGCCGATTGCGCGCCGCGGCCGCCCACCTGGGGGCTCCGCCCCCAGACCCCCATCGGCCTGAACGGCCTCGCCCTCAAACGCCGGACGGGCTGGATGCGGCCGAACCGGTCCCGCCCGTGCACGCCGGACGGGCTGGATGCGGCCAAGCCGGTCTCGTGCCTGCACGCCGGGCGGACGAGGTGCGGCCGAGCCTGTCACCTCCGTGCACGCCGGACGGACTGAATGCGGCCGAGCCGGCCCCGCCCGTGCACGCCGGACGGGCGTGGATCCGTTGGGGCTGCCGCCCCGTCTTAGCCATGTGGCAGAACCGTGACAATCGCGTCCCACCTGGGCCTTCACACCCCCCGCCATGATCTACACACTCCGCGTATACATGCGGCGTATACACCCCGTGTAGTGTCCTGGGCATGTCCATCGGTCACACCCTCCTGGGGCTCCTGGAGTCCGGCCCGCGTCACGGCTACGACCTGAAGCGGGCCTTTGACGAGAAGTTCGGTCACGACCGGCCGCTGCACTACGGCCAGGTCTACTCGACGATGTCCCGGCTGTTGAAGAACGGGCTCGTCGAGGTCGACGGGATCGAGCCCGGCGGCGGGCCCGAGCGCAAGCGGTACGCCATCACCGACGCCGGGATCACCGACGTGCAGCAGTGGCTCGCGACGCCCGAGAAGCCGGAGCCGTATCTCCAGTCGACCCTCTACACCAAGGTCGTCCTCGCCCTGCTCACCCGGCGCAACGCGGCCGACATCCTCGACACCCAGCGCGCCGAGCACCTGCGGTTGATGCGGATCCTCACCGACCGGAAGCGGAAGGGGGACCTCGCCGATCAGCTGATCTGCGACCATGCCCTGTTCCACCTCGAGGCCGACCTGCGCTGGCTGGAACTCACCGCCGCGCGTCTCGACAAGCTGGCCGAGGTGGTGACCAAGTGACTCCTCCTCCCGGTTCCCTGCTCGCGGCCCAAGACCTGCGCAAGGCCTACGGCCCGACCCTCGCGCTCGACGGCGCCGAGTTCTCCATCCACCCCGGCGAGGTCGTCGCCGTCATGGGCCCGTCCGGCTCCGGCAAGTCGACGTTGCTGCACTGCCTCGCCGGAATCGTGCCGCCCGACTCGGGATCCATCACCTACAACGGCCGCGAGCTGGCCACCATGGGCGACGCCCAGCGCAGTGCCCTGCGGCGCTCGGAGTTCGGGTTCGTCTTCCAGTTCGGGCAGTTGGTGCCGGAGCTGACCTGCGTCGAGAACGTCGCCCTTCCGCTGCGGCTGAACGGAACCTCCCGCAAGGAGGCCGAGAAGGCGGCACTCACCTGGATGGAGCGCCTCGAGGTCGACGACCTGCGCAAGAAGCGGCCCGGCGAGGTCTCCGGCGGTCAGGGGCAGCGTGTCGCCGTCGCCCGGGCCCTGGTCACCAACCCGCGCGTGCTGTTCGCCGACGAGCCGACCGGCGCGCTCGACTCCCTCAACGGCGAGCGCGTGATGGAGCTGCTGACGGACGCCGCCCGCTCGACCAACGCGGCCGTCGTCCTCGTCACGCACGAAGCGCGCGTCGCCGCCTACTCCGACCGCGAGATCGTCGTACGGGACGGCAAGTCCCGGGACATGGAGCGCGTCGTATGAGTGCCGCGGGTCAGTGGGCCAAGGATCTGGGCATGGGCGTCCGGTTCGCCTTCGCCGGCGGACGCGAGGGATGGGTCCGGGCTCTGCTGACGGCCGTCGGGGTGGGGCTCGGGGTGGCGTTGCTGCTGCTGACGACCGCGATCCCGAGCGCGCTGTCCGAGCGTGACCGGCGCGGTAGCGCCCGGGACGACTTCACGTACAGCGGGGAGGTGATGCCGAAGGCGGACGACACGCTGATCATCGCCAGTGCCGACACGGAGTACCGCGGTGACGACGTACGGGGCCGGCTCCTGGAGCCCGAGGGGGCGCTGGCGCCGCTGCCCCCGGGCGTGGACGAGTTCCCCGCGAAGGGCGAGATGATCGCCTCGCCCGCGCTGCAGAAGCTGCTGACGTCCGACTCCGGCAAGCTGCTGCGCGAACGCATCCCCTACCGGGTCACCGGCACCATCGATCAGCCCGGGCTGATCGGGCCCACCGAACTCGCCTACTACGCGGGCGGCTCGGGGCTCGAGGACCAGATGTCCGGCGGCACCGTCGAGCGGATCGACTACTTCGGTCCCTCCGCCGCGCAGCAGGACGACGCGCTGGATCCGATCCTGATCCTGCTGATCATGATCATCTTCGTGGTACTGCTGCTGCCCGTCGGCGTGTTCATCGCGGCGGCCGTGCGCTTCGGCGGCGAGCGCCGCGACCGTCGGCTCGCTGCGCTCAGGCTGGTCGGCGCGGACGGACGGATGGCGCGCCGGGTCGCGGGCGGCGAGGCGCTCGCCGGGGCGCTGCTCGGGCTCGTCCTCGGCACCGGCTTCTTCCTGGCGGGACGTCACCTGGCGACTCTGCTGAAGGTGCGGGACATCAGCGTGTTCCCGAGCGACCTCAATCCGTCGATCGCGCTCGCCCTGCTGGTCGCGGTGGCCGTACCGGCCGCGGCGGTCCTGGTGACGCTGTTGGCGCTGCGCGGGGTCGTCATCGAGCCGCTCGGTGTGGTCCGTACCGCAAAGCCCCCGCGCCGTCGGCTGTGGTGGCGGCTGCTGCTGCCGGTGGGCGGTCTCGCGCTGCTGTACCCGATGATGGGGCAGGGCAACGACAACGGGAACTTCAACGAGTGGATGGTCATCGGCGGCACCGTGCTGCTGCTGGTCGGCGTCACCACACTGCTGCCCTGGCTGGTCGAGGCCGTGGTGGCCCGGCTGAACTCCGGGTCGGTCTCCTGGCAACTGGCGGTCCGCAGGCTGCAGTTGAGCAGCGGCTCGGCCGCCCGCATGGTCAACGGCATCGCGGTCGCGGTGGCCGGCGCGATCGCGCTGCAGATGCTGTTCGCCGGCGTCGAGGGCGACTACACCGAGCGCACCGGCAACGACCTGAACCGCGCCCAGATGACGATCTCCGTGCACGGCGACGT
Organism: Streptomyces sp. NPDC012935; assembly: GCF_042900345.1. NCBI lineage: Bacteria > Bacillati > Actinomycetota > Actinomycetes > Kitasatosporales > Streptomycetaceae > Streptomyces > Streptomyces sp. NPDC012935. Next base: position 40,573 of record NZ_JBIBBC010000020.1, read on the forward strand.
CCCGCTGAACGACGTCGCCCGGCAGTTGGGCGAGACCGAGGGCGTACGCCGGGCATCGGCCCTCTCGCTGGGCACACTCGGCGAGAAGGCGAAGGAGCCCGACAACTCGCTGGAGGTGGCCGTCGGCAGCTGCGCCGAGCTGCGCGAGGTGGCGCGTCTGAAGTCCTGCCGGGACGGGGACACCTTCCGGATCGTCGGCGGCGAGTACGACGACGGCTCGGAGGAACTCGTCAAGGCGGGCGGCACCTTGTACTTCGACCCGCTCTACAGCGGATCGACGAGCCACACCGTGGCGTGGAAGGTGCCCGGCGGCGTCAAGACCGCCGCGACGCGCGAGGATCCGACCGGCTACGAGCGCGGCGGCCTGCTGTTCACCCCGGGCGCACTGCCCGAGGGAGCCGAGGCCGGCCTCGTCGAGCGGGTGTTCCTCTCGCTGGACTCGTCGGTGCCGGACGCCGCGGACCACGCGCGCAACACCGCCGCGCGGATGGACCCGCTGGCGGACGTGTTCACGCTGGCCGCCAACCGTGAGTCCCTGGAGTTCCGCTCCATCCGCAACGGGCTGTTCGTCGGTGCCACCTGCGTCCTGCTGCTGATCGGCGCGAGCCTGCTGGTCTCCCAGCTGGAGCAGCTGCGCGAGCGCAAGAAGCTGCTGTCGTCCCTGGTCGCCTTCGGCACCCGGCGCCGCACGCTGAGCCTGTCGGTGCTGTGGCAGACGGCGATCCCGATCGCGCTGGGCCTGGTGCTGGCGTCGACCGTCGGGCTGACACTGGGCGCCGTCCTGCTGAAGATGGCCGGCACCTCGGTGACCGTGGACTGGGCGAGCGTACTGACGATGACAGGCATCGGAGCCGGGGTCGTCCTCGCGGTGACCCTGCTCAGCCTGCCTCCGCTGCTGCGCCTGATGCGGCCGGACGGCCTGCGCACGGAGTGATCAAGGGGGCCGGGACTCGGATCCCGGCCCCCGAACCCGCATGGGCGACGGCCACGCCGTCGCACGGGTCGACCCCACCACGGCCCCGACCACGGCCACGGCCACCACACCGACCGCGACCGCGACCGCGACCGCGACCAGCGCAGGATGGACCAGGCAGGTGCCCAGGATTCGCCCCGTAGCCGCCGCATCCGCACCCGCCCGCATCAGCGACGCGTAGGGCAGGACGGCCCCCGGAACATGCGGCTCGGCCACGGCCCGGCAAAGTCCGCACCACGGCCTCGCCGGCCCGACCGCACCACTGGGCCGGACGCAGCCCCAACGGCCCCGCGCACCCCGCGTGCCACCGGGCCACCGGGCCACCGGGGAACCGGGGAACCGGGTTACGGGGACTCAGCCCCCGGCCCCCACCACCCGCACCGGCAACGGCCGCAGCGCATCCCGCAGAGCCGACGCCAGTTCCTCGTACTCCGCGGCGCGTGCCGCTCCCGTCCGCATGGCGAGGGCGACGCGGCGGGTGGGGGCCGGGTCGGCGAAGTAGCCGGTGAGGAGCTGGCTGCTGCGGGTGGTCTCCAGCTTGAGGGCGGTGCGCGGCAGCAGGGTCACCCCCAGGCCGCCCGCGACGAGTTGCACGAGCGTGGACAGCCCGGCAGCCGTCGTGGTCACCGGCGCGTCCTCGCGGCCCGCCTCCCGGCAGATGTCGAGGGCCTGGTCGCGCAGGCAGTGACCCTCGTCGAGCAGCAGCAGGTTCAGCTCGCGCAGCGCCTCGCGCGCGATCCCCTCCCGACCGCCGAGCCGGTGGTCGAGCGGCGTGACGAGCACGAAGTCCTCGTCAAATAGCGGGAGTTCGGCGACACCGGGCACCCCGAGCGGTACGGCCAGCAGGAGCAGGTCCAGGCGGCCCCTGGTGAGGCCGTCGACCAGGCTCGCGGTCTGCTCCTCGTGCACCTGGAGGTCGAGGTGCGGATACCGGTCGTGGGCCAGCCGCAGCACGGTCGGCAGCAGATACGGCGCGACGGTGGGGATGACGCCGAGCCGAAGGGCACCGGTGAACGGCGCCCGGACGGCCTCCGCCTCCTCCATCAACGCGCCGACCTCCACCAGCACCGCCTTCGCCCGCACGGCGAGCCGCTCGCCGGCCGGCGAGAGCAGCACCTTACGGGTCGTACGCTCCAGGAGCGTCACCCCGAGGATCTCCTCCAGCGCGGACACGGCGCCCGAGAGCGCGGGCTGGCTCATACCGATCGCGGCCGCGGCGTCCCGGAAGTGGAGGTGCTCGGCGACGGCGGCGAACGCCCGCAGTTGGGCGAGGCTGGGCTGCCGCCTCTTGCCCACGGTCATGTCCTGCCCCTCGTCATGCCCTGCCCCTCGTCATCCCTTACCCACGGCCATCAATAGGCACCTCCGATCAACCCGACCGAGTGTAGCTATTTCCCGTATCAATGCACGTTGTGCCAGGATCGGTAAGGTCCAACCCCATGGGAGACCCCTGTACCGAACGGGTGTCTCCTCGCTGCAAGGAGAGCGTGTGCTCACTGTCGGTGACAAGTTCCCCGAGTTCGAACTGACCGCCTGCGTCTCGCTGGAGAAGGGCTCGGAGTTCGAGACGATCAACCACAAGACCTACGAGGGCAAGTGGAAGATCGTCTTCGCGTGGCCGAAGGACTTCACCTTCGTCTGCCCGACCGAGATCGCGGCCTTCGGCAAGCTGAACGAGGAGTTCGCCGACCGCGACGCCCAGGTCCTGGGATTCTCCGGTGACTCGGAGTTCGTCCACCACGCCTGGCGCAAGGACCACGACGACCTGCGCGACCTGCCGTTCCCGATGATGGCCGACTCCAAGCACGAGCTGATGCGCGACCTCGGCATCGAGGGCGAGGACGGCTTCGCCAAGCGCGCCGTCTTCATCGTCGACCAGAACAACGAGATCCAGTTCTCCATGGTGACCGCCGGCTCCGTCGGCCGTAACCCCAAGGAGGTCCTGCGGGTCCTGGACGCCCTCCAGACCGACGAGCTGTGCCCGTGCAACTGGAGCAAGGGCGAGGACACCCTGGACCCGGTCAAGCTCCTTGCCGGAGAGTGAGTGACATGTCCCTCGACTCCCTGAAGTCCCGCATCCCGGACTACGCCAAGGACCTGAAGCTCAACCTGGGCTCGGTCATCGGCAATTCGGACCTCCCGGCGCAGCAGCTGTGGGGCACGGTGCTCGCCACCGCGATCGCCTCGCGTTCCCCGATCGTGCTGCGCGAGCTGGCGCCGGAGGCGAAGGCGAACCTCACGCCGGAGGCTTACGGCGCGGCCAAGTCCGCCGCCGCGGTGATGGCGATGAACAACGTCTTCTACCGCACCCGGCATCTGCTGTCCGACCACGAGTACGGCACCCTGCGCGCGGGCCTGCGGATGAACGTCATCGGCAACCCCGGCGTCGACAAGGTCGACTTCGAGCTGTGGTCGTTCGCGGTGTCCGCCATCAACGGCTGCGGCATGTGCCTCGACTCGCACGAGCAGGTGCTGCGCAAGGCGGGCGTGGACCGCGAGACGGTTCAGGAGGCGTTCAAGATCGCTTCCGTGATCCAGGCCGTCGGTGCCACCTTGGACGCCGAGGCTGTGCTGGCCGACGTCGAGTAGGCACGCTCGCTCTGCGGACCCCGCTCACCGTTCGTGGGCGGGGTCCAGTGCGTTGTCGTGGCCGACGGTCCCGGGGGCTGCGCTCCCGGCGCCGCCTTCGGCCTCAACGGCCTCGTCCTCAGGCGCCGGACGGGCCGGTTCCTGCCGACCGGTGGTCGTCTGCATCGCCTCCTGCGAATACCGCCGCAGGTACCCCACGATCGTGTTCGACACGGCCACCAGCGGTACGGCCACCACCGCGCCGCCGATCCCCGCGACCATGCCGCCGGCCGCCACCGACAGCACGACCGCCAGCGGGTGGACACGGACCGCGCGTCCGAGGATGAACGGCTGCAGGATATGGCCCTCGATCTGCTGGACGGCCAGGACGACGACGAGGGTCATGACCGCCGTGAAGACGCCCTGCGTCACCAGCGCCACGACCACGGCCAAGGCGCCGGAGGCCACCGCGCCGACGAGCGGGATGAAGGAGAACAGGAAGATGAAGACGGCCAGCGGCACCGCCATCGGCACATCGAGGAAGTAGATGCCGATGCCGATGAAGACGGCGTCGATCAGGGCGACGAGGACGGTGCCGCGCACATACGCGGTGAGCGTCGCCCACGCGCGCGGGCCGGCGCCGGCGACACCCGGACGGGCCGCGGCGGGCACCAGCTTCAGCGTCCACTGCCAGATGCGCTTGCCGTCGTAGAGCAGGAAGAGCGTCGAGAAGGCGGCCAGCAGAATGCCGGTGAGGGCCTCGACGACGACCGTGACGCCTTCGAGCCCGGCCGAGGTGATCTCGTCGGTGTTGGCGCCGATCGCCTCCCGGAGGTTCTCGGCGATCTCGTTGACCTGCTTGTCGGTGACGTGGAAGGGGCTGTTGAGCAGCCAGTTGCGCAGCTCGTCGATACCGTCCTGGACCTGGTCGGAGAGGTCGTCGATGTTCTCCATGACCTGCCAGGTCACGAACCAGCCCATCAGCCCGATGACGACGAACCCGAGGACCGCGGTCAGGGCGGTGGCGGGCCCGCGCGGCACACCACGCCGGGTCAGCCACGCCACCGAGGGCTGCATCAGCGCGGTGAGGAGCAGGGCGATGACGAAGGCCAGCACGACGAGTTGTACGGCGCTGATGACCCGCATCAGCACCCAGACCGTGCCGGCGAGCACCAGCAGCCGCCAGCCGGCCTCCGCGGCGACGCGCACGCCCCACGGCACGACATGCGCCGGGTCGGGCCGGGGCGGCGGCGCGGTGGGCGCGTAGTCGGGGGGCCGTGGGACGTGGTCGGCGCGCGGCGGCGGGACGTCCTCGACGGCGGGGCCGGGCTTCACGGCCGTGGCGGTCCGCCGCTCCGCCTGGAGCTCGGTGTCCTCCCGCTCCACCGCGGCGCGGCGCTCGTCCAACCGCTCACTCATCTCGGTCAGTCCGGCGCCGAGCCGACCGAGCCACCCTGGCACTCGCGACATGATCCGTCCTCTTCCCCCGTCTCTCCTCACCACTCCCCCTGGAGTCGTTGCGTCCGACCGTACATGGCAGGTCCCGGGGAAGCGCGAAAGCCCCTCACCCAGAGACGGTGAGGGGCTGCGCGAAGGTTGAGCGGCGGCGGTGCCGGCTCAGTACCAGCTGTTGGCCTGCCAGAAGTCCCAGGCGCCGCAGGGGCTGCCGTAGCGGTCGTTCATGTAGTTGAGGCCCCACTTGATCTGGGTGGCCGGGTTCGTCTGCCAGTCCGATCCGACGGACGACATCTTCGAACCGGGCAGGGCCTGGAAGAGGCCGTAGGCACCCGAGGAGGGGTTGACGGCCTTGTAGTTCCAGTCGGACTCGTGGTCCACGATGTTGCTGAAGCACTGGAACTGGCCGCTCGGCACCATCTGGCGCGCCATCGACTGGATCTGCGCGATGCTGTACGAGCCCTGGACGGGGAAGTCGGAGGAGGATCGGGAGGCCTTCGCCTCGGCCTCTTCGCGCTCCTTGGCTTCCTGCGCCGCCTTCTCGGCTTTCTCGGCGGCTTCCTTCTTCTCGATCGCGGTCTGGGCGGCAGCCTTGCGGGCGGCTTCCTCAGCACCCTTCTTGGCGCTCGCGTCCGCGGCGATGGCCTGGACGTCGGCCTGCGCCGACATGGACTCGATCTGCACCTGGGCCTGCTGGCCCGCGGGTATGTCCGCGAGGAGCGTCGAATCGGCAGCCGTCGCTTCGGCGTCGTTGTTCTGCGCGGTGCTGCCCGAGGCAACGCCGACGACGCTTCCGACAGCGGTGACCGCGGTGGCCGACGCCACTGCGAATCCCCTGACCGAAATCGGACTCACACGGTTTCCTTCCAGCATCGCCCGCTTCGGTGACCCTGGCGGACGCAATCGTGCCCCTGGCTCTGGCCTCCCAACTGCGGGGTCACGGGAGGCTCGGACCCGGTGGGCAACTCCCTTGCGAGGAGCGCCGCGTAAAGACTCGGGCGGCATACGACGACGCTATGGAGTTGGCTGTGGTGTTGCTGTGGTGCCGTACCGCTGGGGGTACAGGTGTGTCGTATGCGGGGCCTGACAGGAGTGAGACTCTGCCGTACCCCGACGCCGCAAGGCAATTCTGTGTTGCGTGTGAAAGCTCACACCTCGTTTGTCCCAGGGGTTTTACGGAAAGCCGCACACGCCGAGGCGCCGCCCGGATAGGCTCACTGCCTTTCCGAACGGCGCCAACCAACGAGTAGCTACCGCAAGTTGAGCACTTGGGTCAGATCTGCCCGTCCTCCAGCATTTCGGTCACAAGGGCGGCGATCTGGGACCTCTCGGACCTCGTCAGCGTGACGTGGGCGAAGAGCGGATGCCCCTTCAGCTTCTCCACGACGGCGACGACACCGTCGTAGCGCCCGACCCGGAGATTGTCCCGCTGGGCCACGTCGTGGGTCAGAACCACCCGCGAGTTGGCACCAATTCGGGACAGAACCGTCAGCAGGACGTTCCTTTCCAGGGACTGCGCCTCGTCCACGATCACGAACGCGTCGTGCAGCGAGCGTCCGCGGATATGGGTGAGGGGCAGTACCTCCAGCATGCCCCGCGCGGTGACCTCTTCGATGACCTCACGGCTGGTGACCGCCGACAGGGTGTCGAAGACCGCCTGCGCCCAGGGGCTCATCTTCTCGGCCTCGCTGCCGGGCAGATAGCCGAGCTCCTGTCCGCCCACCGCGTACAGCGGCCGGAAGACCATCACCTTCTGGTGCTGGCGGCGCTCCAGCACCGCCTCCAGACCGGCGCACAGCGCCAGTGCCGACTTGCCGGTGCCGGCCCGGCCGCCCATGGAGACGATCCCGACGTCAGGGTCGAGCAGCAGGTCCAGTGCGATCCGCTGCTCGGCGCTGCGGCCCTTGATGCCGAAGGCCTCCCGGTCGCCGCGCACCAGCCTGACGTTGCCCTCGGGCGTGATCCGGCCCAGCGCGTTGCCGCGCTCGGAGTGGATCGTCAGGCCGGTGTGCACGGGCATGTCGGCGGCCTCGGGGACGAAGACGTGCCCCTCCTCGAAGAGGATGTCCACCTGTTCGCCCGGCAGCGTCAGTTCGGACATTCCGGTCCAGCCGGAGGAGTCCGTGATGGCGAGTTCGGCACGGTACTCCTCGGCGAGGAGACCGACGGACGAGGCCTTGATCCTGAGCGGCAGGTCCTTCGACACGACGGTGACGTCGAACCCCTCGGCCTGCAGATTGCGGGCGACCGCGAGGATGCGGGAGTCGTTGTCCCCCAGGCGGTAGCCGGTCGGCAGAACGCTGGGGTCCGAGTGGTTGAGCTCGACACGGACGGTCCCGCCGAGGTCCCCGATCGGGAGGGGGGCGTCGAGACGGCCATGCTTCACACGGAACTCGTCGAGCAGGCGCAGTGCCTGCCGGGCGAAGTAGCCGAGTTCGGGATGGTGCCTCTTGGCCTCCAGTTCCGTCACCACGACGATGGGGAGCACGACCTCGTGCTCGTCGAAGCGGTTCAGGGCGTTCGGGTCGGCCAGCAGGACGCTGGTGTCGAGAACGTAGGTGCGCCGGTCTGGCTTGTGGCGCTTTGTGCTGGTCACCACGGAAGGACGTACCCCCTCGGATGAGGTCGGGGAGCGACGGAGTGGAGCTGGACCGGTCGTCGGCCGCTCTGCACGGGCCGAAAACCGGCCCCCCGCGTCTTCTTCCGTGCCGTGACCGCACGGTGGGGCTGGTGCAAAGGGCCTCCCGGGCGGACGGCCCCGTGCCGTCCGCTGAGATACGACACCCGTGGTTCGGGTGTCGACCTGCTTGCCTTATGCCCTCGAACGTGCGCTGCCATGCCGACGCATATGACGGCGCGCTGGTGAACTCCCTGTTACTTCTGTCCCGCGGGGGTGAGTTCTCTCAGCCGCCGTAGCGCCGGTGGCGGGCCGCGTAGTCGCGCAGAGCGCGCAGGAAGTCCACCTTGCGGAAGGCCGGCCAGAAGACTTCACAGAAGTAGTACTCGGAATGGGCCGTCTGCCACAGCATGAAACCGGACAACCGCTGCTCGCCGCTCGTGCGGATCACGAGGTCGGGGTCCGGCTGGTCGCCCGTGTAGAGGTGGCTGCCGATCAGGTCGACGCTGACGGACTCGGCGAGGTCCTCCATCGAGGTGCCCTTGTCGTGAGCGTCGACGATCATCGAGCGCACGGCGTCGGCGATCTCCTGGCGGCCGCCGTAGCCGATGGCGACGTTGACCAGTATCCCGTCGATGTGCGCGGTGGCCTCCTCGGCCTCCTTGAGGCTGGTCTGCATCCCGGACGGCAGCAGGTCGGGGGTGCCCACGTGGTGCACGCGCCAGCGCCCGTCGGCGGCGAGGGTGCGGACGACGTCCTCGATGATGCCGAGGAGCGGGCCGAGTTCGTCCTGGGGCCGGTCGAAGTTGTCCGTCGACAGCAGCCAGAGGGTGACGACCTCGACGTCGGTCTCGCTGCACCAGCCGAGGAACTCCTCGATCTTCTCGGCACCGGCCCGGTGCCCGTGCACGGTGGAGGAGCCGGCCGCCTTCGCCCAGCGACGGTTGCCGTCCATGATCACGCCGATGTGCTTGGGCACCTGAGCGTGGTCCAGGTGGCCCTCCACCCGGCGTGCGTACAGCCTGACCAGCAGGCCGCGCAGCTTGTCGCGCAGGTTCACGTGATTGTCAGCCCCTCCGTACGGATCGGACAGGCGCGCGGGCGCTGCGCGCGGCGCAGGCGAGGGCGGTTGCTGTCCGTATGGCGGTCCCCTACCGGCGAAGCGTACCCCTGCGGCGCTTGGGCCGTGTTTACGGGTGCGGGTGCGTTGGAGGCGCCTTGGGGTGGGGGGTCCGGGGCAGGTGGCGGCTGCGGGTCGATGGGGGCTGGTCGCGCCCACGCGGCGGAGCCGCACATCGACACAGCCCCGCGCCCCCCAGTGGGGACAGTCGCCGGCATGTGGAGGCACCCCCTGCGCGAACAAAAAACGGGCCGGTCCGTGGGGGGGAGACGGACCGGCCCGAGGGGGGGGGTTCCACCATAACCCTTCGTAAGTGATGCTGCGTGCATCGGCGTGCCACAACTACTCTCCGAAATCGCCCGGCGACGGCGCGGTAGCCGTGAGAGGGCCTTTTCGTGGCCGATTCATGGCCTGGCAGGAGCGGATTCCCAGGGGAAACGGGTGGAAAGTCGCCGGATCCACAGGGTTTGCCGCATCTTGAGCACCGACGCGCGACTTGTCCTCGCTTCCCCCGCCCGGGTGACCCGGTCGCGAACGCCGGCTTGACGGCGCACCGGGCTGCGGGAAGGGGAGGCGGCTTCGGCGCGACACGCGTCCAGCAGGGGCACTTTCGGAGGCACGGCACCGCGCAGCCCCCTCCGCCGCGCGGTGCCGCCGCGCAGCTTTGCTTACGCGAATTACCTTGGTCTGAACTTACGCGAGAGGTGTGGGGAAATCGAGTCGGCCGCCATAACAATGTGGAAAAGGTGTGGGTTCCTTGGATGCGCAGGGGGTGGAGCGTGTTCGCGCACGGATGCGTGGTTTGCACCACACGGGCCGCAGGTGCCCTCGGATGTCCTCAGGCGCCCCAACGGACGGTTTCCGGCCTGCATCCGGCCTAACGTCGCCCCATGACTGCGAACGCGAGCGGGACGATCACGTGGGACGAGGCGAGCGCACGGCGTACGGAGCGGCAGTTCCTGGCCCGGCCCGCCGCGCACGGCACTCCGGTCGCCGAGGTGGTGGGGGCGATGCTGGGCGCGCATGCGCAGGTGCTGTCCGCCGCCGAGGTGTCGGTGGGGGTACGGACCGCCGGGGTGACGCGGGCGGACGTACGGGCCGCGCTCTGGGAGGACCGCTCCCTGGTGAAGACGTTCGGCCCGCGCGGAACCGTCCATCTGCTGCCTGCCGCCGAGCTGCCGCTGTGGTGCGGCGCGCTGACCGCGATGCCGACGGGCCCCAGCCCGTTTCCGCCGGGGATCGCTGTCACGCAGGAGCAGGCGGAGCAGATCGTGGCGGCGATCGGGGACGCCCTCGACGGGGTCTGCCTGACCGTGGAGGAACTGGGCGACGAGGTCGTGGCGCGCACCGGCCCCTGGGCGGGCGACCGGGTGATGCCCGCCTTCCAGGACCTGTGGCCGCGCTGGCGGCAGGTGATGCACCGGGCCGGCCAGTCGGGCGCCCTGTGCTTCGGCCCGAACCGCGGGCGGAAGGTGACGTACACCCGGCCGCAGGGCGTCGAACCGGCACCGGGGCCCGGGCCGGCGCCGGCGGGCGAGGCGGCGCTGCGGGAACTCGTACGGCGGTATCTGCGGGCGTACGGCCCGGCGACGCCCCAGCACTTCGCGAAGTGGTCGGCGGCACCCGCGGGTTGGGCGGTGGCGCTGTTCGGCGAGCTGGCGGAGGCCGGGGAGGTCGAGGAGGTGTCGTTCGAGGGGGCCACGGCCTGGGTGGCGGCCGGTGACATGCGGTTCCCGGACGAGCCGGTGCGTGGTGTGCGGTTGCTGCCCTACTTCGACGCCTACGCCATCGCCGCGCAGCCGCGCCGGACGCTGTTCCCCGGGGAGGCGTACCAGCGGGCGCTGGCGGGCGGGCAGGCGGGGAACTTTCCGGTGCTGCTGGTCGACGGGGTGGTCGCGGGAGTCTGGCACCAGCGGCGCCAGGGCCGTCGCGCGACGGTGACGGTGGAGCTGATCGGCGGGCGCCTGACGGCGCGCCAGGAGCGGGAGCTGGGCGAGCAGGTGGAGCGGGTGGGGGAAGTGCTGGAGGCGAAGGCGGAGTTGGTGCTCGGGAAGGTGACCGTCGGTCCGCATGCGTGAGTCCCCCGGGCGGCTCAGACGCCGGGCTTGCGGGCCTCGAAGAGGTGGCGGGTGCTGTGCGCGACGAACGGGCCCTCGGACTCGATCCGCTCGTGCAGGGCGCGCAGTTGCGGCCGGTACGCCTCGACGGTGAAGCCGGGAACCATCCACACCACCTTCCGCAGAAAGTGCACGACGGCCGCGATGTCGTGGAACTCCATGCGCAGTTCCTCGGCGCGCAGGTCGACGATCTCCAGACCGGCGGCCTCGGCGCCGGCGCGTTCGCCATCGGGATGACGGCCGTCGCGGACCTCGTCGGGCTGGGGCCCGAGGAAGTACTCGACGAGCTCGAAGACGCTGTGCGGCCCGACGTGCTGGGCGAAGTACGTGCCGCCGGGGCGGAGCACGCGGGAGATCTCCGGCCAGTGAGCCCGCACCGGGTGCCGGCTCGTGACGAGGTCGAAGGCCCCGTCGGCGAACGGCAGCGGGGCGTCCTCGGGCGAGGCGACGACCGCGACGCCACGCGGAGCGAGCAGGGCGGTGGCCTTGGCGACGTTCGGCGGCCAGCCCTCGGTGGCGACGGTGAGCGGCGGAGCCTTCGGGGCGCGGCCGAGGGCGAAGTCCAGCACCTCGCCTCCCCCGGTCTGCAGGTCGAGCGCGGCGGTCGCGGCGGCCAGCCGGTCGGCCAGGGAGACGGCATAACCCCAGCTGGGCCGCGCCTCGGTGGCCCGTCCCTCGAACCAGGAGAAGTCCCAGCCCTCGGTGGGCACGGCCACGCCCTCGGCGACGAGTTCCTCGAACGACCCGCTGTCCTTTCCCATGCGGTGATGATCGCAGAGCGCTGTCAGTGGCCGCTGCTAGTTTTCGGCGCCATGACGAACTCGACGTACACGGCTGGCGAGAAGGACACACTCCGGGCGAGCCTCGACCACCACCGGGACGTGGTGCTGTGGAAGCTGGAGGGCCTGGACGACGAGCAGCTGCGCCGCCCCATGACCCCGACCGGCACGAGCCTGCTGGGCCTGGTCAAACACCTCGGCTCGGTGGAGTACGGCTGGTTCGTCTCGACCTTCGGCGGCAAGGTGGAACCCCTGTGGTTCGACCCCTACAGCTCCGAGGACATGCGGGCCGACCAGGGCGAGACGACACAGCAGATCATCGAGTTCTACGGCCGTGCGCGCGCCGCCGCCGACCACGTGATCGCCGAGCGGTCGCTGACCGACCTGGGGCAGCCGGCCTGGCGGGGCGAGCAGGTCTCCTTGCGGTGGGTGCTTGTCCACATGATCGAGGAGACGGCACGGCACGCGGGCCACATGGACATCGTGCGGGAGCTGATCGACGGGGGGACGGGGGACCACCGGCCGGAGTGAGCCCCCTGCTGCCGCCGCCCCTGGTGCCGTCGCTCGCGTCGTCTCTCACGGCACCAACGGCCGCACTTCCTGCGCCGCGAACCGTACGAACCCCTCCGGGTCGGGCTCGTCCCCCGTCGGCTGCAGGACCACGGTGTCCGCACCGGCGTCCGCGAGCCGCTGGACGGCCTTCGCGACGGTACCGGCGTCTCCGGCGACGCCGAGAGCGGGGATGTCACCGACCCCCTCGGCCTCGAGCTCAGCCTTGAGACGGGCGGGGCCGTCGGGGCCGGTAGCGGTCAGGAGGTAGACGACGACTCGGTGCGGCTCGTCGCCGGTACGTCCCGCCGACTCCCGCCCCTCATCGATGAGCTGCCGGGCCTTCCTGACCCCCTCGGGCGAGGTCGAGGCGGTGAGCAGGGTCCCGTCGGCCGCCTCACCGGCGAGCCGCAGCGAGCGGGGCCCGGTGACGCCGGCGATGACGGGCACCGGCTCGGCGGGCGGCCAGTCGAGGGCCACGTCGTCGAGCTGGACGTACCGCCCCTCGCTGGTGACCCTCTGCCCGCCGAGCAGGGCGCGCAGGGCGACTAGGTGCTCGCGCAACAGGGTCACCGGCGACTCGGCCCGCGCCCCGACCTGCCCCATCCAGTCCTGCACCCCGTGCCCGAGGGCGAGGATCGGCCGGCCCGGGAACATCCGGTGCAGCGTGGCGGCTTCCATGGCGGTGATGGCGACGTTCCGCAGCGGGACGGGCAGCAGCCCGACGCCGACCCGTACGCGCTCGGTCCACGCCAGTGCGGCGGCAGCGGTGGAGATCCCTCCCTCCCGGAAGCAGTCCTCCCAGAGCCAGAGCTCTTCGAGGCCTGCCTCGTCCGCGATGCGGGCGACGGAGCGGAGTCGCTCGGGGGCGAGTTGGGGGCGGAAGATTGCGCCTAGTCCAGTCATGGGGCCTTCCTACCCGGTTGAGATGCTCCTCGTCCTGAAGGGCGAGGATTCTGGCCTTCTGAACTGGCTACTGTGCCGATACGCGGCACAATTTCCGGTCGGGAATCCGTGGCTTCCTGTTTCCTTGCGCTGCGGCAGAACGGGTTCTGGTCCTACCGGCGCTCCGCAGACCCGACTTGCGAATGAATCCCGGTGGCACTCGCCGGACAACAGGGAAATCCAGGAGGTGGCTGGCGATGGGGCGGCGGTGGCGTGATGGCCGAGGGACGCTGGTCGTTCACGGGGAGCGGGGCGACGTTTCGGTGCCCCTGGAGGTCGCCGCGTCCTACCGGGCCCGCACGAAGGGGCTGCTGGGGCGCGACTCCATCGCCGGGGCGATGCTGCTGACCCCGGCCGGCAGCGTGCACACCTTCCGGATGCGCATGCCCATCGACGTCGCCTATCTCGACCGACGGCTGAACGTCATCGCCGTACGCACCATGCCACCGGGGCGACTGGGCCTGCCCCGGCTTCGGTCGCGCCATGTGCTGGAGGCGGCGGCCGGGGCGATGGCCGGGTGGGGGTTGCGGGCCGGGGTGCGGGTGACTGTCGAGGTGTAGGCGTGGGTGGGCGGCCCCCGGCCGGGTCAGTTGTCCGTGCGCGGGAAGGACACCTCCACCCGTCGGTTCTTCTTGCGGCCCGACTCCGTCGCGTTCGAGGAGATGGGGTACTGCTCGCCGTATCCGCGTACCTCGTAGGTGACCGTGGAGTCCGTCAGTTCCGACTCCAGGACGCCCTGTACCGCGTTCGCGCGCTTCCTGGACAGGACGTCGCCGTGGGCGGAGGAGCCCAGGTTGTCGGTGAAGCCGAAGACGCGGATGCGCGTGGCGTTCTGGGTCTTGATCTCCTCGGCGATCTCCGAGATGCGGGCCTTCGCGTCGCCGGTCAGCTTCGCGCTGTCCTTGGGGAAGAGGACCTCGGCCTGCAGCGCGAACTTCACGTCCGAGTTCGTGTCTTCCCGGCGTTCCTCGCCGGCCTGGTCCTCGACCACCTGCTTGATGTCCAGAACCTTGGCCTCGGCGAGCGTCGCCCCTTCGGGGAGCTTGAGGTCGGGGTCGTTGGCGTCCACCTCTACGGGGGCGGTGGCTGTGGCCTCGGTGCCCGGGGGAACGCTGGGGTCGTCGGCGGCGTCGGCTGTCGTGGCGCCCAGGAGGTTGGTGGCGACCATGAGGGTGGCTGCGGTGAGGGTGAGGGGGAGGCGGGGGGTGCGGGTCATTTTGGCCTCACCCGGAGATCTGGATGGTGGCGGAGGCGAAGGTGGGCAGCTGGAAGACGACCTCGGACGTGTCCGCAGGTGGTGCCGGGAACTGCATGAATACAGCCAGGCTCTCGCCGGATTTGAGACTCGAGAAGCCAGTAGTGGTCAACGGGCGGCCGTCGGTGTCGCGCAGCACGTAGTACCGCTTCTTGCTCTTCGAATCCACGAGCGTGGCACCTCCGAGGGACCTACCGTGCCGGACGATCTCCGTCTCGTCGCCCCTCACCTGCGAGGGAACGGTGACGCTCTTGTCGCCGTCGTTCACGAGACTGCCGTTCACCGTGAGGAAGCCGCCGGAGTCCCGCTCGGCAGAGGTGAGCTGGAGGAGCAGACCGTCCGAACCCTTCATCTCCGCCAAGGTCCCGTCCGCCTGCCCTTCCTGAGCACTCGGGTCTGATCCACGGTTCGTGGGAGCGGACGCCGAAGCCTTCGGCTTCTTGTCGTCGTCTCCCCCACCACCGCAGCCGGCCACGCCGAAGGCCAGTCCGGCCATAACGGTCAGCGCGACCATCCCCCTGTGGGCCTTCGCCGTGAACCGAATACTCATGCCTCTGCTTCCTTCGTCACTCGTCGTTCGCTCGTCAGTCGGCCAGATGGACGTCGAAGAGGTCCTCGGGATGCGGAAGGGTGGTCGGTTCGTCAGGGTCCGGATCCCAGTTGGTGTCTCCGCAGGTGAGTTGCGGCAGTGGCAGTGTGTCGTTGCCGTCACCCTCACCGTCGTCGGAGCCCCCGCCGGGGAGATCGAACGTGCAGCGGGGCTCGATCACGGCGGTGGCTGACGCCGTCGACTTCTTGTCCTCCGTGCCGGGGACAATGGAATCGCCCACGGTCTTGTTGGTCACGACATCAACGTTGTAGCCCGGGGGCAGCCCGAACGCCGCTGTGCACTCCGCCGTGGCGTCATTCTGGGCCGCGAGCTCGTGAGCCCGCCAGCAGCCGTCGAGTACCGCGGTATCGCCGTCGAGTATGTCCTCCCACTTCGCCGGGTCCGCCACGACCTCCAACCAGTCCCCCGCCAGCTGGTCCCGGGTCTCCTGCGCCGCCGCCAATGCCGCTGCGTCCGCGGCGGTCTGGGCACCATTCCGGTTTGCCGCGGCCTGACCGACCGCAAGATACGCGAACGCGAGAAAGAGGAGGCCCGCCACCACCGTGATGTAGATGGGGAAGGCCTGCCCTGCGTCGCCGTACCTGGATGGCCGCATCAACCGCCGGTCACTTCGGTGATCTTGTCTGTGATCGCGTCGTAAATCGTGCTGCCGATGTCCGTCCCCGTAATGGCCAACACAATCGCCACCACCACCGCGATGATCCCCAGATACTCCACCGCCGTCTGCCCCCTGTCGTCGCGCGCGGCACGGGAGCGCAAGTACTCGACGGTGGTGTTGATCCAGTTGCTCATGGTGTTCCCCTCTGGGCACGCAAGTCCTGTGAGAAGTCTCAGGAGAAAAGTAAGCGCGAACACCCCGAACACCAGAGGGTCCCAGGACCCAATTCCAGGCCTCGGCCGAAAACCGCCGTCGCACCATCGCCGCTCAACCCCGTCCTGGGTGTGAACCCGGCGCCGTCCCCAGCCACTTGGCCGCGGCCTCGCCGCGACTGCTGCTGTGGAGTTTGGCGAAGATGCGGTTGATGTGGTTCTTGACCGTCTTCTCGCTGATGAAGCAGGCGGCGGCGATCTGCTGGTTGTTCATGCCGGATGCGATGAGGTCCATGATCTCCGCCTCCCTTCTGCTCAGCCGGAACCGTGACCGATACGACGACGACTGTCCCACAGTTGGTTGCACTTGCGAAAGCGGTTCCGCGGAAATCCCTGTCCCAGTTGGGAGTTCGGCGTTTGCTTGCGCGAGTGACGCCGCTGCAGTAGGGGTGAGCCGGGACTCCGCCGACCCCGTGCCTCGCTCGATGTCCCGTACGGCCTCCACCAGTTCGTCCGTGGTGAACTCACCGTGGACCAGATAGCCGGCGGCGCCGAGGCGCAGGGCTTCGCGGACCGTCTCCGACTCCCCGCTGTAGGTCAGCATCATCACGGGAGCGATGCCGACGAGGTGCGGGAGCGCCGTGATGCCGTCCGTGCCCGGCATGCGGACGTCCAGGAGGATCACGTCGGGGCGGTGGCGGCGGGCCGCTTCCTGGGCCTCCTGGCCGTTCGCCGCCTCGGCCACCACCGTTATGTCCGCGTGGGTGGACAGGAGGGCCGTCAGGCCCGCTCGGACCACCGGGTTGTCGTCGGCCACCACTAGCCGCAGGGGGGTGTTCATGGGGTCGCCTTCGTCGTCGTCAGGGCCGCCAGCGGGAGTTCGAGGCGGACCTCCGTGCCGCGCGCGTGCGGGCCCTTGCCGATGTGGATGCCTGCGCCTATGGAGGCGGCTCGTTCGGCCATGCCGATCAGACCGAAGTGGCCCGAGCGGCGGAGGTGTTCGCGTGTCGTGTCGGGGGGCAGGCCCCGGCCGTCGTCCCGGACCGTCAGGCGCAGGACCTCGCCCCGCACACCTGCCCGCACGTCCGCTCGTACGTCGACCCGGGTCGCGTCCGCGTGACGGTGGGCGTTCTCCATGGCCTCCTCGGTGATGGTGAGGAGCTGGCGGGCGACCGCCGGTGGTACCGGGAGGGCGGCGTCGGCGGCCTCGCCCAAGGTGTCGTACGTGGCCGTCATGCCCGTGCGCTTCGTGAACGCCGCGGTGCGAGCGGCCAGTTCCGGAGTGATGTCGATCGCGTGGTCCGGGTCGGACTCGCGGCGCAGGTCCGCCAGAAGTTCCCGGGACTCCGCGGCGGCTCGGCGGGCCGCGCGGGCCACCAGTTCGGCCTGCCGGCTGACGCGGGCCGGGTCCATCGACGCCGACGCCGCGGAGAGCGCCAGGCCGTCCGCCGCCAGCGCCACGCCGTGCAGCGTCTTCGCCACCGAGTCGTGCATCTCGCGGGCCAGGCGGGCCCTTTCCGCGCTCACCGCCTCGGTCACGGCCAGCCGCGCCTGGATCGCCGTCAGTGCCTGCGTTGCCGTACCGAAGCGGAGCATGAGGCCGCGCAGCGACGAGCCGAGCGCGCCTGTGATGACGCACAGGCCCGGGAGCAGGAGTTTCTCTGCGAGGCCGCTGCCCGCCTGCGCCTCCTTGTTGATCGCGTAGGCCAGCAGCAGGATCAGGGACTGCACGCTCGCGAACACCGCCGCGCCCCGGTAGCCGTAGACGATGCCGGCGAGCAGGGGCGTGCAGACGCTGACGTAGGCCAGCGTGGTGTCGGGGCCCGCGGAGATGAGGAGGAGGGCGGTGAAGAGGGTGTCCAGCGCCAGGAGGGTGGGGTGGCGCAGGAGGAGCGGGCCGAAGCGTTCCCAGTCGCGGAACAGGGCGTAGGAGCCCATGAACGTGACCACGACCGCCGCGCCCATCAGACGGGTTCCCATGCCGGGCGTCGCGTTGAGCAGGGCCGCGGGTGCGGCGAGGGCGATCATGGCGAGGCGGAAGCCGAAGACCTGCCGGCACATCGCCTGGAGGGCGTTTATCTGCAGCGGTATCGCGGCGGCCTGTTCGGCGCCTCCGGCTGCCCGGGACGGCCGAAGGCGCCGCAGCAGCAGGGCGACGCCTGTCAGCGCACCCTGCGCCAAGGTCCCCCCTTTACCTGTACCTGTACCTGTGCCCGCGCCCCTGCCCGTGCCCGCGCGCATCCTCACCGGCATGCCTGCCATGCAGTCCTCCCCCCTACTCCCCCGTCAACGAACCGAAGTCCGTCCCGGACCCCAGCAGCAGTCCCGCCCCCAGCAGGATCATCGTGGCCGGCACCATGAACGTCGTGATCATGAGCGTGGCCCGGGGCACCGCCCGTGCCGCCTTCCGGCGGGCGTTCTGGGCGTCGGTGCGGCGCATGTCCTTGGCGAGGGCGACCAGCGTGTCGACGATCGGCGCACCCAGTTCCTCGCCCTGCTGGAGCGCCGTCACGAACATCGCCACCTGTTCGGAGTCGTTGCGGCGGCGGAGTTCCGCGAAGGCCTGGCGGCGGCTCATGCCCAGGTCCATCTGACGCAGGGTGATGCGCAGTTCGTCCGCCCAGGGGCCCTCGTACTTGGACGCGACCCGGTCGAGTGCCTGGCGGAAACCCAGGCCCGCGCTGACCACCACCGCCAGGACGTCCAGGAAGTCCGGCAGGGTGCGTTCGATCTCGTCCTTCCTGATCCGGATCGCCGACCAGATGCCGACCTCCGTCCAGAAGGCGCCGAAGGCCAGCAGCAACAACGCCACGAGGACCTGGCCGCGGAGCAGGAACACCAGGAAGCCGACCGCGCCCAGGAAGCCGTACACCGCGCGCCTGGCCGCATAGCGGTCGATGGTCAGGCCGCCGGGGTTGCCCGCGAGGTCGATCTTGCGGCGGTACTTGGCGACCAGCTTCGGGCCCATCAGACGCAGTACGGCGGGGGCGTAGCGCATGCCCATGCGGTCGATGAGCGAGTCCACGGCGCCGGTGCGGGTCGCGCCGATCTCCAGGGCCAGCGCGAGATCGCTGGGCAGTCTGGCGTCCGCGCGGTACATGCGGATGCCGGCGAAGATCCCCCACACGCTGAGGGCCATCACCAGGGCCAGCACAAGTCCCAGTGGTCCGAGTCCGAGTCCGATTCCCATGGTCCGTCGTCCTCCCTTCCCGCGCCCAGGCGCCTCAGACGTCGATCCGCGAGAGGCGGCGGATCAGGACGAAGCCCACGGCATACAGCCCGAAAGCGATCAGCACCGCCACCTGGCCGACCGGGGAGGCCGTCATCCGGTCCAGGGCCCCGTCCTTCACCCCGTTCATGAGGAACAGCGACCCCACGCCCAGTGCCGGGACGGCGTACGACGTCATGCTCACCTGGGACAGCTGGGTACGGACCTCGCGTCGCGTCTCCTTGCGCTCCTCCAGCGTCTCCGTCAGGTTCCGCAGGGCGCTCACCACCTGGCCGCCGGCCCGGTTGGACAGCACCAGCGTGGTCACCAGGACGACCAGTTCGCGGGACGGGAGGCGTTCCGCGAGTTCGCCGAGGGCGTCGTCCATCGAGGCGCCCAGCGCCAACTGGTTGGACACCTTCGCCAGTTCCTCGCCGGCCGGTGCCTCCAGCTCCTCCGCCGCCAGGCCGATGGCGGTGCGCAGGGCGAGGCCCGCGTGGGCCGCGTTCGCCAGGATGCGGGCCAGTTCGGGGAGTTGGTTGATGAACCGCTCGATGCGCTTCTGGCGTTGCCAGTTCAGGAACTGCATCGCCGCCCAGACGCCCAGCAGGCCCGCGATCGGGCCGAAGAAGGGGGCCAGCGTCGCCTGGCCGACCAGCCACAGGCCCGCCACCGTCGCCAGCATGTAGACGAAGAACTCGCCCGGCGTGACGTCCAGGCCCGTCGCCACCAGCCGCAACTCCAGCCGCTTGCCGAGTTTTGTCCGGCGCAGGCGGCGGTCCAGGTCGGCGAAGCGGCGCCGGCGGCCGGCTCCGGTGACCTGGCCGGCGGAGGTCAGACGCTCGACGAGGGCCTGGCGCTGGGCCCGGCCGGCGGCGTGGACGTGTACGCCCGCCACGGCAAGGGCGCAGGTCAGCAGGGCGACACCGGTCGTGAGCGTGATACGGGTCTGGAGGTCCATCAGCGGGGTCCTACCTGGCTTCTCGGGTGGCGAGCTCGAGCGGTGACTGGGCGACGCCGAAGGCCTGGGGTATCGGCTGGCTCGCCATGTAGAGGCGGTCGGCGGTGCGGCGCGGGAGGGGGAAGTACGCGAAGGCGCCGTGGACGCGGCCGTCCGGCGTCATGGGCTGGGCGTGGAAGCGGGCCACCGTCGCCAGCCGGTACGGCTCCGCCCCGTGGCTGTCCAGGATCGCGATCTCGGTGATCCTGCGGGCGCCGTCGGGGAACCGGGTCAGCTGGATGATCACGTCCACCGCGCTGTTGATCTGGTCGTGCAGCGCCTCGAAGGGGACCGACACGTCGGACATGGACGCGAGGGTCTTCAGCCGCATCAGGGCGTCCTCGGCGCTGTTGGCGTGCACGGTGGCGAGGGAGCCGTCGTGGCCGGTGGACATCGCCTGGAGCATGTCGAGGGACTCGCCGCCGCGGACCTCACCGACGACGATGCGGTCGGGGCGCATCCGCAGGGAGTTGCGGACCAGGTCCCGGATGCTGACCTGGCCCTTGCCCTCGACGTTCGGCGGGCGGGACTCCAGCCGGATCACGTGCCCCTGCTGGAGCTGGAGTTCGGCCGAGTCCTCGATGGTGATGATGCGCTCGGACTCGGGGATCAGGCCCGACAGCGCGTTGAGCAGCGTCGTCTTGCCCGTGCCCGTCGCGCCCGAGACGATGATGTTGAACTTCGCCTGCACCAGCCCGGCCAGCAGGTACACCATCGGCTCGTCGAGCGAACCGAGGCCGGTCATCTCGTGCAGGGTGAAGGAGCGAGGGAAGCGGCGGATCGTCAGGGTCGCGCCGGTCAGGGACAGCGGCGGGATGATGACGTTCACGCGCTCACCGGACGGCAGGCGCGCGTCGACCATCGGGTTCGACTCGTCGACGCGCCGGTTCACCGTCGAGACGATCCGCTCGATGGTCTGCATCAGCTGGTCGTGGGAGGGGAAGCGGAGCGGCAACTGCTCGACGCGGCCGCCGCGTTCGACGAAGATCGCGTCCGGGCCGTTCACCATGATCTCGGTGATCGACGCGTCTTCGAGCAGCGGTTCCAGGATGCCCAGGCCGAGTGCCTCGTCGACGACCCTGCGGATCAGCTGCGAGCGCTCGACCGTCGACAGCACGGGGCCCTCACGGCTGATGATGTGCCCGAGGACGCGCTCGAGGCGGGCCCTGCGCTCGGCCGCCGCCAGCGAGCTCATCTCCGCGAGGTCGATCTCCTCGAGGAGCTTGGCCCGGTACGAGGCGACCAGGTGACCGTCCTCGCCCCGGCCGGCGTTCTCCTCGGGGGTGTTGATGCGTGACCTCAGGCTCATGTGGATCCTCGTTCAGTGGTCGAGCGGCATGGTCGCGGTCTTCTCGGCGGGGTCGAAGTTCCAGCCGGGAACGATCGACGGGATCTCGACGGTGGCGGTGACGGTGACCGAGTCGCCGCCGGCCGCCTCCGAGCAGGCGGTCCCGTCGGCGAGCCAGCCGCTGACCGCGTTCTGGCACCCCTCCTGAGCGGCACCGGGCTCGAGCGAGGCGGCGCGCGCGCCCGCCCTGGCCGCCGTACCGGCCTGCTGGGCGGTGTAGGCGATGAGCCCGACCTGGATGCCGGCCATGGCGACGAGGATCAGGACCGGGATGAACCCGAGGTACTCGATGGCGACCTGACCGCGGTCACGGCCCGCACGGCGGGGGAAGAGCCGGTACGACATCTCAGTCCTTCTCCTCCTGCACGGCCCCCGCGTGACCCTCGACCGTGAACGGGAAGCCGATGGAGCCGGGGAAGAGGACGGGTACCTGGAGGCTCACGTCGGCCGTGACATAGCCGCCGTTCGCGTCGCACTCCACAGTGGCGCCCCCCTGCCATGAGTCCGGAAGGTGTTGCAGCCCTGCTTCCGCGCAGGCCGACTGCCCCTCCGACGCCGTCGCCGCCCGCACCGCCTCGTCCGCAGCATTCCCCGCGAGCGTGAACGTGTACCCCAGCAGCACGCACTGCCACAGCAGCACCAGCGTCAGGATGATCAGCGGGGTCATGCCGAGGAACTCGATGGTCACCTGGCCCCGGTCCTCGCTGAGCCGACGCTTCTCCCCCCGCCCCCTCACCTCCCGATCTCCTTGCGGCGCCGGAAGGTCAGTGCGGTCCGGTCCCCGCCCCGTGCCCGCCCGCCCCGGCGCGGCGCGGCTCCCTCGGTGCCCTTGACCAGCCCCAGTTCCCCCGCGAGTGCCCACAGGGCCTGCTTGACCGTCCCCCTGTTGTCCAGCTCGTGCACCCGGCCGGCATCGACCGCGCCCTGGAGTTCCTTGAAGTTGGCGGGGATCGCGGTGGCCGCGACCGACGTGCCGGTGATCCGCTGGATCAGGGCGGGCTGGATCTCCGTACCGCGCGAGTGGCGGTTGACGACGATCATGGTCTCCTCCGCCTTGCGGATCTGCAGGCGGTCCCACATCCGGACCGTACGCTTTGCGCCGCGCACCGCGACCACGTCCGGGGTGGTGACGAGGAGGGCCGTGTCGGCCATCTCCACGGCGGCCGCGCTCGCGCCGCTCAGTTGGGCGCCGCAGTCGACGACGACGACCTCGTAGCGGGAGCGCAGTGCGGTGACGACATGGCGGGCGGCGCGGTCGGTGACCTCCTCGCCGCGTTCGCCGTCGCCGGGGGCGAGGAGCAGGGCCACCCCCGTGTCGTGCCGGAACACCGCGTCCGCCAGCACGCGCGGCGTGATGTCGCTGATGGCGGCGAGGTCGACGACCGAGCGGCGGAACTGGATGTCCAGGTAGGAGGCGATGTCGCCGGTCTGCAGGTCCATGTCGAGCAGGGCGGTGCTGCGGCCCGACGCCTGGGCTGCGAGCGCCAGTTGGATGGCCGTGAGGGTGGCCCCCACGCCTCCCTTCGCGCCGCTCACCGTCACGACGGTGCCGCCGACGCCGCTGAACACATCGCCGCCGGCGCCCAGATGACGCCGTACGCCCACCGACCACTGGGCGACCGCGTGGACGCGGCTGGCCAGCTCCTCGTAGTGCAGCGGCAGGGCGACCAGGCCCCGGGCGCCGTAGTCCATGGCGGCCTGGAAGAGGCCGGGGCTCGCGTCGGACGTCACGAGGATGACGCCCACCGCCGGGAAGCGCAGGGCGACCTCCCGGATGAGCTCCAGGGCCGGGACGGGGCCGATGCGTTCGTGGACGACGACGACCTCGGGCAGTTCGTCGATGGACTCGGAGGCCAGGCGTGCGAGGGTGTCGACGAGCTGGGTGGAGTCGGTCACCGGGGCCACCGGCTCGGCGTCGGGGAGCTGGCTGAGCAGCGTCGTGAGGGACCGGACCGCGTCCGCGTCGCCGACGGCCGGGAGGATCCTCGTGGGCATGGGGGCCTCTCACTTGTCCTTGGCGAGTTCGTAGGTGCGGTCCGTCGCGGGGATGTCGGAGTCGGCGCCGGGTGCCACCAGGGCGAGCCGGACCTCGTCGGCGAAGGACTCGGCGTACGTGATGCGCTGGGCGTCGACGGTGCGCAGGGCGAAGGTGATCGGGACGGCCTCGGTGGGCTGCCGGTCCCGGTCGTCCGCGTCGGGTCGCAGGGACGTCAGCTCGCCCACGTCGATGACCCGGGCGTTCGCGACGATGAGCTTGGACTGGTCGGGGTCGCCGTCGCGCTGCCCCTCGAAGGTGGCGTAGACGTTGACCGTGGAGCCCGGGGTGATCTTGCCGGCCACGCCCGTGGCCGCGTCGATCATGATGGCCAGTTCCTGCTCTCCCTGCTGGAGGGCGGGCTGGTCGACGATCATGTCGCTCTGCAGCAGGGAGCCTTCGAGGAGTCTCGTGACGGCGATCTTGCCCTGGATCTCACGGAGGTCGGTGACCGCGTTCGCGGAGAGCCACCGCTCGGGCATCTCGGTCTTCTCGAACTGGGCCGCGCTGAGCGGGGTGTAGGGATCCACGTTCCGCTTGAGCCGGTACGCGGTGACCTCTGGCCCGACCTTGGACTTCACGTCGTTGATGACGGACAGGACACCGGCGAAGGCGCCGAGGGCGCAGACGACCGACAGGAGCAGGAGTATCACGCCGCGGCGCTGACGGGAGTTCATGCCGTGCAACCTCATTGGGGGAATCGGTCGGGTGCGGTCGGAGTGGGGTCGGGGTCGGGGGCTGCCGAGAGGGACCGGGTGCCGGTCAGCCCGCGCGGGCCGGTTGCTCGTGGGTGGGCGGGATGGCGGAGCAGAAGACGCAGCGATCGCCGATGACGTCGATGCCGCACCAGTGACAGGAGTTCTGCCGTACCGAGGTGACGAGCTGGTAGAGCACCGAGAGGTCGGGCAGGTAGGCGCAGAACTCGATCAGCCGGGGTGTCCCCCACCAGGTCGTCGACTCGGCGGGCAGGACCACCTCGCGCAGGCCCTGCGCGTTCCAGGTCTTGGCGAGGCCTGTGACCCAGTCGGACTGGAGCTGGCCCTGGGCGACGAGCATCGAGGTGCCGAACTCCGGGCCGGGGAGGGTCGCTCCGGGGGCGATGCGGACGAGTTGCGGAGCCGGGTGGGCGAGGACGCCGAACTGGCTGCCCGGCATCCAGGACTTGGCGTGCGACTTCAGGTCCACGGGGACGCGGTCCAGCTTGGCGACTGAGCCGAGGAGGGCTCCGGCGTGGAGGTAGTGGGTGAGCAGCCGGCCGGCCGAGGCGAGGACCCCGGGGCTGAGGTCGCAGGAGGCCAGCTGCCGCAACTGGCGGGCCAGGACGGCGAGTCCGAGCGGGGGCAGTCCGGGGCGGAACACGGCGATACGGTCGCTCTCCAGCAGGGACCGTACGGTGTGCAGTCGCTGCTGGACGCCGCGGGGAACGGCCTGCGAGCAGACGACCACTACGTGCCCGTGCTGCTCGATCAGTGTCTGCATGCCCGCCAACGACCGCTCAAGGGGCTCCCGGTCGAGGTCCTGGAGTACGACGGCGGGCACGGTTCGCTCGTCCTGCGCCGGTAGCGCCATGTCGGCGCTGGTCACGGCAATGGCAGTTGGCACGCGCAGCTCCCCGGTGACTTCATTGCGTGACTGTCTCAGCACTGTATCCACGGCTCGATGGCCGGAGAACAGCTTCTCTCCAGCCGAGAAGCAACTGGTCTCGTACAACTCACGCCAAAACGGGGCAGGTTGCGCACACGATTTCTCCACCACCTGAATCTCTTGACAGGTGAATTGGTCTGGACCAAGTTGTTGGACATGCCTCTTGTCATGTCCATACGCAGTAGATTCCGGGCAGGAGCGGTCACCGCCGCCCTCGCCCTCGCCTTCCTCCCCGCGGGCCACGCATCCGCCGCGGACGTCAACAACGCCAAGAACGCCGGCTTCGAGTCCGGCCTGAGCAACTGGACGTGTTCCGCGAACAGCGGCACGACCGTCTCCTCTCCGGTGCACGGCGGCTCGACCGCACTGAAGGCGACACCGGCCGGGCAGGACAACGCCCGCTGCAGCCAGACGGTGGCCGTCAAGCCCAACTCGACCTACACGCTGAGCGCCTGGGTCCAGGGCGGCTACACCTACCTCGGCGTCACCGGCACGGGCACGACGGACGTGTCGACCTGGACACCGGACTCGGCGTCGTGGAAGCAGCTGTCGACCACCTTCAGCACCGGCTCCTCGACGACCTCCGTGACCCTCTACACGCACGGCTGGTACGGGCAGGCCGCGTACTACGCGGACGACGTGTCGGTGTACGGCCCCGACGGCGGCGGGGGCACCGACCCCTCCCCCACGATCCCCGGCGCGCCGAGCGGGCTGACGGTCTCGGGCACGACCGCCTCGTCCGTCTCGCTGGCCTGGAACACCGTCTCGGGCGCCACCGGTTACAACGTCTACCGCAGCGGCACCAAGGTCACGGCGGTCACCGGCACCTCCGCGACCGTGACCGGGCTCGCGGCCTCGACGTCGTACTCCTTCCAGGTCACGGCCACCAACGCGGCCGGTGAGTCGCCGAAGTCGGCCGCCGTCACAGGCACGACGAACAACCCGACCGGACCGGGCCCGGCCCTGCCCAAGCACGCGGTGACCGGCTACTGGCAGAACTTCAACAACGGCGCCACGGTCCAGGAGCTCGCCGACGTGCAGTCCCAGTACGACATCATCGCCGTCGCCTTCGCGGACGCGACCTCGACGCCGGGCGCGGTGACGTTCAACCTGGACTCGGCCGGCCTGGGCGGCTACACGGTCGACCAGTTCAAGGCGGACATCCGGGCGAAGCAGGCGGCCGGGAAGAAGGTCATCGTCTCGGTGGGCGGCGAGCGCGGCACGGTCGCGGTGAACGACGCCGCCTCGGCGACGAACTTCGCGAACTCCGTGCACTCCCTGATGCAGACCTACGGCTTCGACGGCGTCGACATCGACCTGGAGAACGGCCTCAACGCCACCTACATGACGCAGGCCCTGCGGTCACTGTCGGCCAAGGCCGGCTCGTCCCTGATCATCACGATGGCCCCGCAGACCATCGACATGCAGTCGACGTCGAACTCGTACTTCCAGACGGCCCTGAACATCAAGGACATCCTCACGGTCGTCAACATGCAGTACTACAACAGCGGTTCGATGCTGGGCTGCGACGGCAAGGTCTACAGCCAGGGCTCGGTGGACTTCCTGACCGCCCTGGCCTGCATCCAGCTGGAGGGCGGCCTGGCCCCGTCCCAGGTGGGTCTGGGCCTGCCGGCGTCGACGCGGGGCGCGGGCAGCGGGTACGTGGCGCCGTCCGTCGTGAACAACGCCCTGGACTGCCTGGCCAAGGGCACGGGGTGCGGTTCCTTCAAGCCGTCCAGGACCTATCCCGACCTTCGCGGCGCGATGACCTGGTCGACGAACTGGGACGCGACGGCGGGCAACGCCTGGTCGAACGCGGTGGGACCGCACGTGCACGGGCTGCCGTAGCAGCGCCGGACGCCGTCAGCCCATCGGTCGGTAGTGGCCAAGTACCCAGGCCAGCTGCGGGAACCACTCCTGCAGCCGCGTCCTGGGCTTGGCCTCCACCACGCACTCGTAGAACCGGCCGTCCATGTGGACCACGGCGACCATCAGCGCCTTGCCGTCGGGGCTCGCCTTGTAGTGGACGCCGCGGATCTCGGGCCAGCGGAACTCGATCGTGAGACCGGACATCTCGAAGACGACACCGGAGGGGTCGACGACGACCGCGTTGCGCCTGTCCACGGCCAGGAACTCCGGGCCTGCCGGAACCGGCTGAGGCGGCACCGGTTGGGGCGGCACCGGTTGGCCCTGGACCGGTTGGCCCGGGACCGGGGTGTACGGGCCCTGCGCGGGCGGGTGCTGCGGCGCATACTGCGGTGGGGGCGGACCGAAGCCCGGCACGGGCGGTGGGGGTGGCTGCTCTGTCATCCGTCGGGTCCTCGGTCCTGTCCTTGCCCTGGCTGTGAACTTCTCGGCGCTGCGGTGAAACATTCTCCCTGCCCCGCCGCATCAGTGAAGTGAGGGCCTCACCGACGGCCGGCACGCAGCAGCAGGGGGACGGCATGAGACAGGCCCGCGCCGACGACTACGCGGAGTTCGCGGTGGCCAGGGCCGGGCATCTGTACCGGTCCGCCTGTCTGCTGACCGCCGGGGACACCCACCTCGCCGAGGACCTCGTCCAGGAGACCCTCGGCCGGATCTACGTCCGCTGGGGACGGGTGTCCCGGGTGGACAACCCGGCCGGGTACGCGCAGACGGTCCTCACCCGCGCCTTCCTCGCCCACCAGCGCCGGCGCAGCAGCACCGAGCGCGCCACGGACACGTTCCCCGACCGGCCGGCGGACGACGGCGGCCACGGTGACCCGTCGCTGCGGCTGACCCTGCTGCAGGCGCTCGCCCGGCTGCCCGCCAAGGACCGGGCCGTGGTCGTCCTGCGGTACTGGGAGGACCGGTCCGTGCAGGAGACCGCCGACGTGCTGAACGCCAGTTCCGCGGCGGTGCGGACGCGGTGCACCAGGGCGCTCGGCCGGCTGCGGGAGCTGCTGGGCGAGGACCTCGGCGAGTACGCGGCTCCCTGACCCACGGCCCCCCTTTCCCGACCCGACCTCGACCCCGACCCTGAGAAACGGTGGTTTCGCCATGCCTGTGGAACACGACGAGGAGCAGTTCGAGGGGCGGCTCGGTCACGCCCTGCACGACGCCGGTGCCCGCTTCGACACCGACCGGACCGTGCTGGTCGCCGCCGGTCTCACGCGGGGCCGTCGGCTGCGGTTCAGGCGGCGGGCCGCGATGGCGGGCGGCGTGGCCGGGATCGCCCTCGTGGGGGTGGGCGGGGCGCTGCTGGTGCCGTGGGGCGGCGCCCCCGCCCCGCAGCCCTCGAGCTCCGGCGTGGCCGACCAGCCGTCCGGCACACCGGCCCCCGCTCCCGTGACGGCCCGCGAACTCATCGCGACCCTCGAAGACCTGCTCCCCGAGGGCAAGGTCAGCGCGCAGGAGGCCCGGGGCGCCGCGGACGGGCAGGTGCCGCCGTACGTCCGCCTCGTCCACGACGACGGCAAGGGACCCGCGGCCGTCGGCGTCAGCCTGAACCGGATCGAGCCCGGCAGCGACCAGGCCCGGCAGACCACCGACTGTCCGGACAAGGCACTTGTCCCGCACGACAGTTGTGTCTCCACGCGGCTGTCCGACGGCTCCCTGCTCAAGCTGTTCCAGGGCTACGAGTATCCCGACCGGCGCGTCGACACCAAGCTGTGGTCGGCCGACCTGCTCACCCCGACCGGACAGCACATCTCGGTCAGCGAGTGGAACGCGGCCGCCGAGAAGGACGCACCGGTCAGCAGGAGCGAACCGCCCCTGTCCACCGACCGGTTGAGGGAGCTGGTGACGGCCGACATCTGGCGCGGGTACGTCGACTCCATTCCCGAGGACCCGAAGAAGCCGACGGCGACGGCCGCGCCGAGCGCCCCCGCCGAGCCGACGGTCGAGGCGGTCCTGGGCACGCTCGTGCCGCTGCTGCCCAAGAACGCGAAGGTCGTCGAGAAGGGCAGCGACTACTCGTACGTCGTGGTCGACGACGGCAAGGGCAGGAGCTACGTCCAGATCGACGTCCAGCACGGCATGGGAGACGTGGCCGGCGAGCTCTTCGGCGACGACGCCGAGGAGCTGCCCGACGGCACCTTGGTCTCCTTCCGGCCGAGCAGCGGCGACAAGGGTGTCGACGGCGCCGTGATGTGGACCCTCGACACGCTGCGCACGGACGGCTTCCGCGTCGCCGTCAGCGCCTTCAACGCCGGGACCCAGCACGAGGCCCCCAGCCGCGAGACCCCCGCCCTGACCGAGGAGCAGCTACGGGAGATCGCCCTCAGCCCGCAGTGGGACGCGTTCCGTTAGAAGAAGTCCGCCCACGGCTGGTCCCAGATCTGCTTCACGCACAGCACCAGGAACAGCAGGCCCGCGATGGCCAGCATGACGTTGCTGAGCGGCCCGTTGCGCCACTGGGCCGGTGTGCGGGAGGAGTTGAGGAGCCAGATCAGCGTGCCGGCGAGGAAGGGCAGGAAGGCGGCGCCCAGCACGCCGTAGATGATGATCAGGCGGAAGGGCTCGCCCTGGAAGAGCAGGACGATGGGCGGGAAGGTCAGCCAGAGCAGGTAGGCGCGGAAGGGCCAGGAGCGCTCCCGCTCACCGGAGGCGACCTTCTCGCCCTTCAGCGCCTCGCGGGTGCGGTAGCGGGTCACGAAGTCCGCGAACATCAGGCTCACACCGTGCCAGACGCCGATCAGGGAGGTGAAGGAGGTGGCGAAGAAGCCGATCAGGAAGAACTTGGCCGTCGCCGTGCCGTATTCATCCTCCAGGATGTCACCGAGCTGGATCAGGCCCTTGTCACCGCTGGCGATGGCGACGTTCGCGGAGTGCAGCAGCTCGGCGCCGACGAAGAGCATCGCGATGACGAAGATGCCGGTGGTGGCGTAGGCGACGCGGTTGTCCAGCCGCATGACCTTCATCCAGCCGGTGTCCGTCCAGCCCTTGGCGTTGACCCAGTAGCCGTACGCGGCAAGGGTGATGGTGCCGCCGACGCCGCCGATGAGGCCGAGGGTGTTGAGGATCGAGTCCTGCTCGTCGGGCAGGACGGGCAGCAGGCCCGCGAAGGCGTCGCCGAGGTTGGGTGTCACGCGGATCGCCAGGTACACCGTCACCACGAACATGACGCCGACCAGGACCGTCATGACCTTCTCGAAGACGGCGTACTTGTTGAACCAGACGAAGACCAGGCCGACCAGCCCGCACGCCACGCCCCACCATTCGAGGTCCATCACGTTCGGGAACAGCGCCTGCAGCGGCAGCGCACTCGACGACATCGCCGCCGCGCCGTAGACGAAGCCCCAGATCACGACGTAGACCGCGAAGAACCACGTGGTCCAGCGGCCCAGGCTCGCCCAGCCGTCGAAGAGGGTGCGGCCGGTGGACAGGTGCCAGCGGCCCGCCGCCTCGGCCAGGGAGATCTTGACCAGGCAACCGAGGATCGCGGCCCAGAGCAGGGTGTAGCCGAAGTTGCTGCCCGCGATGAGGGTGGCGACCAGGTCGCCGGCCCCGACGCCGGTCGCGGCGACGACGATGCCGGGGCCGATGTACCGCCAACTGGACTTACGTGGCCGGGATTCCGCCTCGCCGACCTGTGATGCCGCTGTGTTTCCCGTGGTGTCCGCCATGAGGGTCAAGAAATCTCAAAGCTGCCGGGGGGACAAGAGGGCGTGCGCGATCTCCACCCAATGTGCTCACCAGGGTTTGAAGCCGCAGTCGTCCGACCCGCAGGTGCCGAGCTCGAACCACACGGTCTTGCCCGGCCCGTCCTGATGACAGCCCCAGCGCCTGGAGAGCGCATCCACCAGGAACATCCCGCGGCCGCTCTCCGAGTCCCCCGCGTCCAGCACGGCCGGCACGCGGCTGCCGCCGTCGCTGACCTCGCAGCGCAGGATGCCGTGCGCGGCGAACAGGGTGAGCCGGAAGCGGCTCGCCGAGTGCCGTACGGCGTTCGTGGCCAGCTCGCTCACCAGCAGCTCGGCCACGTCCACCAGCTCGTCGCGGTCCGTGAGCCCCCACCCCTCCAGCTGCCGCCGGACCTCCGCCCGGGCCTCACGCACAGCGGTGGGACGGGGGTCGTACTCGACGCTCAGGTGTCCTGCTCCCAGGGGCGGTTGGGGATAGGAGCCGAACGAGCCGTACTGGGGACCGGGATCCGGGAAGCGCGCCCCGTGGAGGTGCAGCATGGGTCCACAGTGACGCGGGCGGGGGTAGCGCACACGGGGAGGAATACCCGATTCCATACCTGCACCCGGTCGCCCCCCGAGGGGCTCCGCAGGCGCCGCTACCCGTACTGCAGCCGTACGCTCGTCCCCTCCCCCTCGTCGCGTACGTCCACGTACGCGCACACCTGCCGGGCGAACCACAGCCCCTGCCCGGGTTCCAGTTCCGCGCTCGGCGGCGGTACGAAGCCGGCCAGCGGGTCGTCCACGCGGCGGGTCGTGCGCAGTTCGCACACGCACGCCGGGGCCTCGCCCCACAGCAGGGCACCGTCCAGCGGGCCGAGCGCGGCGGCCGCCTCGGTGACCGCCAGGGCGAACAGCTCCGCGTCCGCGGCGGTCAGCCCGTGCGCGGCCGCCCAGCCGCGGACCGCGTCGGCCGTGGCCGCCGGGCCGGCAAGCCGCTCGGCATCGGCGGGAAGCGGTGGCAGCGGTACGGCGTCGAGTTCGGCGGCGAGCCGGACCGGGTCCTCGTACACGTCGGTGTCGGGGTGGGCGCGGCGGGCGGCGGCGACGATGGCCGGGCCCGCCACGCGGGCGTCGTAGGCGCACAGGGCCGTCGTCGCGAGCGGGGCGAAGAGCAGGTTGGCGAGGGCCTCGTAGCGGATCCACTCGGCGGTCTCCCGCGGGGAGCGGCCCGCGCGGCCGCCCCAGACGGGCTCCATGAGCAGATGGATACGGCCGCCGGGGCCGGCGTTCGCCGCGAGGTAACCGGCGCCCTGGGCCACCGCGTTGGCGGCGGAGCCGGTGTACCACTCCGTGTGCGGGACGAGGCCGACGCTCTTGGCGTCGCTGCCGAGGGCGTCGCGCAGGAGGTCCAGGTTGTCGGGGGCGGCGATGGCGACGGGCGCGGGTTCGCCGGGAGCGGCGAGGGCTTCGGTGAGGAAGGGCAGGGCCGCGGCGAGGAACTCGTCGTCGGCCGCGAAGACGGCCATGCGGTGGTCGAAGTGGCTGGGGCGTAGGGCCGGTTGGGTGGTCATGGGGGTGCTCTCCTCGGGGCTGGTTGTCGGGGCGAAGATGCCGAGGGCCCGATGGCCGGGCGTCTCAGCGTTGGGCCGCCACCCAGACCGCGATCTGGCTGCGGTTGCTGAAGCCGAGCTTGCCGAGGATGCGTTCCACATGGCCTTCGGCGGTGCGGCGGGCGATGACCAGGCGGTCGGCGATCTGCTGGTTGGCGAGTCCCTGGGCGACGAGTTCGGCGACCTCGGTCTCGCGGCGGGTGAGGCGGACGCCGGCCGTGGCATGGGGGAATCCGGGACGGCCGGCGTTCGGTTTGCTCGGGTCGCAGGGCCGGCTCGGCAGTCTGCGGTCGTGCACGGCGTAGTCGACCGTCCCCGCGAGGTCGAGGCCGAGGCCGCGCTCGTACGCCCGTCGGAAGCCGGGTGGGCCCAGCGCCTCACGGGCCCGGGTCTCGCTGTCGCGGCGGGTGGACTTCAGGGCCGCCGATCCCCAGCGGTCACGGTCGATGCCGGCCCAGGTGTGGTCGGCGGCGCCCAGCAGGACGGCGGCCCGCTCATGGGCGCCCGTCTCCGCGGCGACGCGGGCCAGCAGGTCGAGGGTGAGGGCGATGCCGGTGACATCGTGGACGGCGAGTTTGAGGCGCAGTGCGTGGCGGGCGTGGTGTTCGGCCCGGTGCCAGTCGCCCCGCACGGTGTGGGCCAGGGCGAGCATCCGCAGCACGTACGAGTGCACCCACTCCTCGCCGTGCAGTTCGCACATCCGGCGGGCCCGCTCGCAGACCTCGACGGCGCGGTCCGCCTCGCCCAGGAAGCACAGGGTGCAGGCGAGTTCGACCTGGTCGAGGCCGTACAGGCTGAGGTGCTGGCCGGGGGCGGGGCCGCGGACGACGCTCGCCTCGAAGTGCTTCAGCGCGGTCGGCAGGTCGTCCATGAACAGGGTGATGACCCCGATGACGTACTCGGCGTGCGCAGCCTCCGCCTCGTCGTCGAGGTCTTCGGCCAGGGCGTGGGCGTCCCGGGCGAGGGCGAGGCCCGCGGTGAGGTTGTGGGTGGCGGCGGCGAGGAGTCCCGCGATCCACAGTCCGCGTGCGCGTTCCGGTGTCGGTTCCGGGTTGGCGGCCAGGGCGCGGTCCAGCCAGTGGCGGCCTTCGCGTGGGGCGCCGCATGCGTGCCAGTAGAACCACAGGGTGCCGGCGAGACGCAGGCCCGTGAGGCGTTCGCCCGGGGTGGTGAGGCTGAAGTCGAGGGCGGCGCGGAGGTTGTCCTGGTCGGCGCGGAGGCGGGCGACGATCTCGCGCTGCCCGGTGCCGAACCAGGCCCGCTCGTAGGCGGTGGCGCGCCGCAGCATCCAGTCCCGCTGGCGGCGGCG
Source organism: Streptomyces sp. NPDC012935 (assembly GCF_042900345.1). Taxonomy (NCBI): domain Bacteria; kingdom Bacillati; phylum Actinomycetota; class Actinomycetes; order Kitasatosporales; family Streptomycetaceae; genus Streptomyces; species Streptomyces sp. NPDC012935. The sequence goes on from NZ_JBIBBC010000020.1 coordinate 74,113, forward strand.
GGCTGCGGGCTCCTCGCCGGGGAGTCGGCGCAGCCGGTCCAGGCCGTAGTGGCGGAGGGTGTCGAGGAGGCGGTAGCGGGTGCCGTTCGGGCCGGACTCACGGGACAGTACGGACTTGTCGACGAGGCCGGCGATGGCGTCGAGGACGTCGTCACTCCGCAGCGCCGCCACGGACGCGACGGACACCACGGGAGCCACGGGAGCCACGGGAGCCACGGGAGCCACGGGAGCCACGGGAGCCACGGGAGGCAAGGACGCCCCCTCCGGGGAGGTCCCCTCCTGCGCACACACCACCTCCGACGTCTCCAGATCGAAGCTCCCCGCCAGGACCGACAACCGCGCCCACACCAACTGCTCCCGCTCGGTGCACAGTTCGTGGCTCCAGTCGACCGCCGCTCGCAGGGTCTGGTGGCGGGGCAGGGCCGCGGGGCTGCCGCCCGTCAGGAGGCGGTAGCGGTCGTCGAGGCGGTCCAGGAGCTGGTCGACGTCGAGGACGCGCATGCGGACCGCGGCGAGTTCGATGGCGAGGGGGAGGCCGTCGAGACGGCGGCAGAGGCGGGCGACGGCCGCGCGGTTGGCGGCGGTCAGGCGGAAGCCGGGGACCACGGCGGCGGCCCGGTCGGCGAAGAGGGCCAGGGCCGGGCAGCCCTCGGACGAGGACAGGTCGGCGTCCGGGTCGGGCACCGGCAGGGGGCGTACCTCCAGGAGGTGTTCCTCGGTGAGACCCAGGCGGTGACGGCTGGTGGCGAGGATCCGTACGCCGGTCGTGCCGTGCAGCAGAGCCGCGGCGAGTTCGGCGCAGGCCGGCAGCAGGTGCTCGCAGTTGTCGACGAGCAGGAGCAGCCGACGGTCCCTCAGCTGTTCCACCAGCGCCCGAAGCGGCGGCTGCGCGGAGTGGTCGTGCAGGTCGAGCGCGTCGGCGGCGGCGAGCGGGACGAGCTCCGGATCGTCCAGGCCGGAGAGGTGCACGAAGCGCACGCCGTCCGGGAAGGTGCGCCGTACCCCGGCCGCGATCCGTGCGGCCAGGCGGGTCTTGCCGACGCCGCCGGGCCCGGTCAGCGTGACCAGCCGGGTCCTGGCCAGCAGCTCGCGACCGGCCGCGAGTTCGCCGCGCCGGTCGACGAAGCTGGTCGTCTCGACCGGCAGATGGTGGTCCCGTCGTGGCGCTGATCCGCCCATGACCAGCCGTTCCTGTGGGGGTGGTGTCGAAGGGAGCCGGGGAGTCCGGGGGTCGAGGGTAGGGGAGTCGGGGAAACGGAGGGTGCGCCGGTCCCCGCCATGCCGCCGCTCCCACCGCTCCCCCCTTGCGCGGAACCTCACCCTCCTCCGGCCCCGAGCCGGCACGCACACCCGGATCACACCCCCGGGTGGACTTCACACGGGACCGCTCCGGCCGGAACCGGCCCGCGTACACTGCGCGGCTGATTTTCGGGTGGTTCACGCCGACAACCAGAGTGTCGCCCTTGACCTGTGCATGCCACCGCCGGACGATGGGCGCCACACCCGCACCACGTCCGTACGTCGCACTGAACCCCACCCCCCACTCCCACAAGGAGAATTCATGCGACTTCGCATCCGCGGCTCAGGCGGCCGCAGCGGCAGACGTACTGCCGCTCTCGCCGCACTGCTCGCCCTCGCGCTCGCCGCGCCCCTTTCCGCGAACGTGTCCGCCAACGCCGACAGCGCTGCCAAGCCGGCCCCCTCGGCCGACGACGTCCGGCAGTACGAGGTCCACATCCACTCGACCGCCAAGGACCGCACCGCGCTTCAGCAGGCCGGCGTGACCGTGGACGAGGCCGACTCCCACGGCGTCGTCGTCTCCGGCCGGGCGGACCAGATCAAGAAGCTGAAGGCCCTCGGCTACGAGGTCACCCCGCTCGGGGCGGTCCCCGACCGGTCCGCCGGCGAGGACGACGTCCGCCTGCACGACTTCCCGTCCGGCGACTCGCGCTATCACAACTACGCGGAGATGACGGGCGAGATCAACTCGATCGTCTCGGCCAACTCCTCCATCGCGAGCCAGCGCGTCATCGGCACGTCGTACCAGGGCCGGAACATCGTCGCCATCAAGATCAGCGACAACGTGGCGAGCGACGAGGCCGAGCCCGAGGTGCTCTTCACGCACCATCAGCACGCTCGTGAGCACCTCACCGTCGAGATGGCGCTCTACCTGCTGCGCGAGCTGACCTCCGACTACGGCACCGACTCCCGGGTCACCAGCATGGTGAACAACCGCGAGATCTGGATCGTGCCCGACCTCAACCCGGACGGCGGGGAGTACGACATCGCCACCGGCTCGTACCGGTCATGGCGCAAGAACCGGCAGCCCAACTCGGGTTCGTCGGCGGTCGGGACCGACCTCAACCGGAACTGGGCCTATCGGTGGGGCTGCTGCGGCGGTTCCTCGGGGTCGGCGTCCTCGGACACCTACCGGGGCGCGTCCGCCGAGTCGGCGCCGGAGGTCAAGGTCGTCGCCAACTTCGTGCGCAGCCGGGTCGTCGGCGGCGTGCAGCAGATCAAGGCCGGGGTCGACTTCCACACGTACAGCGAGCTGGTGCTGTGGCCGTTCGGGTACACGTACTCCGACACCACCACCGGGATGACGGCCGACGACCGGAACGCGTTCGCGGCCGTCGGGCAGAAGATGGCGGCCAGCAACGGCTATACGGCCGAGCAGGCCAGTGACCTGTACATCACCGACGGGTCGATCGACGACTGGCTGTGGGGCAACCAGAAGATCTTCGCGTACACCTTCGAGATGTACCCGCGCTCCGGTGGCGGCGGCTTCTACCCGCCCGACGAGGTGATCGAGCGGGAGACGTCCCGGAACCGGGATGCGGTGCTGCAGCTGCTGGAGAACGCCGACTGCATGTACCGGTCGATCGGGAAGGAAGCCCAGTACTGCAGCTAGCTAGCTACTTGGCGTCGGCTGCCTCGACGTCCGCGTCCTCGACGTCCGCTCCCTCGACGGCGTCCGCCTCCTTGGCGTCCCCGTCCTCGAAGTAGGCGTCCAGGACCGCGTCGAGCTGCTCGTCCCACTCCTTGAAGCGGCTCCTGGCCGTCGCCTCGATCTCGATCGGGTACCAGCGGCGGTCAGGAGTGTGCACCGTGACGGTGTACCGCTTCCCGAAGCGCGGGGACTCCGTCTCGATCGCGCCGATCTCGTCCCAGTGGAACTCGCACTTCTGGTCGTCCAGGGAGAGCCGTACGCCCTTGTGGTCGACGACGATACGGGCCCGGCGGTCGGCGGCCTCGAAGACGGGTCCGGCGACAGGGGCGTCCTCATCGTCCTCATCGGCCTCGTCGTCGATGTCCGCCTCGTCCTCGTCGACGGCTTCGCGATCCGCCTCCTCGGAGTCCCTCACCTCGGCGTCCGTCTCCTCGGAGTCCGTCACACCGGAAGCGGCCTCCTCGGCGGTGGCCTCCTCCTTCACGCCTTTCGGCTTGGCGGACGCGGGTGACGTGAGCCCGGGGATGAAGGCCGGGTCGAACCCGGCGCCTTCCAGGGGCTGGCTGCCTGAACCTATGCGCTGCTCCACAGCGCAGCAGTATGGTCGACAACCCTGTGTCCCGCGCAACCAGCCCCCGCATCGTTACCGGAAGATTCACATGCGAGCGGCCCCCACCAGCGCAGCAGGGGCCACCGACTTTCCGCACCGCCGGGCGAACGCCCCGCTGCACGAACAGACCTACACGACAGACCTACACGAACAGACCTACACGAACAGACTCAGCACCGCCGCCACCACGAACCCGGCGACCGACAGCACGCTCTCCAGCACCGTCCACGTCTTCAACGTGTCCCGCTCACTGATGCCGAAGTACTTGGCGACGATCCAGAAGCCTCCGTCGTTGACGTGGGAGGCGAAGATCGAGCCGGCCGAGATGGCCATGATGACGAGGGCGACGAAGGGCTGGGAGTGGTCGCCCTCGGTGAGCAGGGGTGCGACGATGCCGGCCGTCGTGACGATCGCGACCGTGGCCGAGCCCTGGGCCACCCGCAGGACCAGCGAGATCAGGTAGGCGAGGACCAGCACGGGGAGGCCGACGTCGTTGAAGGTGTCGGACAGGGCCTGGGCCACGCCGCTGGCCTTGAGGATGGCGCCGAAGACGCCGCCTGCGCCGACGACCAGCAGGATGTTGCCGACCGGCTTGAGCGAGGAAGTCGACACCGTCTCGAGCGACTTGCGCGACCAGCCGCGGCGGATGCCCAGCAGGTAGTAGGCCAGGAGCAGCGCGATCGTCAAAGCCACGAACGGGTTGCCGAAGAACTCGATCACCGAGCGGGTGGTGGAGGGGTCCAGGGCGATCGAGGAGAACGTGGCCGCCAGGATCAGCACCAGCGGCGTACCGATGATGCCGAGCACCGTGCCGAGCGGGACGGGCGTCTCCCGGGGCTCGACCCCGGACGCACGCTGCTCGTCGATGACCGCCTGCTTCGCCTCGGCGGCCGCCTCGACCATGTCCTGCGGTACGGCGACGAAGATGCGCTTGCCGATCCATGCCGAGAACACCCACGCGGCCAGCACCGCCGGGATGCCGCAGACGATGCCCATGAGGATGACCCAGCCCAGCTGGACGTGGAGCAGACCGGCCGCCGCGACCGGACCGGGGTGCGGGGGCAGGAAGGCGTGGGTCATCGACAGGCCGGCCAGCAGCGGCAGGCAGTAGAGCAGGACCGACTTCCCCGAGCGCTTGGCGGCGGCGTACACGATCGGTGCGAGCACGAAGATGCCGACGTCGAAGAAGACTGGGATGCCGAAGATCAGGCCGGTCAGGCCCATGGCGAGAGGGGCTCGTTTCTCGCCGAAGAGGTTGAGCAGACGGGACGCCAACACCTCCGCGCCGCCGCTGACTTCGAGGATCGCGCCGAGCATGGTGCCCAGGCCGATGATGATCGCGACATGGCCGAGGATGCCGCCCATGCCGGACTCGATGGTGGACACCGCGTCCGACCGCTGGACCGTGCCGAAGAGTTCGGTGACCGACAGACCCGCCATCAGGCCGACGGCTATGGAGACGGCGAGGAGGGCCACGAAGGGCTGCAGGCGCACCTTGATGATCAGGAAGAGCAGGAGCGCGATGCCGATGGCGGCGACCGTGAGCAGTCCGGCCGTACCGTCGATGAGCAGGAGCAGACCGCCGGTGTGGGGTGGGGTCTCGGCGGGGGCCGATGCGGCGAGGGGGAAGGATATCGGGGACAAGGGGGGTCCTCTGGGTAAGTACATGCTGCTTTCGGGCAGGGGGGATCGCGGCATGGCGTCCCGGGGGATGACGGACGCGCTGCCGTATGCGGCGTGCGGAGGTGCGAAGGCGTCAGCCGAGTACGGCCAGCGCGTCGATCTCGATGAGCAGCCCCGCCGGCAGGCCGACGTACACCGTCGTGCGGGCGGCGGGCGGCTGGGTGAGCCCCTGCTCCTCGAAGTAGGTGTTGTAGATCTCGTTCATCTCGGCGAAGTGCGCGACGTCCGTCAGGTAGACGCGGATCATCATCACGTCGTCCCAGGACGCGCCGCCCTCCTCCAGGATCGCCTTGACGTTGGCGAGGGTCTGGAGGGTCTGCTCGCGCAGGGTGGGACCGGCGGGCGTCGGGGCCTGCCCCTCGACCGCGGGGAGGAATCCGACCTGCCCGGCGACCTGAAGGATGTTCCCCTTCCTGACGCCGTGCGAGAACTTCGCGGGCGGGGTGGTGTGGGTCTTCGGGGTGAGTGCGGTCTTGTCGGTCATGCGGTGCCCTTCGCTGAGGTTCTGCCGGAGTACTCCCCGCTGATGCCGTCCGCCGTACGGCGCACCAGCGGGAGGAGGGTGAGGAGTTCGTCGGCGGTGACGACGACGTTCGGCGCGGAGACCGACATCGCGGCGACGACGCGGCCGTCGGCGCCGCGGATCGGTGCGGCGACGCAGTTGATGGACTCCTCGTGGCCACCGAGGTCGGTGGCCCAGCCCTGTTCGCGCACCTTCTCCAACTCCCGCAGGAATGCGGGGGCGTTGGGGGTGGAACGGGCCGTGTACATGGGGTAGTCGAGCTTCTCCGCCAGGGCGCGGCGCTCGTGCTCGGGCCGGTCGGCGAGCAGCAGCTTCGCGACGGCGGCGACGGTGATGGCCACGGGCTTGCCGATCCGCGAGTACATCCGCACCGGGTACCGGCTCTCGACCTTGTCGATGTACAGCACCTCGTCCTCCTCGTACACGGCGAGGTGGACGGTGTGCCCGCACTGCTCGTTGAGCCGGGCGAGGTGAGGGTGGGCGATCTCGCGGATGTCGAGGTTCTCCATCGCCTCCTGCGCGAGCGCGATGAGGCGGGCGCCGAGGCGGTAGCGCTGGTCGGACTGGCGGTAGACCAGGCCGTGCTCGTGCAGGGTGCGCAGCAGCCGCAGCGCGGTGGACTTGTGCACCCCCAGCCGGTCGGCGACCTGACCGAGGTCGGCGGGACCCTCGGCGAGCAGCGGCAGGATGCTGAGCGCGCGGTCGACGGTCTGGCTCATGGCGTACGTACCTCCTCGACGGCCCGCTCGGTGGCTTGCGTCCAGCCGGGGCCGAGTCGAAGTTTCTCCCACTCGACGTCGTCCAGGGTGACCAGCCGGTCGGCGTGGTCCCGGGAGGGCGGTGCGGCGAGGTCCCCGGAGACGGTGAGCGCGGCGGCGGCCATCAGATGCCCGTGCCGCACCCGCTCCCGGACGCCGAGCCCACGCAGCGTCCCGGAGAGAAACCCGGCAGCGAAGGCATCGCCGGCACCGACGGCTGCGACGACGTCGACGTGGAGGGCTGGCACGAAGGTGGCCGTCGACTCGGAGGTGGCCGGGCGGATCCGGGGCGCGCCCGCCGGGGCAGCCGGGGTGCCGTCCTGTTCCGGGCCGGGGGCGCCCGCGGCGCTGCGGAAGGGCTGGGCGCGGGCCGTGACCGCGTCCGCGGGCCCGTGGCCGGACTGGCCGCCGGGCGTCAGGTCGGGCTGACGGGCCGGCGACCGGCCGGAGGCCGCCTCTGACCCGTGGCCGCACTGCCCAGGCATGGCCGCGCGCTCGAACGCCGTCGCCCCCCGGGCCCCGTCCTTCACGACCAGCACGCCCGGCTCCGGCAGCAGCGCGCGGATTGCCTCCGGGCCGCCGGTGATGCCCCAGGCCGCCTCGGCCTCGTCGGTGCCCACGAAGACGATGTCGCAGGCGCGGGCCAGGTCCAGGAGCACGTCGGGGCCGTCGGTGTTCCGCCACAGTCCCGGGCGGTGGTTGACGTCGAAGGAGACGAGCGGGCCGCCGTCCGGCCGCCGGGCGACGAGGTCGTGCATCAGCGCCAGGCAGTCGTCCGACAGTGCCGCCGTGATTCCCGACAGGTGCAGCATCCGTCCCGCCCGCACCGCCACGAGGTCCACGTTCGCCGCGGACATCGCGGAGGCCGCGGAGCCCGCCCGGTAGTACGCCACTTCATGCGCGTCCGTGGCCCGGTCGCCCGCCGTGCGGAAGTACACGCCCGTCGGACGCACCGGGTCCCGGCGCACGGCCGAGACGTCGACGCCGTACTCCCGGATCGCCTCGACGAGATGGTCGCCGAACCCGTCTGCGCCGACCCGGCTGACCCACCGCACGGCATGCCCCGCGGCAGCGAGCCCGCACGCGACGTTCGACTCCGCGCCCCCGATCGCCCGGTCGAACGACGGTACGTCGGCGAGGCGTCCCGGCCGCGTCGGCAGGAACGTGACCATGGACTCGCCGAGCGCGACAACGTCCACGACGTCGAGGGCATTGCAGGGTCCGGTGACAGTCACGATCGTCGTAGCTCCTCGGCGGTTTCGTGGGACGCGGTTTTCGTTGACCCGCGGTTCGCCGAGATGTTAGACAGCGGTTAGCGATATACGCAATGGATGTTGCAGGGTATGCAACACCGCAGATCAGGGAGGTTCCATGAGCACCGAGGCGCTCGCCAGCCTGGCCGAGGAACGCGTCGACCACCGCTTCAAGGGCCTCCCGCCGGACGCCGACGGCCTCACCGTCGCCGAACTGGCCGCCCAGCGCCGCAACCTCTTCACCGACGGTTTCGCCACCCCCGTGCTCGCCCTGTCCGCCGAGCGCCTGGAGCACAACCTCGACCTCATGGAGACGTACGCCACCCGGCACGGTCTCGCCTTCGCCCCGCACGGCAAGACCTCCATGGCCCCTCAGCTGTTCCAGCGGCAGATCGAGCACGGGGCATGGGGCATCACCCTCGCCGTACCGCACCAGGTGCGGGTGGCGCGGGCGTACGGCACCCGGCGGATCTTCCTGGCGAACGAGCTGGTGGACGCGGCCGCCCTGCGCTGGATCGCCGGTGAGCTGACCGCCGACGAGGACTTCCGTCTCATTTGTTACGTCGACTCCGTGCGCGGGGTCGAGCTGATGGACTCGGCACTGCGCGACGCCGGGGCCACCCGTTCGCTGGACGTCGTCGTCGAGCTGGCGGCCGGTGACGGCGCCCGTACCGGCGTCCGTACGGAGGCCGAGTGCGCGGCCGTCGCGGACGCGGTGGCCGCCGTGTCGACGCTGCGGCTGGTCGGCGTCGCCGGGTACGAGGGCGAGGTACCGGACGCGAACCCCGAGCGGGTGCACGCCTGGCTGCGGCGGCTCGTCTCCCTCGCGGCCGAGTTCGACAAGTCCGGCCGGTTCGCCGGCCTCGACGAGATCGTCGTCAGCGCGGGCGGCAGCGCCTGGTTCGACGCGGTGGCGGACGTCTTCGCCGAGATCCCCGAACTGTCGCTGCCCGTACTGAAGCTGCTGCGCTCGGGCGCCTACGTCTCGCATGACGACGGCCACTACCGCAAGCTCACCCCGTTCAACCGGGTCCCGCAGGAGGGCGCCCTCGAACCCGCCTTCCGCCTGTGGGCCCAGGTCGTCTCCCGCCCCACCCCCGACCAGGCATTCGTCAACGCGGGCAAGCGCGACGCGGCGTACGACCTCGACCTGCCCTTCGCCCAGGTGGTTCGCCGCGACGGTCCCGAACGCCCGGCCACCGGTATCTCCGTGACCGCCCTGTCCGACCAGCACGCGTGGCTGCGCACGACCGAGGAGGCGGATCTGGAGGTCGGGGACTGGCTCGGCATGGGGCTGTCCCACCCGTGCACGTCGTTCGACAAGTGGCAGCTGATTCCGGTCGCCGAGGCGGACGGGACGGTCGTCGACTACATCCGCACGTTCTTCTAGGAGACACCGGAGACACAGGAGACAGGGGAGGCTCAGCCATGGAAGAGCTGGTGATCCGGGACGCGGACGTCGTCGACGGCAGCGGCGGCCCGTCCTACCGCGCCGATGTGGTCGTGGACGGCGGCAGGATCGTGTCGATCGTCCAGGAGGCGGCAGCGGCCGGCTGCCAACGGCCCGAGGCGCGCCGGGAGCTGGACGCGGAGGGCCTGGTCCTCTCCCCCGGCTTCGTCGACATGCACGCCCACAGCGACCTGGCGCTGCTGCGGGACCCCGACCACAGCGCGAAGGCGGCGCAGGGCGTCACCCTGGAGGTCATCGGTCAGGACGGCCTGTCGTACGCCCCCGTCGACGACCGCACCCTCGCGGAGGTCCGCCGCGCGATCACCGGCTGGAACGGCTCCGGCGACGACATCGACTTCGACTGGCGGACGGTCGGCGAGTACCTGGACCGCCTCGACGCCGGTTTCGAGGGCCGGGGCATCGCCGTGAACGCGGCGTACCTGATCCCGCAGGGCACGGTCCGCGCGCTCGCCGTCGGCTGGGAGGACCGCGAGGCGACGCCGGACGAGCTGGACCGGATGCGGCAGCTGGTCGCGCAGGGCATGGAGCAGGGCGCGGTCGGCATGTCGTCCGGGCTGACGTACACGCCCGGCATGTACGCGAAGGACGCGGAACTGACGGAGCTGTGCCGGGTGGTGGCGTCGTACGGCGGCTACTACTGCCCGCACCACCGCTCCTACGGGGCCGGGGCCCTGGAGGCGTACGAGGAGATGGTGGCGCTGACGCGGGAGGCGGGCTGCGCGCTCCATCTCGCGCACGCCACCATGAACTTCGGGGTGAACGAGGGCCGGGCCCCGGAGCTGCTGAAGCTCCTCGACGAAGCGCTGTCAGCCGGTGCCGACATCACCCTCGACACCTACCCCTACACCCCCGGCTGCACGACCCTCGTCGCCATGCTGCCGAGCTGGGCGAGCGAGGGCGGCCCGGAGGCGATCCTGGCCCGCCTGTCGGACGACGACACGGCCGGGCGCATCCGCCACCACATGGAGGTCATCGGCGCGGACGGCTGCCACGGCGTGCCCATCGAGTGGGACACGATCGAGATCTCGGGCGTGACCGACCCGGCGCTCGGGGACTTCGTCGGCCGTACGATCCAGCAGTCCGCAGACGCGCGGGGCGAGGCCCCTTGGGTGACCGCGCGCAGGCTGCTCCTTCAGGACCGGCTGGGCTCGACGATCCTCCAGCACGTGGGCCACGAGGAGAACGTCCGGGCGATCATGCGCCACCGGGTCCACACGGGCGGCTCGGACGGCATCCTGCAGGGCACGAAGCCGCATCCACGGGCGTACGGCACGTTCCCGCACTATCTCGGCCACTACGTACGCGAGTTGGGGGTGCTGTCGCTGGAGGAGTGCGTGGCCCATCTGACGGGGCGCCCGGCGGCGCGGCTGCGGCTGCCGGACCGCGGGCTGGTGCGCGAGGGCTACCGGGCGGACCTGGTGCTGTTCGACCCGCGGACGGTGGCGGCGGGTTCGACGTTCGAGGAGCCGAGGAAGCTCCCGACGGGCATTCCGTACGTCCTGGTCGACGGCCGTTTCGTGATCGAGGACGGGCGCAGGACGGACGTACTGGCGGGGCGGGCGGTCCGCAGGACACCGTGAGCTGTCTCAGTGGCCTGGGGACCGCCCGCCGCGCGGGCCGTGGCTACGACTGCGGCTACGGCTTGGGCAGCACGCACCCGCTCGCGTTCAGGTCGAGCTTGTTGTCGACGCCGAAGCAGGCGTGGATCTGGTAGATCTGCTGGGCGTAGTTGATGCCCTGGCGGACGGTGACGTTGCCGCTCTCGTCGACCTCGCACGGGTTGTTGACCGTGCAGCGCTGGCCGTCCTCGTTGCCGGTGTTGTTGACGGCGACGACCTTGTTGGTGGCCTGGTCGATGACGGGGGAGCCGGACGTGCCGCCGATGGTGTTGCAGGCGGATGTGTAGCGGACCGAGTCCTTGAAGGTCCAGTCGCCTTCCTTGAGGCGGTATGCGAACCCGTCGATGTTGCAGTTGTACAGCCGCTTCCAGTAGCCGGAGGCCACGGTGATGGCGGTACCGGCGACGGGGTGGGTGTCGGCCATGGTGAGCGCGTTGATGCCGTACGAGCTCTTGATCTGCCCGTACGTGGTGGTGAGCTGATAGAACGACACGTCCGTGTCGGTCATCGTCCCGTACGCGAGCTTGCTGGCGCGCAGGTTGGCGACGCGGTTCCCGGAGGCGTTGAGCAGACCGAACGTCCGGCTGGAGGCCCGGTCGACGACGACCTCGCCGGGTCCCGGCATGCCGGTCTCCAGACAATGGCCGTTGGACATCACCAGCGCCGGGTCGTTGTCCTCCGAGTCGGAGAAGCGCACGACGGAGCCGGAGCAGTTGCTGAGCGAGACGGTGCCCGCGAAGTTGACGGCCTGGGCCTTGGGGTTCAGGACCTGGCCGAGGCTCTCCGTGGTGGACGTGACGGTGTCCCGGACCAGGGAGGTGACCGAGTCGGTGTCCGCGCTCTTACCGAAGGAGTCGGCCGAGTTCACGGGAGCCGCAGCCGCGGGTACGGCGCCGGCCCCGGCTATCGCCAGGGCGAGGAGGGCGGCGCCGAGAGGTTTTCTCATGTGGGGGTCCCCTCATACGGAGAAGGTGACCGGAAAATCTCCGGTCACCCACGTGTTTGTCATGCGCATTGTCACGCACGAGGGGGGTGCGGACAAGGAGTTGGTTACCCGTGAGTTCAAGCCGTAGGGGATTCCCTATCACGGTGAATGGGCGGTGCGCAGAGGGCGGCGCAGGACGTTCACGGGAGGGTGATGAGATCACCACACACGACGGCGTCCGGTCGCCGTCGCCTACTTCGGCCCCTTGGTGCCGCCCTGCCCACGGCCCCGGTTCTCGCCCGAGTTGCCCGGCGCGATGCTGCCCGCCGAGGCGGTCGGGGTGGCACTGGCCGTGCCGGAGGGCGCCGTCGTGGGCTCCTCATCGCCGCCGGCGGCACCGTCGGACGCGGACGGGCTCGCCGAGGTGTCGGGGGTGTCCGGGCGCGAGGGATCGGCGGTCCCCGGTGCTCCCGGCGCGACGGATTCGGCCGGCTCCGTCGGCTCCCCCGCGGTCGGGCTCGTACGGTCATGCCCGCCCCGTGAGTCACCGGACGACGAGCCGGACTGGGAGAGGCCGGCCATCAGCGCCGCCGCCGACACCACCGAGACCGCCCCGGCCGCGACCAGGAAGCGCCGCGAGCCCCGGGCACGCGCCTTGCGCCGCGAGCCGCGGCCGGCACCCGCAGCCCGTCGGCCACGTGGCTCTCCCCCGCCCGCGGCGGGCTCCTCGGCCACCGAGGGCAGCTCGGCCGTCGCGTCGTACGCGTTCTGCCAGCCGTGCGCGGCCGCGGGGTCCGCGAACTCGTCGTACGCGGGGGGAGGTGTCGTCGGCCGCGGGTGGTACACGTTCGGCGGCGTCGACGGGGTCCCGTTCTCGTTCTCCGGCGGCCTGGACATGACCGCGAATTCTAGGGACGTGAGGGGCTCCTGGGACAGCTACCGCCGATAACAGCCCAAACCCCCGCGTCTCACGTGTCGGAAAACACGACCCGAGGGCCGTTACCGGGCCGTAAGCTCCTTGACATGCAGGTGATCCAGTCGACCAAGCTCGCCAACGTCTGTTACGAGATCCGGGGCCCGGTGCTCGAGGAGGCGATGCGGCTCGAGTCGGCGGGGCATCGGATCCTCAAGCTGAACACCGGGAACCCGGCGGCGTTCGGCTTCGAGTGTCCGCCCGAGATCCTGGAGGACATCCTCCGCAACGTGTCGTCGGCCCATGGGTACGGCGACGCGAAGGGGCTGCTCGCGGCGCGCCGGGCCGTCGTCATGCACAACCAGACCCTCGGCATCGAGACCGACGTCGAGCACGTCTTCATCGGCAACGGCGTCTCCGAGCTGATCGTCATGGCGATGCAGGGGCTCCTCGACGACGGGGACGAGGTGCTCGTCCCCGCTCCCGACTATCCGCTGTGGACCGCCGCCGTGTCGCTGTCCGGCGGTACCGCCGTGCACTACCGGTGCGACGAGCAGTCCGACTGGATGCCGGACCTCGCGGACGTCGAGCGCAGGGTCACCGACCGCACCAAGGCCATCGTCATCATCAACCCCAACAATCCGACGGGGGCCGTGTACGACGAGGCCATGCTCCGGGGGCTGACGGACATCGCCCGGCGGCACAACCTGCTCGTCTGCTCCGACGAGATCTACGACAAGATCCTCTACGACGACGCCACGCACACCCCCACCGCCGCCATCGCCCCCGACCTGCTCACCCTCACCTTCAACGGCATGTCCAAGGCCTACCGGGTCGCCGGTTACCGGGTGGGCTGGATGTCGATCTCGGGCCCGCGCGCCCACGCCGACTCCTACATCGAGGGCCTGACGATCCTCGCGAACATGCGGCTGTGCGCGAACATGCCCGGCCAGCACGGGGTGGTGGCCGCGCTCAGCGGGCGGCAGACCATCAACGACCTGGTGCTGCCCGGCGGGCGGCTGAAGGAGCAGATGGACGTCGCCTACGAGCTGCTGACGCAGATCCCCGGCGTGACATGCGTACGGCCGAAGGGGGCGCTGTATCTCTTCCCGCGCCTCGACCCCAAGGTCTTCAAGATCAAGGACGACCGGCAGATGGTCCTGGACCTGCTGCGCAGCGAGAAGATCATGGTCGTCCAGGGCACGGGCTTCAACTGGCCCGAGTCGGATCACTTCCGGGTGGTGACGCTGCCGGCGGTCACGGACCTGCGGGACGCGATGGGACGCATCGGGCGGTTCCTCGACGGGTACGGCCAGCCGTGACCCTGGGTGTGTAGATGGTCCACTTCGGTGAACGACTCAACTTTAGACAGAATCTAAGCTAGGATGGTTTCCTGTCAGCGCACAGGAGGCCATCCCCATGTACGAACCGATCCGAACCAAGTCGGTCCACAGCACGATGGCCGGCAACTCCACCGACTTCCCCCACCGCTCGCGCGAGGAGGAGCTGGACATCCAGCTCGCCGGCCATCTCGCGGCGCTGCTCGCCGTCACGGACGAGCTGCGTGCGACGGCGCCCTCGGAGGACCTGGACATCGCGGCCGACCGGCTCACGAGCCAGGTGGCCCGGCTACGGGAAGGTCGTAAGCCGACCCGCGCGGTGAGTCCCGGCGGTCAGGCGAAGCTCGCGGCACTGCATCGGCGTGCGCATGCCCTTGCCGGGCGGGCACTGGTCGTCGCAGCGTCCCGGGCGGATACGGCTGCGGCGATTCTGGCCGCCGAGCGGATGGACGCGCACGCTGCGCAGGCTGAGCCACAGGAGTTGACCGGCGTCGGCTGACAGCCCCTCGAACGGCCCCGGTCCGCGTGCACCCGCAGCGACGCGCGGACCGGGTGCCACATTTCCGTACTCTGCAGACATGGAGTACGCGAAGATGCGCGCGATCGCCGAAGATCTCGGAGCCCATGCCGAGCGGCTCGAAGGGACTTGGTCCGTCGAGATCGGCCCGTCCGGCCCGATACTGGCCATGATCTGCCCCTCGAAGCGTCACGAGGGCACCGTTCGCCGCATCTGCAAGCAGTTGGACGCACAGCTCCTCACCACGCACCCGGGTCACGGCTGCGTACCCGGCCCCGAGATCGAGCACCCCTCCGTCGGCCGCATGCGCCGACCGGACGCGGTCGTCATCCCCGAGGATGCCCTCGACGAGGATGGCCTCGCCGTCGATGCGACACAGGTACTCGCGGTCATTGAGATCGTCTCCCCGTCGAACCCCGGCAGCGATTACGGCGAGAAGCTCACCGAGTACGCCGCCATGGGCATCGCCCACTACCTGATCGTCGACCCGCGCACCGGCACCATCGAGGTCCACTCGGACCCGTGCAAGGAGCGCTACAGCCACAAGGAGCCGTATATCTACGGCGACTCGGTGCCGTTCGGTCCCTGGACAGTGGAGACTTCGGCGTTCCGTCGTTACGGCAAGATGGGCAACGACACGGACTGACGGCAAGCCGCTCCCGTGGCATACCGGGACCGGTAATACACCCCCCGTTCACCCCCCACGGCGGGGAACGTTGGATTCCGCGAGCACGCTCCCCGGCGTGAGACGAATTGCAGGAATCGTCCTCGCGGTGTTGCTGATCGGTGGCGTGGTGGCCGCCGTCGTCGCGGGCCGCAGTGATGGGGACACGGGCACGGCAACGAAGACCGTGCGCGCGGTGATCGGATCGGAGAAGGCGGAGTTCTTCGCCGATCCCGACGTGGTGCGGGCCCTCGCCGCCAAGGGCTACACCGTGAAGGCCGAGACCTCCGGGTCCTGGGCCATGGAGGGACTCGACCTCGCGGGGTACGACCTCGCGCTGCCGTCGAGCCAGGCGCCGGCCGCCGAACTCGCCGCGAAGTACAAGGTGACGGGGACTCTCCCCCGCCCCTTCTACTCGCCCCTCGTCGTCGTGGCGCACAAGAGCGCCGCCGAGGTGCTCGCGGCGAACAAGCTCGCCACCCTGGACACCGAGCACCGGGGCACCTTCCAGATGGCCGCCTATCTGGACGCCGCCCGCTCCGACCGCACCTGGCAGCAGCTCAAGGGAGCCGGGAAGTACGGGGAGTTGACGGGGACGCTCTATCTGTCCAGCACCGACCCCGAGACCTCCAACTCCGGCGCCCTCTACCTCGCCGCAGCCTCCTACGTCGCGAACGGCGGCAAGGTCGTCGCCTCGGGCGCCGAGGTGGACCGCGCCTCCCCGCTGCTGCACAAGCTGGTCAGCGTGCAGGGCGCCCAGCAGTCCAGCAGCGACGCCGCCTTCCGGGACTTCGTCAGCGGGGCCGGCAATCCACTCGTCGTGGTCTACGAGTCCCAGGTGGCCTCGCTGCTGACGGACGGACAGCAGCCCGACGACCTGGTCGTCCTGTACCCCGACACCACGGTCAACAGCGACCACACCGCCGTTCCGCTCACCGAGAACGGCAAGGCGGTCGCCGAACTCCTCGCCAGCGAACCGAAGTTGCGGGCGCTGGAGGTCAAGCACGGGTTCCGTCCGCAGGGCGAGGTCACCGAGTTCGCCTCGGACACGACGTATCTCAAGCAGGAACTGACCGGCGTCCGCCAGGCGCCCGTGCCCACCGCCAAGGTGCTGCACGAGCTGGCGCGACGGGCGCGCGGATAAGGGGGGGCAGCACCTCATGAACAACAGCGACGACACGTTCGTCCTCACTCCGCCGGAGCCCGTGGCCACCGTGCCGCGCGAGAAGGCCGGCGGACTCGTCCCGGTCGACGAGGGCGTCCGTACGGACATGGCCGCGAAGGCCTCCGCATATGTGGAGGGGCTCGCGGCGCTCGACGCCCGCTCTCCCGAGTTCGCCGGCAAGGTGGGTGAGATCACCGGCCTCGGGGCCGGCGAGATGCGGACCGCCGCCGCGCAGTCCAACCGCATGCTGGAGCGGACCGTCCGCAGCCTGCCGGACAAGGGCGGGGACGCCCAGTCGCAGGTCGCGGGCTCGCTCGTGGAGCTGCGGCGGGTCGTGGAGGACCTCGACCCGCGGGACCTGCCCGCCGCCAAGGGGCGCAAGTTCCTCTCCAGGCTTCCCGGCGGCAACAAACTGCGCGACCACGTCGCCAAGTACGCCTCCGCCCAGGGGACCCTCAACAAGATCGTGGGGTCGCTGCGGGGCGGACAGGACGAGCTCCGCCGCGACAACGCCGCCCTGCAGACCGAGCGGGTGCGGCTGTGGGAGACCATGGGCAAGCTCCAGGAGTACGTCGTCCTGACGGAAGCCCTGGACACGGCCGTAGGGCAGCACATCAGCGGCGTGGAGACACAGGACCCCGCGCAGGCGGACAACCTCCGGGCCGACATCCTCTTCCCCGTCCGGCAGAAGCACCAGGACCTGCTCACCCAACTCGCGGTGTGCGCGCAGGGATACCTCGCCATGGACGTCGTACGACGCAACAACGAGGAACTGATCAAGGGCGTCGACCGGGCCGCGACGACGACCGTCTCGGCCCTGCGCATCTCCGTGATGCTGGCCTCCGCCCTCGACAACCAGAGGAAGGTCGTCGAGCAGGTCAACGCGCTGCGCGGAACCACCGAGGACCTCATCCGGGGCAACGCCGAGATGCTCGCCACGCAGAGCGGCGAGATCCAGCGCATCGCCGCCGACCCGGCCGTCGGCGCCGAGACCCTGCGCTCGGCCTTCCAGCAGATCTACCGCACCCTCGACGCCATCGACACCTACAAGGTCCAGGCGACCGAGGCGATGGCGACGACGGTGGAGAACCTGACCGCCGAACTGCAGCACGCGAGTGCCTACTTGGAGCGCAGCCGCTCCCAGGGTGCGCTGGAGGGTGGCCTCGGATGAGACACACCCAAGGCTCCCGGCGCCTGCTCGCCGTCGCCCTCGCGGCGGTGGCGCTGCTGACGGCGTGCACCTCGCAGAAGGGCACCGACGCCCCTGACCCCAACGCCCCGCAGCCCGGCACCCTGCGCGTCCTCGCCTCCAGCGAGCTCAGTGACATGACCCCGGTCCTCGACCGGATCGCCGGCGACACCGGCGTCAAGATCCGGCCCACGTACATGGGCACCCTCGACGCCGTCGAGATGCTGGCGAAGGGCAAGGTGGACGGCCGGTACGACGCGCTGTGGCTGTCCTCCAACGACTATCTGCGGCTGCGCCCCGACGCGGCGAAGAAGGTCGTGTCGGAGACGCCGGTGATGTCGAGCCCGGTCGCCCTCGGGGTCAGGTCCACCACGCTCGGCCGGCTGGGCTGGAAGCCGGATGACGTCACCTGGTCGCAGATCGAGAGGGCCGTCCAGGACGGCAGGCTGACGTACGGCATGACCGACCCGGCCCGCTCCAACTCCGGTTTCGCCACGCTCGTCTCTGTCGCCTCGGCCCTCTCCGGCGCCCAGTCCGCCCTCACCGACGCCGACGTCAGCGAGGCCACGCCCCGCCTGAAGGAGTTCTTCAAGGGGCAGAAGCTGACGTCGGGCTCGTCGGGCTGGCTGGCCGCGGCGTACAAGCGGCGCGGTGACGTCGATGCGCTGCTCAACTACGAGTCGGTTCTCAAGGGCATCCCGGGCCTGACCGTGATCCGCCCCAAGGACGGCGTCGTCACCGCCGACTACCCGCTCTCCTCGCTCGCGTCCACCGATGCCGCGACCCGCGAGGACGTCCGCCGTGTCACCGAGGCCCTGCGCACCGACGGCATCCAGCGGCTGATCACCGAGCGCACCCACCGCCGCCCGGTCGTCGCCTCCGTCCGGCCCGGGCCCGGCCTCGACGCCGGCAGGCGGCGCGAACTGCCCTTCCCGGGCAGCCGTTCCGTGGCCGACGGCCTGCTCGACTCGTACGAGAACGACCTGCGCCGCCCCTCGAGGACGGTCTACGTCCTCGACACCTCGGGGTCGATGGAGGGCGGCCGCCTGGAGCAGCTGAAGCAGGCGCTCGCCGACCTCACCGGCGACTTCCGCGAGCGCGAGGAGGTCACGCTGATGCCGTTCGGGTCGGATGTGAAGAGCGTGGCCACGCATGTCGTGGATCCGGCCGACCCGAAGGCCGGGCTGGCCGGGATCCGCGAGGAGACCGACGCGCTGACCGCCGAGGGCGACACGGCGATCTACACCTCGCTGGAGAAGGCGTACGAGCATCTGGGCGCCGGCCGTTCCCAGGACACCTTCACGTCGGTCGTGCTGATGACGGACGGCGAGAACACCACCGGCGCCGAGGCGGCCGACTTCGACGCCTTCTACGCGGGGCTCGACCGCGACCGGCGGGAGACGCCCGTCTTCCCCATCCTCTTCGGCGACTCCGACCGCTCCGAGCTGGAACACATCGCCGAGCTGACCGGCGGCCGCCTCTTCGACGCCCAGGAGGGCTCGCTGGACGGCGCCTTCGAGGAGATCCGTGGCTACCAGTAAGACGTTCGCGTACCTGGAGTCCCGCAAGAACATCGCCGGGAGCGCGTGCGGGCTGGCCGGACTCGTGCTGACCTTCACGGGGGTCGCGGGCCCCTACTGGCCCGTCGTCGTCGCCGGTCTCTACGGCGCGGGCGCGCTGATCGCCCCGCCGGAGCGGCCCGCGCTGCCCGACTTCCCGGACCCTTCGGCGCAGCTCGACGAGTTGCGGGGCGACTTCGAGAAGCTGCGCGGCTATCTGACGGACATCGAGCTGTCGGTCACCGCGGCCGCCCGGCTGCGTGAGCTGACCGAGCTGCTGACCGCGTTGCTGGACCGCGGCTGGGTCGCCGAGCTGCTCACCCACGACCCGGAGGGCGTGCACGTGCTCTCCAGGATCGTGCGGCGCGATCTCCCCGAGGCCGTCGACAGCTTCGTACGGACACGCTGGTGGACGCGGATGACGCCCGGAACCGAGTCCCCCGAGCTGCATCTGGAGCGCCAGCTCGGCCTGCTGAAGAAGGACGCCGAGCGCCTGGCAGCGAGCCTGCGTGAGGTGGAGGCCCGTCGCCAGGAGTCCCACACCCGGTATCTGGAGGACCGGGGCGGGGCGGTGTGAGCCAACCGCCGTGAGAAACAGGCGAGGGCCCGTCGTCGCGTGCCTCCCGTCGGGGCGGACGGGAGCGTGCGACGACAGGCCCACAGCCCCGCACGCCGTTGTACGGAACCTCGCCGGTCTGTGGTGCTGTCACCGCGGCCGGCCGTGACGATATTGCTGGTCAGGGCACAATCGGAGCCGGCCGCGGCGTCTTCGGGGGCTGGTCAGCCCAGGCGCTGCACCAGAGCGCGGTACTCGTCCCACAGCTCCTTCGGCGTGTGGTCGCCGAAGGTGTTCAGGTGGTCGGGGACGAGCGCGGCCTCCTCGCGCCAGACCTCCTTGTCGACGGTGAGCAGGAAGTCCAGGTCGGCTTCGGCCAGTTCCAGGCCGTTCGTGTCCAGCGCACCCTTGGCCGGCAGGATGCCGATGGGGGTCTCGACGCCCTCGGCCTTGCCGTCGAGACGCTCGACGATCCACTTCAGGACGCGGCTGTTCTCGCCGAAGCCGGGCCAGACGAACTTGCCCTCGTCGTTCTTGCGGAACCAGTTGACGTAGTAGATCTTCGGGAGCTTCGCCTGGTCCTTGTCCTTGGCGACGTCGACCCAGTGACCCATGTAGTCACCCATGTTGTAGCCGCAGAACGGCAGCATGGCGAAGGGGTCGCGGCGCAGCTCGCCGACCTTGCCCTCGGCGGCGGCGGTCTTCTCGCTGGCCACGTTGGCGCCGAGGAAGACCCCGTGGTTCCAGTCGAAGGACTCCGTGACCAGCGGAACGGCGGTGGCGCGACGGCCGCCGAACAGGATCGCCGAGATCGGCACGCCCTTGGGGTCCTCCCACTCGGGCGCGATGATCGGGCACTGGGCGGCGGGGACGGTGAAGCGGGCGTTGGGGTGGGCGGCCGGCGTCTCGGAGGACGGCGTCCAGTCGTTGCCCTTCCAGTCCGTCAGGTGGGCCGGAGTCTCCTCCGTCATGCCCTCCCACCAGATGTCGTTGTCGTCGGTGAGGGCGACGTTGGTGAAGACGGAGTTGCCCCACAGCGTCTTCATCGCGTTGGCGTTGGTGTGCTCACCGGTGCCGGGCGCGACGCCGAAGAAGCCGGCCTCGGGGTTGATCGCGTACAGCCGGCCGTCCTCGCCGAAGCGCATCCAGGCGATGTCGTCGCCGATCGTCTCGACGGTCCAGCCGGAGATGGTGGGCTCCAGCATGGCGAGGTTGGTCTTGCCGCAGGCGCTCGGGAAGGCGGCGGCGACGTACTTGGCCTCGCCCTGCGGCGGGGTGAGCTTCAGGACCAGCATGTGCTCGGCCAGCCAGCCCTCGTCGCGGGCCATCACGGACGCGATGCGCAGGGCGTAGCACTTCTTGCCGAGCAGGGCGTTGCCGCCGTAGCCGGAGCCGTACGACCAGATCTCGCGGGACTCCGGGAAGTGGGAGATGTACTTGGTGCTGTTGCACGGCCAGGGCACGTCCTGCTCGCCCGCCTCCAGCGGCGCTCCGAGCGTGTGCACGGCCTTCACGAAGAAGCCGTCCTCGCCCAGTTCCTCGAGGACGGGCTGACCCATGCGGGTCATGGTGCGCATGGAGACCGCGACGTAGGCGGAGTCGGTGATCTCGACGCCGATCGCGGAGAGGTCGGAGCCGAGGGGGCCCATGCAGAACGGGACGACGTACATGGTCCGGCCGCGCATCGAGCCGCGGAAGACGCCCTTCTCACCGGCGAAGATCTCCCGCATCTCGGCGGGGTCCTTCCAGTGGTTCGTCGGGCCTGCGTCCTCCTCCTTCTCGGAGCAGATGAAGGTCCGGTCCTCGACGCGGGCGACGTCGGTCGGGTCGGAGGCCGCGTAGTACGAGTTGGGGCGCTTGATCGGGTCGAGCTTCTTGAAGGTGCCCTTCGCGACGAGCTCCTCGGACAGACGCTCGTACTCGGCCTCGGATCCGTCACACCAGACCACGCTGTCCGGCTGCGTCAGTTCAGCGATCTCGTTCACCCACGAGACCAGCTCCCGGTGGTTGGTGGGGACGACGGGGGGAGCCGCGATGTCGCGCGCCACGGTTGCTCCTAAATGAGGGGTTTTTGTCCTGAATATGCCCTTGTATGCCCCGTGGGGGCCGCGACCCGGATGCTTCGCGGAGGAGATGCGCTGTGGATCTTCCGCGCTCATCCGGTGCCGACCGCACTCATTTGATCATCCGACGGGTCCGCGCATATGTCCAGAGGGCGTCACAGGTGAGCGGCGTGAGCATCGCCACTCATCCAGATGTTTTCGATGCGTCACCACGGCTTCACCCCGGGTGCGCCCCTCACGGGTACCCCATGAGACGATGGCCACTTCCGGGCGCCCATCTCGCGGCCCTGATACGTAACTTACGGTTCCGTAGGTACCATGCGGGACATGACTGCGCCCGTCCCCGACGCGCCCTCGGACACGCCGGCCGCCGGCCGCGACTCCGGCGCGCCGTCCCTGCCACATCAGATCGCGCACCATGCCCAGCAGCTCTCGGACGAGATCAAGCCCAAGCTCCGCGGCTGGCTGCACCTCGGAATGTTCCCGGCCGCGCTCGTCGCGGGCCTGGTGCTCACCGCCCTCGCGGACTCCCCTCGGGGCCGTCTCGCCTGCGGGATCTACGCCCTCACGGCCTGCCTGCTGTTCGGCGTGAGCGCGCTGTACCACCGGGGCAACTGGAGCCCGCGCATGGACGGCATCCTGCGCCGGCTCGATCACGCCAACATCTTCCTGATCATCGCGGGCACGTACACGCCGCTGACGATGCTGCTGCTGCCGGGCGCCAAGGGCCAGTGGCTGCTGTGGGGCATCTGGGGCGCGGCTGCGGCGGGCATCATCTTCCGGGTGTTCTGGGTCGGCGCCCCGCGCTGGCTCTACACCCCCTGCTACATCGCGATGGGCTGGGCGGCCGTCTTCTTCCTGCCGGACTTCATGCGCACCGGCGGCATCGCGGTACTGGTCCTGGTGATCGTCGGCGGCGTCCTGTACAGCGCGGGGGGCGTGATCTACGGCATCAAGCGCCCGAACCCGTCACCGCGCTGGTTCGGCTTCCACGAGGTCTTCCACTCCTTCACGCTGGCGGCGTTCGTCGTGCACTACGTGGGGATCTCCCTGGTGGCCTACCAGCACGCGTAGCCACCGCACAGCCTCTCCGAGGGCCACGGCTTCCCGCCGCGGCCCTTTTCGCGTCACGCGACACTGACAGTGACTCTCTTTTAAAAGTCACCCTCATTTCATGGTTACTGTCACTCCGATACTCAACGTGGCGCTGTCGACACCGGCCGCCGCCCTCGGCGCCGCCACCGGCCAGCAGCTGGGTCCCCCAGGCGTTTGGCACTGGGGGCGGATGGCGGACGCGTACGTCGTCGTCTTCGCCGCGCTGATGCTTCCCACGGGCCTGCCCGGCGACCGGTCGGGGCGGCGGGTCGCGGCGTACATCGGCGCCGAGCGGGCGGGCTCGGCGGCGGTGGCGGCCTCCGCGAACAGCGCGTACGTCCACGGCATGGGCGTCGTCCTCCGGGTGTGCGGGGTCGCGGCCCTCGGCTCCGCCCTGCCGGCGGCCGCGTCCCTGCCGGGCACCCCCCGATGCGCATGAGCCGGAGAGCCCGGACATGGCCGCCGCGGGGGCCGATGCCCGACAATGAGCCCCATGACCCCCGCGCGCTCCTCTCCCCTGACCGACCGCCCCCAGCTGGGGCTTCGCGAGCGGAAGAAGATCAAGACCCGGACGGCGATCCGCGACGCGACGTACGCGCTGATCAAGGAGCAGGGCTACGACGCCACCACGATCGAGCAGATCGCCGAGCGCGCCGAGGTGTCCCCGTCCACGGTCTTTCGCTACTTCCCGACGAAGGAGGACATCGTCCTCACGGACGAGTACGACCCGATCCTGCTGGAGGAGCTGCGCAAGCGTCCGGCGGACGAGCCGTGGATGCAGTCCCTGCGGTACGTCATGAAGCTGGCCGTCGGCGCCGCGAAGGACGAGGACCCCGAGGCCGTCCGGCTGCGCTCGCACCTGCTGGTCCAGGTCCCCTCGGTGCGGTCCCGGATGCTGGAGAGCATGTCGGTCACCGGCCGGATGCTCGGCGAGGCCATCGCCGAGCGCACCGGCAGGGCGCGGGACAGCTTCGAGGTGCGGGTCTTCACGATGTCCCTCATCGGCGGCCTCACGGAGGTCTCCGTGTACTGGGCCGAGAACGACTTCGAGAACGATTTCCACGACCTCGTCGACCGCGCCCTGGACGTCATCGAGCACGGCCTGGCCGCGGAAAAGTCCTGAAACCACGGCCCACTCCCGTGACATCCTGATCGGGTGAACGGTCCCGAGATCCACGTCGAGTTCGCCCCCGAGCTGCGCCTGTTCCTCCCCAACGGACGACGCCAGGACGGGTCCGCCCAGGTCACCACCGACGGCGTCTCGACCCTCGGCCATGTCGTCGAGTCCCTCGGCGTCCCGCTGACCGAGGTCGGCCCGCTGCTCGCGGACGGCCACGAGGTGCCGTTCTCGCACATCCCGGCGGCCGGCCAGTCCATTGCCGTACGGCCCGTCGAGCGCCCCCAGCGGGTGCCCGGCGCCCCACTGCGCTTCCTGCTCGACGTCCACCTCGGCACCCTCGCCCGCCGTATGCGCCTGCTCGGCGTGGACACGGCGTACGAGTCGACGGACATCGGCGACCCGGCGCTCGCCGCCCGCTCGGCCGCCGAGCAGCGGGTCATGCTCAGCCGGGACCGGGGCCTGCTGCGGCGCCGCGAACTGTGGGCCGGCGCCTACGTCTACAGCACCCGCCCCGAGGACCAACTCCGGGACATCCTGGACCGGTTCCGCCCCGAACTGCGGCCCTGGACCCGCTGCACCGCCTGCAACGGCCTGCTCAAGGAGGCCACCAAGGAGGAGGTCGCGGACCAGCTGGAGGGCGGCACGCAGCGGTCGTACGACGTCTTCGCGCAGTGCACCGAGTGCAAGCGCGCGTACTGGAAGGGCGCGCACCACGAACAGCTGGTGGCCATCGTGGAGCGCGCCCTTGCGGAGTACGCCGACTAACGCCGGGTCACATCACCCTTTCCGCAGGCGATCCGGTCCCTGTTCGGGTCCAGCCGCAGCGGGTCGTCCTTGCCGTTGACCTTGAGGCGGCCGTAGTCGTTCTTCTTCAGCCAGTCGCAGCGGGCCTTCGTCGTCGCCTTCACGGTCGGCGGGAAGTCCGTCGGCACACAGACGTTGGCGGAGCCGTAGTGCCGGTCGCAGCCGGAGACGGTCGGGCTGACCTTCTGCGACGTGCGCTTCTTGCCGGGGCCCGTGACCTTGCCCTGGAGGTCGTCGGCGAAGTCGTGGACATGCGCCGAGGCGTCCTTGGCGCTCAGCGCCTGCGGGCCCTGGAGGTGCACCCACTTGGCCACCGACGGCACCCCGTTGGCGTCGACCGCGAAGAGCATGTACCAGCCGGGCGGGGCCAGGTTGGGGTTGCTCGTCACGTTCAGGTCGACGTTGTTGCCGTCGACCGACAGGGGGAGATCCACGAAGCGCTGGTTCGGGTCCGAGGAGTGGGTCACTGCGGCCGGGCGGATCAGCTCGGCCTTGGCGATGGGCCGGTCGACGGTGATCCGCTGGGTGTCGCCGTACGTCCACTCGGTGTCGATGACCGAAGTGATCGTCGGGCGTGCGCCCTTGAGGAGATAGGGCGGGGTGTAGACCGACACGTCGTGGTTCCAGGAGCCGTTGCCCGGGTTGTCGCCGGTGGCCATCACACGGCCGTCGGGCAGCAGGAACGCCGAGGAGTGGTAGCCGCGCTCCTCCGGGTCGGCCGCCACCGGGTCGAAGGTGCCCGTCGCCGGGTCGTAGAGCGACGACTCGTACACCGGGTCGGCCCGGTTGTGCAGCGCGCCTCCCGTCTCCAGAACCTTGCCGTCGGGCAGCAGTACGACGGAGGCGTACATCTTGCCCTGGTTGCCGGTCTGCGGGACCTTGCCGGCGCCGAGGTCGACCTTGCCCTGCGGGAGCGGCGGGCCGGCGACGTAGGACGGGTTGGGCTGCTTGAGGTCGATGACGTCGGTGAGGCGGTTCGCGTCCGGGTTGGAGTCGATGTTGCCGCCGCCGATGGTGAGGACCTTCTGGTCCTGTGCCGGGGGCAGCAGCACGCTCGCGGACTGGTCGCGCTCGTCCTTCCGCTGCAGGCCGGGGACCTGCGTGATCGTGTTGGCGTCGTAGTCGTAGATCGCCGATCCGGTGCCCGGGATGTTGTTGCCGAAGACATGGCTGCCGGAGTAGAAGAGGCGGCCGTCCTGCATCAGGATCATCGACGGGTACAGGCCCCAGTACGACCAGGTCTGGTTGACCTTCCAGAGCTCCAGCCACTTCTGCTCGGCGTCCGACCACCGCTCGGCCGCCACCGATCCGGTGGAGTCCTCCTTCAGCCCGCCGAAGGAGATCACGTCACCGTTGCCCAGGATGGTGGCCGACGGGTACCAGTGGCCGTCGTTCATGTCGTTGGTCTTGCTGTACGTCTCGCTGACCGGGTCGAAGATGTACGAGTCCTTGTAGCCCTGGTAGCCGATCGTGCCGTCCGCCGACGGATAGCCCTTGTTGCCGCTCATCACGAGCACACGCCCGTCGTCGAGCTGGACGTGGCCCGCGCAGAACATGTCCTTCGGCGTCGGGACCTGCTTGTACGTGCCGTTCTGCGGGTCGTAGACCGCGCTGGTGAACGTGCCCGCCTGGAACATCGTCGGGTCGTTGCCGGAGCCCGCGATCAGCAGCACCTTGCCGTTGTTCAGGACGACGGAGTGCATGGAGCGGACCGGGTTCTTGGTGGGCAGCACGTCCCAGCGGCCGTTCGCGCACTCCTCGGCCGTACCCGTGCACACCGGGTCCGGGACCGGTTCGGCGACCTGGTCCATCGTGTAGTCGTCTGTGATGACCGAGCCGGTGCCGTACACCGATACGCCCCAGGCGATCCGGTCGGTCCCGGCGGGCACCTCGGGCGTACGGACCGTCGCCTCGGTCCAGCCGGCCGCCATCTCCAGCGTCTTGAGATCGGTCCAGTACTGCCAGCCCGCCGTCGCGTCATGCCGGAAGAGCGTGACCGAGGTGTCGGGGGTGGTCGACTTGTACCAGAGCCCCAGGTCGTACTGCTTGCCCGGCGTGACGACGGGCGCGCACTCGGCGGACTCGGTGATCAGCGCCTTGCGGTCGCCCTCGACCCGGCGGGTCAGCGACACCTTCATCGCCTTGGAGCCGCTGTGGGCGTCCGTCGTCGTCTCGAAGGTGAAGTCGTTGTCGCCCCAGCCGGACTTCTTCCAGCAGTAGGGCATGTCGTCGGTGCCGGCGGTCTCGAAGCCGGGGTTCTTGATGAGGTTGGCGGCGGAGGCGGACTCGGGCGAGGTGAGAAGGAGGCCTCCGGTGAGGCCCATGACGGCCAGCAGGGCCGTCCTCCTCCCGGATCTCTTGCGGCTGGTTCTCATGCGGAACTCCTTGCTGTGCGGCTCCCGCGCCCGGTGCCCTTCCCGCTCCGGCGCGGCAGATAGACCAGCGCTTCGGTACCGACGAAACGCAGGACGAAGGTGAAGACCAGGGCCAGCGCGGTGGCCGGCAGCACGGCCAGCCCGAACTGGCCGACGAGCAGCGCGATCAGCGGGATCCGCAGCACCAGGTCCGCGTTGGCGAGCAGCGCGAACCGTACGGTGCGGTCGGCCCAGTGGC
Organism: Streptomyces sp. NPDC012935; assembly: GCF_042900345.1. NCBI lineage: Bacteria > Bacillati > Actinomycetota > Actinomycetes > Kitasatosporales > Streptomycetaceae > Streptomyces > Streptomyces sp. NPDC012935. The sequence goes on from NZ_JBIBBC010000020.1 coordinate 101,503, forward strand.
GGTGGATGCGGCGGTCGCGGAACAGCAGCTTCTCGATCAGCAGGAAGTTCCAGGCCACGCCGAACTGGTTGGCGACTATCTCCGCCGGGAGATAGTGCAGCCCCGCCTGGGTCAGCGCCCACAGCGCGGCCAGGTTCGGCACGAAACCCGTCAGCCCGATCAGCCCGAAGACCACCATCCGGGACAGCGGGTCGGCCGTACGCAGCCCTGCGAGGTGCCGCAGGAAACGCCGGCCCTCCGCCGCCGTCGACTTGGACTCCCCCGCGAACCGCTCCTGGAAGACGAACGGCACCTCGGTGACCGCACGCGGACGGCTGCGCACGGCCAGCTCGAGCAGGATCTTGTAGCCGAGCGGCTTGAGCGCCTCCGCGGTGATGTCGCTGCGCCGGATCGCGAAGAAGCCGCTCATCGGGTCGCTGATGCCGTGCAGCCGGCGCGGGAAGAGGGACTTGGTCAGCCAGGTCGCGCCGCGCGACACGGCCACCCGGTAGCTGCCGGCGAGCCCGGCCCGGCTGCCGCCCTTGATGTACCGGGAGGCGACGACGAGCCCGGCGTTCGCGCGCTCGCCGGTGGCGACCAGGTCCGGGACCAGGGACGGCGGGTGCTGGCAGTCGCCGTCCATGACGACGATCCAGTCCGACCCGGCCGCCTTCATCCCCTCGACGACCGCGCCGCCGAGTCCGCCGACGGGTTCGTCGCGGTGGATGACGGTGACGGGGAACGGGCAGTCCTGCGCCGCCTCCTTGATGACCTGCGGGGTGTCGTCGCTGGAGTCGTCCACGAAGACGACCTCGCAGGGCAGCCGGGACGGCACCGACTCGGTGATCTGGTGCAGCAGCTGCCGTACGTTCGCCGACTCGTTGTAGGTCGGTACGACGATGGTGACGGCGCCCGGCTCGGGAACCTCGGCAGCGTCGACCGACGGATCGCCCAGCTCTCCGGGGGCGGTGTACTCGTGCGTCATCGGACCCCTCCGGATGCTGTCTGGATCTGCCGGATCTCGATCCGGTCCGCACCGGTGCCGAACACGGCGACCGGCTTCGAGTGCTCCATGGCCGCCTTGACGTTGGGCAGGTCGACCGCGTCCCGCCGCACCGTCGGCGAGGCGACGACATAGTCGAGGTCCTTCCAGCCGCGCGGCATCGTCTTCGTCACGGCCGGGTCGAGGTCCGCCTTGTAGAACCAGATGGCGCCGAGTCCTGGCTCGTACCCGGCGTGCACCAGGTCCAGCCACAGCGCGTCGTCGACGAGCACCCGGGTGTCCTTCGGGTCCTCCACCTCGGTGGCCAGCCACTTCGAGGCGGCCTGGTAGGGCGCGTTGGCGTCGGCGGTGACGGCGGTGTGGGCGCCGTCGTACCAGCGGGGTACGACATAGGCGCCGGCCGCGATCGCGAGGACGGCCGCGAGGGCGTACCGCCCGCCGGTGACGTACCGGTTCTCGGCCTCGGAACGCCGTCGCCGCAGTACGCCGTGGGCGACGGACGCCGTGCCGCCGGCGAGGACCAGGGCGAGGAACGGCAGCGCCTGGATGACGTACATCGCGGGCAGGTAGCCGGTGGGGCGCATGGCCACCAGGGCGAGGATCACCACCGCGAAGGAGGGACCGGCCAGCGCGCGTGCCGTCACCGACCAGCGCCAGGTGACCAGGAGCAGCAGGCCGCCCGCGAGGCCGCCGACGATGAGGACGCGGTCGTAGTAGAGCCACGACTGCAGGACGCCCCAGGAGCCGGAGCCCTGGTCGAGGATGAAGCCCGAACCGGGCCTGGTCATCTGGTACTTGATGCCGTCCCAGAGCGAGACGTGCCCGCTGCCCGGGAACAGCTCGCCCTTGAGCAGGGCGAACAGCGGGTACGACAGGCCGATCAGCACGCACGCGGTGACGGCGCCGGTCAGGGCGAACTTGCGGGTGTCGCGGTGGCTGTGCCGCCACATGGTGACGAAGACCGCCGGGAGGACGAAGAGCATCGTCTCCTTGGTCAGCACGGCCGTGGCCGCCGCGATCCCGGCGCCGAAGTGGTGCCAGAGGTGGCGGCTCGGGGAGGCGGCGAGGGCGAACGCGAGGAGCGTCCACATCACCGCGAGGTTGTCGAGGAAGATCTCCCGCTGGAGCACGACCGACAGCGGCGAGAGCCCGAACAGGACCATGCCGAGCCCGGCCGCCCAGCGCGGCAGGGACAGCCGGCGCCCGAGCACGTAGACGAGGACCGCGCTGACCGCGCTGATGACGAGCATCGCGGCCCGCATGGTGCCGACGGTCATGGACTCGGGGCTGAGCGCTGCGGGTATCCAGGTCAGCAGGGCGAGCTGGATCCAGCCGAGCGGCGGGTGGTCGTACCAGTACGTGTAGTGGGCGAGACCCCGGCCCTCCTGGACGGCCCAGGCCTGGGCGAGGTAGGTGCCCTCGTCGTCGCTGAGGGTCGGGTAGTCGGCGATGTTCCAGCCCTGCACGACGAGGATCGCGACGAGGAGCACGCCGCACAGGATCAGGTCGGGCCGGGACGAACGCAGGCGCGTCGGCGGGGTTGTTCGGGTGTCCGAACGCGTCGTGGGCGCAGGCTGCCGCTGCGCGGGGACCTTGACAGTGGTCACCGCGGGAAGGGTGGAGGTCACGCAGGAACGTCCTCTCGGTTCACGTGCGCGAGATGTGCGCCGACGTGGCTGGTCAACTCCCAGTCATTGCGGCCGCGTTGCTCACGCCATACGGCGCGGATGGCGGCGCCGGCGAGGAGCACCTGATAGAAGGGGCCGCCCACGATCAGCTTCAGGTAGTGGACGAAGCGGACCCGAAGCCCGTACTGCTTGCCGAAGTCGTGCAGTCCGACGACCTCGAAGACGAACGTGACGAGCGCGGTCACGGCCGGCAGGAAGGTGATGAACGCGACGCTCACCGGCACGTCGAGGAAGAGCGCGATCGCCACGTTGAGCGGGATGATCAGGCCGGTGAAGGCCTGCAGGAACGGCGTGGTGAGCGTGTAGCGGGCCAGCAACCGCTGCCCGAACGTGGGCAGTTGCTTCCAGTCCTTCTTCCGGTAGACCTGAAGGAAGCCCTGGTTCCAGCGGGTGCGCTGCTTGAGCAGCGACATCAGGCTGCCGGGCGTCTCCTCCTTGGTCACCATGTCGGAGTCGTAGGCGACGACGACCTTCTTGCCGACGCTCGACAGCCGCACGCCCAGATCGCAGTCCTCGGCGAGGCAGTTGGAGTCCCAGCCGTCGGCTTCCCTGAGCACGTCCGTCCGGACGAAGACGGTGTTGCCGCCGAGCGGGATGAACCCCTTCTGCGCGTGCAGGTGCAGCCGCGAGCGGAACCAGAAGAAGTACTCGAGGCAGTTGCGCAGGCTGTACCAGCTGGAGTGGAAGTTGATCAGCTGGACCCCGCCCTGGACGACATCCGCCCCGGTCGTGCGGAACGCGTGGTCCACGTGCGCGAGGAGCTCCGGATGGACCTGGTCCTCGGCGTCGAAGACCCCGACGACGTCACCGCGGCAGTGCGGCAGCGCGGTGTTCATGGCCTTCGGTTTGTTCTTCTTGTCGTGGGTGTCGACGACGACACGGACGCGCGGATCACGTGCCGCGGCCCGCTCGGCCACCTCGGTGGTCTCCGGGTCGTCGTGCCCGACGATGACGATGATCTCGAAGTCGGTGTGTGTGGACTCCAGCAGCCGCTGGATGGTGTGGTCCAGCACGGCTTGTTCGTGCCGGGCCGGCAACAGCAGCGAGAACGACACGTGCTCGCCGCCGTCCGGTCTGCTGAACCGGGTGGAGGCGAGCACTTCGGGCGTACGCCACGCGTGCATCTGCCACCACAAGGTGAAAGCCGCCATCCAGAACAAGGCCAGCGAGACGACGGCTATGAAGACAGACGTCAGCAACAGATCCCCCCAGATCCCCAATGCCCCCTGTCGCAACGGTGAGTTACAGCCGTCGCGTCACTGTGGAGACATTAAGGGGGATCTGTGAAGTCCGCAGGCTGTTTTGATGAAGAGCGCGTTTCCTCACAACGAGCCCCGAGAGTGAGTAATTCGAACACAGGCTACGTAAGTGCCCCGATTTGGCTGCCGTTTCAACTGCTCAACGCGGTGCGCAGGCGTTCGGGATCAGTGATCGGGGCATCGCACGTGAAGTTGCGGCAGACGTACGCCGCGGGTGCGCCCTGCTGCAGCGGCCGGTCAACAAGGAGCGGAAACTCGTCACTCTCCGGAGTGCCCACGGCCACGACCGCGCCCGGAGCGGTGCCCAGGAGCGCCGTACGGTGCAGGGTCCTCGTGCCCTCGTCGGCAAGGGACGGGCCGACCACCGCGACCTCGCGCGGTCCGTCGAGGTTGGCCTCGGCGACCGCGAGCCCCCAGCCGATGAAGCGGGGAACGCGCGGGCCGAGGGCCTTGACGACGCCCAGGGCCTTCACGGCCGCGGCGCGATGCGGCTCCGCACCGGTCTGTGCGGCGTAGCTCAGCAGGGCGCCGGCCGCCGCGCTCCAGCCGGACGGGGCGGCGTTGTCGGTGGGGTCCTGGGGGCGGCGGATCAGCTGCTCGGCGTCGGCGGCGGTGTCGTAGAGGGCGCCGGACTCCGCGTCGACGAAGCGCGCGAGCACGTGGTCGAGCAGGAACCCGGCGAAGTCCAGCCAGACGCCCTCGCCGGTGACCGAGGCGAGCGCGAGGAAGCCCTCGGCGACGTCGCCGTAGTCCTCCAGCACGCCCGCGTTGGCGCCGGCCTTGCCGTCCTTGCTGGTGCGGGCGAGGCGGGCGTGGTCGTCGAGGTGCAGCCGCACGAGGAGGTCGGCGGCGGCGACGGCGGCGTCCACGAGGTCGGGGCGGTCGAAGTAGGCGCCGGTCTCGGCGAGGGCCGCGACGGCGAGGCCGTTCCAGGCGGCGACGATCTTGTCGTCCCGGCCGGGGGCGGGGCGCTCGGCCCGCGCGGCGAGCAGCCGCTCCTTCACCGAGGCGACCTGCTCGGCGTCGAACACCCCGTCCTGCTGCGGAAGCTGGAGGACGGAGGAACCGTGCTCGAAGGTGCCCTCTTCCGTCACACCGAAGTACCTCACGGCGAGCTCGGCGTCATCGTCCCCGAGCACCTCGCGCAGCTGCTGCGGGGTCCACACGTAGTACGCACCCTCGACGTGCTTGCCGGTCCCGTCGTCGCTGTCCGCGTCGAGCGCGGAGGCGAACCCGCCCTCGTTGGTGCGCAGTTCACGCACCATGAAGTCGGCCGTCTCCAGGGCGACCCGGCGGGCGAGCTCGGAGCCCGTGGCGCGCCAGAGGTGGGCGTAGACGCGGCACAGCAGCGCGTTGTCGTACAGCATCTTCTCGAAGTGCGGCACGACCCAGTCCCGATCGACGGAGTACCGCGCGAAGCCGCCGCCGAGCTGGTCGTAGATCCCGCCCCGGGCCATCCGCTCGCAGGTGTCCTGTGCCATCTGCAGCGCGCCGTCGGCGCCCGTCCGCGCGTGGTGCCGCAACAGGAACTCGATCACCATCGACGCCGGGAACTTCGGCGCGCCCCCGAACCCGCCGCGCTGCGGGTCGTACTCCCGGGTGAGCCCGAGCAGCGCCTGCGCCAACTCCTGCTCGCCGGGTGCCTCGGTCCCGCCGTAGGAGATCTCCCGTTCGGCGAGATCCCTGGTGATCTTCCCCGCGACGTCGGCCACCTCGTCCCGCCGGTCCGCCCAGGCACTGCGCACCCCCTCCAGGACCTGCCGGAAGGACGGCATCCCCTGCCGGGGGGCGGGCGGGAAGTAGGTGCCGAAGTAGAAGGGCTCGGCGTCGGGTGTGAGGAACACCGTCATGGGCCAGCCGCCCTGCCCGGTGGCGGCCTGGACGGCCTCCATGTAGACGGCGTCGACGTCGGGGCGTTCTTCGCGGTCGACCTTGATGTTGACGTAGTGGGCGTTGAGGTAGTCAGCGGTCTCCTGGTCCTCGAACGACTCGTGAGCCATCACGTGGCACCAGTGACAGCTGCTATAGCCGACGCTGAGCAGCACGGGCACGTTCCGCTTCCGCGCCTCCTCGAAGGCCTCGCCGGACCAGGGCCACCAGTCGACGGGGTTGTCGGCGTGCTGAAGGAGGTACGGGGACGTCTCGTGCGCCAGTCGGTTCGGCATGGGGTCCATCCTGCCGCAGTACCCCGCCCGTCATGCGTCAGGCGCCCACCAGACGGTGACCTCGAGCGTTCCCGTCCCCTGAACAGATTCACCGACCCCGCAAAGTGATCGAAGTCCGCTCGCCCTCTCGCCCCGATGCGTGGTCCGCAGCACACTTGACCAAGAACGCAGTTGCCGCCGGAGGGGGACGTGCCATGCGGGACAGCCATCGGACGGAGGCCGAGCGGCTGTTGGCTCGGGCCGTGGAGGAAGAGGTGCGGCGCTCGGGCGGGCGCATCGACGGACAGGTGCTGCTGTCGCGGGCACGCGGATCGCTGGACGCCATGGCGCAGTCGGCGGCCGAGGAGTACGAGGCGTATACGGGCGCGCTGGACGAGGCGGAGGCCGGCCGTCTGACGTTCGGGCAGCGGTTCGCGCGGGAGGGTGGCAGTACGCCGCTGATGGTGGCCGGCGTCGCCGCGGTCGCGGCCGTGGTGTCGGACCTGGCCCTGGGCACCGGCACGGTGACGGCCGTCGGCGCGGGCGTGACCGTGGGCGTCGTCGGCGCCGCGGCGACGGTCGTGAAGGTGGCCGGCACGCATCTGCCCGCCGCGCACCAGCGCGCGGGCGCCGTCGGCCAGCCCGGCGGCCCGGAACAGCTGCGACTGCAGTGGCTGACGGCGCTGGAGGTGCGGGGCATCCGCCCGTTCCTCGACCAGCAGCGGGTGCTGAGCGCCTCCACCGGCCCGCAGAAGTCGGCGCCGCGGCTGAAGGGTGCGGACAAGAGCGCGGCGGCCCGCGGCCGGAACGTACTGGAGCAGTCGTTCGGTCAACTCCCCGAGCCGATCGGCGCGTTCGCGGGTCGCAGGAAGGAGATGGCCCGCATCCGGCAGTGGGTGCAGGCGGCGCGGGCGAGTACGGAGACGAAGCCGACGGTGGTCGTCCTGCACGGGGCGCCCGGCAGCGGCCGTACGGCACTGGCGATCCGCGCGGCCCATGATCTGAAGGACCAGTTCCGCGGGGCGTGCGTGGTGGATCTGCGCGGTGACACGACGGAGGAGGCGCCGCTGTCGACGCGGGACGCGCTGCTGCATCTGCTGAACCGTTTGGGCGCCCCGCGCGAGCAGTTGCTCTTCCGTGAGCGATCCTCGACGGACCAGCAGGTCAAGCGATTGAGCGAGCTCTATCACCAGCATCTGACCGGCCTCCCGGTCACGGTCGTCCTGGACGACGCGTCGGACCCTGAGCAGGTCCGCACCCTCGTCCCCGAACGCTCCGACAGCCTGGTCCTGGTCACCGCGCGGGAGGCTCTCGGCCTGCCGGCGGATCTCGCGGCGTGGGTGCATCAGCTGCCGGTGGAGTCGTTGGACGCGGCGGGCGCGGAGGAGCTGCTGTCCGAGGCGGCGCAGGATTCCTCGGGCCCCTACGACGCCGAATCCGCCGACCTGATCCGGCAGTTGTGCGGCGGGCTGCCGCTCGCGCTGCGCATCGCCGGCTCGTCGCTGGGGCCGCGCTCACCGCGCACGCTGGCGACCGATCTGGGCGCGTACGGCCCGGTGGAGCCGATCGAGCGGGTGCTGTGGCTGCGCTACACCGACCAGTCGGACCCGGCGAGGCGGCTGCTGCGCAGGCTGGCGCTGGCGGGGCGGGCATCGCTCGGCGCGGCAGCGGCGGCATCGCTCCTGGCCACGGACGAGGCGGAGGCGACACGCCACTTGGTGGCCCTGTCCGAGGCGGGCCTGATCGACCACGTCCGCGGCAACCGCTACCGCCTGCACGACCTGGTCCGCGGCTTCGCCCATGCCCGCCTTCTCGACGAGGAGGAGCCGTCGGAGCGTACGGCGGCGCAGGAGCGGCTGATCGTGAACTACGCCGACCTCGCGGAATCCGTTCTGCGCCTGGTCGACGGCAACATGTCGACCCGGTCGGACCGCTTCAGCCCGCACGGCTTCACCTCGCTGGACGACGCGCTGCGCTGGCTGGACGACGAGTCGAGTTTCATCACGGCGGCCCTCAGGCACGCGGAGGACGCGAATCAGGCGGCCGTGCTCAATCTGCTGGGCGCCCTGTGCGACTACTGCCTGCTGCGGGGCGACCTCTACCGCCTCGGCGAGATCAGCGAACTGGCCCAGGCGGTGGACCAGGGCCTGCTGGTCCGCTCGGTGCAGTGGCGTACGGGTATCGCGGCCCGTCAGCTCGGTGAGCTGGACAAGGCCCGCACGACGCTGACCTCGGTGGTCGACCTCTATATGCAGGCGCATCACGACGCGGGTGCGGCCCGCGCCCTGTGTTCCCTCGGCATCACCCTGCACCACCAGGGCCACCTCACCGAGGCGGCGGCCAAACTCAGCGAGGCCCTGGACCTGCAGTCGGCGCCGCAGCTGGCGACCGACCGCGCCTGGACGATGCACGCGCTGGCGGCGGTCGAACGGGACCGGGGGCGCGTGTCGGAGGCCCTGGACCTGCTCACCGATTCCCTGGTCCTGCACCGCGCCGGCGAGTCGGTGCACGGCGAGGCGTGGGCCCACTTCCAGCTCGGCCAGCTGGGCCTGCGGATGGGCGACGTACCGCACGCGGAGTCCGAGCTGCGCCAGGCCCTCGATCTGTACGGCCGTACGCGCGACGCCCGCGGGGAGGCCTGGGCGCTGACTCAGCTGGCCCGCGCCCGGCTGGTCGCCGGGGATCCCTCCCAGGCGGTGGACGGACTGCGTCAGGCGGCGTCCCGGCATCGCGACAACGAGGACGCGCGCGGCGAGGCGTGGTCCGTCTACTACCTGGGCCAGGCCCTGGAGGAGACGGGCAACCTGGATGTCGCGGTGCGCGAGCTGGAACGCTCCCGCACGATGTTCTCGCGCATGCAGGACGTCTACGGCCTCGCCTGTGCCCGGCACCACTCGGCCCGGGTGACCCGGGACCAGCGGGCCGCCCAGACCGGTTCGCTGAAGAACTCCGGCTTCGCCCGTCAGCTCCTGGTGGACGCCCGCGCCAACTTCCAGCGCATCGGGGTCGCCCATGGGGAGGCGTGGACATGCCTGGAGCTGGCGGTGGTGGACGCCGGGAACAGCCGTACGCAGCAGGCGCTGGCCCTGTGCGACGACGCGGTGGACCTGTTCGCCTCGTACGGCGACCGGCGGGGCGAGGACTGGGCCCGCTTCCTGCGCTGCACGCTGCTGCCGTACGCGGCTCCCGGGGGCGTGGAGGTCGGTGCGGCGGTGGCGCAGGAGGAACTGGCCCAGCTGACCCGCAGCGGCCATCCCCTCCGGGACGCGAAGCTGGACGGCTACCTGGAGGCGTACCAGCTCCTGCTGGAGCGCGGCGTGAACCTTGAGGCGGGATGGCAGGCATGGCGGCTCGGCATGGTGCCGAACCGCCATGCCCGGGAGGTCATGGGGGTGGCGGTCGCAGCCCGGCACTGACTCGCGGGCCCAGCCCGGAAGTGGCTCGGGTGCCACGGGTCCACCGGGCCCGGGTGCCACGGGTCCACCGGCCCGACGGTACGACCCCTCAGGAGCCGGGCCCGTCGGCCCGGAACAGCGTCAGCCCTGCCGCGGCTTGGCCGGCCCGGTGGCCTCGGCGGAGCCCTCCGTCTGCGGGGCCGGGGACTCCGCGAAGTCGACCTTGCCCATGTGGCGGTTCATCGACTTCATCAGGGCCCACACCGCCAGTGCCATCACCGCGAAGACGATGAAGCCGAGGACGCCGGGGGTCACCTTGTCCTCGTCCACCTCCTTGGCGAGGGTGGCGAGCTGTGTCATTGCCAGGCTTGCGCTTGCGCTCATGTCAGGCATTGTCGCGGATGCCCGCAAAGAGGTCGTCCTCGGGGAGGGAGGTATCGACGAGGGACTTCGCCAGCTCGTACTCCTCGGTCGGCCAGACCTCCCTCTGGAGCTCCAGCGGGATCCGGAACCAGCCGCCGTCGGGGTCGATCTGGGTGGCGTGCGCGATCAGGGCCTTGTCGCGGATCTCATAGAAGTCGCCGCACGGGACATGCGTGGTCAGGGTGCGCTGTTTCATGCCGAACTCGTCCCAGCGCTTGAGCCAGTCCCCGTAGGGGGACTCCAGGCCGCGGTCGAGCATGGCCTGGTGCAGCGCCTCGGTGCGGGGTCGGTTGAAGCCCTGGTTGTAGTAGAGCTTCTGCGGCTGGTACGCCGCGCCGTACTCCCCCTCCGGGTACTTCTCGGTGTCCGCCGCACCCTCGAAGGCCACCATCGAGATCTTGTGGGTCATGATGTGGTCGGGGTGCGGGTAGCCGCCGTTCTCGTCGTAGGTGGTGATCACCTGGGGACGGAAGGTGCGGATCTGCTTCACCAGCTCACCGGCCGCCTTGTCGACGTCCTCAAGGGCGAAGCAGCCCTCGGGGAGCGGGGGCAGCGGGTCGCCCTCGGGCAGGCCGGAGTCGACGAAGCCGAGCCACTCCTGCTTGACCCCGAGGATCTCGCGGGCCTCGTCCATCTCCTTCTTACGTACCTCGTGGATGTGCTCCTCGATGTACTTGTCGCCCTGGAGCTTCGGATTGAGGATGGAGCCGCGCTCCCCGCCCGTGCAGGTCACGACCAGCACGTCCACCCCCTCGGACACGTACTTCGCCATGGTGGCCGCGCCCTTGCTCGACTCGTCGTCGGGGTGGGCGTGCACGGCCATCAGTCGCAGCTGGTCAGTCAAGACTCAATCCTCATAAGTCGGCGCCCGGTGTGAACCGGTGCGATCGGCGGCTTCTATAGTGACCGAATCGGGGGGCGGATAATTCCGGGGTACGGCCCTGAGAACCCCTTTCGGGACATCCGTCCCGCCCCGGCCGAGAGGACGATCATGAGTACGGCGAGCACGCGGCGGCCCGAGAGCCGCTACGGCCGCTCCTCGGACGAGCGCGCCGACCGCACGCTCAAGGTCGTCGGCGCCGTCCTCGGTGCGGTACTGCTGGCGGTGATCGGCTACTTCGGCTATCACTACGTCGGCCAGAGCAAGATCAGCGCCGAAGTGATCGAGTTCGACGCCGGGAAGGACGCCGTGAAGGTGCATCTGGAGGTCCGCAAGGACGCCGGCGCCTCCGGCTACTGCACGCTGCGCTCCCAGGCGGAGAGCGGCGCCGAGGTGGGCCGGGCCGACTTCCGATTCGACGGCGACGCGACCCGGATCGACAAGGTGGTCACGCTCCGTACGACGTCCCAGGGAACGACGGCCGAGCTGCTCGGCTGCCACGCCGACTGACCGGGCCGTCCGGAACTGACCGACCTTGGCCGACACCGACCACCTTTGTCCGGAATACGTGTGCACTGACCTGCGTTGACGTGATTCTGATGGCTTATGTCCTCCCCCTTCGGCCGTTGAATTGTTAGGCTCGTGGTTTCGCCCATCCATGAAGGAACATCCTTCTGGGTAGGGCGATGCTTTGTATTCCCAGTACCTACGAGGAGCACCTGTGACCCAGACCAGCGAGAACGTCACCTGGCTGACCCAGGAGGCGTACAACCAGCTCAAGGCCGAGCTGGAGTACCTGTCTGGTCCTGCGCGCACGGAGATCGCCGCCAAGATCGCGGCCGCGCGCGAGGAGGGCGACCTGCGCGAGAACGGCGGGTACCACGCGGCCAAGGAGGAGCAGGGCAAGCAGGAGCTCCGTGTGCGCCAGCTGACCCAGCTCCTGGAGAACGCCAAGGTCGGCGAGGCGCCGACGTCGGCGGAGGGCGAAGTGGCGCCCGGCATGGTCGTGACGATCGCCTTCGACGGTGACGAGGACGACACGATGACCTTCCTGCTCGCCTCGCGCGAGTACGCGAGCTCGGACATCGAGACGTACTCCCCGCAGTCCCCGCTGGGTTCCGGCGTGATCGGCCACAAGGTCGGCGAGGACGCGGAGTACGAGCTGCCGAACGGCAAGACGGCCTCGGTGAAGATCCTGAAGGCCGACCCCTACAGCGGCTGACCCGGGCCGTGCGGCGGTTGCCCCCGGCCTGCATCCCCTTTGACGAAGCCCCCGGCGCCCACCGGCGCCGGGGGCTTCGTCATGCCGTCGCCGGGCGGTGCTTGCGAACCGCCGGGGTCGGCGACGTGCCGCAGCCACGGGGGTCATGTGGCTGGTGTCCACGAACGCGTCCGAGACGGACGCAAAGCCACCAGCGAAGATCGCTTTCCACCGCCGGACCCGACCATGAAGACGAGCGATCAACCGTCCGCACGGCGGTACTTGCGCACCGAGAGCGTGCGGAAAATGAAGACGATCAGGATCGAGTAGATCACCGATGCCCAGATGGGATGTTGCATCGGCCAGGCGTCCGACTGGGATAGGCCCGGGTCGCCGAAGAGCTGCCGGCATGCCTGCACGGTCGCGCTGAACGGATTCCACTCAGCGATGTGTCGCAGCCAGGGAGTCATCTGGCTCGAGTCCACGAACGCGTTCGAGATAAAGGTCACCGGGAACAGCCAGATCAGACCTCCCGACGTCGCCGCTTCCGGTGTGCGAACGGACAGACCGATCAAGGCGCCGATCCAGGTGAACGCGTATCCGAGAAGAAGCAGCAAGCCGAAGCCGGCCATGACCTTCCCGAAGTTGGTCGGCTCTGCGTAGCCGGGGCGCCAGCCCACGAGCAGAGCGACGATCGCGAGAACCAGCAAGGTCAGAGCTGTCTGCACAAGATCTGCGACGGTACGGCCGGTCAGTACCGCACCACGCGCCATGGGCAGCGAGCGGAAGCGGTCGATGAGCCCCTTGTGCATGTCATCGGCGATGCCGGCGCCTGCTCCGGCGGTCGCGAACGTGACGGTCTGCGCGAAGATGCCGGCCATCAGGAAGTTCTTGTAGACCTCCGGGTCGGTGCTCCCGCCGATCGACATCGAGCCGCCGAAGACGTACGTGAACAGGATCACGAACATCACCGGCTGAATCAGCCCGAAAAGGATCATCTCCGGAATCCGGGTCATGCGAATGAGATTCCGTCGAGCGATGACCAAGGAGTCGTTCATGGTGCTCACTTGACCAGCCCCTTCCGGGCCTCGGGTCCGATCACGTGCAGCTCCGGGATCCCGGACGTACGGATCTGGTTGGGTTCCGCGACGACGATCGAGTCCGGCACGGACTGGCTGACCGGGTCCGTGGCCGGCGCGACCCGCACGGCGTCGAGAGCACTCATTCGGCGACCTCCTTGCCGATCTCGTCGTCCTTCACCTCGGCCACATGGCCCGTCAGGGACAGGAAGACGTCGTCGAGGGTCGGTCGGCGCAGTCCGATGTCGTCGATCTCGATGCCCCGGGTGTCGAGCTCGCGGATGACCTCGGCCAGGAGCTTGGCGCCTCCGGTCACGGGGACGGTGAGCTTGCGCATGTGCTCCTCGACCGTCGTGTCGCCTTTGCCGAAGCCGCGCAGCACCTCGGAGGCGGCCTGCATCTCGTCGCGCTCGTGGACCACAAGCTCGACGCGCTCGCCGCCGGTGCGGGCCTTGAGCTGGTCGGAGGTGCCGGTGGCGATGACGTGGCCGTGGTCGACGACCGCGATCTCGTGCGCGAGGTGGTCGGCCTCTTCGAGGTACTGGGTGGTCAGCAGCAGTGTCGTACCGCCCGAGACCAGGCGCTTGATGACCCCCCACAGCATCTGGCGGTTGCGCGGGTCGAGGCCGGTCGTCGGCTCGTCCATGAACATCACGGGCGGCGAGACCACCAGGGCGGCCGCCAGGTCGAGGCGGCGTCGCATGCCGCCGGAGTAGGTCTTCGTGGGACGGTCGGCGGCGTCGGCGAGATCGAACTGCTCCAGCAGCTCGCCCGCGCGGGCCTTCGCCGCCTTCGCCCTCATCTGGTAGAGCTGGCCGACCATCTGCAGGTTCTCGCGGCCGGTGAGGTACTCGTCCACCGCCGCGAACTGTCCGGACAGACCGATGGAACGGCGCACGGCGTCGGGGTCCTTGAGGACGTCGATGCCCGCGACGACCGCCGAGCCGCTGTCGGGGCGCAGCAGGGTCGTCAGACAGCGGACGGTCGTCGTCTTGCCCGCGCCGTTCGGCCCGAGCAGGCCCAGGACCGTGCCCTCGGGAACATCGAGGTCGACGCCGTCCAGAGCCCTTACGTCACCGAAGGTCTTGACCAGGCCTTCGGCATAGATGGCGCCTGGCATATGAATCTCCACGTCTTCGGGGAAACTTCGGAAAGCCTTGGGGGGTTTGCACTGTTCGTCCCGCGCCATGACTCGGCGCTGTGGCGTACATACGAGACACACCATAACGCGATGTATCGCGTCTCTCAACGGGCTTACCCGAACGAGTGACAAAGTGAATCGACCTGCGCTTTCGCCCGCCGGGGCGTCGGCTGACGACCGCTCGCGGCTCAGCCGATGACCGTGTAGCCCGCCTCGCGCAGGGCCTGGCCGACCTCGACGCAGTGCGTACGGCCCTTCGTCTCCAGGTGCAGCTCGACCTCCGCCTCAGTGAGCCCGAGCCGTGGGTCGGTCCGTACGTGACTCACATCGAGGACGTTAGCGTCCACCACTGACAGCACCCCCAAAAGCGTGGCGAGCGCGCCCGGCCGGTCCGTCAGCCGCAGCCGCACGGCCAGGTAGCGGCCCTGCGCGGCCATGCCGTGCCGCAGGACGCGCTGCATCAGCACCGGGTCGACGTTGCCTCCGGACAGCACCGCGACGACCGGGCCCTCGAAGGCGCCGGGGTCGCTCAGCAGCGCCGCGACAGGGCTCGCGCCCGCCGGCTCGACGACCAGCTTGGCCCGCTCCAGGCACAGCAGCAGGGCGGTGGCCAGCTCGTCCTCGCTGACTGTGCGGACCTCGTCCACCAGGTCACCGATGATCCGGAACGGCACGTCGCCGGGCCTGCCGACCTTGATCCCGTCCGCCATCGTCACCGGGTTGTCGACGGCGACCGGGTGCCCGGCAGCCAGCGAGGGCGGATACGCCGCCGCGCCGGCCGCCTGCACGCCCACGATCCGCACGTCGGGCCGCAGCGACTTCACCGCCATCGCGATACCCGCCGCGAGCCCGCCCCCGCCGATGCCGACGACGATCGTCCGCACCTCCGGGCACTGGTCGAGGATCTCCAGGCCGACCGTGCCCTGGCCCGCGATGATGTCGGGGTGGTCGAAGGGATGGATGAACACCGCGCCCGTCTCGGCGGCGTACTCCTGCGCCGCGGCGAGTGTCTCGTCGACCACCTGGCCGTGCAGGCGCACCTCGGCACCGTAGTCCTGGGTGGCGCTGATCTTCGGCAGCGGGGCGCCCTTCGGCATGAACACCGTCGAGCGCACGCCGAGCAGCGACGACGCGAGGGCGACGCCCTGCGCGTGGTTGCCGGCACTCGCGGCCACGACCCCCGCGGCGCGCTCCTCCGGGAGCAGCCCGGCGATCCGGACGTAGCCGCCGCGCAGCTTGAACGATCCCGTCCGCTGGAGGTTCTCGCATTTGAGGTGCACCGGTGCGCCCACCAGCTGGGACAGGTGCCTGCTGCCCTCCATCGCCGTCACGCGCGCCACACCGGTCAGCATCTTCTGGGCCCCGCGCACGTCGTCAAGGGTGACGGGAGGCAAGGAGTCAGCCGTGCTGTAGCTCATGACCCAAGTCTCGCAGTTCACAGGCGCAAGGCCCTGGTGTGACCAAGCACCGAGATGGGTTTGCGCAGCGCCGGTACACCCCGCGTCCGGGCCGCGTACCCTGTCCCCCAACCCAGCACCCCCTTCATGAAGTGAGCCCCCGGCCATGCCCACAACACCTGAAATGTCGATGGACATGACGACTGTCGCTGACAGCGGTCTCCTCGACACGCTGCAGCACGAGGTGGCGGTGTTCGCCCGTCGTGCCGAACAGACCCGGCTCGGTGGGGTCGGACAGGTGCGCAACTCCATGGACCGCGCCGCATACCTGCTGCTCAACCGCCTCGACAAAGAAGGCCCCATGGGCGTCAAGGCGCTCGCCGCGAGCATGGGGATCGACTCGTCGACGGTGACCCGGCAGGTGGCGCCGCTCGTCGACACAGGGCTCGTCAAGCGCACCTCGCACCCCGAGGACGGACGGGCGGTGGTGCTCCAGCTGTCCCCGCGCGGGCAGTCGCGGCTGGAGGAAGTGCGTTCGTCCCGGCGTCAGTTGATGGCCGAGCTGACACAGGACTGGGCCCCGGAGGAGCGCGAGGCGTTCTGCACGCTCCTCACTCGCTTCAACACCGCGCTCTCCTCACGGATGGCAGCGCAGGGAATCTCGGGCACGGACACGCCCACGGCCTCCTGAGGGCCGATTCGGCGCCGCCGGGACGCCCGTCACCGCGCGGAATCCGTCACCCACACGCGCGCGTACTCGTGTGATCCGCTCCCGGCTCTTGACCCCGGGCCGCCGCTGGCCTCATATGAGACCGGGTCCTCCTCGTGCGCGGCCGAAACGCGTCACGCGCGGGGGCCGGGGTCCGGTTCCTCAGGGTCGGCCAGGCGGGAGGGGCGGTGGGACGACGGCGAGGGGTCCAGGACGACCGCCGGGACCGCGACTTCGCGGCGTTCGTCGCGGGCGCGGCAGGACGGCTGCTGCATGCCGCCACGCTGCTCACCGCTGAGCCGCCGGGCAACAACCCACGCGCGCGGCGCCTGCTGATGTTGTCCCTGGCGCACACCTACGCGTGCTGGGACCGACTGCGCGGCGAGGACCCGTACGACCGCGCCCGCCAGTACCTGGCCACCCGCTTCTCCCGGACCGTATGGCATCAGTACGGCCCTCTCGGCGCCCTGGGCCGGTCCCGCCCGCACCCCGACAGCCCGCTCGCCCGGCTGTCCCCGCAGGAACGCCTGATCCTGGTCCTGCGGCTGTACGAGGGTGTCGCCGAGGAGCAGGCGGCGGCCCTGCTCGGTCTGCCCAGGGAGCGCGTCCACGTGATCTGCGACCGGGCGACCGCAACCCTGCTGCATCCTCCGCGCGAGCCCGCGCCGGCCGTGCTGGGCCCGAAGGTGGTGTCGCCGTGAACCGCGCCGAACGGGAAGCGGCCGTACGGCGGATCATGGAGCGCACGCCGCCGCCGGTGCCGCCGGAGGTGTACGCGGAGGCCGTGCGGCGCGGCGGCCGCATGCTGCGCCGCAGGAAGGCCGCCGTGCTGCTGATGTGGCTGGTGCTGTTCGCCGCGACGATGGCGTTCGTGGTGTGGGCGCTGACGGCCCGCCCGTGGGTGGAGCCGCCGTCGGAGACGACTCCACCGCTGACGGGCTGGTGAACCCTTTCCTCAGGTTCCCTGCCCTTCCTGTGCCCTGGGCTAGCCGAGTGCCTGCTGGAGGTCCTCCAGGAGGTCCTCGACGTTCTCGATGCCGACGGAGAGGCGGACGAGGTCGGCGGGGACCTCGAGGGCGGAGCCGGCCACGGACGCGTGGGTCATGCGGCCGGGGTGCTCGATGAGGGACTCGACGCCGCCCAGGGACTCGCCGAGCGTGAACACCTTGGCGCGGTTGCAGACCTCGACTGCCGCCTCCTCGCCGCCGGTGACCCGGAAGGAGACCATGCCGCCGAACGCCTTCATCTGCTTGGCGGCGACCTCGTGACCGGGGTGCTCGGGCAGGCCCGGGTACAGAACGCTCGTCACGCGCGCGTGCCGGGTCAGCATGTCGGTGATCTTCGTGGCGTTCTCGCTGTGCCGGTCCATGCGCACCGACAGCGTCTTGGTGCCGCGCAGCACCAGCCAGGAGTCGAAGGGCCCGGCGACCGCACCCATCGCGTTCTGGTGGAAGGCCAGTTCGTCGCCCAGGCCCGGGTCGCTGACGATCAGCGCACCGCCGACGACGTCCGAGTGGCCGCCCATGTACTTGGTCAGGGAGTGCACCACGACGTCCGCGCCGAGAGTCAGCGGCTGCTGCAGATAAGGAGTGGCGAAGGTGTTGTCGACGACGAGCTTCGCGCCCGCGTCCCGGGCGATCTGGGCGACGGCCGCGATGTCGGTGATGCCGAGCAGCGGGTTGGAGGGGGTCTCCACCCACACGATCTTGGTCTTCGGGGTGATGGCGGCCCGGACGGCGGACGGATCGCTGGTGTCGGCGACCGACCACTCCACGCCCCATCGCGCGACGACCTTCGCGAACAGCCGGAACGTACCGCCGTAGGCGTCGTTGGGGATGACCACGTGGTCGCCGGGGCTCAGCAGCGTACGCAACAGGCAGTCCTCGGCCGCCAGTCCGGACGCGAACGCGAGGCCGCTGCGGCCACCCTCCAGGGCCGCGAGGTTCTCCTCCAGGGCGGTCCTCGTCGGATTGGCGCTACGGCTGTACTCGTAGCCGCCGCGCAGGCCGCCGACGCCGTCCTGCTTGTAGGTCGAGACCTGGTAGATCGGCGGGACGACCGCGCCGGTGAGGGGGTCGGCGGTGTTCCCCGCATGGATCGCGAGGGTCTCGAAGTGCTGACTGATGTGCCTGTCGCTCATGGGCACCGAGCGTAATGCGCGAACGGGGCGGATGCCGGACGACGGCGATTCCCGGCCCCACTCGGCCCGCTCGCCCGCTCGCCCGCTCGCCCGCTCCGCCCACTCGGCCCGCTGAGCCCACCCGGCCTGCTCCGCCCGCTCGCCCGCTTGCCCGCTTGCCCGCTCGCCCGCTCAGCCCGCCCACTCGGCCCGCTCGGCCCGCTCGCCCGCTCAGCCCGCTCCGCCCACTCCGCCCGCTCAGCCCGCTCAGCCCGCTGGGCCCACCCGGCCTGCTCCGCCCGCTCGCCCGCTTGCCCGCTCGCCCGCTCAGCCCACCCACTCGGCCCGCTCGGCCCGCTCGCCCGCTCAGCCCGCTCCGCCCACCCGGCCCGCTCACCACGGAACCCGTTTTCCACAGGCCCGCACCTCCACGGAACTCGTTTTCCACAGGCGGCTCGACCTCGTTGGCCAATTGTCGGCGGTGTCTGGAACGCTGGAGGCATGGAAATTCTCTGGGTCCTGATCGCGCTGCTCATGATCGGCTTTGTGGTCGTGCCGTTCATGCGGCGCAGGCGGGGCATGAACGAGCAGGTCCACCCCGGCCACCCGGACGCCGCGGACCCGGCGAATTACGGCTTCGTACGGCAGGAGGAGCTGGACGTGCGCATGCCCGGCCCCGACCAGGACCTGCTGGACGTCCTGGACCTGGTGCAGCGCACGCAGGACTACAAGGCGGCGTCCCAGCTCCTCGCGGGCACCGGGGCGGAGGGCGAGCAGCGCTGGCAGCGCGTGCAGGCCTTCGCGGGCGCCGCGTCGCTGGAGCTGCAACAGCGGCCGGGCGGCGTCAGCGAGTCGCCGGGCGGGCAGTGGCTGCGGGTGTGGCGCACCGAGCAGCCCAAGGACGCGGGCGGGGCAGCCGTGCACGCGGAGTTCCTGGTGCAGCAGGCGTGGCGCACGGCGACGCCGGGCACGGACGAGTTCCGGATCATCATGGAAGAGGCGAAGTCGGCGTGCGGTGAGGCGGCGCTGCTGGCCCCCGGTGACCCGATTCCGTACATCGTCGAGCTGTCGGTCGCGCGAGGACTCGCCTACTCGCGGCCGGAGTTCGAGCAGCTCTGGCTGAAGATCCTGGACCGTGCCCCGTCCCACATGGGCGCGCACCTGGCCGCCCTGCACTACTGGTGCGAGAAGTGGCACGGCTCGCGCCAACTGGCGTACGAGTTCGCGGAAGCGGCGGCTGCCCGCGCACCCCAGGGCTCCCTCCTCGCCGCCATGCCGCTGTTCGCGGTCTTCGAGCACCTGCCCGAGGTGAACCTGGTCAGCGGCTTCTACCAGAGCGAGGTGGTGACGAAGGCGATCCACGGCGCGCTGTACGCGGTGCACGCGGCCCGACCCGACGACCCGATGCTGGCGCACGTCCGCCACCTGCTGGTGTTCTTCCTGGTCCGCGGCGAGCGCTGGGCCGAGGCCATGGACCAGCTGATACACGTCGACGGCCACATCGGCGCGCTCCCGTGGACCCTGTCGCCCGACCCGGCCGCCGAGTTCGCGGTCTACCGCGCGCTGGCCGTGGCGGGCTACGAGGCCAACGGCGGCAGCCCGGCGACCCTGCCGCACTGAGCCGCGCCCCCCGACCGACCGGCCGTCGGCATGCCGGCGGCCCGACGCCGCAGAACTCGCCTCCACGACCGGTGCAGGTACGAAGTCGCCCGTGAGGCTTTGACCTTGACACGGTGACAAGGCCTTCACTGCTTGTCGAGGAGGTGGTCTCGGTGACCATGACGCGACAGGCCACGCAGGCAGCACAAACGCTCCAGGCGCTTCAGGACGGCCGTTCGTCCGTGCGGCTGCGGGCGGCTCTGGCGGTGGGCACGAGTCCGGATCCGCGCTTCGTCGACAAGCTGGTCGAGCGATGCGCGATCGAGCCCGAGTTCTTCGTCCGCGAGATGCTGACCTGGGCGCTCACCCGCCACCCGGCGTCCCTGACGCTCCCCGAGCTGCTGCGCGCAGTCCGCTCGGAGCGGGCGCAGGCACGAAGCCAGGCGCTGCACACGCTGTCCAAGATCGGGGACCGGCAGGCGTGGCCGGCGATCACGCGGGCGCTCCTGTGCGATGCCGACGACGAGGTGGCGCGGAGCGCCTGGCGGGCCGCTGTCGTGCTCGTGCCGGACGGCGAGGAGTCCGGGCTGGCCGCCGTACTGGTGACCCAGCTCGGGCGCGGCGAGCGGGAGACGCAGCTGAGCCTCAGCCGGGCGCTGATCGCACTGGGTGAGACCGTTCTGCCGGCTCTGCGTGCCGCGACGACAGCCGCTGACCGCCAGGTGCGCACGCACGCGCTCGCCACGGAACGGCTGCTGCACGACCCCGACGCCGGATTCGAGTCCGCGGTCGAGGAGGCGAAGCGCATCGTGGCACTCGGCGGGTCCGGCCAGGAGGGACGATAGGAAGTGTTGATCGGTGAGGTGGCGCGACGGTCCGGGGTCAGTGCCCGCATGCTCAGGCATTACGAGTCGCTCGGCCTGTTGCGGCCCTCGGGTCGTACGGGCTCCGGCTATCGGGAGTACTCCGGCGACGACATCCGGCGGATCTTCCACATCGAGAGCCTGAGGTCGCTGGGACTGTCGCTGCGTGAGATCGCACGCGCGCTCGACGATCCCGGCTTCACGCCCTCGGCGCTCGTCGACGACCTCATCCGTCAGACCCACGAACGCATCGCCGCCGAGACCGAGCTGCTCACGCGGCTCCGCCGGATCGATGCCGCGGAACCCGCAGGCTGGGAGGACGTCCTCCAGGTCGTCGCCTTCCTCCAGGCACTGGGGTCGAAGAGCGCTGCCGACCGTCAGCGCGCGGCCCTCTCCTCGGCCGGCGAGGTCCCGGTGCCGGTGGAAGCCCTGGTCGAGGCGGTACTGCGGGAGCCGGAGCCGAACGTCGCCGGAGCCCTTCGCTGGGCACTGGCGCGATCGGGCGACGGCGGCACGGCACTGCTTGCGGAGGGCCTCGGCTCACCGGTGGCCGCGGTGCGGGAACGTGCCGTTCAGTGCCTCGCCGAGATGCCCGGTGACGAGGCCGGCGCCCGGCTGCGGGACGCCCTCGCGCACCCCGATGCCGTGGTCCGCGGCCATGCGGCGCTGGCGCTCGGGACGCGTGGAGTCGCCGAGGCGGTCCCGACGCTCATCGACATGATCGTGGCGGGGAGGAACGACACCGATGCCGCCGATGCGTTGAGCATGCTGGCGAGCGACACCACGACCGTGGAGATCGCCGCAGATCAGATCGCCGCAGATCAGATCGCCGCGGATCAGATCGCCGGGGATCAGATCGCCACCGGGCTCGTCGACCGCCTCGCCCACGACACCACCGAAGCGCCCGCACGCGTACGGCTGACCCAGGCGCTGGCGGACATCCCGGGGCGCACGGCTTCAGATGCCCTCGTGGACCTGGCGCAGGACGCGGACCGTGCCGTTGCGCTCACCGCGACGTACCTTCTTCGCCTACGCGACGCACGGTGACGGATTCGTCCTGGGGTGCCGGGCGGACGGCGGAGCCTGGGCCAGTCGGCCAGCCAGCCTCCGCCGTCCGTCGGCCCGGCTCGAGATCAGCCCTCGGCGCGGGCGGGCAGCCGCCAACCCGGGCGCGGGAAGTGGCAGGTGTAGCCCTCCGGGTAACGCTGCAGGTAGTCCTGGTGCTCGGGCTCGGCCTCCCAGAAGGGGCCCACCGGCTCGACCTCGGTGACGACCTTGCCCGGCCACAGGCCGGAGGCGTCCACGTCCGCGATCGTGTCCTCGGCGATCCGCTTCTGCTCGTCGTCCACGTAGTAGATCGCCGAGCGGTAGCTGAGGCCTATGTCGTTGCCCTGGCGGTTCTTGGTGCTCGGGTCGTGGATCTGGAAGAAGAACTCCAGGAGCGCGCGGTAGTCGGTCTTCGCGGGGTCGAAGAGGATCTCAATGGCCTCCGCGTGCGTGCCGTGGTTACGGTACGTCGCGTTCGGCACGTCGCCCCCGGTGTATCCCACCCTGGTCGCCGTCACGCCCGGCAGTCGGCGGATCAGCTCCTCCATCCCCCAGAAGCATCCGCCCGCCAGCACGGCCCTCTGCGTCTGCGCAGCCATCGTGGCCCTCCAATATCCGTCAACTCGGTCACTCGGGCTGCTCTGCTCGCACACACCGGCATCCCATGCCCACCCTCCTCAACGTATGAGGGGTCCTGGCGATTCCGGGTCCGCCGCACTGCGACCGACGACCGCCGACCGCCGGCCCACGGACCGCCGCCGGCCGGGGAGGGGCCTCGTCAGCCGGGGAGGGGCCTCGTCAGCCGGGTTCGGTCGTCCCCTTCGACCCGGCAGTCCCGTCCGAGGCCGGCTCGGGCTTCGTATAGAGCACTTCCCGGGCCTGCTCCGCGGCCCGGGCCGTGCTCTCGGAGACGAAGTCCAGGAAGCGGGCGATGTTGTCGAGGCGGGTGCCGGCCGGGGTGCCGGGGCCGAGGACGCCGACGCCCTGCCGAGCGGTCACGACGACCTGGGTGAGGGCGCGCGCGCTGGCCATCAACGATTCGTACCAGACGTCGTCGTCGACGACGTAGCGCTCGCGGCGGCGTTCGTCGCGTTCACGGCGGATGAAGCCCTGGCTGTCGAGGAACGTGATCGCCTTGGAGATGGACGCCGGGCTGACCTGAAGGCGCTGGACGAGATCGGACGCGGTGAGGCTGCCCGCGTCGGTGATGGTGAGGCAGGCCATCACCCTGGACATCATCTTGGGCATGCCCGACTGCATGAAGACGGTCGTGAGCAGCTCCTCGTACTCGCGTACGGCCTCGGCGTCACGTCCGTGGGCCTGCGGGGGCGCCTCCGATCCCCGGGGGGCGGCCTGCCTGCGCCGGTGGGCGCGGCGTTCGGTGGCGCGGTGGGCCAGGTCGGCGCGGTAGGCGGTCGGGCCGCCGTTGCGCATCACCTCCCGCGTGATCGTCGAGGTGGGACGGTCGAGGCGTCTGGCGATCTCCGCGTAGGCGAGGCCGTCGGCCAGTCCCAGCGAGATCTGCTGGCGTTCCTGCTGGGTGAGTCTGCCTCCGGGCACCACGATCTCCTTCGCGCTTTCTGGTGCCGCCCAGCATAGCGTTCACTCTCATTCCATTGCAACGAGAGGGTTCATTGCGTTGCATTAAATTCAGAACCGTTGCAACGAAATTGCCCCTCTGAGCTGCAATTACGCAGGAAGTACGCAACGAGTTCATTGCGCGATCCTTGAACGCAACGTAGCTTTTCCTTCATCGGAAACAACGAGTCAAGGAGAGCACGATGCAGAAGTTCGACACCCCCGCCCCCGTCTCCGCCGTCCTCGACGTCCCCGCCGGACGCATCCGCTTCATCGCCGCCGACCGGGCCGACACCACCGTCGAGGTCCTGCCCGCCGACCCCTCCAAGAGCCGCGACGTGAAGGCGGCGGAGCAGACCGAGGTCGCCTTCGGTGACGGGGTCCTGCGCATCGAGGTCCCGGCGGCGACGAGCCGGATCCTCGGCGCCTCCGGGTCGATCGAGGTGACGGTCCAGCTGCCCGTCGGCTCCCGCGTCGAGGCGAAGGCGGCCGCCGCCGAACTCCGCGGCGTCGGACGGCTCGGCGACGTCACCTTCGAGGGCGCGCAGGGCACGGTCAAGCTCGACGAGACCGCGAGCGCCCGCCTCACCCTGCAGGCCGGAGACATCACGGTCGGCCGCCTCACGGGATCCGCGGAGATCAGCACCCTGAAGGGCGACCTCCACATCACCGAAGCCGTGCACGGCACCGTGACGCTGCGCACCGAGCACGGCGAGATCTCGGTCGGCGCCGCCCGCGGCGTCTCCGCCTCCCTGGACGCCGGCACCACCTACGGCCGGATCCGCAACGCGCTCAAGAACACCGACGGCGCCGCCGCCGGCCTGAACATCCACGCGACCACCGCCTACGGCGACGTCACCGCCCGCAGCCTCTGAACCGTCCGCAGCCTGTAGAAGGAGCAACCCTCATGACCAACGTGGCCATCGCGGCGAACGGGCTGCGCAAGTCGTTCGGCGACAAGCTCGTCCTGGACGGCATCGACGTGGCCGTCCCGGAAGGAACGGTCTTCTCCCTGCTCGGCCCGAACGGCGCAGGCAAGACCACCGCCGTGAAGATCCTCTCCACCCTCATCTCCGCCGACGGCGGGCAGGCCCAGGTCGCGGGTCACGACCTCGCCGCCGACCCGCAGGCCGTACGTGCCGCGATCGGCGTCACCGGGCAGTTCTCCGCCGTCGACGGCCTGATCACCGGCGAGGAGAACATGCTCCTCATGGCGGACCTGCACCACCTGCCCAAGCGCGAAGGGCGGCGCGTCGCCGCCGAGTTGCTGGAGCGTTTCGACCTCACCGAGGCCGCGAAGAAGCCCGCCTCCACCTACTCCGGCGGCATGAAGCGGCGTCTCGACATCGCCATGACCCTGGTCGGCAACCCGCGGATCATCTTCCTCGACGAGCCGACCACCGGCCTCGACCCGCGCTCGAGGCACAACATGTGGCAGATCATCCGCGAGCTCGTCTCCGGCGGTGTGACCGTCTTCCTCACCACGCAGTACCTGGAGGAGGCCGACGAACTCGCCGACCGTATCGCCGTGCTCAACGACGGGAAGATCGCCGCCGAGGGCACCGCCGACGAGCTCAAGCGGCTCATCCCCGGCGGACACATCCGCCTGCGCTTCACCGACCCGGCCACGTACCACAGCGCCGCCACCGCCCTGGGTGAAGTCGCCCGCGACGACGAGGCCCTCGCCCTGCAGATCCCCAGCGACGGCAGCCAGCGCGAGCTGCGCTCCATCCTCGACTGGCTCGACGCCGCCGGCATCGAGGCCGACGAACTCACCGTCCACACCCCCGACCTCGACGACGTCTTCTTCGCCCTGACCGGCGGCACCGCCATCCCCCACCAGCCGAACCAGCCGAACCAGCCGAACCAGCCGAAGGAGAACGTCCGATGAGCTCCCTCTCCCTCGCAGTACGCGACTCCACCACCATGCTGCGCCGCAACCTCCTGCACGCCCGGCGCTACCCCTCCCTCACCCTGAACCTGCTGCTCACCCCGATCATGCTCCTGCTGCTCTTCGTCTACATCTTCGGCGACACCATGAGCGCAGGCATCGGCGGCGGCGCGGACCGCTCGAAGTACATCGCCTACATCGTCCCCGGCCTGCTGCTGATGACCATCGGCAGCACCACCATCGGCACCGCCGTATCCGTCGCCACCGACATGACCGAGGGCATCATCGCCCGCTTCCGCACCATGGCCATCCACCGCGGATCGGTCCTCATCGGACACGTCATCGGCAGCGTGCTGCAGTCGGTCACCAGCGTCGTCCTCGTCGGCGCCGTCGGCGTGGCCATCGGCTTCCGCTCCACCGATGCCACCGTCCTGGAATGGCTCGCCGCGTTCGCACTGCTCGCGCTCTTCGCCATGGCACTCACCTGGATCGCGGTCGGCATGGGCCTGTCCAGCCCGAACGCCGAGGCCGCCAGCAACCAGGCGATGCCCCTGATCCTGCTGCCTCTCCTGTCCAGCGCCTTCGTCCCCATCAGCGCAATGCCGGGCTGGTTCCAGCCCATCGCCGAGTACCAGCCCTTCACCCCGGCCATCGAAACCCTGCGCGGACTGCTCCTCGGCAGCGAGATCGGCAACAACGGATGGCTCGCCGTGGCCTGGTGCCTGGGCCTCGCGGTGCTCGGCTACTTCTGGTCGACCTCGAAGTTCAACGACGACCCGAAGTAACTGCCATGAAAAGGCGGGCCACCCCCGCGACTCGCTTCACCAGAGGGCGGCGACCACCAAGGTCACCGCCCTCCTGGGGCTGCGATGGCCGCAGCAGGCCAGGAGGAAGACCTGCTCCTCCAGGGCTCTCGTGCGAGTGAGGAGATGCCAGTGGCTGGAGCGGTGTTGTACAGCGTCCCGTCCCCGTCGCGCTCGACGATCGAGCCGACGTGGAGCCATGTGCCGGCCCGGCGTGCGGCGGCGGACATGGCTTCGGCGGTGGGGCCGTCGGCCTTTTCGGCATCGCGCCCCCAACCGTCGTACGACCACGCTCCGGCCGCCCACAGCTCCGGCAGAACCACCAGATCGTCGCCCCTCCGCCGGCGGACCGGCGAAGCTGCCCTCTGGCGGCTACCGGCCTCCCGCGCGATTGTCGGACCCTGCTGCTTTCATGGGGGCATGACCAACACAAGCGTCGTCGTTCAGCGGCATATCGCCGCAGGTCAGGGCCCCGTATGGGAGGCCGTGACCGACCTTCGGGGGATGGAGCGCGTGCTGAGCGGGGTGTCGAAGGTCGAGGTGCTCACGGATGGCGCCTTCGACGTCGGTACGCGGTGGCGCGAGACCCGGAAGATGTTCGGGAAGGAGGCCACCGAGGAGATGTGGGTGACCGCCTGCGAGCCGCCCGAGCGGTATGTCGTGGAGGCCGAGTCCCATGGGACCCACTACGTCTCGGAGTGGGTGCTCCTCGCGGACGGGCCGTCGGCGACGACCGTCCGGATGACGTTCTCGGGCGAGCCGGTCGCGGGCTCCGGTGGCTTCGCGGGGCTGCTCGCGAAGATTCTCGGCGGCGTGGGTGCGCGGGCGGTCCGCAAGGCCATCGCGAAGGACCTGGACGATGTCGCGTCGGCGGTCGAGGGCCGAAGGCTGTAGACGGGACGTCGCGGCTGAACGTCGTCCGGCGAGTCCTGCCCTGCTCCTCCCTCCCCTCCCCGCCCCTCCCCTACGACGCCGACGTACCCGCCTTCGTCGCATCCGCGCCCCAGCTGGCCAGCAGCCTCAGCGCCTCCGCCGACGGCGACCCCGGCTCCGCGTGGTACGTGATCAGGACCTGCTCCGTGCCGTCGGAGAGGCGGAACGACTCGAAGTTCAGGGTCAGTTCGCCCACCAGGGGGTGCCGCAGGCGCTTGACGCCGTAGCTCTTCTCCTTGACGTCGTGGTTGGCCCACAGCCGCCGGAACTCCTCGCTCTTGAGGGAGAGCTCACCGACCAGGGCGGACAACCGCGGGTCGTCGGAGTGGCAGCCGGCGTCCATGCGCAGGAAGGCGACCATGTCGGACGCCTTCTGGTCCCACTCCACGAACAGCTCGCGGTACTCCGGCTTCAGGAACACCAGCCGCGCCCAGTTCCGCTCCTGCACCGGCAGTTCCGACCAGTCGCCGAAGACCGCCGCCGCCATCCGGTTCCAGGCGAGGATGTCCGAGCGCCGCCCCGAGATGTACGCAGGCACGCCCTCGATCGACTCCAGCAGCTGCCGCAGCGCAGGCCGCACCTGCTCCGTCCGCGCGGCCGGCTTCTTCTTGTGCTGCTTCGGCTTCGCGAGATGCGTGAGGTGCGAGTGCTCGGCGT
Organism: Streptomyces sp. NPDC012935; assembly: GCF_042900345.1. Lineage (NCBI taxonomy): Bacteria > Bacillati > Actinomycetota > Actinomycetes > Kitasatosporales > Streptomycetaceae > Streptomyces > Streptomyces sp. NPDC012935. The sequence continues at coordinate 129,291 of NZ_JBIBBC010000020.1, forward strand.
CGCTCAGGCGCAGCGCGCGGGCGATCGCGCCCAGGACCTCCGCCGAGACGTTGCGCCCGTTGCCCTGCTCCAGGCGCGTGTAGTACGCCACGGACACCCCGGCGAGCTGGGCCAGCTCCTCGCGCCGCAGCCCCGGCACCCTGCGGTGCCGCCCGAAGTCCGGCAGCCCGACGTCCTCCGGCTTCAGCCGGGCGCGCCGGGTGCGCAGAAACTCGCTGAGCTCGGCGCGCCGGTCCAGGCCCGCGCCGGCGTCGGCGGCTCCCCTCATCGATTCGGGCTTATCGTCCATGCCTCAAGTATTCCCGGTCGTACGCACACCAGCCTGTCCCCGTCAGTGGTAGGACCGGCGGACGTACGTACAACCGGGGTCTGGGTACTTTCCGCGCCCTCCACCAGGCTGAATGGCGTGCCCGGACGGAAGCAGAACCAGACCCAGAAGGCAGCCGGGCGCAGAACCCCGCTAGGAGAACCCGGCATGACCACCGTTGCCGCATACGCAGCACCCGCCGCCAAGGCTCCGCTGGAGCGCACCACCATCGAGCGCCGTGAGGTCGGCGAGTTCGACGTCCTGATCGACATCAAGTTCGCCGGTATCTGCCACTCCGACATCCACCAGGCCCGTGAGGGCTGGGGCGAGGCGATCTTCCCGATGGTCCCCGGTCACGAGATCGCGGGCATCGTCTCCGAGGTCGGCTCCGGGGTCACCAAGTACCAGGTCGGCGACCGTGTGGGCGTCGGCTGCCTGGTCGACTCCTGCCGCGAGTGCGAGAACTGCAAGGCCGGCCTGGAGCAGTACTGCACCGGCGGCAACGTCGGCACGTACAACGCGGTCGGCAAGGACGGCGAGCCCACCTACGGCGGCTACTCGCAGAAGGTCGTCGTCGACGAGAACTTCGTCGTCCGCATCCCCGACGGCCTCTCCCTCGACGTCGCCGCGCCGCTCCTGTGCGCCGGCATCACCACGTACTCCCCGCTCAGGCACTGGAACGCCGGCCCCGGCAAGAAGGTCGCGATCCTCGGCATGGGCGGCCTCGGCCACATGGGCGTGAAGATCGCGCACGCGCTCGGCGCCGAGGTGACGGTCCTGTCGCAGTCCCTGCGCAAGAAGGACGACGGGCTGAAGCTGGGCGCCGACCACTACTACGCCACCAGCGACCCGAAGACCTTCGAGGAGCTGCACGGCACCTTCGACCTGATCCTGTCCACGGTCTCGGCACCGCTGAACCTGGACCAGTTCCTGTCCCTGCTCAGGACGGACGGCGCGTTCGTGAACGTCGGCGCGCCCGAGGAGCCCGTCGCCCTCAACCTCTTCTCGGTGATCGGCGGCCGCAAGACCCTCGCCGGCTCCGGCATCGGCGGCATCCAGGAGACCCAGGAGATGCTGGACTTCTGCGCCGAGCACGGCCTGGGCGCCGAGATCGAGCTGATCGCCGCCTCCGAGATCAACGAGGCGTACGAGCGGGTGCTGAACAGCGACGTGCGGTACCGCTTCGTGATCGACACGGCGACGATCTGACACGGCCGCGCTGACGCGCACCGAGGGCCCCGGAGCCGCACTGCTCCGGGGCCCTTTTGTGACCCGACCATGGAAAGCAGGAGGCCGAGTACCGAAGGTGTAGCACGGCACCCTCCTCAGGACCGATGTGCCGTGCGGCGGCCCTGCCTAGCGTGAAAACAGGAGCCCGTCCGCCGTGCACACGAGGAGGCAGCCCCGATGACCGTCCAGCTCAACCACACCATCGTCGCCGCGCACGACAAGAAGGCCTCGGCCCGGTTTCTCGCCGACATCCTGGGCCTGGAGGTGAGCCCGCAGTACGGCCCCTTCATCCCGGTCGAGATCCCCAACGGTGTGACCCTGGACTACCTGGACTCGCCCGGCACCATCACGACGCAGCACTACGCGTTCCTGGTGTCGGAGGACGACTTCGACACCATCTTCGGCCGGATCCGGGAGGCCGGCCTGCCCTTCTGGGCCGACCCCCACCACCGCCGCCCCGGCGAGATCAACCACAACGACGGCGGCCGCGGCACGTACTTCGAGGACCCGAACGGCCACAACCTGGAGATCCTGACGAGGCCGTACGGCAGCGGCGGCTGAGGCCTCGTGATCGGCCGCGTCACCCCTGATACGGCGGCATGACCCCCCAGTTCCACCTCGGCACCGGCTGCTCCGCCGGCGGCGCCGCGTCCGGGCCCGAGAAGTACACCGCCAGCCGGGTCCCCCACTCCACATACGCCAGGAACGCCGAGCGGAACTCCGCGTCCGTCGGCAGGCCCGCCTCGTCCGCGGCGTCCTGGATGAGGTTGACCCAGCGGCGGCGCTGGGGCTCGGTGATGCCACGGCCCATGTGCTTGGCGACCATGTGGCCGTGGCCGCCCTGGGTCTCGGAGTAGGCGGGCGGGCCGCCGAAGACCTCGCCGAGCCACAGGGCCACGTGTTCCGCGTGGGCCGGGTCGAGGTCGGCGAACAGCGGGGCCAGGAGGTCGTCCTTGCGGACCTTGTCGTAGAACGCCGAGGTCAGGCGGGCGAATGCCGCGGCGCCGCCCGCCCAGGCGTACAGCGTCGGCACCGAGGCGCCCGCGCCCCGTACCGACGTCGGCTTGTAGTGGCGCATCTCCTGGATGTGCGGGATGTAAGGGCGGATCTCGGCGAGGAAGTCGGGGAACAGCTCCGACTGACGGAAGCCCTCCATGTGGTCCTGGGTCGAGGTCCAGGTGATGCGCAGGATGTAGTGCTCGAAGTCGTCCTCGCAGCGGGTGAGTTCGTAGTCGACACAGTGCGGGGACGCGGCGAGCTGGGTCGCGGCGCGGGTGTAGGCGGCCAGGAACTCGGCCGACTTCTGTTCGGGGATGCGGTACCGGATGTATTCCACCGTGTGAGCCGTCATGGCCTCACGGAAACACGAACCGCCCGCCGGAAGCTTCACTTCCGGCGGGCGGTTCGCTATCGGCTCAGCCGACTGTTTCGCGACTCACTTTGCGTAGTACGCGTTGTAGATCGAGATCGTCGACTTGTTGCCCTTCTTGTCGGCGACCTTGGCGTGGAAGGAGACGGCCTTGCCCTTCGCCGGGTTCGTCACGGTGATCTTGCCGTTCTTGACCTCGAGCTTCTTCCAGGTCTGGCCGTAGTCGTACGACACGTACACGTGCAGCGACTTGAGGTTGCTGCCCGCGGCCGCACCCACGACGGTGACCGGGAAGGTCACCTTCTTGTCGGCTTCGACCCGGCTGTCCAGGCCCGTCTTGGCGCCGAAGCGGACCGTGGAGGCCGGGAGCGTGACCCGGTCGGCGGTCGACTTCTTGGAGCGGAAGGTCCAGCTCGCGTCGATCCGTGTGGAAGCGGCCGCGACCTTGACGCTGCGCTTGACCGAGGTCGTCAGCTTGTACTCGGCGTCCGCGGCCGGAACCGTGAAGGCCTTCTCGCCGAAGAGCGGGTCGTCGTTGGAGGCGAGCTTGGTGCCGTTGCGGTACAGGTTCGTGGTCACCGCCGTGAAGTCCGACGAGCCGGCGTGCTTGCTCGCGTCGGCGAACAGCGGCAGGAGGCCGTAGAGGTCGTTGCCCTGGCGGAACAGGCCGAATTCCTTGTTGATGTGCGGGCCGAAGACCGCCGTGTTGAAGGTCTTCGTGTAGCTCTGGCCCGCCTTGAAGGTCTGCGGCGTGCCCAGCGTGTAGAACGCGTCGGTGACTGGGAAGCCGTCCGCGTCCTTGCCGGCGTACTGCTGGAAGTCCCACGTCCACCGGACCTTGTCCGACGTCGACAGGTACAGCGTCCGCGAGCCCGGCAGCTTCTGCTCGACCGGCGAGCCGAAGACGACGTCCTCGGGGAAGACCCCCAGGGGCATCAGCGAGCCGCTCTTGCCCGGAGCCGGGGCGCCCAGGTCGTTCTTCACCTTGGCGAGCTCGCCCGCCTTGAAGTGGCGGACCTTGTCGCCCTGGATCTTCTTGACCTTGGCGGTGGTGGCGACGTCGTACTCGGCGGCGTCGCCCTTGGTCCACTGCCCGTTCCAGGTCTGGGTCAGGCCGCTCGGGATCTCCGGGCCGAGGTGAGCAAGCCGCAGTTTGGCGAAGGAGTCGAGGCCGACGCCGATGCCGATGCCCGCCGGGTCGTAGAAGTAGTTGGTACTGGCGAGCAGCTGCTTGGCCTGCGCGTCCGGCACGGTGATGTCGGCCGACCTGGTGGTGCGGGCGTCGATCGTCACGGACGTGTTCTTGGTGACGCTCAGCTTCGGCTGGACGACCCAGTCGAGGCCGCCCTCGAAGTTCACCCAGTCCTTGGCGATCCAGGCATCCATCAGATACGTGCCCTTGGGCAGCCGCATCTTGGTGACGCCGGCCTCGGTGACCGGCACCTGGAAGCCACGGTCCGTCGCCAGACCCGAGTAGCCGATCAGGTCGGTGAGGTACTCGGGGGCCGGCTTGCCGTCCTTGCCGATGTGCTTGACGGTGACGTCGTACGACTCGATCTCACGCTGCACCGCGGCGGCCGTACGGACACTCTGCCCGCCGCCCGTCGCCGTCACGTACGCGGAGTAGGCGCCGTCGACCGTGCCGCCGAGCTTGGTGTTGACGGTGACGTCGACGGAGGCCTTGCCGCCCGCCGGGACCGTCACCTTCGTCGCCCCGAGCTTGAAGAAGCCCGCCGGCGCCGCCTGGCCCTTGGGGTCGGTGGCCGTCGCGGCGAGCTGGAGCGTGACCTCCTTCGTACCGAGGTTGCGGTACGTCAGCTCCTTGGTGACTGGCTTGTCGTCGGTGTGCGGCCACGCCTGCGTACCGAAGCTCACCGACACCGGGTCGGCGATCAGGGTCTGCTTGATGGCCTTGTCGACCTGGATACGGCCCGAACCCTGCTGGAACGGCGTGTACTTGCCACCCTTGGTGGAACCGGTGAGCGCACCCTTGAGTTCGGCGTACGTCCAGTCCGGGTGCTGCTGCTTGAGGATCGCCGCCGCGCCCGCGACATGCGGGGTCGCCATGGAGGTGCCGTCGATGGTCAGGTAGCCGGGCGGGTTCTCGCCGACCTCCTGCTCGATGAGGCTGCCCTTGGCGGACGCCGCCGTGATGGCCACGCCGGGCGCGGTCACGTCCGGCTTGATCGCGCCGTCGCCGAGCCGGGGGCCGGTGCTGGACCAGGGCGCGAGGACGTCCTTGTCGTCGACTGCGCCGACGGTGAGTGCGGCGTCCGCGCTGCCGGGCGAACCGACCGTCTCGGGGCCGGAGTTGCCCGCCGCGATCGCGAAGAGGATGCCCTTCTCGGCGGACAGCTTGTTGACCGTCGCCTCAAGCGGGTCGATCTCCGGGGTGTCGCCGCCGCCGAGGCTCATGTTGACGACCTGGGCGCCCTGCTCGGCCGCCCACTCCATGCCGGCGAGGATGCCGGAGTCGTCGCCGAAGCCGTTGTCGTCGAGGACCTTGCCGTTGAGGATGTCGGCGCCTGGCGCAACTCCCTTGTACTTGCCGCCAGACCCCCCGGGAGACGCGGCGCCGGTGCCCGCCGCGATGGACGCGACGTGCGTGCCGTGGCCGACCTTGTCCTCGGCGGTGGCGGCGGGCGTGAAGTTCTTGGCCGCGACGACCTGGTCCTTGAGGTCGGGGTGGGTCGCGTCGACGCCGGTGTCCAGGACGGCGATCTTGACGCCCTTGCCGTCGTAGCCGGCGGCCCACGCCTTGGGGGCGCCGATCTGCGCCACGGACTTGTCGAGGCTGGCCTTGCGGACGCCGTCGAGCCAGACGTGCGCGATGCCGGAGGCCGTCTTGTCGCCGTTGGTCAGCGCGTCCCACAGTTCGGGCGTGTCCTGGTGCGGGGTCTGCACCGCGTCCGCGTTCAGGGACTTCAGGGTCCGGCGGAGCTTGCCCGCCTCCCGGACGTCCGCCTTGGCGCCGGCTGCGGCGCCCTGGTAGCCGACGATGACCTTCAGGCCCTTGGCCTGGGAGGCGCGGCTGGCGGACTTGTTGAGCTCGGAGATGTCGAACAGCCGCTGGTCGAGCCGGCCGGTGGCGACCAGCCGGGCCGCGTCGGCCGGTATCACCAGCGTGCGTCCGTCGACCTTGCGGGTCTGTACGGGTATGTGCTCGCGCCCCTTCGCCCGCTCCAGGCCGACCACGCGGCCCTTGGAGTCGACGGAGACCCGGTCACCCGTGATCAGGGTGATGCGGTGGGGGGACGTGAGCGAGGCAGCGGCGCCGGACGGGCGCTGCTCCGGTTCGGCCGACGCCGGGCTGGTCATTCCCGCGGCGAGGGCGACGGCGGCGGCCGTGGCGACAGAGGCCGCGCCTACTCTCTTGAATTGTCTGCGCAAGTTTCCCCCTTGCAGAAGGTCCGGGCGAATTACCCCGTTCACCCGGCCGGGGGAGGTCCCGTACCCATGCACGCCGCCCCCCGGAATACGGAGTATGCCGAGGGGCGATCAGACACCTCAAGAGATGAGAAGAAGGTAAGAAGCACGCCGGCCGACTGTTACGCGACGGCGCTAACTCCGTTACGCAGTCGCCGGGTTACGCCCCCGCGTTCTCCTTGACAGTGATCCGCCCCTTGCGGATGGTCGCCAGCCGCGGGGCCTTTTTCGCGATCGCCGAGTCGTGGGTGACCATGATGAAGGTCAACCCGAGCTCCTTCCACATGCGTTCGAGTACGTCCATGATCTCGTCGCGCATCGACTCGTCGAGGTTTCCGGTGGGTTCGTCGGCGAGCAGCACCTTGGGCTGCTTGACGAGTGCTCTGGCGATGGCGACGCGCTGCTGCTGGCCGCCGGACATCTCGGACGGGAGGTGTCCGAGCCGCTCGCCCAGGCCTACGGAGTTCAGGGCCTCGGCGGCACGTTCGCGCCGTGCCTTCGTCTTGACCCCGAGGGGGACGAGGGCGGTCTCCACGTTCTCCTGTGCGGTGAGGGTGGGGATGAGGTTGAAGGACTGGAAGACGAAGCCGATGTTCTCGCTGCGGACCTTTGTCAGCCGGGTCTCGGAGAGCTTGGCCAGGTCGGTGCCGTCGAGCACGACCTCGCCGGAGGTCGGCCGGTCCAGGGCGCCGATCATCTGGAGGAGGGTGGACTTGCCGCCGCCGGTGGGGCCCTGGATGACGAGCCGGTCGCCGTCGGCGATGGTGAGGTCGACTCCGTCGAGGGCGTGGATGGACTCCTTGCCTCGGGTGTAGCGCTTGGTGACGTTTCTGAGTTCGTACACGGTGACTCCTGGGTGGGCTTCGGGGTGATGCGGATCGTCGTCGGCTGCGGGGTGGGTGGGGGCTGGTCGCGCAGTTCCCCGCGCCCCTGGCGGGTCCCGTCGCGTCGACTGCCGTGCACCGCACGGCTGCCGGAGGTGGTTCGGACCGTTCTCGACTGCCGGGTGCGTGGGGGCCGGTCGCGCAGTTCCCCGCGCCCCTGGCGGGGTGGCGGCTACGTCGGCTGCCACCGCCCGCCCTGCCTGGAGTCGGGCCGCGGCCCTTTCCAGCGGCGGGACTGCAACCCCCAAGGGGCGCGGGGAACTGCGCGACCAGCCCCCACTACCCGCAGGCGGCACGGGTGGCGCGGCGGCACCCCGCCCAGCCGCAGCAGCAACCGCCGCCGACGTCAGCTACTCGACACGGCGCAACGCATCCGCCGGACGGAGCCGCGACGCCCGCCAGCCGCCGAAGGCACCGGCGATCAGCCCGCCCGTCACCGCAAGCCCGACCGCCAGGGCAACCGTCGTAAGGCTCACCGGTGCCGTCAGGGCGACGTCGAGTGTCGTGCTTGCCGTCTGCCGTCCAGGGCCCCCGCCGCCGAAGCCACCGCCGCCCGGGCCGCCGCCCATGCCGCCGCCACCGCCACCGCCGCCCAACTGGGCCTGCAGCGTCGGGCTGATGGCGGTCACGACGTACGCGCCCGCAAGGCCGATCGCGATGCCCAGCGCCCCGCCCAGCAGCCCGTTCACGATCGCCTCGCCGACCACCTGCCGGGTCACCCGTCCCGACTTCCAGCCCAGCGCCTTCAGCGTGCCGAACTCCCGGACCCGGCGCGACACCGCCGAGGAGGTCAGCAGTCCGGCCACCAGGAACGCGGCGATCAGCACCGCGATGGACAGCCACTTGCCGACGCTGGTCGCCAGGGAGGACGCCGTGGACAGGGAGCCGGACACCGTGTCCGCGAGGTCCGCGGAGGTCGTCACCGTCGTACCGGAGATGTTCTTCTGGATGGCCGACTTGACGGCGTCGATCTGCTGCGAGTCGGACGCCTTCACGTAGATGGTGGTGACCTTGTCCTTCGCGTCGGCGAGCGTCTGCGCCTGCTTCAGCGGGATGTAGAGGTTGGCGGCCGCGTCCCCGCTGTCGGGCGTGGCGATGCCGATCACCTCGAACTTGGTGCCCTTGATGGTGACGGTGGAGCCGACCTTGAGCTTCTTCTCCTTGGCGTAGGACGTGTCGGCGACGACGACCTTGGCGTTCGTCTCCGTCGACTTGAACGTACGCCCGCTGGTGATCTTCGAAGAGGTCAGCGGGCCGAGCGCCGGCTTGGTGACGTCGGCGCCGTAGACGGAGTAGTTGTTGACGTCGAAGTCGGCGCCACCGCCGCGCACTTCGCCCTGCGGCTGGCTGCTGCCGCCTCCGCCCTGCCCGGGCCCGCCGCCCTGCTGGCCCCCGCTGCCGCTCTGGTCCTGCTGGAACTGTCCCCGCGTGAACTGCCCGCTGACCTTGATGACCTGGAGGCTGAGCCCGCCGACGGCGTCCGAGACACCGCTCTGCGAACCGACCTTGTGCACGGTCGAGCTCGCGAGCGTCTGGAAGCCCTGGACCATGACACGGTCGGTCGACTGCTCCGCGTCGGAGCCGTCGTCCTGCGCGTCGAACTGGAAGCGCGGCCGCTCGGAGCTGCTCGCGGCCGGCTCGGCGGCCTTGGTGACGGTCATGTCCGTGCCCAGGCCGTACAGGGACTGCAGGACCTTGTCCTGGGCCTTGCTCATGCCGGAGGACACGGAGTTGACCACGATGACCAGCGCGATGCCCAGCGCGAGTCCGGAGGCGACGACGAGGGCCGCCTTTCTGCGGCGGCGCAGCTCGCGCCTCAGGTAGGTGAAGAACATGCGCCGCAAAGTAGGTACGGCGCGTGATGAAGGCATAAGGCCGAAATAAGAGATGCATGAGAAGGCTGGGAGCAGCCCCGGAAACACCGATGCCGCCCCTGGGGGCGGCATCGGTCACTTGTGAGGGAACTGTGCGGCGGCTACGCGCGCGGGACGGGTCAGACGGCCGAACCGGCCTTCCACTGCGCCCAGTCCATGTTCCAGCCGTTGAGGCCGTTGTCCGGCGCGATCGTCTTGTCGCCGGTGTTCTGGACGACCACGACGTCACCGACGATCGAGTTGTTGTAGAACCAGTAGCCCGCGGTGCCCTTGTCGTCGGCGCCCTTGGTGTCGGACAGACCCACGCAGCCGTGGCTGGTGTTCACGCTGCCGAAGATGGACTTGGCACCCCAGTAGTTGCCGTGGATGAAGGTGCCGGAGCTGCTGAGGCGAATGGCGTGCGGCACGTCCTTGATGTCGTACTCGCCCTTGCCGTCGTCGTCCGTGAAGCCCACGGTCGCGCCGTTCATGCGCGTCTCCTTGAACTTCTCGGACATCACCATGACGCCCTGGTAGGTCTTGTTCTCCGGCGAACCGGCGGAGATCGGGATGGTCTTGATGGTCTTGCCGTCCTGCGTGACCTTCATCTGCTTGGTCTTCGCGTCGACGTAGGAGACCTGGTTGCGGCCGATCTTGAAGGTGACCGTCTTCTCCTGGACGCCGTAGACACCGTCGGCGCCTTCGACCCCGTCCAGGGACATCTTCAGGGTGACGGTCGAGCCCTCCTGCCAGTACTCGTCGGGCCGGCAGTCCATGCGGGTGTCGTTGAACCAGTGGCAGGCGACTTCCTGGCCGCTGGTGGTGGAGACGGTGACGCCCTTCTGGACGGCCGCCTTGTTGCTGATCGACTTGTCGAAGTTGATCGACACGGGCATGCCGACGCCGACGGTCGAGCCGTCCTCCGGCGTGAAGTAGCCGAGGAAGCTGTTGTCCGGGGAGACCGTGGTGAAGGAGGCGTTCTCGTGGGCGTCCAGGCCCTTCGCGTCCTTCGCGGTCACCGCGATCTTGTAGGTGGTCGAGCGCTCCAGCTGGGCGCTGGGCTTCCAGCTGGTCTTGTCGGCGGATATCTCGCCCTCGACCGCCGCGCCCTCGGCGGTGGTCATCGTCACCTCGGTGAGCGTGCCCTTGCTCACGGTGACGGCGGCGGAGTTGTTGATGGAGGCGTTGTCGGTGCCGTCCTCGGGCTTGATCTTGATCTGGGCCTCGGACGTCTTCTTGGCAGCCGCCTCGTCGACCTTGGCCTGCGAGGAGTCGCCGCCGCCGCCGGAGGCGTCGTCGTCGCCGCCGGAGCAGGCCGAGAGCACCAGGACACCGCCGAGCAGTGCGGACGCGACCGTCAGGCCCTTGCGCCGCCTACTGTTCGTCATCACACGCTTCTCCATCTTCCCGAATCCCCAGAACCCCGAGAGTCCCCGTCAAGGATCTTCAACGCTACGACCGGTTCGTCCCGTTCCACATCCCACGCATGTGTGGGGCACACCACGTCTGCCGCGGCAGGTGGTGCGGGTTTCGGTCAGTGCGTCCCATGAGACGACGAAACCCCGGGCGGCGGTTGCCGTCCGGGGTCACGATTTCCCCAAGACGCCTCAGCCGGCCCGCTCGGCCATGTCGCCGTCGAAGTCCTCCTCACCATCATCCTCGCCGAGGTCCCACTCCGGCGAATCCGGGTCGTAGTCGATGCGTTCGCTCGACCAGGAGGCCTGCGCGAGCTCGACTCCGGGCACCTCGCTGACCAGGTCGAATGGATCAACGAGATAGGCGAGGGCCTCGGCAGTGTCTTCCGTCACAGCGCTCTCGGCGTGCGACCGTTCGTCGACCGGCATGGTGACGTCGTCGGCGATCCGCCGCAGGGCGGCCTTGGTCACGGCGTCGCGGTCGTCCACTTCGAGAACGAGCTCGACCCGAAGCCGTACAAACCGTGATGTTTCTGGAGTACTCATGCCCGGAGCGTACGGCCCTTTTCCCCCGTGACTTTCCCGTGACCCGCGACTTTCACTAACATCGGCCCACACGGCCAATTCGCCAGCGCCACAAGGGGATCGATATTCCGTGTCCGCCGCTCATCGATCGACGTCCACCGCACGCCGATCGCTGCTGACCGCCACCGCCGCGGGAGCCCTGCTGGGCGCCCTGTGGTTCGTACCCTCCGCCAACGCGACGGGCGACGGGCCGGCGAGACCGGAGCCTTCGGCGACACCCACGACCCAGGTCACCCAGCAGGCGCGGGCCGCGTCCGAGGGCGCCGACGACAGCACCGGGGACGGTACCCGGCTCGCCGACACCGGAAGCTTCGACACCACGCCGTACATCGTCGGCGGGACCGTCTTCCTCGCCGTGGGCGCGGGCTTCGTCGCCTACTCGGTACGCCGGGAACAGCTCGGCTTCTGAACTCGCTTGACGATTCCTTCACATTGGCTTCATAGTCCGCTCATGAAGAGATCATCGGGCGTGCGTGCAGCCGCCACGGTTGCCGTGAGCGCGCTGTCGCTCGCCCTTGTCACGGGTTGCGGTGGGGGGTCGGACGACTCGAAGGGGCCGGACGGGCAGGCCGCGAAGGCGCTCAGCGCCGCGGAGTTGAAGAAGGCGATCATCGCGCAGGGCGAGGTCGAGGGTTACCAGGTGGACGACTCCGGCAAGCAGTTGCCGAAGTCCAAGGACCAGATCAAGAGCAGCGAGGCGCAGTGCCAGCCGCTCGCCTACGCCATGGGCGGGCTGGCGCCGGGCGACTCGGCGTCGAACGCGGCCGTCATGACCCGCGAAGAGAAGAAGAAGCCCACCCCCGACGCCTCCAAGTCCCTGGAGGATCTGAGCGAGGGCGAGATCGAGGACTCGCTCACCGACGCGATGAGCCTCAACCTGACGGTAGTGGGCCTGTCCTCGTACGACGGTGACGGCGCCGCCGCCACCTTCAAGTCGGTGTCGGATGCGGTGAAGAGCTGCTCCGGGGGCTTCCCCCTCACCATGCAGGGCGCGGACCAGAAGATCACCAAGATCACCGCTGAGAAGGCGTCCGGTGCCGGTGACGAGTCCGTGGCGTTCACCGCGGTGAACGAGGAGGACGGCGACGAGGGCACCTCGCACATCGAGGTCGTGCGGCACGGCAGCACCATCGCCACGTACTACACGGTCAACCTCGGCCTGATGTTCTCGGACAAGCCGTACGACGTTCCGGCCGCCCTGATCGACGCGCAGAGCGCCAAGCTGAAGTAACCCGCTCGAGAACTGACCCGCTCAAGACGCATCGGGGCCCTGTCGGTCGTACGACAGGGCCCCTTCCGTGTCACTGGAGCGGGCCGGTGACCTTCTCCACGGCGGCGACCAGCTCTCCGCCGCGCACGAACGCGTCGGCCGCGGCGAGGTCGGGTGCCAGGAACCGGTCGGGCCCGGCGCCCTGGACACCGGCGTCCCGTACGGCGTCGATGGCCGCCTGCGAGGCCGGTGCCGGGGCGAGCCCCTCCCTCAGTTCTATGGCGCGCGTGGCGGCGTAGAGCTCGATGGCCAGGACGCGCGTGAGGTTGTCGACGGCGGTGCGGAGCTTGCGTGCGGCCGACCAGCCCATGGAGACGTGGTCCTCCTGCATGGCGGAGGAGGGAATCGAGTCGGCGGACGCCGGAACGGCCAGCCTCTTCAGCTCACTCACCAGGGCCGCCTGCGTGTACTGGGCGATCATCAGCCCCGAGTCGACACCCGCGTCGTCGGCCAGGAACGGCGGCAGCCCGTGGCTGCGGTTCTTGTCCAGCAGCCGGTCGGTGCGGCGCTCGGCGATGGAGGCGAGGTCGGCGACGGCGATGGCGAGGAAGTCGAGGACGTAGGCGACGGGCGCCCCGTGGAAGTTGCCGTTGGACTCGACACGTCCGTCGGGCAGCACGACCGGGTTGTCGACGGCGGAGGCGAGCTCCCGTTCGGCGACGAGCCGTGCGTGCGCCAAGGTGTCCCGCCCGGCGCCGGCGACCTGCGGGGCGCAGCGCACCGAGTACGCGTCCTGGACGCGGGGCGCGTCGTCCTGGTGATGCCCGGTCAGCTCCGAACCCTTCAGCACGGCGAGCATGTTGGCGGCGGAGGCGCCCTGCCCCGGGTGCGGCCGGATGGCGTGCAGCTCGGGCGCGAGCACCTTGTCGGTCCCGAGCAGTGCCTCGAGGCTGAGCGCGGCGGTGACGTCGGCGGACTTGTAGAGCGCGTCCAGGTCGGCGAGGGCCATGACGAGCATGCCGAGCATGCCGTCGGTGCCGTTGAGGAGGGCGAGGCCCTCCTTCTCACGCAGCTCGACGGGCGCGATGCCGTGCGCGGCGAGCAGCTCTCCGGCGGGCCGCACACTCCCGTCGGGACCTTCGGCGTCCCCCTCCCCCATCAGCGTGAGGGCGCAGTGCGAAAGGGGAGCGAGGTCACCGGAGCAGCCGAGGGAGCCGTACTCGTGGACGACGGGCGTGATCCCGGCGTTGAGCACGTCGGCCATGGTCTGCGCGACCTCCGGCCGTACTCCCGTGTGCCCCGAGCAGACGGTCTTGAGCCGCAGGAACATAAGAGCCCGTACAACCTCCCGCTCCACCCGCGGCCCCATTCCCGCGGCATGCGAACGGACGATGTTGCGCTGCAGCTGCGCCCGCAGCTCCTGGCTGATGTGCCGGGTCGCCAGGGCGCCGAAGCCGGTGGAGACGCCGTAGACCGGCTCGGGCTTGGCCGCCAGCGCGTCCACGATCCCGCGGGCCGCGGCCAGCGCCGCGACCGCCTCCTCCGACAGCTCGACCCGGGCCCCACCCCGCGCCACGGCAAGGACGTCGGACGCGGTGACCCCGGACGTCCCCACCACCACAGTGTGCATATCCATATTCAGGAGCGTACGCAGTGAAGACGAAGATGTCACTAGTGGCTGACGGGTACACCCCTTACACGCCGGTCGGCACCATCCGGCCGTTCACGGCAGCCGCCCCCGGAACCGCCGTCGCTCCACCGCCCCCTCGCCGGAGGGCTCCGCGTCGGCGAGGCGTACGACCGGGTCGTCCGGCCCCTCCCGCCCGGCGACGACGGGCTTGTCGGACAGCACGGCCTTGGCCTGGTACTGCGCGGCATCGGCCAGCCGGAACAACCGCCGGGCAGAGGGCACGGTCCCGATCGGATCCTGCGTGGACGCAACCCCGCAGGCCACCCCCTCTCCGAGCTCCAACTCGGCGGCACGACGGCACAGTTCGTCCGCGGCCCTCACCACGTCGTCGGCGGCCGGCCCCACGGCCAGCAGACAGAACTCGTCGCCGCCGAGCCGCGCCGCGAGAGCACCGGGCAACATGGCGCCGCACAACGACAGAACCGACCCGAACCGCTCCAGCAGACGGTCGCCCACCGCATGCCCCTGGGTGTCGTTGACCCGCTTGAGCCCGTTGAGGTCACAGACGACCAGGCTGACCACGACCCCGTCCCTGCGATGCCGCTCGATGGCCTCCTCCAACCGCACGTCGACGGCACGCCGGTTGGCGAGTCCGGTGAGCGCGTCGGTGAACGCCAGGCGCCGCGCCTCCTCCAGCCGCTCGCTCTGCGCGAGGCCGGCGGCCACGACGGAGGCGAGCACGGTGGCGAAGTCGGCATCCCCGCGGTCGAAGACGGGTGCCCCGGCGGAACGGGCCACGTAGAGCTCCCCCCACGCCCGCCCGTTCAGCACGATCGGCGCGACGACACAGCACCCGCGCCCGCGACGTCGCAGGGCGGCGACGCGCTGGTGGCAGTACCCGGGCTGCCCGGCGGCGGGACCGTCGGCCGTCTCCACCCAGGCGTTGGGCTCCCCACCAGAAGCCCACCGCTCGTGCAGGAACTCGGTGATCTCCGGGAACTGATGCACGGGATAGGCCTCGTCACCGGGGAACTCCTCCTCGCCCTGGGTGCGGTCCCCCACGTTCACCAGCACCCGCAACCGCCCGAGCTCCCGCTCCCACACCGACAGCGCGGCAAAACTACCGGCCAGCGCCCGACACGCCCCGAACGCCGCCGCCCGCCAGGACTCACGCGGGGTGTGCACCGCCGCCATCCCCTGCGCCAACGCCACTACGGCCGCGAGCCGTGTGTCCTCACCCATTACTCCAGGCTAGGGAGGTTTGCCATGATTTGGGACTTTGGTGTGGCGAACGGGGAGCTCAGCGCCGGCCCACAAGCCGAAGGACACCGTCACTCCCCCCGGCCATCCTCACTCGCCGGGCCACTCTGGCTTCCGCTTCTCATTGAACGCGGCCACGCCCTCCGCGCGGTCCCCCGAGAACGCCGTGGCCCGCCAGGCCGCGTCCTCGACCTCCAGCCCGGCCCGCAGGTCCATGCCGTGCCCGACCCGCAGCGCCCGCTTGGCGGCCCGCAGCCCCACCGGCGAGTTCGCCGCGATCCGCGCCCCGAGGGCCAGCGCCTCCTCCCGGACCTGCCCCTCCTCCACCAGCACATCCACCAACCCGAGCTCGCGGGCCTCGGCGGCCTCGACCCGGCGCGCGGTGAAGATCAGCTCCGCAGCCCTGGCCGCGCCCACCCGCCGCGGCAGCAACTGGGTACCTCCACCCCCCGGGATCACCCCGACCGACACCTCGGGCAGCCCCACCACGGCCGTACGGTCGGCCACGATCACATCGCAGGACAGCGCCAGTTCGAAGCCGCCCCCCAGCGCGAAGCCGTGCACCGCCGCGATCGTCGGGACCGGCAACTCCAGCACCCCCGTGTACGCCCCGCGCGCCACCGGCCGCTGCCGGACCAGGTCGGCGTCACTGAAGGAGTTCCGCTCCTTCAGATCCGCACCGACGCAGAACGCCCGCTCATGCGTCGAGGTCAGGACGACCGCCCGTACGCCGTTGTCCGCGCCCAGTGCCGCACACGCCCCCGCGATCGAACGGGCCATCTCCGTGGACACGGCGTTCATGGCCTTGGGCCGGTCGAGCACGAGCTCCGCGACATGCCCGGGCCCGTGCCTGCGCACCAGCACGAACTCCCCGTACCGCTCCTCACTCATGACACCCTCCGGTTAACGCGGGTTAACAACATTCGCCCCGATCATCGCAGCCGGACCCCTCCGGGGAAAGGCCCACCACGAGCGGTTCCCGAGTCGAGTCCCGACACCCCGTTCGAGTGACATCCCGCCCAACTCCCGCCCTACCGCCAACGACAGCGCATAACGTGCGCGAGCCACGGCGCGTTGGGGGCGTGAGCTCGTTGGGAGGGGTCGTGATGGGTGTGACGGCGGAAGGACCGCAGGCGAGAGGGCCGGCAGCGCGGAGTACCGAAGCGAGCGAGGCACCGGCGGACACCGAGGCGGTCAGCCGCCTCTTCGGCCCCCGCGGCCGCCATCGCCGGCCCCGCCCCCGCAAGGTCCTCCTCGCGGCCGGAGGTCTCGCCCTGGCCGCAGGCGCCCTGAGCCTCGTACGCCTGACCCCCGACTCCGACGTCACCGGCCTCGGCACGGCGGAAGCCGACCCCACCGCGGCCCCCGGCACGGACACGGACAGCGCGACCAACGCCGCGGCCACGATCCCGACGACCACCCCGAAGCCGAGCCCGTCAGCGACGTCCGCCATGGGCGGCCTGGGAACCACGCCGACGACGCGCACGATCGCCGTACCGACCACGAACAGCGTTGCCCCCAAGCCACCCTATGAGCGAGGCCGCCCGGCGCACGCCGCCGCGGCGCCCACCCCCGCACCGGATGCGCCGGCTTCGACAGGTCACGCACAGCGACCGGCCCCAGCCCCTACCAGGACCGCGCCACCGAGCCAGGCCGCATCGAACCCCCCGACGCCCCAGCCGGACCACTCCGACGACGGCAGCGTCTGCATCCCGATCATCAGCCTCTGCGTGGACCGCCTGAGCAACGGCGACTGACGCACGGCCCCCATGCACCGGCCGGTCGACACACAGCCCCGCCCAAAACGGCGTTCAGTCCGCCGGCAACGCCCTGCGCGTCAACAGCCACGGCTCGACAACCCCGAGTCCACGCACCGGCCGCTGCCACATCGGCTGCAGAGCGAACCGGTACACCGGCGGCTCCTCGCCTTCCTTCTCCGCCGCGGCCGCGGCCTCCGCCGCCTCCGCCTCAGAGGCCGGCGCCTCACCCGATCGGATGAGTTCCTCCGCGAACGCACTGTCGACGAGGACGGCGTCACGCGGAGCTATCGACGTCAGCCGGGAGGCGAGGTTCACGGTCGTACCGAAGACATCGCCCATTCGGGTGGTCACCGTGCCGAAGGCGATGCCGACGCGCAGCTCGGGCATCGTGTCGTCGTTGGCCATCGTCTCGATGAGCCGCAGGGCGATCTCCGCGGCGACCGACGCGTCGTCGGCCGAGAAGAGCACCTCGTCGCCGAGCGTCTTGACCAGTCGCCCACCGCGCGCGGCCACCAGGTCGGCCGCGGTGGTCTCGAAGGCCTCGACGAGTTCGCCGAGTTCCTCCTCCTCCATCCGACGGGTCAGCCGCGTGAACCCGACGAGGTCCGCGAAGCCGACGCACAGCCGCCGGTCGACCATCTCCTCGTCGTCGGCGGCCTGCACGACCCGGCCGGTCGCGGCGGCGAGCTGGCGGCGCCAGACGTAGACGAGGAACTCCTCCAGTTCGGGCAGGAGCAGCTCGACCAGGGGATACGTCACCTCGGTCCGCGTCATCCCCGGCTCCGGCGGCTCGGTGAGCCCCTCCAGGAACGAGTCGATCTGCCAGTCGGCCAGACGCGCGGTGGTCTGCCCGGTGGATCTGGCCACCTGGACGGCCATGGCCTCGCTGAGCAGCCCCGCCTCGACGAGACCGGCGAGGCGCCTGAGCGCCAGTACGTCGGCCTCGGTCAGCGCCTTGGCCTGCCCGATGTCGGCGAAGCCCATGGCCCGCCAGAAACGGGACGCCAGCTCCATGGAGACACCGGCGCTACGGGCCGCCTGAAACGGGGTGTAGCGCCGCTCGGCACCGAGGATGAGCTGTTCGAGGCGCAGCGCGAGCGGATCCTCGCCGGGGTCGGCGTCGGGGGGATCCACCCGGCCGTCCTCGCCCGCGCCGGAGCCCGTGTCGTCGACGGTCACGCCTGTTGCCCTTCCGATCTGCCGCGGTCAGTAATCGACCGGCCTTCACTTTACGGCAGGTGTGGGCCACCTCACTCCGGAAGCCCGGCAGGCGAAGTCACGCCAACCTCAAGTGCACGATGTCGCCTGCTCCCACCGGCTCCTGCACGCCCTCGGCCGTGGCCAGCACCAGCCGCCCGTCCCCGTCGATCGCGACCGCCTCCCCCATGATCGACCGATGCCCCGGCAGCTCGGCCCGCACCACTCTCCCCAGCGTCGCGCACCCCGCCGCATACGTCTCCTGGAGCTCGCTCACCACCGGATCTCCGGTGGCGGCCCGCCACCGTCCGTACCACTCCTCCAGCGAGCGCAGGATGCCCCGCAGCAGGGGATCGCGGTCCGTGCTCACGGCTCCGGCGAGGGCCAGGGAGCCTGCCTGCGGCACCGGCAGCTCGTCCGCACGCAGCGTGACGTTGATGCCGACGCCGATGACCACGCCTGCGTCTCCGGCCCGCTCCGCCAGGATGCCGCCGGCCTTGCGTTCCTCGCCGCCGACGGTCACCAGCAGGTCGTTCGGCCACTTGAGTGCCGTGTCGACGCCTGCCGCGCGCGACAGGCCCGTCGCCACGGCGACGCCCGTGAGCAGCGGCAGCCAGCCCCAGCGGGCCGCCGGCACCTCGGCCGGGTTCAGCAGCACGGAGAAGAACAGCCCCGAGCGGGGCGGTGCCGTCCAGGTGCGGTCCAGGCGGCCCTTGCCGGCCGTCTGCTCCTCGGCGACCAGCACCGAGCCCTCGACCGCTTTGCCGTCGGTCGCCAGGCCCACCAGGTCGGTGTTGGTGGAGCCGGTGCGCTGCACCACCTCCACCTCGCGCCACAGCCCGCCCTCCCGGACGAGCCCGCGCCGCAGGGCGGCGGCGTTCAGCGGCGGGCGGTCCAGGTCGGACCAACGGCTGTCGTCTGATGCATCTCGCGGCGTCATGCAAGCCACCCTAGGTGTGTGAAACGCCGCACTGCTGTTTCGCAGGCCCCCCACTACTCTACGGATGAGTAACCGTCCCCCCTTTTGAGCAGGCAGGGAGCGCCATCCCGATGTCCGAGCCGGAAGAGCGTCACGAGATCCAAGAGTCCCAAGGGATCGACATCCACACCACCGCGGGCAAGCTCGCGGATCTCCAGCGCCGTATCGAGGAAGCGACGCACGCCGGCTCCGCACGCGCCGTCGAGAAGCAGCACGCCAAGGGCAAGTTGACGGCCCGTGAGCGCATCGACCTGCTCCTCGACGAGGGGTCCTTCGTCGAGCTCGACGAGTTCGCGCGGCACCGTTCCACCAACTTCGGGCTGGAGAAGAACCGCCCGTACGGCGACGGTGTCGTCACCGGGTACGGCACCGTCGACGGCCGCCCCGTCGCCGTGTTCTCTCAGGACTTCACCGTCTTCGGCGGCGCGCTGGGCGAGGTCTACGGCCAGAAGATCGTCAAGGTCATGGACTTCGCGCTGAAGACCGGCTGCCCGGTCATCGGCATCAACGACTCCGGCGGCGCCCGCATCCAGGAGGGCGTGGCCTCGCTGGGCGCGTACGGCGAGATCTTCCGCCGCAACACCCACGCCAGCGGTGTGATCCCGCAGATCTCCCTCGTCGTCGGGCCCTGCGCGGGCGGTGCGGTCTACTCCCCCGCCATCACCGACTTCACGATCATGGTCGACCAGACCTCGCACATGTTCATCACCGGCCCGGACGTCATCAAGACGGTCACCGGCGAGGACGTCGGCTTCGAGGAGCTCGGCGGCGCGCGCACCCACAACTCCGCCTCGGGCGTGGCGCATCACATGGCCGGCGACGAGAAGGACGCCATCGAGTACGTCAAGCAGCTGCTGTCGTACCTGCCGTCCAACAACCTCTCCGAGCCCCCGGCGTTCCCGGAGGAGGCCGACCTCACCGTCACGGCCGAGGACCTCGAGCTGGACACGCTGGTCCCGGACAGCGCGAACCAGCCGTACGACATGCACGCGGTGATCGAACACATCCTGGACGACGCCGAGTTCTTCGAGACGCAGCCGCTGTTCGCGCCGAACATCGTCACCGGGTACGGGCGCGTCGAGGGCCGCCCGGTCGGCATCGTCGCCAACCAGCCGATGCAGTTCGCCGGCTGTCTCGACATCGCCGCCTCCGAGAAGGCCGCGCGCTTCGTGCGCACCTGCGACGCCTTCAACGTCCCGGTCATCACCTTCGTCGACGTGCCCGGCTTCCTCCCGGGCGTCGACCAGGAGCACGACGGCATCATCCGCCGCGGCGCCAAGCTGATCTACGCCTACGCCGAGGCGACGGTCCCGCTCATCACGATCATCACCCGCAAGGCCTTCGGCGGCGCCTACGACGTCATGGGCTCCAAGCACCTCGGCGCCGACCTCAACCTGGCCTGGCCCACCGCCCAGATCGCCGTCATGGGCGCCCAGGGCGCGGTCAACATCCTGCACCGGCGCACCATCGCCGAGGCGGAGTCGGGCGGGGACGACGTCGAGGCGGTGCGCGCCCGGCTGATCCAGGAGTACGAGGACGCCCTCCTCAACCCCTACGTCGCGGCCGAGCGCGGCTACGTCGACGCGGTGATCATGCCGTCCGACACCCGCCGCCATGTCGTACGCGGTCTGCGTCAGCTGCGCACCAAGCGGGAATCCCTGCCCCCGAAGAAGCACGGCAACATCCCCCTCTAGGCCTGCTGGGAGCCGTCATGAACATCAAGGTCCTGCGGGGCAACCCGACACCCGAGGAGCTGGCCGCCGCACTGGCGGTGGTCCGCGCCCGCGCCGCGGCGGCAGCAGCCACGCCGCCCGGCGCACCCAAGCCGCGGGACGGGTGGTCGGACCCGTCCCGCATCGCCGCGCACCGGCTGCCGCAGCCGGGTCCGTCGACGTGGGCGCGCACGTACTGGCCCGTCTAGAGGGCCGTTGACACGGCTTCGGCCATCACCTCGTACCCGGCGTCGTTCGGGTGCAGGTGATCGCCGAAGTCGTACGACGGACGCAGCCGGTCCGGGTCCGCCGGATCGGCCAGCGCGCGGTTCAGGTCCACCACCGCGTCGTACTCCCCCGAGCTGCGGATCCATTCGTTCAGCTGGTGGCTCACCTTGGCCGCCCGCTCGCCCCAGTGGTCCGAGCCTGCGAACGGCAGCAGCGTCGCCCCGATCATCCTCAGTCCCGCCGCCCTGCCCTGCCGTATCAACTCCCGGTGTCCGGCGATGAGTTCCCCGGCCTCCACCACCGGGGCCGGCTTGTAGGTCGGCTGCTCGTCCGTCTCGCTGAAGCCGATGTCGTTCAGGCCCAGGAGGACGACGAGCGTGTCCACCCCCGGCCGGTCGACAACGTCCCGGCGCAACCGGTGGACGCCCTTCTCGCCGTACCACGCCGAGTCGTTGAGCAGCAGGTTCCCGCCGATGCCCGCGTTCAGGACCGGCCGCCCCGTGCGCTCGGCGAGGACGTCCGGCCAGCGCCGGTCCGCGCCCGGTGTCGACCCGAAGCCGTCGGTGATCGAGTCGCCGAACAGGGCGACGGCGTCCGTACGGCCGGCGTCGACCTCCACGGCCGACAGGAAGTACCAGGACTCGGTCGCCGCGTCGAAGCCGTCGCCTCCGGGGTCCGCCGACCGGTCGCCCTCGCCCCGGTAACTGGTCGTGAAGGCCTGGGCGTGGAAGGTCGCGGGGCCGGTTGCGGTCGCGAAATGGAGCGTGACGGTCACCGACTCACCGGCGGCGACGGCGAGGGGGACGTCGTCGCTGACCAGCTCCCCGCGCGCCGGTATCCGGCCCTCAGCGGCGCCCCCGAAGGTGAGGCGCGTGAGCGACCCCGGCTGCACGGCTGCCCCGGCGGCCGTACGCCCCACGCTCGCCCCCTCAACCCGAACGGGCGAGGTGCCGTAGGCGTGCGAGAGCCGCACCCGCACCCGGCCACCTCCGGCCGAGAGCCGTACGACCTGCCGCAGCGACTGGCGCCAGAAGCCGTCGCGGGACCAGTTGGGGGTGAAGCCCTCGCTGGGCAGCTGAGGTGATGCGGTCCAGGAAGTGGTGAACATGGCACGACCCTCCAAACGGGACTGAGATCCCTTTAGTTAATGGAACGGTAGCACCGTTTAGGGGAAAGTTGAGTATGCGTACTCAGGCGCCGCCGCGAACCGCCGACCGACGATGGAAGGCATGCTGTGGTCCGACCCCGAGAACGAGCCGCCCGAGGAACTGCGCGAGACGCAGGAGATGTTGCGGCGGCTCGGCGTTCTCATGGCGCTGGCCATGGTGCTCACGATGATCGTGCTCGGTCTGAGGTGAGTCCGGCCGGGCACGCCGATACGCTGAGCGCATGACTGATCAGCCCCGCCGCCGGCTCGTCCTGGCCTCCCAGTCCCCCGCCCGGCTGAATCTCCTCCGCCAGGCCGGTCTGGCCCCCGAGGTCATCGTCAGCGGCGTCGACGAGGACGCCGTCACCGCGCCCACCCCCGCTGAGCTGGCGCTGGCCCTGGCCGAGGCGAAGGCCTCCGTCGTGGCGGCGAAGCCCGAGGTCATGGGCGCGATCGTGATCGGCTGCGACTCGGTCCTCGACCTGGACGGCCAGGCACTGGGCAAGCCGGCCGACGCCGAGGAGGCCACGGCGCGCTGGAAGTCGATGCGCGGCCGGGCGGGCACGCTGCAGACCGGCCACTGCGTCTATGACACCGCGACCGGCCGGTACACCTCCGCCACCGCCTCCACCGTCGTCCGCTTCGGCGAGCCGACCGACGAGGAGATCGCCGCGTACGTCGCCTCCGGCGAACCCCTCTACGTCGCCGGGGCGTTCACCCTCGACGGCCGCTCGGCCCCGTTCATCGACGGCATCGACGGCGACCACGGCAATGTGATCGGCATCAGCCTGCCGCTGGTGCGCCGGCTGCTGGCGCAACTGGGCATCGGCATCACGGAGTTGTGGGCGCCGGCGGAGGCGTGACCGGAGAGCCTCCCGCCGGGGAGCCTCCCGCCGGGGAGCCGTCGCCGCCCTTGCCGCTGTCGGGTGCGGCGTCGGCGGGCTCCTCGGGGGCGCCCTGGGCGTCGTACGTCATCAGCAGCAGCACTATCAGGCCGAGCACGCCGACCATGAACAAGAACGCCGTCCAGCCCACCAGGCCCCAGGCGAGCGCACCCAGCAATGCGTGCACCACAGCCGCACTGATCAGCAGGATGCGGCCGAAGCCGGCCGGGGCGCGGTCGCGCACGGCCACGAGCAGGGCGACCAGGCCGCACAGCGCGAAGTAGGCGCCGAAGACCAGGCCGCCGACCTTCGAGGACACCGACATCACGTTCGGGTCGAGCCCCGCCAAGGACATGTCCTGTCGGTCGACGACGACCCCGAGGAACCAGTTCACCGCCGCGATGCCGAGCGCCTCCGTGAAGAGCACGACCGCCACCACCCACGCCACCGGCCTGCGCACCACCGGCCCCCACCCACTTCCGAGCTCCGCGCCGTTACCCCAAGTACGTTCAACTACATCGCGAACGCTACTAACGGGTAAACCCCGGGACAAGGGTTCGGCCGAGGGCAAAGAATCATTGGGCCATTCGTAGGGATTCCACAAAGAAACCGAGTGGCCCGCAGCACGTGATGACAGAGACCTTGACCACAGAGGAGGGCTAGGGTTTTCCGGGAGAGACCTGCGTGCCGCGGCGCGACATGGGATTTCGCAGGTCGAGCGAGCCTGGAATCACGCTCCGTGTGGGCAAGCTCACCACTGGGGACGGGTCGATGTGGCGTGTCGGCAGTCCCTAAACTCGGCTTGTTTCAAGGAGGGAGCCTCAATCGTGCGCAAGGTGCTCATCGCCAACCGTGGCGAAATCGCTGTCCGCGTAGCCCGGGCCTGCCGGGATGCCGGGATCGCGAGCGTGGCCGTCTAC
>NZ_JBIBBC010000021.1:0-149482 GCF_042900345.1 Streptomyces sp. NPDC012935
ATCGACGCCGAGGGCATCGACATGGGTCCGTCCCCGACGGACGCCGCGCTCGCCGCTGATCTGGCGCTGCCGATCGAGGAGCTGGAGCTCACCGTTCGGTCGTACAACTGCCTCAAGCGCGAGGGCATCCACTCCGTGGGTGAGCTCGTGGCTCGTTCCGAGGCCGACCTCCTGGACATCCGTAACTTCGGTGCGAAGTCCATCGACGAGGTCAAGGCGAAGCTGGCCGGCATGGGCCTGGCCCTGAAGGACAGCCCGCCCGGATTCGACCCGACCGCCGCTGCCGACGCCTTCGGCGCCGACGACGACGCGGACGCCGGGTTCGTCGAGACCGAGCAGTACTAAGCGCTCGGGACCGACGGTCCGCACCTGGGTGCGGGTGCGCTGTGCTTGATCGCGCAGTTTCCCCGTGCCCCTTCCGGTCCGGCCCCTTCGGGGCTCGGATCGGATCTCCGACAGGCGACCGCCTGCTCGGATACTGACCCCGGTACCTGATACGGCCGGGGCAGACACACAGGAGACAGAAAATGCCGAAGCCCACCAAGGGTGCCCGTCTGGGCGGCAGTGCCGCGCACGAGAAGCTGCTCCTCGCGAACCTCGCGAAGGCGCTCTTCGAGCACGGCCGGATCACCACCACCGAGGCGAAGGCCCGCCGTCTGCGGCCGTACGCCGAGCGTCTGGTCACCAAGGCGAAGAAGGGCGACCTTCACAACCGCCGCCAGGTGCTGCAGGTCATCACGGACAAGAGCATCGTGCACACGCTCTTCACCGAGATCGGCCCGCGCTACGAGAACCGTCCGGGTGGCTACACCCGTATCACCAAGATCGGTAACCGCCGTGGCGACAACGCGCCCATGGCTGTCATCGAGCTGGTCGAGGCGCTGACGGTTGCTCAGGAGGCCACGGGCGAGGCCGAGGCTGCGACGAAGCGCGCTGCCAAGGACTCCGAGGTCAAGGTCGACACGACCAAGGCCGACGAGGCTGCCGAGGCTCAGGGCGATGAGGCTGCCGAGGAGTCGAAGGACGCGTAAGCGTTCTGGCGGGGACTGCCTTGTTGGCGGCTGCGGGTTCGCCGTGGTTGCTCGGGCATTTCCCCGCGCCCCTTGAGGGCGTCGCGGGTCCGTTCCTTTCGAGGGGCGGGCCCGCTTTTGTGTTGCTGAGAGGATCTCTGTGTGAGTGACGAAGTAGAGCCCGGGTATGTGCGTGTGCGCCTCGATCTGTCCTACGACGGGGCCGAGTTCTCCGGCTGGGCCAAGCAGGCCGGCGGGCGGCGGACCGTGCAGGGGGAGATCGAGGATGCCCTGCGGACCGTCACGCGGTCGGGCGGGACGACGTACGAACTGACCGTGGCGGGGCGTACGGACGCCGGGGTGCATGCCCGCGGGCAGGTGGCGCACGTCGATCTGCCGGAGGCGGTCTGGCGGGAGCACCACGAGAAGCTGCTCAAGCGGCTTGCCGGGCGGCTGTCCAAGGACGTGCGGGTGTGGGCGCTGCGGGAGGCGCCCAGTGGGTTCAATGCTCGGTTCTCGGCGGTCTGGCGGCGCTATGCCTATCGCGTCACCGACAATCCCGGGGGCGTGGACCCGCTGCTGCGCAGCCACGTCCTCTGGCACGACTGGCCCCTCGACGTCGATGCCATGAACGAGGCCGCCGGGCGGCTCCTCGGCGAGCACGACTTCGCCGCCTACTGCAAGAAGCGGGAAGGGGCGACCACCATTCGTACCCTGCAGGAGCTGAGCCTCGTGCGGGGGGACGACGGGATCATCACTGCCACGGTTCGTGCCGACGCCTTCTGCCACAACATGGTGCGCTCGCTGATCGGGGCGCTGCTGTTCGTGGGGGATGGGCACCGGCCCGCCGACTGGCCGGGCAAGGTGCTTGCGGCCGGTGTCAGGGACTCCGCCGTGCATGTCGTACGGCCGCACGGGCTCACCCTCGAAGAAGTGGGGTATCCGGCGGACGAGTTGCTGGCGGCGCGGAGCAAGGAGGCGCGGAACAGGCGATTTCTGCCGGGGACGTCCGGATGCGAAACCTGTTAGTTACCTGACATTTGAGGTCAGATAGCGCTCATGTCAGGACTTACCGGGCGTAAGTCCTCTTGATGCCCCTTACAACCCCCTTACCTCTCGTATATCTTTTCATCGCTCAACTATTTGTTCGAGCTGCTCGGCCGTTGTTCGAGAAATCGACATGGGGAAGGCCGAGTAGGGGTGGGGGTCATACGGGCCGTATCCGGGCCCGGGGGTGGGTTTTTCATGAGTTCAGTTGGTCCTGCGCGGACCGGGGGGCGGCGCAGCACGCGCCAGAACGGCAACGGTGTCGGACGGCGGAAGGCGGGGCGGGGTGACGGCGCTCCGCTGGGGCTGCTGCCGCTGCCGCCGACGGACAAGGAGAAGTACTCCTACGCACGCCGGCGCCTGTGGATCCTGACGATCAGCTCGCTGATCAGCTTCTGCTGCCTGGTGGTCAGTCAGTTCAAGCTGGCCGCCTCCACGCCGCTGCTGTGGATCTACACGCCGCTGCTGGTCTTCACTGTCCTGTACTACCTGGTGTCGCTGCGGGTGAACGGCTTCACCCGGGACTTCGACATCGCGCACCACAAGCGGCTGGTGCACAACTGGCGGCCCGAGGTGTACCCGAGCGTCGACGTGTTCCTGCCGGTGTGCGGTGAGCCCATCGAGGTGCTGCACAACACCTGGCGGCATGTGCGGGAGATGGCCGACCGGTACCCCGGCGTCTGCGTCCCGTTCGTGCTCGACGACGGCGCCAGTCCCGAACTGGCCGCCATGGCCCGCGACTTCGGGTTCCGCTACGGCACCCGGGAGAACCGGGGCTGGTTCAAGAAGGCCGGCAACCTGCACTTCGGATTCGGGCAGTCCGACGGCCAGTACATCCTGATCCTGGACGCCGACTTCACGCCACGCGCCGACCTGCTCCAGGAACTGCTGCCGTACATGGAGGCGGACCCGCGCATCGGGATCGTCCAGTCGCCGCAGTACTTCCGGGTGCTGGACTCGCAGAACTGGATCGAGCGGGGCGCCGGGGCGGTGCAGGAGCTGTTCTACCGGTCCGTGCAGGTCTCCCGGCAGGGCAGCGACGGTGCCATCTGCGTGGGCAGTTGTGCGGTGTACCGGCGGGCCGCGCTGGAGACCAACGGCGGTACGACGCTGATCGAGCACTCCGAGGACGTGCACACCGGCTTCGACCTGCGGGGCCTGGGCTGGGATCTGCGCTATGTGCCGATCGCGGTGTCCACGGGCGTGTGTCCGGACACCGCGGGTGCCTTCTTCAACCAGCAGTACCGCTGGTGCTCGGGGTCGATGAGCCTGCTCGGCAGCCGGAAGTTCTGGCAGGCGAAGATACGTTTCTCCAGCCGCCTGTGCTACATGTCCGGCTTCTTCTACTACATCCACACGGCGCTGTTCACCTTTGCCGCACCCGTGATCCCGATCGTGCTGCTGATGGTGATGCCGGAGAAGCTCATGGTCGAGCACCTGGTCCTGGTGCTGCCCAGCATCATCTACACCACGATCATCTTCCCGGTGTGGCACACGGCTCCCTATCGCCTGGAGGCCTGGGCGGCCCGCCTGATGTACGGCTGGGCCCATGTGTTCGCCATCTGGGACATCCTCCGCAAGAACCGCATGGGCTGGCAGCCCACCGGCTCCTCCGGCGCCAAGAAGAACAAGACGCGGCGCTTCTGGATCGGCATGTGGGTCTGGAGCGGCGGCACCGCGCTGATCTGGGTCGTGGGGGCGGTCTACCGGACGTTCACCATGGACGCCCCGGACTTCGCCCTGATCCTGTCCTCCGGCCTTTTCTACGCCCTCGTCGTGGGCCGTGTCCTGGTCCAGCCCCGCGAGAAGGCGGTGGCGTGATGCAGCTGTTCACCCGCACGCGTACGACCCTGGCGGCAGCGCTGCTGAGCGGTGTGCTCGCGCTCAGCGGTTGCTCGGTGCTCGGCGAGGAGCCGGGCGGTTCCTCGCCGGGCGGCGAACAGGGCAAGGCCGGTGCCGACCCGGCGGCGAGCCCCGAGACCGACGTGCCTTACGACGTCGTACCGCTGCTGAAGCCGGACAAGAAGTACTTCGGCGCCGCTGTGGACGGCGCGCCGAACTCCATGAAGGGCGTCGACACGTACACGAAGATGGTCGGCAAGCAGCCGAACCTCATCGAGTACTACGCCGCCTGGGGCGACGGCTTCGACGCCACCGGAGTGCGCAACGCCTGGCGTGAGGGCGCCATGACGCTGATGTCGTGGGAGCCGTTCGACACGCCGGTCGCCGACATCGCGGCCGGCGAGTCGGACGCGTACATCAAGGAGTACGCGACCGCGGTCCGCAAGCTGAACCTGCCCGTCGTGATCTCCTTCGCCGACGAGTTCAACGGCCACTGGGAGAAGTGGGGCACGAAGGACGTGACCCCGGAGGACTACGTGGCCGCCTGGCGGCACATCCACGAGACCTTCGTCGACGTCGGCGCCTCGAACGTCATCTGGGCCTGGTCGCCCAACATCGTCAACCCGGTCAAGAGCGTGAAGCTCAAGCCGTACTACCCGGGCGACGCCTACGTCGACTGGGTCGGCCTCATCGGCTACTGGACGATCGAGGAGGACAACGCCTTCGACAGCGTCTTCGGGGCGACCCGCGACCAGGTCCGCACCTTCACCAAGAAGCCGATGATCCTGCTGGAGACCGCCGCGATGGCGGGTGAGCGGCGGCGTGCCGACATCCGCAACCTGTTCGCGGGCGTGACGGCGGACGACGACATGCTCGGTTTCATCTGGTTCAACCACGAAAAGCGTGCCGACTGGCGACTCGAGGCGAGCCCGCTGGCGCTGACGGAGTTCAAGCGCCTGGCCGCCGACGACAGCTTCGGCTTCGACGTACGGAAGCCGTGATGACCTCCCGAAACGATCATTACACGCCTCAGCCCTACGATCCGTATGCCGAGGACGAGTCGGCCTCCAGCTGGTTCAACTCGAACGGGCAGCACTCCGCTCAGCAGGGCTACGGGTTCGACGCCGGCCAGTACGGGCACCAGCAGGAGCCTTACCAGGAGCCGTACCAGGAGCCGTACCAGGAGCCGTACCCGGCACAGAGCCCGCAGCAGCCGTACGGACAGCACGAGGACCAGCCGACGTACGCGTTGCGCACGGTCCAGTACCAGCAGGTGCCGGACGACGAGCCGGGGTACCACATCCCCGCGACGCCTGAGGCCGGCTGGGACATGGCGGGCAGCCGTCGGCGGGCCTGGGTGAGCCGGACCGTGCTGCTGTGCATCCTCCTCATCCAGGCCGCGCTGTCGCTGCGGATGGCCAACACGGCGTTCCAGGACGAGGCCCTGTACCTCGCCGCCGGTCACGCCGAGCTCGATCACCTGCTCAACGGCACCAAGCTGCCCATCAACTACGCCGCGTACTTCTCCGGTTCGCCGCAGCTGTACCCGGTGCTCGTCGCGCTGGTCGACGGACAGTTCGGGCTCACGGGCGCGCGCTGCCTGAGCCTGTTGTTCATGCTGGGCACCACCGGGCTGCTGTACTCCTTCACGCGGCGGCTGTTCAACGAGCGGGCGGCGCTGGCCGCGGCGGCGCTGTTCGCCGTGCTCCAGTCGACCGTCGTGATGGGGTACTTCGCGACGTACGACGCGATGGCGGTGTTCCTGCTCGCGCTGGCGACCTGGATCGTGGTGCGCACCGACCGCGCGCCGGTGTTCGCCGTCCTGCTCGCCGCGCCCGTGGCGGTGCTCGCGGTCGGCGTGAAGTACGCGTCCGCGCTGTACCTGCCCACCATCTGTGTGCTCGCGCTGCTGACCGCTTGGCCGCACAAGGGGGCAAAATCGTTCCTGCGGATGGTGCTGCTCGGCCTCGGCATCGGCGGTCTGATGCTCGTGGGGATGTACACCACGGACCTGCTCGCCGGTGTCCAGCAGACCACCACCGACCGTGACCACGGCTCCGACAGCGCCCAGTTCCTGCTCCAGCGCTCGGCGGAGTGGGGCGGGCTGATGTTCCTGACCGCTGTCGGCGGAGCCATCTCCTACGTACGGCGCAGCCGTATGAACGAGTCGCCGATCGCGCTGAAGCTGGGCAACCCCGGCTGGCGCTGGCGTGCCCTGCTCGGCCTGACGTTGTGCGGCACGGCCCTGCTCGCGCCCGCGTACCAGATCCAACTGGCCACCGTGGTCTCGCTGTTCAAGCACGTGGGCTTCGGTCTGCTGTTCGCCGCGCCGATGGCAGGCGTGGGTGTGACCCGTCTGGTGGGCGCTCACTTCCGCTACCCCCAGCTGGGGATCATGCTCTGGACGGCGGTGCTGTGCCTGGGCATCTCGCAGGCGGACTGGCGCTTCGGCGTCTGGCCCGACTCCTCGAAGATGATCAGGACCATCGACTCCCATGTGAACTCCAAGGGCCACTACCTCGCCTCGACGCCCGAAGTGCCGGTCTACTACCTGCGGGAAAAGACCACGCACCGCCAGTGGCAGGGCGTGTTCGCGCTCGAGTACACGGACGAGAAGGGCAAGTACCACTCCGGCGACGACGCCTACCGCGCGGCGCTGCGCGAGGGCGAGTTCGACCTGATCGTCCTGGACGGGCTCACCAACCCGCGCGTCGACGACGTCGTCGCGGCCGCGGTCAAGGGCAACCCGCACTACCGGCTCCTCGGCGAGGTGCCCTTCAGCAACTCCAGCGGCACGGGCACGTACCGCATCTGGATCAAGACCTCCTGAGCTGTCGCCGCTCCACGGCAGAACGCTCCACGCCAAGAAAGGGGCCGTACCCATGCGGCTCACCGTCATCGGCACCGGCTACCTCGGTGCCACCCACGCCGCCTGCATGGCGGAACTCGGCCACGACGTGCTCGGGGTCGACGTCGACCCCGACAAGGTCGCCGCGCTGCAGGCGGGCCGGGTGCCCTTCCACGAGCCCGGGCTGCCGGAGCTGATCGCCAAGCACACGGCGAGCGGGCGGCTGCGGTTCACGACCGAATACGCGGAGGCCGGGGCCTTCGGCGACGTGCATTTCGTGTGCGTCGGTACGCCGCAGCGCTCCGGCTCCGAGGGCGCCGACCTGACGTACGTCGACTCCGCCTTCGCGGCGATCGCCGCGCACGCCGACCCCGACGCGCTGCTGGTCGGCAAGTCGACCGTGCCGGTGGGCACAGCGGGGCGGCTCGCGGACACGCACGGCGGCGTCGAGGTCGCCTGGAACCCGGAGTTCCTGCGGGAGGGCTTCGCCGTCGAGGACACGCTGCGGCCGGACCGGCTGGTGTTCGGGGTGCGCTCGGAGCATGCCGAAACGATTCTGCGGAAGGTGTACGCGCCCGTCCTCGCCGCCGGGACGCCGCTTGTCACCGCCGACTTTCCGACCGCCGAACTGGTCAAGACGGCCGCCAACGCCTTCCTCGCCACCAAGATCTCCTTCATCAACGCGATGGCGGAGGTCTGTGAGGCCGCGGGCGGTGACGTCGGTGTGCTCGCCGAGGCGATCGGGCACGACGACCGGATCGGAAGGAAGTTCCTGCGGGCCGGCGTCGGCTTCGGCGGGGGCTGTCTGCCCAAGGACATCCGCGCCTTCGCGCACCGCGCCGACGAGCTGGGCGTCTCGCTGGCGTTCCTGCGCGAGGTCGACGCGATCAACATGCGGCGCCGCGACAAGGTTGTCGAGCTGGCCCGGGAGCTGTGCGGGGGAGCAGTCCTGGGGGTCCGTATCGCCGTACTCGGGGCGGCGTTCAAGCCCGACTCCGACGACATCCGTGATTCGCCGGCGCTCAACGTCGCCGCGCGGCTGCGGCTCGACGGCGCCGACGTCACGGTCTACGACCCCGAGGCGATGGACAACGCCCGCAAGGCGTTCCCGCTCCTCGGATACGCGGTGTCGGCCGAGGAGGCGCTGCGCGGTGCCGAGCTCGTGCTGCACCTGACCGAGTGGCCGCAGTTCCGGGAGATCGACCCGCAGCGGGCCCGGCCGCTGGTTTCCCGTCCGCGGATCGTGGACGGGCGGGGGGTGCTCGACGTGGACCGCTGGACCGCGGCGGGCTGGCGGTTCCGGGCGCTGGGAAGGCCCGCGCCCGTTGGGGAGGGGCCTCGGTAGAGGCTCCTAGGGGAGGGAAAGAGAAAGCCATGACGGGACGTGACAACCACGACAGACACCGGGGCGTACCGGTCACCGTGGTCATGCCGACGTACAACGAGGCCGCGAACGTCGCGCGGATGGCCGAGCTGGTGCTCGGGCTGCCGATCGACGGGCTGCATCTGAAGATCGTCGACGACTCCAGCCCGGACGGCACCGGGCGGATCGCCGAGGAACTCGCCGAGAAGTACAACTGGGACGGCCGGCGCCGGATGAGCGTGCTGCACCGCACCGAGAAGGACGGTCTGGGGCGGGCGTACGTCGCGGGCATGAGCGCCGCGCTTGAGGAGGGTGCCGCCTACGTCGTCCAGATGGACGCCGACGGCAGCCACCCGGCGGAGGCGGTGCCGCGGATGCTGGGCACGGCGGTGGCCTCCGGGGTGGGCCTGGTCGTCGGCAGCCGGTACGTCGAGGGCGGTTCGCTGGACGAGGACTGGGGCGTGCACCGGGTGCTGCTGTCCCGGTTCGCCAACCGCTACGCCCGCACCGTGCTCGGCACGAAGATCCGGGACATCACGGCCGGCTTCAACCTGTGGTCGGCCGCGACCCTGCGGGACATCGACCTGGCCACCCTGGACAGCGCGGGCTACAGCTTCCAGGTCGAGCTGAAGTACAAGGCCGTACGGGCCGGGCACAGCGCTGTCGAGATCCCGATCCGCTTCGAGGAGCGGACGGAGGGTGTGTCGAAGATGACGCTTCGGACGCAGCTGGAGTCGGCGGTCGTACCGATCCGGCTGCGCCTGAAGCACAGGTGAGCCCGTGGGCGGCGGTCGACCCTCACGTCGGCCGCCGCTCGCCGCTACTCGCCCGCCGCCGCCGAAGCCTGGGCCTCGCCGCGCCGGCGGATCTGGCGGAACGTGAACTCCTCCAGGTTGTCGCCGGTCTGGAAGCCCGCCGTGTCCTTGTCCGTCATGTCCTTGCCGTTGGTGAAGCCCGTGATGGTGAAGTAGGCGTAACGGCCGTAGGAGTTGGACTTCGAGTAGCAGACGGCGGAGGCGCAGAAGTCCTTGGTGCCCTTGCCGGACAGCGGCCGGACGATGTCCTTCTTGGTGTTCACCTGGCCCTTGACCTTCGTGGCCTTCGCCTCGGTGTCGAAGACGGCCACGCCCACCGTCACCGCCAGGCCGTCCTTGACGTAGGAGACGCGCATGAAGCGGGTACAGCCGTTGGCGGTGAGGATCTTCGGGAGGCCGCCCTCGGTGACCGCGGAGCAGTTCTTCGTGTCGTCCGTCGCGCCCTTCTTGTAGACCGTCTCACCCATGGTCAGCTGCGTGCCGGGGAAGAGGATCTGCGCGCCGAGCGGAGCGGTGTCCTTGGCCTTGCTGGAGATGAAGTCCTTCGGGTCCAGCGGCGGCGGGGCGCTCGTCGGCTCGAACGACGGGGCGGTGGACTGGTTCGGCAGGTCCGCGGTCGCCGGGAGCTCGGAAGACGGATTGTTCGAGGCCGAGTTGCCGTCGTTCGACGACACCACGGCCACGGCGACGGCAGCGCCGATCGCGACGGTGGCCAGTGCGCCGCCGCCGATGAACAGCAGCCGGCGCCGTTTGTTACGGGTCTCGGAGGCCTCGGCGAGTGCGGCCCAGTCCGGGGTCTGGTCGTCGGCGCCGCTGTTCCACGGCTGCTGGGATTGCGGTGTCCAGGGATCCCACTGGGACGGGGGTCCCCCCTGCTGCCCGTAGCTCATGGGGCGCATCTTAGACGGACCGAAGGTGTGCCGGTCCGCCCCAAGGGGCGCACAGGCCCCTAGCGTTCAGCCGGTGAGCGAGCACAAAAGCGACATCTCCGGGTGGTTGGTACGACGGGCGACGTGGCATCTGTGGGCGGTGCTCGGGGTCTTGCTGGGGGCGCTCGTGATGCGTACGGCGCGGGTGACCTCGGACGGAGGGATGGACAACGCGATCGTCGTGCGCGCGGCGCGGGTCTGGCTGGGTGGGGGTTCGCCGTATGACGACCCCCACTTTCTCTATTTGCCGAGCGCGGTGCTGGCGGCGGCTGCTCAGGCGCTGGTTCCGCGGGGTGTGCTGGGTGTGCTCGTGCCGGTGGTCGTGACCGGGTGTCTGGTGGGGGGCTGGGTCTGTGCGCTGCGGGTGCACGGGGTTCCGCTGCGCAGCCGGTTCGCGGCCCTCGGGCTGATCGGGCTCGCGGTCGGGTTCGCGCCGTTCGCGCACCTCGTTCTGCTGGGGAACTGGACCGCTACGGCTGTGCTCGCCCTGCCGCTGGGGTTGTTGCTGGCGGCGCGGGGGCGGTGGGTGGCGGCGGGGGCGGTGATCGGGGCGGCGATCGCGCTGAAGCCGTTGCTGGCGCCGGTGGGGTTGCTGTTCGTCTTCGCGGGGCGGTGGCGGGGGTTGGGGGTGATGGCCGGGGTGCCGGTGGTGGCGTCCGCGGGGGCGGCGTTGCTGCTGCCGGATCCTGCGGGGTTCTTCACCCGGACTCTGCCGTTCCTTCTGGGCGGGGACGACGGCTTTGTACGGCTGTACGAGGCGTCGCTGGTTGCTGTGCTGCCGAGGGTGGGGGTGCCGGGGGCGCTGGCCGGGGGGATCGGGGTGGTTGCGGCCGGGGTGGGGGTGGGGTGTGCGTATTGGCGCTGGCGGGGTGGGGATGAGGGGGCGCGGCGGCTGGTCGAGACCGCGGCGGGACTGATGCTCTCCGCGTTCCTCGTCTCCCGGCCGTCGTACGACCACTATCTGCTGGTCGTTGTGCCGCTGCTGGTGGCGGGGGCGCTGGGGGAGGGGGCGGTTGCTCGGGGCGTGTGGTTCTGGGTGGCGCTCGTGCCGCAGCTGCCCGGGGTGACCTGGCCCTATCTGGAGGCGGTTCAGCGGCGGGCCTTTCGGGATGCGGTGACGTTGTGTGGTTTGGCGGTGACTGTGGCTGTCCGTTGCGTTCGGTCCGGCGGGGGTCTCTCGCCCCCGCCGCCCCTACCCGTCCCGTCCTCCAGGGGCTCCGCCCCTTCGACCCCACCAGGGACTTCGCCCCTGGACCCCATGACGGGCGCCGCGCCCGGATCTCCTCCTTCGCCCGTCCAGGAGCCGACCCGGCGGGGGGAAGGGTGAGCGAACTGGATCTGGCCGACTGAGGGGCGGGTTCTGAGGGCGCCAGGGGCGTCCGGGTGGGGGGCGGGTGCGCGAATCGGGCGGTTTGGGGGGCCTCGGGGTCGGGGTGCTGGTGGGTGGGGGCGTGGGC
This sequence comes from Streptomyces sp. NPDC012935, assembly GCF_042900345.1. NCBI lineage: Bacteria > Bacillati > Actinomycetota > Actinomycetes > Kitasatosporales > Streptomycetaceae > Streptomyces > Streptomyces sp. NPDC012935. The sequence continues at coordinate 11,312 of NZ_JBIBBC010000021.1, forward strand.
GTCCAGGGCGGGCGGTCGTGCGTGGGGCTCGGCGTGCGGGAGTGAGCGTCCGGATGGGTGGGTGTGGCCTGGGGCTCGGGTGTCCGGGCTGGGGGAGTGGGGGGCGCGGTGTGGGCGCACGTGGCTCGGGAGCGGCGGCGGCCGGGCCGGGGCGTGGGAAGCGGGTGTCCGGTGTGGGCGGTCGGGGTGCGGGGAGTGAGCGGGCGGGGCGTGGATCGAGGGCGGGGTGTCCGGCTTGGGAGCGGGGCGTCTCGGCGTGTTGATGGTCACGTCCGGGGTGGGGCGGCGCCAGGGTTGGCCGGGGTGGGCCCGGTGGTTGGGGGGCATGGAGCGGTCGGGGGCGGTGTCGTGGGCGTCGGCGGGCGCTTACGCTGGTGAATGGACAGCAGGGCCAGCCGGCGGTCACCCGTTTTGACCCGGCCGTGGCGCCGCAGGTATCCTGCATCTTCGTTGTGTATTGGCTTGCTCATTCTCACGGGAGTGGCCTCTACCTAGGTTCCCTGGAGCAGTTACCAGTGGGCGGCATACGGGCAGCGTCCCCGGCATTGTCGTCCCCAGCTGCACGATCGCTTCAGTGATGCCATGTGTCAGCACCCATCCACTGAAGAAGAAGGCTGCGAAGTGCGTACGTACAGCCCCAAGCCCGGCGATGTGACTCGCCAGTGGCACGTCATTGACGCTCAGGACGTCGTCCTGGGTCGTCTCGCCACCACCGCCGCGTCCCTTCTCCGCGGCAAGCACAAGCCGATCTACGCGCCCCACGTCGACACCGGTGACTTCGTCATCATCATCAACGCCGACAAGGTGCACCTCTCCGGCAACAAGCGGACCCAGAAGATGGCGTACCGCCACTCCGGCTACCCGGGTGGTCTGCGCTCCGTCCGTTACGACGAGCTCCTCGACAAGAACCCCGAGAAGGCCATCGAGAAGGCCGTCAAGGGCATGCTCCCCAAGAACACTCTGGGCCGTCAGATGCTCTCGAAGCTGAAGGTCTACAAGGGTGACCAGCACCCGCACGGCGCGCAGCAGCCGCAGCCGTACGAGATCACCCAGGTCGCGCAGTAAGTCCGGCCACCCCCTAAGACTGAAGAGAATCTGAGGAGAATCGTGGCCGAGACCACTGCCGAGCAGCCGCTCGACGAGAACGTCGAGAACATCGACATCGACAGCTACACCACCGAGTCCGAGGTTCCGGTGGAGGGTGAGTACACCTCCGAGTCCCTCGCCTCGCGCTTCGGTGAGCCCCAGCCGGCCGCCGGCCTGGGTCGTCGTAAGAACGCCATTGCCCGCGTCCGGATCGTTCCGGGCACCGGCAAGTGGAAGATCAACGGGCGGACGCTCGAGGACTACTTCCCGAACAAGGTGCACCAGCAGGAAGTCAACGAGCCCTTCAAGGTGCTCGAGCTCGACGGTCGCTACGACGTCGTCGCCCGCATCGCCGGTGGCGGTGTCTCCGGCCAGGCCGGTGCGCTGCGTCTCGGTGTCGCCCGCGCCCTGAACGAGGCCGACGTCGACAACAACCGCGGCCCGCTGAAGAAGGCCGGCTTCCTCAAGCGCGACGACCGTGCGGTCGAGCGCAAGAAGGCCGGTCTGAAGAAGGCCCGCAAGGCCCCGCAGTACAGCAAGCGCTAAGCGCAAGCTGCCTCTGCTCGTACTCCGGTACTCCGAACGCCCCGGCGGCACGCCACAGTGCCGCCGGGGCGTTCGTCTTATCACCGGGCGCGGGCGTATAACGGCACAAGACGTTCAAAGGCTTGTGTGATCCGATGCCCCGGGCATGGAATGCCTGGTAGCGGGAGCCCCCGGTGGCCCGGTGGCGTATCGAGCGCCGGCTCCGCTTTCGGAACTGATGTTTCCTCAGGAGGACAAGTGGGACGACTCTTCGGCACGGACGGCGTGCGTGGTGTCGCCAACGCGGATCTGACGGCCGAGATGGCCCTCGGTCTGTCCGTGGCGGCAGCGCACGTACTCGCCGAGGCGGGCACCTTCGAGGGCCACCGGCCGACAGCGGTGGTCGGGCGGGACCCGCGCGCGTCCGGGGAGTTCCTGGAGGCCGCCGTCGTCGCGGGCCTCGCCAGCGCCGGTGTCGACGTGATGCGGGTCGGCGTGCTGCCCACGCCCGCGGTCGCGCACCTCACCGGCTCGCTCGGCGCCGACCTCGGTGTCATGCTCTCCGCCAGCCACAACGCCATGCCGGACAACGGCATCAAGTTCTTCGCCCGCGGCGGCCACAAACTCGCCGACGAGCTGGAGGACCGTATCGAGTCCGTCTACGACGAGCACCGGCACGGTGAGCCGTGGCAGCGGCCGACCGGTGCGGCAGTCGGGCGGGTGCGGTCGTACGACCAGGGGTTCGACGAGTACGTCGCCCACCTCCTCGGCGTCCTGCCCAACCGACTGGACGGGCTGAAGATCGTCCTCGACGAGGCGCACGGTGCTGCGGCGGGCGTCTCTCCGGAGGCGTTCCGGCAGGCCGGAGCAGACGTCGTCACCATCGGTGCGGAGCCGGACGGGCTCAACATCAACGACGGCTGCGGGTCCACGCATCTGGACAAGCTGAAGGCCGCCGTCCTCGACCACGGGGCCGCGCTGGGCATCGCGCACGACGGGGACGCCGACCGGTGCCTCGCCGTGGACCACACCGGCGAGGAGGTGGACGGCGACCAGATCCTGGCCGTGCTCGCGCTGGCGATGCGGGAGCGCTCCGCTCTGCGCGCCGACACCGTCGTCGCGACCGTGATGTCGAACCTCGGCTTCAAGCTGGCGCTGGAGCGCGAGGGGCTGAAGCTGGTGCAGACCGCCGTCGGCGACCGGTATGTGCTGGAGGAGATGAAGGAGCACGGCTACGCCCTCGGCGGCGAGCAGTCCGGGCATGTCATCATCCTCGACCACGCCACGACCGGTGACGGCACCCTGACCGGGCTGCTGCTGGCGGCTCGGATCGCCCAGACCGGGCGTACGCTGCGGGACCTCGCCGCCGTGATGGAGCGGCTGCCGCAGGTGCTGATCAATGTGCCGGACGTGGACCGGAGCCGGGTCCGCAGCTCGGCCGAGCTGGCCGCCGCCGTCACCGAGGCGGAGCGGGAACTCGGCTCCACGGGGCGGGTGTTGCTCAGGCCTTCCGGTACCGAGCCGTTGGTGCGGGTGATGGTCGAGGCCGCGGACATCGAGCAGGCTCGGTCTGTCGCCGGGCGGCTGGCCGATGTGGTGAAGTCCGCGCTCGGATAGTCGGCTGTGCCGGGTAGGGGCCGGGGCTTCTGCTTCGTTGCGGGCTGCCGGTTCGTTGTGGCTTGTCGCGCAGTTCCCCGCGTCCCTTAGGGTGCGCTGTCCCGGAGGGCGGTCGTGCGTTGGCGCTGTTTGGCCCAGAACCACTTCTGGGCCAGGAGCGTGAGGGTGCCGGCCAGCATGATGCCCAGCAGATTCAGGAGTAGCTGGCCCGTTGAGAGCCAGGTCTGATTGGCGTCGCCGTAGATCAGGGCCACGGCCGCGTTGGCGGCGGCCGGGACCGTCGTCACCGAGATGGCGACGCCGACCAGGGCGCCGGACTTGGCGGATGTCAGGGAGAGGGTTCCGGCGGCGCCGGCGAGGACCGCCACGACGAACGAGAACCAGTCGGGGGCGTAGATGAAGCCCGTGTTGGGCCGGTCCGCCTCCAGTTTGGCCTCGGTGAACAGGCCGACGGCGTCCATGAAGTAGCTGAAGCCCACGGTCAGCACCATCGCCACGGCGAAGCCCACCAGCAGTGCGATCAGTGAGCGCAGCGCGAGGCGGGGCGCCCGCTGCACCACCGCCGTGCAGACACCCGCCAACGGTCCGAACTCGGGGCCGACCGCCATCGCGCCGACGATCAGGATCGCGTTGTCGAGGACCACGCCGCAGGCCGCGATCATCGTCGCGAGGGTGATGAAGGCGAGGTAGGTGATCGAGAGGGTCGACTCCTCGTGCGTCGCCTCCGTCAGGTGCTCCCACAGCACCGCGTCCGCGCCCTCGCCCGGCGCCTCCTTCTCAGCCTTGTCGGCGCGCTTGGACAGCGACAGGTCGATGTTCTCGACGGCGATGGACCCGGACTCCTCGATGCCCAACTGCTGGAGTTCGGTGAGGAGTTCGTCGCCCGCCTCGCGCGCCACGTCACACATGACCAGATCCCCGGTGGGGTTGCGGGCGGCGCCCGGCAGGACGGCGAGGTGGGCCGTCCCCACCGTCCTCTCGATCAGGCGTACCACGTCGTCGGTCCGGTCGGCCGGCGTGATCAGGCGCAGATGCAGCATGACGCCTTTCTAACAGGCCCTGGTGACAGCCTCACAGCTTGCGCAGGCTCAGCCGCTGCACCTTGTGGTCCGGGCCCTTGCGGACGACCAGGGTGGCCCGGCCGCGCGTGGGGGCGATGTTCTCCACCAGATTGGGCTTGTTGATGGTGCGCCACATCGTGCCGGCGTAGTCGAGGGCCTCCTCCTCGGACACCTGGGTGTACTTGCGGAAGTACGAGGAGGGGTTCTGGAAGGCGGTCTCGCGCAGCCGCTTGAAGCGGTTGAGGTACCAGCGCTCGATGTCCTCGGTGCGCGCGTCGACGTACACGCTGAAGTCGAAGTAGTCGGCGAGGCCGACCCGGGTGCGGCCGTCCTTGCCGGGGAGGGCGGGCTGGAGGACGTTCAGGCCCTCGACGATCAGGATGTCGGGGCGGCGGACCGTGAGCTTCTGGTCCGGGACGATGTCGTAGATCAGGTGGGAGTAGACGGGGGCCGTGACCTCGTCCTTGCCCGCCTTGATGTCGGCGACGAAGCGGGTGAGGGCGCGGCGGTCGAAGGACTCGGGGAATCCTTTCCGCGACATCAGGCCGCGGGCTTGGAGCTCCCTGGTGGGCAGCAGGAAGCCGTCCGTGGTGACCAGCTCCACGCGCGGGTGCTCGGGCCAGCGGGAGAGCAGGGCCTGCAGCAGGCGGGCGACCGTGGACTTGCCCACGGCGACCGAACCGGCGACCCCTATGACGAACGGGGTGCCGGACTGGGAGCCCTTTTCGCCCAGGAAGGTGTTCAGCGCCCCTCTGAGGCCGTCCGTGGCGCCGACGTAGAGGTTGAGGAGGCGGGAGAGCGGGAGGTAGATGTCGCGGACCTCGTCGAGGTCGATGACATCGCCCAGACCGCGCAGCTTCTCGACCTCCTCCGCCGTGAGCGGCAGCGGGGTCTTGTCGCGCAGCGCGCTCCACTCCGAGCGGGTGAGGTCGACGTAGGGAGTCGCCTCCGGCCTGGGCCGGTGGGCGCTCCGGGGCATCGAGGAGACCGGAGAGATCACAGTCCATTGTTACGGGAGTACGAACGGACGGTGAGGTGGGATCCGTCACGCCGCCGCGTTTTCGGGAGGAAAAGTCTGTCACCGGTCGATACCCGGGCAAGTGGGGAATGTCAGTGGCGTGCGTCACAGTTGTGGGAGAGGTGGGCCCAGCCCGGGGTCCACCGACCCCGAGGGGGTGACCCATGACGTATGCGATCGAGGCGGAAGGCCTGGTCAAGCGGTTCAAGGACACCGAGGCGCTGGCCGGGGTCGACCTGGGGGCCCGGCGAGGCACGGTGCTCGGACTGCTGGGTCCCAACGGCGCGGGGAAGACCACCGCGGTGCGGATCTTCGCGACGCTGCTCCGGCCGGACGGTGGCCGGGCGCAGGTGGCCGGGCACGACGTGGTCCGGGAGGCCGGGGTCGTACGCGCCATGGTCGGGCTGACCGGGCAGTACGCGGCAGTGGACGAGAACCTGACCGGTACGGAGAACCTGCTGATGATCGGTAGGCTGCTCGGTCTGCCGCGCCGGGAGGCGAAGGCGCGCGCGGCCGAGCTGCTGGAGCGCTTTCAGCTGGCGGACGCGGCCGGGCGGGCCACGAAGACCTACTCCGGCGGTATGCGCAGGCGACTGGACCTCGCGGCCAGTCTCGTCGGCCGGCCCAGCATCCTCTTCCTCGACGAGCCGACGACCGGCCTGGACCCGCACAGCCGCGGTGAGCTGTGGGACCTGCTGCGAGGCCTCGTCGCGGACGGCGCGACGGCCCTGCTGACCACGCAGTATCTGAACGAGGCCGATGTGCTCGCCGACGACATCGTGGTGATCGACAAGGGCCGGGTGATCGCCGAGGGGACGCCCGACCAGCTGAAGTCCCAGGTCGGGGGGCAGGTGCTGCAGCTTCGGCCGGTGGCGGCCGAGCATCTCGTACGGGCGCACCTGCTGGTCGCCCAGGCGGCCGGACCGCAGACGCAGATCGAGGGCGAGACGATCACCGCCCCGGTGAACGACCCCGAGCTGATGCCTGCTGTCGTGCGCACGCTGGACCGGGAGGGGATCGCGGTGGGCGAGCTCGCGCTGCGGCGCTCCTCGCTGGACGAGGTGTTCCTGGCGCTTACCGGCCACCGAGCCGAGCCGGGCGAGCCGGAGGGGAACGGCGGGGCGGCCGTGCGGGACGAGGACGAGAGCGAGCTGGAGAAGGCGGTGAGCCGGTCATGACCGCCGCCACCACGGCCATCACGGCCCCGATCACCAAGTCGGGCCGGGTGCGACCGCTCGACGGGATGCGGCAGACCTTCACGATGGCCTGGCGGAGCCTGGTCGCGGTGAAGCACAACCCCCTCGAACTGGTCGACTACAGCATCACGCCGATCATGTTCGTGTTCCTCTTCACGTATGTGCTGGGCGGGCAGATGGCCGGGTCGCCCGAGGCGTATCTGAAGTACGCGCTGCCGGGGATCATCGTCCAGAACACCCTGTTCATGACCATGTACACGGCCATGGCGCTCAATACCGACCTCACCAAGGGCGTCTTCGACCGACTGCGCAGCCTGCCGATCGCCCGCTCGGCCCCGCTCATCGGCCGCATCACCGCCGACCTCGCCAAGCATGTCTGGGCGCTGCTGCTGATGATCGGCCTCGGCCTGCTGCTCGGCTTCCGGATCACCGGGGGACTGGGCGGCTTCCTGCTCGGGACGCTGCTGGTGACCGTGTTCGCGGCGGCCGTGTCCTGGAGTGCGGTGCTGATCGGGATGCTGGCGGGGGACGCCGAGAAGGTGCAGGCCTTCGCGTTCACGATCATTTTCCCGATCACGTTCACCAGCAGCGCGTTCGTCATGGTGGACACCATGCCGGGGTGGCTGCAGGCGTGGAGCGACGTGAATCCGGTGACGCATCTGTCGGACGCGTTCCGGGGGTTGCTGCTGGGTGGGCCGGTGGCGGAGCCGGTGCTGTGGTCGCTGGTGTGGGCGGCCGGGATCGCCCTGGTGTTCTACCCGTTGGCCATGCGGTCCTATCGGGCGAAGACCTGACGGCCCCCGTGGGAATTTCCGAATTCGGGCAGGCGGCGCGGAGTTCGGGAGAGATTTCCGTGACGATCGGACCGTAGGCTGCCGCGCATGTGCGGAATCGTGGGATACGTGGGGTCGCAGTCGGCGCTCGAGATCGTGATGGCCGGACTGAAGCGGCTGGAGTACCGGGGATACGACTCGGCCGGGGTCGCCGTGCTGGCGGACGGAGGACTGGCCGGGGCCAAGAAGGCCGGGAAGCTGGGCAATCTGGACAAGGAGCTCGCCGAGCGGCCGTTGCCGACCGGGACCACGGGGCTCGGACATACGCGGTGGGCCACGCACGGTGGGCCCACGGACGCCAATGCGCATCCGCATCTCGACAACGCGGGGCGCGTCGCCGTCGTGCACAACGGGATCATCGAGAACTTCGCCGGGCTGCGGGCCGAGTTGGAGGAGCGCGGGCACGAGCTTGCCTCCGAGACCGACACCGAGGTGGTCGCGCATCTGCTCGCCGAGGAGTTCTCGGTCTGCGCCGACCTCGCCGAGGCCATGCGGCTGGTGTGCCGGCGGTTGGAGGGGGCTTTCACGCTGGTCGCCGTGCATGCCGATGAGCCCGATGTGGTGGTCGGGGCGCGGCGCAACTCACCGCTGGTGGTGGGCGTTGGGGAGGGAGAGGCCTTTCTCGCCTCGGATGTCGCCGCGTTCATCGCCCATACGCGGTCGGCGATCGAGCTGGGTCAGGACCAGGTGGTGGAGCTGCGGCGGGACGGGGTGACCGTCACCGGGTTCGACGGGCGGCCGGCGGAGGTGCGGTCGTATCACGTCGACTGGGACGCCTCGGCCGCAGAAAAGGGCGGCTATGACTACTTCATGCTCAAGGAGATCGCCGAGCAGCCCAAGGCGGTCGCCGACACGTTGCTGGGGCGCATCGACGCGTCCGGGTCGCTGACGCTGGACGAGGTGCGCATCAGCGCCTCCGAGCTGCGGGAAGTCGACAAGGTCGTCATCGTCGCCTGCGGTACCGCCTTTCACGCCGGGATGATCGCCAAGTACGCCATCGAGCACTGGACCCGGGTGCCGTGCGAGGTCGAACTGGCCAGTGAGTTCCGCTACCGCGATCCGATCCTCGATCAGCAGACCCTCGTCATCGCCATCTCGCAGTCCGGCGAGACCATGGACACCCTCATGGCGCTGCGGCATGCCCGTGAGCAGGGCGCCAGGGTGCTGGCGATCTGCAACACCAACGGGTCGACGATTCCGCGTGAGTCGGATGCGGTGCTGTACACGCATGCCGGGCCGGAGGTCGCGGTCGCTTCGACGAAGGCGTTCCTGACGCAGCTGGTGGCGTGTTACCTCGTCGCGCTGTATCTGGGGCAGGTGCGGGGCACCAAGTGGGGTGACGAGATCGGGGCGGTCATCCGGGATCTCTCCCACATCTCCGGTGAGGTCGAGCGGGTGCTGGAGACCATGGAGCCGGTGCGGGAGCTGGCGCGGTCGCTGGCCGAGAAGAGGACGGTGCTGTTCCTGGGGCGGCATGTCGGGTATCCCGTGGCGCTGGAGGGAGCGCTGAAGCTGAAGGAACTCGCCTATATGCATGCCGAGGGCTTTGCGGCGGGGGAGTTGAAGCATGGGCCGATCGCTCTGATCGAGGACGACCTGCCCGTGGTCGTGGTCGTGCCTTCGCCCCGGGGGCGGTCGGTGCTGCACGACAAGATCGTGTCCAACATCCAGGAGATCCGGGCCCGGGGCGCGCGGACCATCGTCATCGCGGAGGAAGGGGACGAGGCGGTGGTGCCGTACGCGGACCACCTGATCTGGATTCCGGCCACGCCGACCTTGCTTCAGCCGCTGGTGGCGACGGTTCCCTTGCAGGTCTTCGCCTGCGAGCTGGCGACGGCTCGGGGCAACGAGGTGGATCAGCCCCGGAACCTGGCGAAGTCGGTGACCGTGGAGTAGGCGGCTTCAGGGCGTAGGACAAGGATGCGGGGGGAGTGATTCCCACTCCCCTCAGCGGTCCGCGCCCCACGCCGCCGACTGCGGCATGAACCTGTTCTCGCCCGCGTGCGCCGCCATGCGGGCGTTTCTCGCCGTGGCCTCCGGGCCGTCCGGCAGATGGAAGTCCCTGCCTGCCTGGGTCGAGGCGGCCTGCGTGCTGGTCGCGGTCGGGAGACGCCGGGCGACGTAGCGGTCGAGTGCGGCGGGGACTTCGGCGGGCGTCGTGTCCGTGAGGGCGTCGCCCAGTGCGGCCGCGTCCAGGATGGCCTGGGCCGCCCCCTGGGCCTGGAACGGGACCATCGCGTGGGCGCTGTCGCCCAGCAGGGTCACCCGGCCGAGGTTCCAGCGGGTGAGCGGGGTTCGGGTGTGGATGCCGTAGCGGAGCACCTGGCCCGCGCGTTCGAGGACGCTCAGCACCCGGGGGTCCCACTGCGCGAACTCGCGCAGCTGCTCGCCGGGTTCAGCCCGGTCGGTCCACGACTCCTGGGCCGGCGCCCCCGTGCTGAACACGGCCACGACGTTGAGCAGTTCGCCGCGCCGCACCCAGTAGTGGACGAAGTGGCGGTCCGGGCCGAGCCAGACGCCGAGTGGGGGGAGGCCCAGGTCGGCCACCTCGGCAACGGGGAGCAGGGCCCGGTAGGCGGCGGTTTTCGAGAACACCGCCTCGTCCTCGCCGAAGAGCCACCGGCGGGCTGCGGAACGGATGCCGTCCGCCGCCACCACCAGGTCCGCGCCCAGGCGCTCGCCGGTCGCCGTCGTGACCTGGGCGGAGTCGTCGTCCTGGGTGATGTCCACGACCGTCGTGCTCAGGCGCACCGACTCCGAAGGCACCGCGGCGGACAGGGCCTGATGCAGATCGGCCCGGTGCAGCAGCAGATACGGCGCCCCGAACTCCTCCTCGGCCTCGCGGCCCAGCGCGTAACGGCAGATCTCCGCCCCGTCGGACCAGGTGCGGAAGCTCACGTGGGAGGGGCGGGCGGCCGGCGCGGCCACCGCGTCGAGGACGTCCAGCCGACGCAGCACCCGCGTGGCGTTGGGCGCCAGCTGGATTCCGGCACCGACCTCGGTGAAACGGGCTGCCTGCTCGACGAGCGTGACGTCCCAACCCGCCCGGCGCAGGCTCAGTGCCGCGGTCAGTCCGCCGATGCCCGCCCCGACGACGACCGCCCTCATGCGGCGGCCTCGCCGGGACGGCGGGACCCTGACGCCGGTCGCCGCCGTCCCGCAGCGTCGCCCTCAACTCCGTACGTCCCGCCAGGCATCCGGAATCCCCTCAGCCACGTCATGCGCCCCGACCGGCGCCCCGTCCGCCGCGAATCTCGCCGACAGGCCGTGCAGATACGCCGCCGCGCTCGCAGCATCCAACGCCGGGAGCCCTGTCGCCAGCAGTGATCCCGCCAATCCGGACAGGACATCCCCGCTGCCGGCCGTGGCCAGCCACGACGTGCCCGTCGGATTCACCCGGACCGGGCCGGTACCCCCGGCGTCCGCCACCAGCGTCGTCGACCCCTTCAGCAGCACCGTCGCCGCATACCGCCCCGCCAACTCCCGTACCGAAGCCAGCCGAGCCCCCTCGACCTCCTCCCGGGAGACACCCAGCAACGCGGCCGCCTCCCCGGCGTGCGGGGTCATCAGGGTCGGTGCCGTACGCCCGCGTACCGCCTCCGCGTCCGCCAGCCGCAGGCCGTCCGCGTCGAGCAGCACCGGCACGTCCGTCGCCAGGACCTCCGCGACCGTCGCCGCGTCGTCCCCGGCGCCGGGGCCGACGACCCAGGACTGCACGCGCCCGGCCTTCTTCGGCCCCCGGTCCGACACCAGCGTCTCGGGGAACCGGGCGATCACCGCGTCCCCGGCCGGACCGACGTACCGTACGGCCCCCGCCCCGCCCCGCAGCGCCCCCGCCACCGCCAGGACGGCCGCGCCCGGATAGCGCGCCGAGCCGGCGGCGATGCCCACGACACCGCGCCGGTACTTGTCCGTCTCCGCCGCGGGCGACGGCAACAGCAGCTCCACGTCCGCGTGTTGCAGCGCCTCCAGCTCCACCGCGTCGTTCGGCAGCGCCAGGCCGATGTCGACCAGGCGGACCACACCGGCGTAGTCCCGCGCCGGATCGATCAGCAGGCCCGGCTTGTGCGTGCCGAAGGTGACGGTGAGGTCGGCCCGCACTGCCGCGCCGCGTACCTCGCCCGTGTCCACGTCCACGCCGCTCGGCAGGTCCACGGCGACCACCGCGGCCCGGGACCGCTGGGCGGCGGCGGCCAGCGGGGCCGCCTGTGGACGCAGCCCGCCCTTGCCTCCGATCCCGACGATTCCGTCCACGACGAGATCCGCGCGCTCGATCAACTCCTCTGCGCCCTCGACACCCCTCGCCCGGCCGCCGGCCCGCCGCAGCGCCGCGAGGCCCCCGGCGTGCGCCCGCTCGGGATTCAGCAGCACCGCCGCAACTCCCGCTCCGCGTTTGGCCAGTCGGGCGCCGGCATACAGGGTGTCGCCGCCGTTGTCGCCGCTGCCGACCAGCAGCACGACACGGCTGCCGTACACCCGGCCCAGCAGATCCGCGCAGGCCACGGCGAGTCCGGCCGCCGCCCGCTGCATCAGCGCACCGTCCGGAAGCCGCGCCATCAGCTCCCGTTCGGCCGCCCTTACCGTCTCCACGCTGTACGCAGTCCGCATACGACCGAGTCTTCCGTACGCGGCGCGGCTCGTCGCATCCATGGACGCATTGGCGTGCCTTCGGCCGGCCGGGGCGCAAGAACCGGCGGCTCAGCCCTCCGCCACCACCACCGCCGACGCCACCCCGGCGTCATGGCTCAGCGACACGTGCCAGGACCGTACGCCGAGTTCGGCCGCCCGTGCCGCGACCGTCCCCGTCACCTGCAGCCGTGGCCGGCCGCTGTCCTCGACGTAGACCTCGGCATCCGTCCAGAGCAGGCCCGCCGGTGCTCCCAGCGCCTTGGCGAGGGCCTCCTTCGCGGCGAAACGGGCCGCGAGCGAGGCGATGCCCCGGCGTTCGCCGCTCGGCAGCAGCAACTCGCTCTCCAGGAACAGCCGTTCGGCCAGCCCGGGTGTGCGTTCCAGTGCCGCGCCGAACCTGTCGATCTCGGCCACGTCGATGCCGACCCCGATGATGCTCATGCCGAGCACCCTACGGTCGGTCGCCCGTTCTCCTCCGGCCTCGCGCGCCTCGTTAGGGTGACCCCGCCGCGCGGCGCCTCCCGCCGGGCAGGCCCCCACGCTTCTCTGAGCGCATGATCAGCGGACGTATCGCAAGCCGGAGCATCGCCGTGTTGCTCGCCGGCGCCACCCTGCTGCCCGTCGGCAGCGCCTCGGCCGACCCCGTGCCCCCGGCTACCGGGCCGGAGGCCGAACTCGTGCCCGGTGTACCCGCCCTGCTCAACCTCCGGCCGACCGACACGCCCGACCAGGCGCTGCCCCCGGAGGTGTACACGCCCAGCCCCGAGGAGGACGCCGTCGAGCCGAAGGACGCGCCGGACGAGACGAACGACCTCGTGGAGTACATCCCACCGATGGACGCCCTCGAGAGCGTGAAGTGCAGCCAGGAGACGGGACCGCACCAGCGGCAGGTCGAGCGGTGGCTGAAGCGGCCCGTGGACGGGGAGCAGTCGCCCGCCGACTGCCGGGCCATCCGCGCCTTCCAGACCAAGCACAAGATCAAGCCCGCCATCGGCTTCGCCGGACCCGTGACTTGGGCCACCATGCAGCTGGTCTCCGCCCGCAAGAATCCCAATGCCGCCAAGAAGTGCCCGGTACGGACGTACCGGATCGCCTGTGTGGACCTCGACCGGCAGCTGGCGTGGGTGCAGAAGGGCAGGAAGGTGGTGTTCGGGCCCGTGCCCGTCAGGAGCGGGCGCAAGGGGTACGAGACGCGGGTCGGGTCGCATCGCGTCTACTGGCGGCACAAGAACCACGTGTCGAGCCTCTACAACAGCCCCATGCCCTATTCCCAGTTCTTCAGTGGCGGCCAGGCCTTCCACGGCGTCTACGGCAACATCTTCACCGAGGTCGGCTCCATGGGCTGCGTCAATCTGCGCCTGGACGAGGCCAGGAAGCTGTGGGGCGTGCTGAAGAACAACGATCAGGTGTACGTGTGGGGGCACCGGCCGGAGGCGTGACCCGCGGGCGCGGAACCGGTGACCAGGGGCGCGGGTCCCGGGCTCGGCGGCGTTGTCGTACCCCTCTGAGACACTGGGGGCGCCATGACAGAAACAGCAGCCCTGCGGACCGCCCCCCTGCGCGCCCGCGCCGAGATCGATCTGGCCGCCCTGCGGGCCAATGTGCAGACCCTGCGCGCCCACGCGCCGGGCGCTGCCCTGATGGCCGTCGTGAAGTCTGACGCCTACGGCCACGGTGCCGTGCGGTGCGCCCGCGAGGCCGTGGCGGCGGGCGCCGGCTGGCTGGGTACGGCCACGCCCGAGGAGGCCCTCGTGCTGCGGGCCGCCGGGGTGGACGGCGTACGGATCATGTGCTGGCTGTGGACACCGGGCGGTCCCTGGCGCGAGGCCATCGAGGCCGATGTCGACGTCTCCGTCAGCGGGATGTGGGCCCTGCGCGAGGTCACCGAGGCCGCCCGGCAGGCCGGCGCCCCCGCGCGCGTGCAGCTCAAGGCCGACACGGGGCTCGGACGGGGCGGCTGCCAGCCCGGGGGAGACTGGACCGAGCTGGTGCGCGAGGCCCTGCGCGCCGAGGCCGACGGGCTGATCCGGATCACCGGGCTCTGGTCGCACTTCGCCTGCGCCGACGAGCCCGGGCATCCGTCCATCGCCGCCCAGCTCTCCCTCTTCCGCGAGATGGTCGTGTACGCCGAGGCGCAGGGCGCGCGGCCCGAGGTGCGGCACATCGCCAACTCGCCCGCCACGCTCACCCTCCCCGACAGCCACTTCGACCTGGTGCGCACCGGGATCGCCACCTACGGCATCTCGCCCAGCCCCGAGCTGGGCAGCCCCGCCGACTTCGGGCTGCGGCCCGTGATGACGCTTTCGGCGTCCCTCGCACTGGTGAAACACGTCCCGGGCGGTCACGGCGTGAGCTACGGCCATCACTACGTCACCCCGGGCGAGACCACCCTCGGCCTCATCCCCCTCGGCTACGCCGACGGCATTCCGCGGCACGCCTCCGGCGCCGGGCCCGTCCTGGTCGGCGGGAAGTGGCGGACGGTCGCGGGTCGGATCGCGATGGACCAGTTCGTCGTCGACCTGGGCGGGGACGAGCCGGTGGCCGGCGCGGAAGCCCTGCTGTTCGGGCCCGGTGACCGCGGTGAGCCCACCGCCGAGGACTGGGCGCAGGCCGCGGGGACCATCGCGTACGAAATCGTCACGCGGATCGGAACGCGCGTTCCACGCGTCTATAGGAATGCGTCCATGTGATGCGTCTTCGTGATGCGGCTATGTGACGCGGGCAATGTGATGCGTCCATCCGAATGCGGTTATGTGAATGAGGAACGAGGCGGGTAACCCGTAGCGGGGCATCCGCACCACTCGGCACCCACGTCACACCGAGACACCGGGCACGACCCAGCGAAGAGGAGCGGTACGTGAGCGAGAGCAGCGCGGAGGTCGTCGCGGCCGTCGCCTCCGCCACGGGGGCGGCCGCGAACTGGCGCAGGGCGACCGGGTTCGCCGGCGCCGCGATAGGTGTGATCGCGGCCGGCGCGGCCGCCGGTGTCGCCATAGAGCGCATGACCGTGGGCCGCGGCATGCGGCAGAAGGCCCGGCTCGCCCTCGACTCGGCGGGACCGTACGGCTCGCTGCGCGGCATGCCCGGCAAGGCGTACGCCGACGACGGCACCGAGCTGTACTACGAGGTCGACGACGTCGATCCGGAGGCCGCACCCGCCCTCACCCCGCGCCGGCGACGGCTCTTCGGGCGCAAGGCACCCGCCCCCGTCACCGTCGTCTTCAGCCACGGCTACTGCCTCAGCCAGGACTCCTGGCACTTCCAGCGGGCCGCGCTCAGGGGCGTCGTGCGCACCGTGCACTGGGACCAGCGCAGCCACGGCCGGTCCGCGCGCGGCGTCGCCCAGACTCAGGAGGGCAAGCACGTCGACATCGAGCAGCTGGGGCGCGACCTGAAGGCCGTCATCGACGCGGCCGCGCCCGAGGGGCCGCTCGTGCTGGTCGGACACTCCATGGGCGGGATGACGGTCATGGCGCTGGCCGACCAGTTCCCGGAGCTGATCCGGGACCGGGTCGTGGCCACCGCCTTCGTCGGTACCTCGTCCGGGCGGCTCGGAGAGGTCAACTTCGGGCTGCCCGTCGCGGGAGTGAACGCGGTCCGCCGGATCCTGCCGGGCGTGCTCAAGGCGCTGGGGCAGCGGGCCGAGCTGGTGGAGAAGGGGCGCCGGGCCACCGCCGACCTGTTCGCCGGGATCATCAAGCGGTACTCGTTCTCGTCCCGGGACGTCGACCCGGCCGTGGCCCGGTTCGCCGAGCGGATGATCGAGGGGACACCGATCGACGTGGTCGCGGAGTTCTACCCGGCCTTCGCCGACCACGACAAGACCGAGGCGCTGGGACTCTTCACTCAGATGCCGGTGCTCGTCCTGGCCGGGGTGGGCGACCTCGTCACGCCCAGCGAGCACAGCGAGGCGATCGCCGACCTGCTGCCGGACGCCGAGCTGGTCCTGGTGCCGGACGCCGGGCACCTGGTGATGCTGGAGCACCCGGAAGTGGTCACCGACCGTATGGCCGACCTGCTCACCCGCGCGGGTGCCGTGCCCGCAGGGGCTACCGTAAGTGGCTATGGAAGCACCAGCAGCACCGCACAACGCGGGTGACCTCGACCTGACCGTCACTTCTCCCGAGCAGATGCGGGAGCTGGGCCGGCGACTCGCCAAACTGCTGCGCGCCGGTGATCTCGTGATGCTCAGCGGGGAGCTCGGCGCCGGCAAGACCACGCTGACCCGCGGGCTCGGCGAGGGGCTGGGGGTCAGGGGCGCGGTCACGTCGCCGACCTTCGTGATCGCCCGTGTGCACCCCTCCCTCGGCGAGGGCCCGCCGCTCGTCCACGTCGACGCCTACCGGTTGTCGGGCGGCCTGGACGACATGGAGGACCTCGACCTCGACGTCTCGCTGCCCGAGTCGGTGATCGTCGTGGAGTGGGGCGAGGGCAAGGTCGAGGAGCTGACCGAGGAACGGCTGCAGCTCGTGATCCACCGGGCCGTCGGCGACACGACGGACGAGGTACGGCACGTCACGGTGACGGGTCTCGGCGAGCGCTGGGCCACGGTGGATCTGAGCGTGCTCTCGGCCTGAACGGGACGGGGCCGGTCGAGCCTGATGAACATTCCGACAAGACGTCGGCAAGATATTGCGTTTGCGGTCTTGTGCGTGGTCACATGGTATCCAGTCCGTGGTTAGGTCTGCCTAACTACGTCCGCCCCCGGCCCCCAGGAGGCGTCCATGTCGGCATCCGAGAGCAAGGCGCAGAGCGAGGCGCGGCCGCGGCCGTACGCGCCGGTCGCCGGGGTGTCCATGCGCGATCTGCTGGCGGCCGGTGCCGCTGCGAACGTGATCTCCACCCCGCCGCGTCTCTCCGACCCGGAGACCTCCCGCGTGCCCGCCGATCACAGGCATCGCAACGCCGCTTAGCGGATCACGGCGACGTTCAGGGTTAGCGGATCACGGCGACGTTCAGGGTTAGCGGATCACGACAACCGTTCGGCCGATCGTCGCGAAGTCCCACATCGCGTTGCCGTCGGCCCGCGACTCGCGGATGCCGCCCGTCTTCACGGTCGGGGCGGGCTGGGGCGGCGGGCCCTCGACGGCCGTGCTGAAGCCGATGGTGACGTTGTCCACGCTGGTGAAGCGGACGACGTGCTCCACGGCGAGGCCGTCGGTGCCGGTGACCGCGTTGGAGCGGGAGCTGACGGTGTAGACGCCCGGAGCAGGGTCGACCGATCCGGGGGCCACGCGGAACGTGCGCTTGACCTTCTCGCCCGCGTCGACCAGCCACACCCGGTCGTCGTCCACCGAATACACGACCCGTTTTCCCGCACCGGACCCGGCGGGCAGCGCGCGAGGGTCCTTCCCGTCGCGGGGCACCTTGGAGGTGCTCACCCTGGGAACGCTGTCGGCGACCGGCCTGCCCAGCTCAGCCGGGACGTTCGAGTAGGCCTGGAAGGCGAGGAAGCCAACCGTCGCGAGGGCAGCCGCGGCCAGCCCCGCCACGATCCCGGAGCTGCTGCCTGCCACTGGCCACCTCAGCGTTCGCGTCGTACCTGGTGATCGATTCCGACCGTAGCAGTCGTCAAGCGGCCGACCGGGACGGCGCTTCCCGGGGCGCGGGCGCCGTAGGCTGTTTGCGTGCTCTTGCTCGCTCTGGATACCGCCACCCCCGCCGTCACCGTCGCGCTGCACGACGGTACGGACGTCATCGCCTCGTCGAGCCAGGTGGACGCGCGCCGGCACGGCGAGCTGCTGCTGCCGGCCGTCGACCGGGTCCTCGCCGAGGCCGGTGTGAAACTCGACGCCGTCACCGGCGTCGTCGTAGGCATCGGACCCGGCCCGTACACCGGGCTGCGCGTCGGCCTGATGACCGCCGACACCTTCGGGCTCGTCCTCGGCGTCCCCGTGCACGGCGTGTGCACGCTGGACGGCCTCGCGTACGCCGCCGACATCGAGAAGGGCCCCTTCGTCGTCGCGACGGACGCCCGGCGCAAGGAGGTCTACTGGGCGCGGTACGCCGACTCCCGCACGCGGCTGACCGACCCGGCCGTGGACCGGCCCGCCGACATCGCCGACCAGGTCGCCGGGCTGCCTGCCGTGGGTGCGGGCGCGCTGCTGTACCCGGACACCTTCCCCAGCGCCCACGAGCCCGAGCACGTGTCGGCGGCGGCCCTCGCGGCGCTGGCCGCCGAGAGGCTGGCGGCCGGCGAGGAACTTCCCGCGCCCCGGCCGCTGTACCTGCGCCGGCCCGACGCCCAGGTCCCCAAGAACTACAAGGTGGTCACCCCCAAGTGACCGAACCCGTGACGCCGATTCCCGCCGCTGCCGCCGGTTCCGCGCTGCGCGAGATGCGCTGGTGGGACATCGACGCCGTACTCGGCCTGGAGAAGGAACTCTTCCCTGAGGACGCCTGGTCCCGGGGCATGTTCTGGTCCGAGCTGGCCCACTCGCGCGGGCCCGGGGCGACACGGCGTTACATCGTCGCCGAGAACGGCGAGCGGCTCGTCGGATACGCCGGCCTCGCCTCCGCCGGAGAACTGGCCGACGTCCAGACCATCGCAGTCGCCCGCGATCACTGGGGGACGGGGCTCGGCGGCCGTCTCCTCACCGAACTGCTGCGGGCCGCGACCGACTTCGACTGCGCCGAAGTGATGCTGGAGTGCCGCGTGGACAACGTCCGCGCGCAGAAGCTCTACGAGCGCTACGGCTTCGAGGCCATCGGCTTCAGGCGCGGCTACTACCAGCCGGGGAACGTGGACGCCCTGGTGATGAGACTGACCACAGCGCCCGACAGCGGCTCCGCCGCGGGTGCAGACTCCGTACAAGGAACCGAGATCAATGGCTGACTTGCGGGACGAACCCCTGGTTCTCGGCATCGAGACCTCCTGCGACGAGACCGGCGTCGGCATCGTCCGCGGCACCACCCTGCTCGCCGACGCCGTCGCCTCCAGCGTCGACGAGCACGCCCGCTTCGGCGGCGTCGTGCCGGAGGTCGCCTCCCGGGCGCACCTGGAGGCGATGGTCCCGACCATCGACCGCGCGCTGAAGGAGGCGGGCGTGAGCGCCCGCGACCTGGACGGCATCGCGGTGACGGCTGGTCCGGGCCTGGCGGGCGCGCTGCTGGTCGGCGTATCGGCGGCGAAGGCGTACGCCTACGCGCTGGGCAAGCCCCTCTACGGCGTCAACCACCTCGCCTCGCACATCTGCGTGGACCAGCTGGAGCACGGGGCGCTCCCGGAGCCGACGATGGCCCTGCTGGTGAGCGGCGGCCATTCGTCTCTGCTGCTGTCGTCGGACATCACCTCCGACGTCCGCCCGATGGGCGCCACGATCGACGACGCGGCGGGCGAGGCCTTCGACAAGATCGCCCGGGTGCTGAACCTGGGCTTCCCGGGCGGCCCGGTCATCGACCGGTACGCGCGCGAGGGCGACCCGGAGGCGATCGCGTTCCCGCGCGGCCTGACCGGGCCGCGCGATCCGGCGTACGACTTCTCCTTCTCCGGCCTCAAGACGGCGGTGGCCCGCTGGATCGAGGCCAAGCGGGCGGCGGGCGAGGAGGTTCCGGTGCGCGATGTCGCGGCGTCCTTCCAGGAGGCGGTCGTCGACGTGCTGACCCGCAAGGCCGTCCGCGCCTGCAAGGACGAGGGCGTCGACCACCTGATGATCGGCGGCGGCGTCGCGGCGAATTCCCGCCTGCGGGCCCTCGCCCAGGAACGCTGCGAGCGGGCCGGCCTCCGGCTGCGCGTACCCCGGCCGAAGCTGTGCACGGACAACGGGGCGATGGTGGCGGCCCTCGGCGCGGAGATGGTGGCCCGGAACCGGCCGGCGTCCAGCTGGGACCTGTCGGCGGACTCCTCGCTGCCGGTGACGGACCCTCATGTGCCGGGCACGCCGCCTGCGCACGACCATGACCACGACCATGTGCACGAGGTCAGCAAGGAGAACCTCTACTCGTGACGGTCGCGCTGATGTGGGAGGCGCGGGCGGTCCCCGGCCGGGGCGAGGCCCTGCTCGACTGGGCCCGGGCGCAGGAGTTGGCCGCACGGCCGCTGCGCCGGGAGGTCTTTCGGGCGCCGGAGGACCGGGTGCTCGTCGTCACGTGGTGGGATGCGGCGTACGACGCGCAGCTGCCTGAACTTCCCGAGCCGGATGGAGAGTTGGTGACTCGGACGGTGCATCGATGGCGGTTCGAGTCGGTGGACACCTGGCCGGACTCGGTGTGAGTCCGGCTCCGGCGCGGCGCCCGCGTCACCGCGGCCCCGACACGTGCGCCTCGCACCGAAGCCGCCGGCCCGCCCCCACCTCCCGTACCGGGCCGGTGAGGTGCAGCCGTGCCGTATGCCGTACGTCCGAGCTCGATGCCGCCAACCGCAGCTCCAGCACTCCCGGTTCGACGATCCGGCGCCCCGCACGGTCCGTGAAGGACGACAGGTCCGCGTGGAAGCGGAAGGTCACCCGGCTCGCTCCGCCCGCCTCCAGTTCGACCCGCTGGTAGCCGATCAGCCGCACGTCCGGCCGTGTCACCGAGGCCACCGGATCGTGCAGGTACAGCTGAACCACCTCCGCGCCCGTCCGGTCGCCGGTGTTGCGGACCGTCAGCGACACCTCGCACGAGCCGTCCGTGCCGACCTCCGTCAGGTCGTCCCCGCATGTGAAGTCCCCCCATGCGAACGTCGTGTACGACCCTCCGTGCCCGAACGGGTACAGCGGCGTCGGATCGAGACTGCTCACCTCGCCTGCCAGCCCCAACGGCGGCTGGAGGTACGTCCACGGCTGCCCGCCCGGCACTCGCGGCACGCTCACCGGCAGCCGTCCCGAGGGGTTGACCCGGCCCGACAGCACACCCGCCACCGCCGGCCCGCCCTCCTCCCCGGGGAAGAACGCCTGGACGACCGCCGCGAGCCGTCCCTGCCAGCGGCCCAGGGCGTACGGCCGACCGGTCAGCAGCACCAGCACCACCGGGACGCCCGTCGCCACCAGCGCGTCCAGGAGCTCGCCCTGCACCCCCGGCAGCCGCAGATCCGTCACATCGCAGCCCTCGCCGGAGGTGCCCCGCCCGAACAGGCCGGCCCGGTCGCCCAGTACCGCCAGGCACACGTCCGCCTCCGACGCCCGCGCCACCGCCTCCTCGAAGCCAGCCGTGTCCGGGGCGGAGACCGCGCAGCCCTCGGCGAACGTCACCTTGGCGTCCGGCAGTTCGGCGCGCAGTGCCTCAAGGACCGTCGGGATGTCGATCCCCATCGGCACCTCGGGGTGGTGCGTGAGGACATGGGACGGGAAGGAGTAGCAGCCCAGCATCGCCAGCGCGTCCGCCGCGCGCGGGCCCACGACCGCGATACGGGCGTCGGGGGAGAGGGGCAGGGCGCCGTCCGGGTTGTCCAGGAGTACCACCGACTCCTCGGCCACGCGCCGCGCAAGGGCTCGGTTCGCCGCAGAGTCCAGGTCCAGGTCCGCTGTCTTCGGCTCCGGCGTCCAGTCCTCGTCCAGGAGACCCAACTCGCATTTCTGGAGCAGGACTCGGCGGGCCGCCCGGTCCACCAGCCCCTCCGGGATCTCACCCGACCGGACGGCCTCCAGCAGGGGTTTCCCGTAGCACTTCAGGGTGGGGAGTTCCACGTCGATGCCCGCCGCCAGCGCGGCGTGCGCCGCTTCCCCCGCCGTGCCCGCCACTCGGTGCAACGTCTCCAGGAAGCCGATGCCGAAGTAGTCGGCGACCACCGTGCCCGTGAAACCCCACTTCTCGCGCAGGAGTTCGGTCAGCAATGCCGGGTCCGCCGACGCCGGCACCCCGTCCGTCTCGTTGTACGCCGCCATCACCGACCGCGCTCCGCCCTCGCGCAGCGCCATCTCGAAGGGAGGCAGTGTCACGTCCGCGAACTCGCGGATGCCCGCCCGTACAGGTGCGAGGTTGCGGGCGCCCGCAGATGACGCGTATCCGGCGAAGTGCTTGAGTGTGGCGATCACGCCGGCCGACTCCAGGCCCCGGACGTAGGCCGTGCCGATCGTGCCGGTCAGATACGGGTCCTCGCCGATGGTCTCCTCGACGCGGCCCCAGCGCGGATCGCGTACGACGTCCAGGACCGGGGCGAGACCCTGGTGGACGCCGGCCGAGCGCAGGTCCTGGCCGATGCGGGCGGCCATCTCCTCGATGAGCGGGGGGTCGAAGGTGGCTCCCCAGGCGAGCGGTACCGGGTAGGCCGTGGCCTGCCAGGCCGTGAAGCCCGCCAGGCACTCCTCGTGGGCCACCGCCGGGATGCCGAAGCGGCCCGCCCCGGCGATACGGCGCTGGGCGCGCGCCAGTGCCTGCGCGGCCGGCGCCGGGTCGACGGGGGCGGTGCCGAAGGAGCGGGTGAGCTGGCCCAGGCCGTGGGTGATCAGCTCGGCCCAGTCGTAGTCGGCGGTCATGTCGTGCTGGTGCGGGGCGACTCCCTCGGTCCGTGCCGCACCGTCCGTGGCGGCGCCCACCCACACGCCGTACAGCTGGGCTGTCTTCTCCTCGAGGGTCATCCGGGAGAGGAGGTCGTCGACGCGGGCGGCGGCGGGCAGGGCGGGGTCGCGCCAGGGGGCGGTGGTCATGAGACTCCTGTCCGGGCGGTGGTCATGAAACTCCTGGCCGGGCGGCGGCTGGGAGGCCCTCTCATGAGCCTCGCGCGAATGTTTCGTTATTCACCTCGAATGTTCCGGGAACCTAGGCGCGGTGAGAAGGGTTCGTCAAGGGGTCGCGCGGGGATACGATCGCCGCCATGACACCCTCGGAGCCCGCCGAAACCCGGACCACAACGCGTGAAACCCGGACGACACCACCGTCGACCGGCCGGTCCCCCCAGACCGCGACACTCGCCGAGATCGCCCGCGAGGCCGGCGTCTCCGCGCCGACAGTTTCGAAGGTCCTCAACGGACGCGCCGACGTAGCCCCGGCCACCCGCACCCGCGTCGAGGAACTGCTGCGCGCCCACGGCTACCGCCGACGGCGGGCCGAGGCGAGCCGGTCACCCCTGATCGACCTGGTCTTCCACGAGTTGGAGAGTGCGTGGGCGATGGAGGTCATCCGGGGCGTGGAGAACGTCGCCCGCGATGCGGGGCTGAGTGTGGTGCTGAGCGAGAGCGCCGGGCGGCTGACCCCGGGCAGGACGTGGGCCGACCAGGTCGCCGCCCGGCGCCCGCACGGCGTGATCCTCGTGCTGTCCGGGCTCGACGAGTCCCAGCGCGCCCTGCTGACCAGCCGTTCGATCCCGTTCGTGGTGATGGACCCGGCGGGCGACCCGGGGGCCGACGTGCCGTCCATCGGGGCGACCAACTGGCAGGGCGGGCTTGCCGCCACCCGGCATCTGGTCGAGCTCGGGCACCGCAGGATCGGCGCGATCACCGGGCCGTCCCGGATGATGTGCAGCCGCGCCCGCGTCGACGGCTACCGCGCCGCCCTGGAGACGGCCGGGCTCCCGGTCGAGCCGGACCTGATCCGGGCCGGCGACTTCCACCACGAGACCGGCTACCGGCAGGGGCTGGAGCTGCTGCGTCGCCCGGACCGGCCGACCGCGGTCTTCGCCGGCAACGACCTCCAGGCGCTCGGTCTGTACGAGGCCGCCCGCGAGCTGGGGCTGCGCATTCCGGAGGACCTGAGTGTGGTCGGCTTCGACGATCTGCCGATCGCCCGCTGGGTGGGGCCGCCGCTGACGACCGTACGGCAGCCGCTCACGGAGATGGCGGAGGCGGCGGCGAAGCTGGTCCTCGACCTCGCGCGGGAGGAGGGGGCGCCGGTGGCGACGCGGGTTGAGCTGGCGACGAGCCTGGTGGTGCGGAGCAGTACGGGGGAGCCCCCGACGGCTTAGCACCAGGCCGCATCGAAGGCAGTCGGTTGGCCGATCGAAACTTTCGGGTGTGTCCGCGGGGATCTCCTGGAAGTCTGAGAATTTCCGAAGAAAAGGCGGTCTGACACTCCTGCCCGTAATAATTCGGACGTACGTTCCTGCCTGTGACGGGACTTGGGGCGAACGGGCGTGCAGCGGACGGGGACTTCGGCGGCCGGGTAGGCCGGCGGTCGACGGCGCTGAAGGCGGCCGGACTTGTCTTCGCGGGCACCCTGGTGCTGGGCGCGGCTGCCATGAGTTGGGCCTACTGGCACCTGAACCACAACATCAAGAGCGTCGACATCGACAGCGCCCTCGGCGACGACCGCCCCCTGAGCGGCCGGACTGCGCCGGTCCCGTCGGCTTCCGCCTCCGCTCTGCCCACCGGCTCCCTGAACATCCTCGTCCTGGGCTCGGACTCGCGCAGCGGTGAGGAGAACCAGAAGCTGGGTGGCGGCAGCAGCACCGGCGCCCGCGCCGACACGGCGATGGTGGTGCACATCGACGCCGGCCGCACCGGGGCGACCGTCGTCAGCATCCCGCGCGACACCCTGGTCACCCGCCCGTCCTGCCCGCTGCCGTCGGGCGGTTCGACGGAGGTGGCGTACGGCACGATGTTCAACAGCGCGTACGCGGTCGGCGGCCCCGTCTGTGCGGTCAAGACGGTCGAGTCGCTCACGAACGTCCGGATGGACCACTACATCGAGATCGACTTCTCGGGCTTCGCGAGGCTGGTGGACGCGCTGGGCGGCGTCACCGTCACGACGGACGAGGACATCGACGACGAGGACAGCCACCTGACGCTCAAGGCGGGCACGCATCACCTGGACGGCACCCGGGCGCTGGCCCTCGCCCGCACTCGGCACGGCATAGGCGACGGCAGCGACCTCGGCCGTATAGGCCTGCAGCAGAAGCTGGTGACGGCCCTGCTGGACCAGATCTCCGCCACCGACCTCCTCACCGACCCGGCCCGGCTCTACCGGGTCGCCGACGCGGTGACGGGCAGCCTGACGACCGACACGGGCCTGGACTCACTGGGTGAGCTGACGGGCCTGGGGCAGAGCCTGCAGGGGCTGAAGCCGGACACGGTGCGGACGGTGACGATGCCGGTGGTGCCGGCGCCGACGGACGGTAACCGGGTGGTGGCTCAGGAGCCGGCGGCGGGGGAGTTGTGGGAGTCGTTGCGGTGACAGTAAAAGATCTTCGAAAAGAATCCGGGGAGCGTGTCGATCCGGCAGTCTCCCGTTCGACGCAGGGGTGAGAGGCCGGGAAGGACCCGGTCACCGCCCCTGAGGAGTCACCATGCCGCGCTACCTCTCGCTCGTCCGGATCGACGAGTCCACCGCCCCCGCCGAAGGCCCGAGCCCCGAGATGATGCAGCGCATGGGGGAACTGCTGGAGGAGATCACCAAGGCCGGCGTCATGCTCGACACCGCCGGTCTCACCCCGTCGGCGCAGGGCACCCGCGTGCACTGGGACGGTGCGAACGTCTCCGTCACCGACGGGCCCTTCACCGAGTCCAAGGAGGTCATCGGCGGCTACGCGATCACGCAGTGCAAGGACAAGGCCGAGGCGCTGGAGTGGGCTTCGCGGTTCGTGAAGGTCCACGGAGAGGGCTGGCAGGTCACCTGCGAGGTGCGGGAGATCGCCGAGGGCTGATCCGCCCTCCTTGGATACCAGGTCGTACGGGTGTTGCATGGTGGGCTGTGACCCCGCAGCCCACCGCAGACCCGCACGGCACCATCGAGACCGTCTTCCGCATCGAGTCTCCTCGCGTGATCGCCGCCGTCGCCCGGCTGGTCCGCGATGTCGGGATCGCCGAGGAACTCGCGCAGGACGCGCTGGTCGCCGCGCTGGAGCAGTGGCCCCGCGACGGTGTCCCCGACAACCCCGGAGCCTGGCTCATGGCCGCCGCCAGGCACCGCGCCGTGGACCTGATCCGCCGCCGCGAGAACTACGCGCGCAAGCTCGCGGAGATCGGCCGCGACCTGGAGCGGACGGCACCGCCCGAGGAGCCGTCCGCCCTCCACGACCCCGACGCCATCGACGACGACCTGCTGCGGCTGGTCTTCACCACGTGCCACCCGGTGCTGTCGCCGCAGGCCCGCATCGCCCTCACCCTGCGCCTCCTCGGCGGCCTGACGACGCCGGAGATCGCCCGGGCGTTCCTGGTGCCGGAGGCCACCGTCGCCCAGCGGATCGTCCGGGCCAAGCGCACCCTGGCGACCAGGAACGTCGCCTTCGAGGTGCCGTACGGCCCCGACCGCGCCGCACGTCTCGGCTCGGTCCTGGACGTCATCTACCTGATCTTCAACGAGGGTTACGCCGCCACGGCCGGGGACGACTGGCTGCGCCCGGCGCTGTGCGAGGACGCGCTGCGGCTGGCCCGTGTGCTGTCGGGGCTGATGCCCAAGGAGCCCGAGGTGCACGGCCTGACCTCCCTCCTCGAGTTCCAGGCGTCCCGCGCGGCGGCCCGCACCGGCCCGTCCGGCGAGCCGATCCTCCTCAAGGACCAGCACCGCAGCCGCTGGAACCGCATGCTCATCGCCCGCGGCATCGCAGCGCTGGACCGCGCGGGCGCCACCGCCACGGGAGCGCCTGGGCCGTACGCACTCCAGGCCGCGATCGCCGCCTGCCACGCGCACGCGTACGCCTACGAGGAGACCGACTGGAAGACCATCGCCACCCTGTACGGCCTGCTGTCGGCCCGCTCCCCGTCGCCCGTGGTCGAGTTGAACCGCGCAGTCGCCGTGTCGATGGTGGAGGGGCCGGAGCCCGCGCTGGAGATCGTCGACGCGATCGCGGCCGGACCGGCGCTGCGGGACTACCACTTGCTGCCGAGCGTGCGCGGTGATCTGCTGCTGCGTCTCGGCCGTACGGACGAGGCGCGGGCGGAGTTCGAGCGGGCGGCGCGGCTGACGCGCAACGAACGGGAGCGGGAGATGCTGTTGAAGCGAGCGGCCGGCGACGAGGGCGACGAGGCCTGACTACGCGGGCCGCCCGACCAGCATCGTCGGCGCCCCCGCCACCCGGGTCAGGAACACGGTCGCCGCGTTGGGTCCTTGAGGCTTGACCTTCTTGCGCAGCTCCTCCGGCTCGACCGCCGACCCGCGCTTCTTCACGGTCAGGATGCCGACCTCGCGCTCCCGCAGCAGGGCCTTCAACTTCTTCACGTTGAAGGGGAGCTGATCGGTGATCTCATAGGCGGCGGCGTACGGCGTCGGCCGCAGCTCGTCCGCCGTGACGTAGGCGATGGTCGCGTCGATCAGGCCGCCGTCCAGCTGCTGGGCGACCTCGGCTACCAGGTGGGCACGGATGGCGGCACCGTCCGGCTCGTACAAGTACCGCCCCACCGGCCGGACTCCGGGGTCGGGGAGGCCTCGTGAGAGCAGTGAGCGCGGTCCCGGCAGCAGGGTGGCCCGAACGGCGCCGGGATCCGTCCCGAACCACAGGACGGCTTCCTTCACGTCCCCGCCGTCCGAGATCCACTCGGCCTCCGCCTCGGCCGGGATCGCCTCGTGCGGGATGCCCGGCGCGATCTTCAGTGCGGCACGGGGCGCCTTGCGGGCCGTCTCGACGGCCCAGGACAGCGGCGGCGAGTATGCCTCGGGGTCGAAGATCCTCCCGCGGCCGCCCCGTCGGGCGGGGTCGACGAACACGGCGTCGTAGCTGGAGACGTCGACCTCGGTGACGTCGCCCTCCCGCACCTCGAACAGGCCGGTGAGGCCCAGGGCGTCCGCATTCGCCCGCGCCGCTGCCGCCGTCACCGGGTCGCGGTCCACCGCCAGCACCCGTATCCCGGCCCGCGCCAACGCGATCGCGTCGCCCCCGATCCCGCAGCACAGGTCGGCGACCGAGTGCACCCCCAGCTCCTTCATCCGGTCGGCGCGGTACGCCGCGACACTCGCCCGCGTCGACTGCTCGACGCCGTTCGGCGTGAAGAACATCCGCCCCGCGTCCGCCGCCCCGAACTTCGCCACCGCCCGCTGCCGCAGCCGCGCCTGCCCGAGCGCCGCCGACACCAGCTCGGCGGGGTGCTCGCGGCGCAGCCGGGTGGCGACGGCGAGTTCGTCGGCGGGGTCGGTGTCGCGTACGGCGTCGAGGAGGGCGCGGCCCTCGGGGGTGAGGAGGGAGAAGAAGGCGGCGAGGTCGTTCACCGGGTCATTGTCCGCCAGCCGGCGGACCGGCCGCTCACGGTGGGCCAGTCGGTGGATGGTGCTTCTCCGCACGGCGGTGTCGGCCCGGCTTCGGGGTGGGCGCCTGCGAAGATCCCGCACCATGCGACTAGTAGTACAAAATGACAAAAGTAGCCCGAATGGGGCACCCGCAGGGCGGCGTGGCCGGGCAGCGGCAGGTACACGGGTCCGCGGAGCAGTCGCCGTGCTCGCCGTCGCCGCCATCGCCGCGGGCTGTGCACCGGCGGGCACTGGCGCATCCGGGCCCGCACGCCCCACCCCGAGCCGGCAGCCCCTGAAGGCACCGCCTCCGGCCACCAGTGCGGGCCCGCACGCCGGGAACACCCCCGGTGCGCATCCGAAGAGGTTCAAGTCGGCGCAGTCCGTCGCCGCCCGAGCCGCCGCCGCGAAACGCTGGGGTCTGTCGAGAATTCCGCTCACGCCCCCGCCTCCACCCGCGACCAAGCCGAAGATCACCACCCGCGAGGGTTTCGAGGTCGACGGGCACGAGGAACTCGGCCTCCCGCCGGTCTTCACGACCATCCCCACCCGGCAACGGGTCGTCTTCCTCACCATCGACGACGGCGCCGAGAAGGACCCCGTCTTTCTGCGGATGATGGACGACCTGCGGGTGCCGTACACCGCCTTCCTCAGCGACTACGTGATCAAGGACGACTACGGCTACTTCAAGCGGATGCAGCGCAGCGGCGTCACCCTGAACAACCACACCCTCCACCACCCGTACCTCCCCGCCCTCTCCTACCGCCGCCAGCAGTACGAGATCTGCGGCATGCAGGACGTCATCGAGGAGCGCTACGGCAAGCCCCCGCTGCTCTTCCGCCCGCCCTTCGGGAACTATGACAAGGACAGCCTGCGCGCCGCGAAGTCGTGCGGCATCAAGTACGTCCCGCTGTGGAACGAAGAGGTCTTCGTCGACCACTGGGAGTACCGCGAGTGGGACCAGAAGATCCGATCGGGTGACATCGTCCTCTCTCACTTCCGGGGCCGGGAGGACTGGCAGGGCACAATGCCCGACATGATCCGCCGGTTCCTGAACAAGGTGACGGCCGAGGGCTACGCGGTGGCCCGGCTGGAGGACTACCTGTGAGGCGGACGCCGTGGGCCGTGGCGGGCGCGGTCCTGGCTTCCGTCCTGCTCGCCGGATGCGCGCAGCCGGCCGGTCCGGTCGGCCCCGGTGGAGGGAAGCCGGGCGACAGGGCGGCCCACAGCACCCGGTCGGTGGACAGCGCGCCGCACACGGCACAGCCGTACCGGCGCTGGGGCCTGACCGCCCCACTCGCCGCGCCACCGCCCCCGCCCGGGAGGCGGCTGCGGCCAGGGACGTCCGGTGGACACCCGCTGCCCGTCGTGCACCGCGCGCCCACCCGCGACAAGGTCGTCTTCCTCACCTACGACGACGGCGCCGAGAAGGATCCCCGCTTCGTCGACATGGTCCGTGAACTGCGGCTGCCCGTCAGCATGTTCCTCACGGACAGCGTGGTCGGCCCGGGCTACGGCCACTTCGCGCGCCTGCGCTCGGTGGGCGCGTCGATCCAGAACCACACCCTCGACCACGCCGCCCTGCGCGGCCTGCCGTACGCCGGCCAGCGCGCCGAGATCTGCGGCCAGCAGAACAAACTCCGCGCCCGCTTCGGCATCCGCCCCCGCCTCTTCCGCCCGCCCTACGGCACGTACGACACGACCACGCTCCGTGCCGCGGCCCACTGTGGGGTGACGGCGGTCGTGCTGTGGCGGGCGGCGATGGAGGGCGACGGCGAACTGACGTACGCGCACGGCCCCGGACGGCTGCGCGCCGGGGACATCGTGTCGGTCCCCTCGGGTGAACCGGCGGGGCTGACGCTGAGAGAGCGGACGACGAGGCTGCTGCGGGAGATCCAGGGACGGGGGCTGACGGTGGGCCGTTTGGAGGACTACATCTGACGGAACTCTCCGGCGCCGGTCCACTCCAGCCCGTCCGGCGTTTGAGGACGAGGCCGTTCAGGCCGATAGCGGGGGTCTGGGGGCGGCAGCCCCCAGGCGGCCACGGCAACACCGGTCACCGGCGGCACCGGTCACCCGAACGCGGCTCAGCCAGCGCAGCGAATTAGCAGTCCGCTTGACCGAGTGCTAATCGCGGTCATAGTCTCGGCTCTGGCACTCCCCACTGGAGAGTGCCAACTACGCGACGGGCAGGTCCGGCACCCGCGACGACGGATCCACCTGGTCGCCACCTCAGACAGTTAACCCCGTGAGATCTCCGAAGGGGGAGGTCGGATCGTGACGACCACCAGCTCCAAGGTTGCCATCAAGCCGCTCGAGGACCGCATTGTGGTCCAGCCGCTCGACGCCGAGCAGACCACCGCCTCTGGCCTGGTCATCCCGGACACCGCCAAGGAGAAGCCCCAGGAGGGCGTCGTCCTGGCCGTGGGCCCGGGCCGTTTCGAGAACGGCGAGCGTCTGCCGCTCGACGTCAAGACCGGCGACATCGTGCTGTACAGCAAGTACGGCGGCACCGAGGTGAAGTACAACGGCGAGGAGTACCTCGTCCTCTCGGCTCGCGACGTGCTCGCGATCATCGAGAAGTAGGGGGGTCTGGGGGTCACCCCCCAGATAACCCGTCACCTCAAGCACTTTTGCTTGTGAGCTGCGCCCCGGGCCCCCGCGACCTTATGAAGCCGGGCGTCTGGGGCGCAGTTCGTTTCACCCACGTTTTCCGAGAGGGCTGAACCGCTCCCATGGCGAAGATCCTGAAGTTCGACGAGGACGCCCGTCGCGCCCTCGAGCGCGGCGTCAACAAGCTTGCCGACACGGTCAAGGTGACGATCGGCCCCAAGGGCCGCAACGTCGTCATCGACAAGAAGTTCGGCGCGCCCACCATCACCAACGACGGCGTCACCATCGCCCGTGAGGTCGAGGTCGAGGACCCGTACGAGAACCTCGGCGCCCAGCTGGTGAAGGAGGTGGCGACCAAGACCAACGACATCGCGGGTGACGGTACGACCACCGCCACCGTGCTCGCCCAGGCGCTGGTGCGCGAGGGCCTGAAGAACGTCGCCGCGGGTGCTTCCCCGGCGCTGCTGAAGAAGGGCATCGACGCGGCCGTGGCCGCGGTCTCCGAGGAGCTCCTCGCGACCGCCCGCCCGATCGACGAGAAGTCCGACATCGCCGCCGTCGCCGGTCTGTCCGCCCAGGACACGCAGGTCGGCGAGCTCATCGCCGAGGCGATGGACAAGGTCGGCAAGGACGGTGTCATCACCGTCGAGGAGTCCAACACCTTCGGTCTGGAGCTGGACTTCACCGAGGGCATGGCCTTCGACAAGGGCTACCTGTCGCCGTACTTCGTGACGGACCAGGAGCGCATGGAGGCCGTCCTGGAGGACCCGTACATCCTCATCAACCAGGGCAAGATCTCCTCCATCGCGGACCTGCTGCCGCTGCTGGAGAAGGTCATCCAGGCGGGTGCCTCCAAGCCGCTGCTGATCATCGCCGAGGACGTCGACGGCGAGGCCCTGTCGACCCTGGTCGTGAACAAGATCCGCGGCACCTTCAACGCGGTCGCCGTCAAGGCCCCCGGCTTCGGTGACCGCCGCAAGGCGATGCTGCAGGACATGGCGACCCTCACCGGTGCCACGGTCATCTCCGAGGAGGTCGGCCTCAAGCTCGACCAGGTCGGCCTGGAGGTGCTCGGTTCCGCTCGCCGGATCACCGTCACCAAGGACGACACCACGATCGTCGACGGCGCCGGCAAGTCCGAGGACGTGCAGGGCCGCGTCGCCCAGATCAAGGCCGAGATCGAGAACACCGACTCCGACTGGGACCGCGAGAAGCTCCAGGAGCGCCTCGCGAAGCTGGCCGGCGGCGTGTGCGTGATCAAGGTCGGCGCCGCCACCGAGGTGGAGCTGAAGGAGAAGAAGCACCGTCTGGAGGACGCCATCTCCGCGACCCGCGCCGCGGTCGAGGAGGGCATCGTCTCCGGTGGTGGCTCCGCTCTGGTCCACGCCGTGAAGGTCCTCGAGGGCAACCTCGACAAGACCGGCGACGAGGCCACCGGTGTCGCGGTCGTCCGCAAGGCCGCCGTCGAGCCGCTGCGCTGGATCGCCGAGAACGCCGGCCTGGAGGGCTACGTCATCACCTCCAAGGTCGCCGAGCTCGACAAGGGCCAGGGCTTCAACGCCGCGACCGGCGAGTACGGCGACCTGGTCAAGGCCGGCGTCATCGACCCGGTCAAGGTCACCCGCTCCGCCCTGGAGAACGCCGCCTCCATCGCCTCCCTGCTCCTCACGACCGAGACCCTGGTCGTCGAGAAGAAGGAAGAGGAGGAGCCGGCGGCCGGTGGCCACAGCCACGGGCACGCCCACTGAGCCCAGCAGCTCACGCGCGCTGAGCCCAGCGGCTCATACGCACGCAGAAGGCCCCGGTCCCGCACGAGAGTGCGGGACCGGGGCCTTCCCCTTCGCGGGCTTCACTCGCCGAGTACCCCCAGTTGCTCCAGCAGACCCGCCCGGTCGTAGAGCCAGCGGCTCTCGCAGATCCTGCCGGCCCGGAACCGCTGCCAGGTCATGCCCTGCATGGACACGTCCTGCCCGGTCGGCATGATCCCCAGGAAGTCGCCCTTGTGCCGCGCGACCCACGTCCACCGGGTGCACACCTGGTCGTCCTGGGCCATCTGGTCGTCGATCCGGAAGGTGAAGTCGAAGGCGCCCTGCCACCCCGCGTACACCTCGCGCATGCCGTCGACGCCCTGCACGGGCCGCGGATACGAGGGATCGTGATCCACGTAGTCGTCCGTGAGGTGCTCACCGATCCGCTCCGGCCCCATCCTGCCCATGGCCTCGAAGAAGGTCCGCGCGGCCAGGACGTTCAGCTGCTCGTCGCGCACCACGTCCAGATCGGTGAACGTGGGCGGCTCGTCACAGAGCGCCACCATTTCCTGGAAGATCCGGCCGGTCTCGGGCAGATCGGAGTTCCGCATGGCCTCGTCGTACGACGGAAACTCCACGATCTCGATGAAGTGCGACGCGTCGGACCGGTCCTTCCCGATGACGTCGTGCGTCGCCGTCCGCTTCCCCTTGGTCTGCTCGACCCACCTGTCCATCAGCCGGTTCATCTCGTCGAAGCGGCTGGTCCTGCAGTCGATGAGCTGTACGAAGGTCATGGCGTCGGGGCCTCCCGGTCGTGCTGGGTGCGGCTGACACCACCATTTTCCCACCGCCACGCCCCTGCGGCCCCCGGTCACGGTGGAACCGGGCGGCGCACCGATCCCCTTCGAAGCACCGAGGCGCCCGGCTCTCCCCGACGCGCCTACTGGGGCCCGTACTTGCGCCCGGTCCGCGAGCTGATCCCCCCGAGCACCCCTCGCGGCACCAGCTTCGCCGCGCCCAGCAGGACCTTGTAGCGAGGGTCCGGGATCGACACCGTCTTGCCCTTCGCCAGATCGTGGAGCGCCGCCGCCACCAGCTTGTCCGCGTCCAGCCACATCCACCCCGGGATGTTGTCCGTCCCCATCCCGGCCCGCTCATGGAACTCGGTGCGCACGAACCCCGGGCACAGCGCCATCAGCCGTACGCCGCTGCCCGCCAGGTCCCGCGCCGCGCCCTGCGTGAACTGCACGACCCACGCCTTGGACGCGCCGTATGTGCCGCGCGGTACGAAGGCCGCCACGGAGGCGACGTTCACGACACCGCCCCGCCCCCGCTCACGCATCGCCTCCGACGCCGCCGACGTCAGGCGCAGTACCGCCTCGCAGTGCACCTTGAGCATCTTCAGCTCGTCGGCCATGGAGACGTCGAGGTAGCGGCCCTTGTTGCCGAAGCCGGCGTTGTTGATCAGCAGATCGACCGGGTTCCTGCGGTCGCCCAGGCGAGCGGCGACCGTCTCGATGCCGGTGTCCTCGGCGAGGTCGGCCGTCAGGACCTCCGCCTCGATGCCGTGCCGGTCATGCAGTTCGGTCGCCTGCTCCCGCAGCCGCTTGGTGTCCCGGGCCACGAGCACCAGGTTGTGTCCGTCGGCAGCCAGCCGCCGTGCGAAGGCCGCGCCGATGCCCGCGGTCGATCCCGTGATGAGAGCCGTTGTCATGGCGCAAGGTTAATGACCCGGAGTCTGCGCGTCCGCTCTCTGCACAGGGCCTCCCAGTCGGTGAAGCCCGTGCGAACAGCAGGCAGGTGAGCCGCGGTCAGATCCCGTGCTGTGACACATACTTCCGAGCTGCCGCCAATGACTCCGGGTGCAGCGACTCGCCCGCCGCCAGCAGCCGCGGCAGCAGCTTGCGCTCCGTCGTGACCGCCCGGAACTGCAGTGCCACCGTCACGTCGTGACCGGGGCGGTGGATGATCTCCATCGCGTCGCCCGCCCGTATCTCGCCCGGCTCGATCACCCGCAGATACGCGCCGGGCGCGGCCTTCGCCGTGAACCGCTTCACCCACTGCGTCTCACCCAGATGGCCCTGAAAGGTACGACAGGGAATCCGGCCGCACGTCACCTCCAGCACCACCTCGGGCCCGATCCGCCAGCGCTCCCCGATCAGGGCACCGGACACGTCCAGGCCGGACGTCGTGAGGTTCTCGCCGAACACGCCGTTCGTCAGCGACCGCCCCAGCTCGCGCTCCCAGTCGTCGAGGTCCTCGCGCGCGACCGCGTACACGGCCTGGTCGTCGCCGCCGTGGTGCCGCTTCTCGCACACCGTGTCCCCCGCCAGCCCGCTCCCCCCGACGCCCTTCGGGCCGGGCGCCGCCACCAGGACCGGCCCCGCCGCCGGCTGCTTGTCGATGCCGGTCACACCGTCGGCGTGATCCGTGTACGGCACCGCCTTGGCGCGGCCCAGATTCACAGACAGAAGCTTCATGCCCGCACGGTAGGCGACGTACGTCCAAAGTGTCGACGCGATATTCGGCACGCCCTCCAAGGCTCGCTTATGCTCGGTTCCGTGCTCGAAGCCCGTCACCTCCGCGTCCTGCGCGCCGTCGCCACCACCGGTTCCTTCTCCGCGGCGGCGCGTGAGCTGGGCTGCACCCAGCCCGCCGTCAGCCAGCAGATGAAGGCGCTCGAGGCCTCCGTCGGCACCCCCCTGCTGATCCGCAGCGGACGCGAGATGCGGCTGACGCAGGCCGGCGAGGCGCTGGTGCGGCACGCCGCCGGGATCCTGTCGGGACTCACCGCCGCCGAGGAGGAGGTCGCCGCCATCGCCGGACTGCGGGCCGGCCGCGTGCGGCTCGTCTCCTTCCCCAGCGGCAGCTCCACCCTCGTCCCGACCGCCCTCGCCGCCCTGCGCGCCGCGCACCCCGGCACCCGGGTCTCCCTGGAGGAGGCCGAGCCGCCGAAGTCCGTCGAGCTGCTGCGCGAGGGCGACTGCGACGTGGCCCTCGCCTTCCGGTACGAAGGCGCGGCCCAGGAAGGGGAGTGGGACGACCTCGTCGTACGCCCGCTGCTGACGGACCGTCTCGTCGGCCTCGTACCCGAACGGCATCGGCTCGCGCGCACCGCGTCCTCCGGATCGGTCGCCATCGGGGAGCTCGCGGCCGAGCCCTGGATCGCCGGATGCCCGCGCTGCCGGGGACAGTTGATCGAGGTGTGCGAGAGCGCCGGCTTCACGCCCCGCATCGACTTCGCCACCGACGACTATCCGGCGGTCGTCGGCCTGGTGGGCGCCGGCCTGGGCGTGGCGGTCCTGCCCCAGCTCGCCGTCGAGTCCGTACGGCCGCGGGGGGCCCGCATGGTGACGCTGGAGCCGGCGGTCCGGCGGGAGATCGTCGCGCTCACCCTGCCCGACCTGGCGCAGGTGCCGGCCGTGGCGGCGACGCTGGAACAGCTTGCGCGGGCCGCCGCCCGCTAGCGGCAGAAAGAAGGGCACGCATGTGCGTGCCCCGAGCTAGATGCAGAAACGTTCCTTCAGGTGTGCGAGCCGGTCTCCCCGCCGGCCGTCGAGGCCGAGACCAGCCGGTTGCGCGCCCGCCCCATGAGCTCCTCGCGCTCGTCCTCGGTCAAGCCGCCCCAGACGCCGTACGGTTCGCGCACCGCCAGCGCGTGCGCCGCGCACTGCGCGCGCACCGGGCACCTCATGCAGACCTCCTTGGCCGAGTTCTCTCGAGCGCTCCGAGCCGCACCGCGCTCGCCCTCCGGATGAAAGAAGAGCGAACTGTCCACCCCACGACATGCAGCCAGCAGCTGCCAGTCCCACAGGTCCGCGTTCGGTCCGGGAAGGCGGGAGAAATCTGCCATTGCGTGACCCCTTGTAGCCGTTCTGGGCGGATACGGTGTCTACGACCGTACATCTACGATCTAAGAAGATGAAAATATGACTCATTGCGAATCTAGCCCCAAACGCCGTGAAACGGGAAGAAAAAGGGCTGAATGGGGCATGGGTTGTGATGAAACATTGAGGGTCCGTCGTGCATGTCTGCCCCGTGTCCGCCCCCTCACGTAGAGTGCCGAAGACGGCGCATGCCCCCGTAACTCTTTCGAGTGACCGTCGTTGAGAGGGCGGAGGCGGTTGAAGGAACAAGCGCTCGGGCACGCGTCCGAGGCGGTCGACCGCACAGGTGACGATTTCGTACCAGCCTGGAGGCTCAAGGTGACGTGCATCAGCTGCGGAGGGCGGCCATGACATCCGTCCTCGTCTGCGACGACTCCCCGCTTGCCCGAGAGGCGCTCCGCCGCGCGGTCGCGACCGTGCCCGGCGTCGAGCGCGTGACGACGGCGGCCAACGGCGAGGAAGTCCTCCGCCGCTGGGGCGCCGACCGCTCGGACCTGATTCTGATGGACGTACGCATGCCCGGTCTGGGCGGCGTAGAGACCGTGCGGCGGCTGCTGTCCGCCGACCCGGGAGCGCGCATCATCATGCTCACCGTCGCCGAGGACCTGGACGGCGTGGCCCTCGCGGTCGCCGCCGGGGCGCGCGGCTATCTGCACAAGGACGCCTCGCGAGCGGAGTTGCGTGCCACCGTCACGCAGGCCCTCGCCGACCCGACCTGGCGGCTGGCCCCGCGCCGGCTGCGCTCAGCGGAAATGGGCGCCGCGCCGACGCTCACCGCGCGTGAGATCCAGGTCCTCGAGGGCATGAGCCACGGCCGCTCGAACGCCGAGATCGGCCGCGAGCTGTTCCTCTCCGAGGACACCGTCAAGACGCACGCGCGACGTCTGTTCAAGAAGCTCGGCGCCTCGGACCGGGCACACGCGGTGGCGCTCGGCTTCCGGTGGGGCCTGGTCCGGTAGGTGAGCCTCAGCGGGGGCACGGGGATCCCCGCCCGCCGCCTGGTGGGCGGGGCTGCTTTTCTCAGGGCGGGTCGGCGCGTTTACCGCAAGGTGAGCGGGTGTGGCAAAGGGACCCGCCGGGTGCCCGCTGCTCGTTTCGCCGCGGATGCCGCATCCTTGAGAATGTGGAGTCTCTCGGGGACGAGTCGGTCGAGCGGAAGGGGAGGGCGCAGGGGATGAGTTCTGCCGCACCTGCTCATAACGCTTCGGTGCACAACGTCGGACACGATGCCACGGACCAAACGGCCGCAAGGCACCATGGACCGATGCGCGAGGACGAGGCGGCTCATGCCCACGGGGCGATCGGAGCACTCGTCCATCGCGCCGTGGACGGGGACGAGCAGGCCACGCACGATCTGCTCGCGCACGTCCACCCCCTGGCCCTGCGCTACTGCCGCACCAGGCTGTCCCGTCTCCCGGGCGACGCCCGTCACTTCGTCGAGGACCTCGCCCAGGAGGTCTGCGTCGCCGTCCTGCTCGCGCTGCCGCGCTACAAGGACACCGGCCGCCCCTTCGAGGCCTTCGTCTTCGCCATCGCCGCGCACAAGGTCGCGGACCTGCAGCGGGCGGCGATGCGGCATCCGGGTTCCACGGCCGTCCCGTCCGACGAGATGCCGGAACGCCCGGACGACTCCCTCGGCCCGGAGGAGCGGGCGCTGCTCAGCAGCGACGCCGAGTGGGCCAAGAAACTGCTGGCCAACCTGCCCGAGAACCAGCGGGAGCTGTTGCTCCTGAGGATCGCGGTGGGGTTGACCGCGGAAGAGACGGGTCAGATGTTGGGAATGTCACCCGGCGCCGTCCGGGTTGCCCAGCACAGGGCGCTGAGCAGGTTGCGCGCGCTGGCCGAGCAGTAGTGCTCCGTCAGTGCTCCCTTGAGTGCGCCCCCAAATGAACAGGCCTCACTCCGGTTCCGTACGAACATACGAAGCCCGGGGTCGGCCGCAACCGTGGAATTTGCGCCCCATGCTTCCCGTTAGCATGGACATCCGCACCGATCAAGGCCATTTGGGGAAGGTGTCATGACTGCCAACGTCGACGGAGTGCCCGGAAAATTCGCAACCCTCGGGCTGACCTACGACGACGTGCTGCTGCTGCCGGGTGCATCCGAGGTGCTCCCCAACGCGGTCGACACCTCGTCCCGCATCTCCCGCAATGTCCGTGTGAACATCCCGCTGCTCTCGGCGGCCATGGACAAGGTGACCGAGTCCCGCATGGCGATCGCCATGGCCCGCCTGGGCGGTGTCGGCGTGCTGCACCGCAACCTGTCCGTCGAGGACCAGGTCAACCAGGTCGACCTGGTGAAGCGGTCCGAGTCCGGCATGGTCACCGACCCCATCACGGTGCACCCCGAGGCGACCCTTGCCGAGGCCGACGCCCTGTGCGCCAAGTTCCGCATCAGCGGTGTCCCGGTCACCGACCCGGCCGGCAAGCTGCTCGGCATCGTCACCAACCGGGACATGGCCTTCGAGACGGACCGCGACCGTCAAGTGCGCGAGGTCATGACCCCGATGCCGCTGGTCACCGGCCATGTCGGCATCTCCGGCAGCGACGCGATGGAGCTGCTGCGCCGCCACAAGATCGAGAAGCTTCCCCTGATCGACGAGGCAGGCGTCCTCAAGGGCCTCATCACGGTCAAGGACTTCGTCAAGGCCGAGAAGTACCCCAACGCCGCCAAGGACGCCGAGGGCCGGCTCCTCGTCGGTGCCGCCGTCGGTGCCAGCCCCGAGGCCCTGGAGCGCGCCCAGGCACTCGCCGGGGCCGGTGTGGACTTCCTGGTCGTCGACACCTCACACGGCCACAACAGCAACGCCCTCAGCTGGATGTCGAAGATCAAGTCGAGCGTGAACGTCGACGTGATCGGCGGCAACGTCGCCACCCGCGACGGCGCCCAGGCGCTGATCGACGCCGGTGTCGACGGCATCAAGGTCGGCGTCGGACCGGGCTCCATCTGCACCACCCGCGTGGTCGCCGGCATCGGCGTCCCGCAGGTCACCGCCATCTACGAGGCCTCCCTGGCCGCGCGCCCCGCGGGTATCCCGCTGATCGGCGACGGCGGCCTGCAGTACTCCGGTGACATCGGCAAGGCGCTCGCCGCCGGCGCCGACACCGTGATGCTGGGCTCGCTGCTGGCGGGCTGCGAGGAGTCCCCGGGCGAGCTGCTGTTCATCAACGGCAAGCAGTTCAAGTCGTACCGCGGCATGGGCTCCCTGGGTGCCATGCAGTCCCGTGGCCAGGGCAGGTCGTACTCCAAGGACCGCTACTTCCAGGCCGAGGTGGCCTCCGACGACAAGCTCGTGCCCGAGGGCATCGAGGGCCAGGTGCCCTACCGCGGTCCGCTGGCCAACGTGCTGCACCAGCTCGTCGGCGGGCTGCGCCAGACCATGGGCTATGTGGGCGCCGCCACCATCGCGGAGATGGAGTCCAAGGGCCGCTTCGTGCGGATCACCTCCGCCGGCCTCAAGGAGAGCCACCCGCACGACATCCAGATGACGGTCGAGGCGCCGAACTACAGCCGCAGCAAGTAGTCGGCAGACTCCTTCGAGGGCGGCCCCGGGTGCACCGGGGCCGCCCTTGTCGTACCCGTCGGCGATACTGGAAGACGCTGAACGCATCAGGGAAAGGCCACAGACGTGACTGAGATCGAGATCGGGCGCGGCAAGCGCGGGCGCAGGGCGTACGCCTTCGACGACATCGCCGTCGTCCCCAGCCGCCGTACGCGGGACCCGAAGGAGGTCTCGATCGCCTGGCAGATCGACGCCTACCGCTTCGAGCTGCCCTTCCTGGCCGCCCCCATGGACTCGGTCGTCTCCCCGGCCACCGCGATCCGCATCGGCGAGCTCGGCGGCCTCGGCGTGCTGAACCTCGAGGGCCTGTGGACGCGGTACGAGGACCCGCAGCCGCTGCTCGACGAGATCGCCGAGCTGCCCACGGAGGCCGCCACGCGCCGCCTCCAGGAGATCTACGCCGCTCCCATCAAGGAGGAGCTGATCGGGCAGCGCATCAAGGAGGTGCGCGACGCGGGCGTGGTCACGGCCGCCGCGCTCTCCCCGCAGCGCACGGCCCAGTTCTCCAAGGCGGTCGTCGACGCGGGCGTGGACATCTTCGTCATCCGCGGTACGACGGTCTCGGCGGAGCACGTCTCCGGTTCGCACGAGCCGCTGAACCTGAAGCAGTTCATCTACGAGCTCGACGTCCCGGTGATCGTCGGCGGCTGTGCCACGTACACCGCGGCCCTGCACCTGATGCGCACCGGCGCGGCGGGCGTCCTGGTCGGCTTCGGCGGCGGCGCCGCGCACACCACGCGCAACGTCCTGGGCATCCGGGTGCCGATGGCGACGGCGGTCGCGGACGTGGCGGCGGCCCGCCGTGACTACATGGACGAGTCCGGCGGCCGGTATGTGCACGTGATCGCGGACGGCGGCGTCGGCTGGTCCGGCGACCTGCCCAAGGCGGTCGCCTGCGGCGCGGACGCCGTGATGATGGGCTCCCCGCTCGCCCGCGCGACCGACGCGCCGGGCCGTGGCCACCACTGGGGCATGGAGGCGGTGAACGAGGAGCTGCCGCGCGGCAAGAAGGTCGACCTCGGCACGGTCGGCACGATCGAGGAGGTCCTGGCGGGGCCGTCCCACACTCCGGACGGCTCGATGAACTTCTTCGGTGCGCTGCGGCGGGCGATGGCCACGACCGGGTACAGCGAGCTGAAGGAGTTCCAGCGGGTCGAGGTCACGGTCGCGGACTCGCAGCACCAGCGCTAGCCGCCGCGCGGTTACGCCGACGTCAGGGAAGGGCCGGTCACCCCGAGTGGGGTGACCGGCCCTTTGCGTGCCCCGTCACAGCCGGTGCGCCGCCCCTGTGGGCGCCGCGCCCCGCGTGTCCAGCAGCAGCTGCGCCTTCACCGACAGGCCCTGCAGGTCGTACGTCCGATGCTGCTGGAGCAAGATCGTCAGGTCGGCGTCCGCGACCGCCTCGTACAGGGCGTCCGCGCGCGGGACCGGGCGGTCCAGGACGTTCCAGGACGGGATGTGCGGGTCGTGGTAGCTGACGCAGGCGCCCAGCTCCATCAGGCGGATCGCGACCTCCTGGGCGGGCGTGGACTGCTGGTCGGCGAGGTCGGGCTTGTAGGTGACGCCGAGCAGGAGGATGCGGGCGCCGCGCGCGGACTTGCCGTGCTCGTTGAGCAGGGTGGCGGCGCGCTGGACGACGTAGCGGGGCATCTGGCTGTTGACCTGCTGGGCCAGTTCGACCATGCGCAGGGTGCGGCCGGCGGGGCCCGCCAGGTCCTGCGGGACGGCGTGGCCGCCGACGCCGGGGCCGGGGCGGAAGGCGTGGAAGCCGAACGGCTTGGTCTCCGCGCAGCGGATGACGTCCCACAGGTCGACGCCCAAGTCGTGGCAGAGGACGGCCATTTCGTTGACGAGGGCGATGTTGACATGCCGGAAGTTGGTCTCCAGCACCTGCACCGTCTCCGCCTCGCGCAGTCCACGCGCGCGTACCACCTTGTCGGTGAGACGGCCGTAGAACGCCGCGGCCGACTCGGTGCACGCGGGTGTGAGGCCGCCGATCACCTTGGGGGTGTTGGCGGGCGTGAAGTCACGGTTGCCGGGGTCGACGCGGCTGGGGGAGTAGGCCAGGTGGAAGTCGCGCCCGGCGCGCAGTCCGGAGACCTCTTCGAGGAGTGGGCGCAGGACGTTCTCGGTGGTGCCCGGGGGCACGGGCGACTCCAGGATCACGGTGGTGTGCGGGCGCAGCCGCGCGGCCAGGGTGCGGGCTGCCCCCTCCACCTGGCTCAGGTCCAGCCCGCCGTCCGCGCCGCGCGGGGTCTGCGCGCAGATGACGGCGGTGCGCACGCGGCCGAGCTCGGCGGGGCTGGTGGCGTGCCGGAAGCCCCCCGAGAGCATCCGGCGCAGCTCGGCGGGGCTGAGGGAGCCGGCCTCGGGCCCGGTCCGGTAACCGAGCGTGGGGATGCCGGCCGCGACGGCGGCCTTCGCCAGGGGCAGGCCGTGCAGGCCGAGTCCGATGACGGCGAGATCTGAGGGCATGGCGTGGGCCGTCCTTCCCAATAACCGAAGCGGTGCAGGTGCGCAAGCCCTGTGGACAGATCGAGGGAGCGCAATGTCAGACTAGGAGTAAATATGACCGATTTACGGCATTGAATGATCGCGTTTCCGTGAGTGTTGTCCACAGGCTGGGGGTGCGTGGTGGCTGAAGCCGGGCAACCCGGTCAGAATTTGGGCATGGGGGGTACGAACCGGGCTTCGCCCGCCGGGTGCGGCCTACGCGACCGATGAGCGGGAGGCAGCGGTGAGGACAGCGACACTGGGGCCGGCGGAGCGCGCCGAGTCACTCGCATCAATGGCCGAGCGTGAGCTGGACCTACTGGTCGTGGGCGCCGGAGTGGTGGGCGCCGGCACCGCCCTCGACGCGGCGACCCGCGGACTGTCCACCGGACTGGTCGAGGCACGTGACTGGGCGTCGGGCACCTCCAGCAGGTCCAGCAAGCTGATCCACGGCGGCCTGCGCTATCTGGAGATGCTCGACTTCGCGCTCGTGCGCGAGGCCCTGAAGGAGCGCGGCCTGCTGCTGGAGCGGCTGGCGCCGCACCTGGTCAAGCCGGTGCCGTTCCTGTACCCGCTGCAGTACAAGGGCTGGGAGCGCCTGTACGCAGGGTGCGGCGTCCTGCTGTACGACGTCATGTCGATGGCCCGCACCCATGGCCGGGGCCTGCCCATGCACCGCCACCTGAGCCGCGGCAACGCCCTGCGCATCGCCCCCGCACTGAAGAAGGACGCGCTGGTCGGCGCCCTGCAGTACTACGACGCACAGATGGACGACGCCCGCTATGTCGCCACCCTGGTGCGTACGGCGGCGGCCTACGGCGCGCAAGTCGCCAACCGCGCGCGCGTGGCCGGGTTTCTGCGCGAGGGTGAACGCGTCGTCGGGGCCCGCGTGAGGGACGTCGAGGGGGGCGGCGAGTACGAGATCCGCGCCAAGCAGATCGTCAACGCGACCGGCGTGTGGACCGATGACACCCAGTCGATGGTGGGTGAGCGCGGACAGTTCCACGTTCGCGCCTCCAAGGGCATCCACCTGGTCGTGCCCAAGGACCGCATCCACTCCTCGACGGGCCTGATCCTGCGCACCGAGAAGTCCGTGCTGTTCGTCATCCCCTGGGGCCGGCACTGGATCGTCGGCACCACCGACACCGACTGGGACCTCGACAAGGCCCACCCGGCCGCGTCCAGCGCGGACATCGACTACCTGCTGGAGCACGTGAATTCGGTACTGGCGGTGCCGCTGACACGGGACGACGTGGAGGGCGTGTACGCGGGACTGCGGCCCCTGCTGGCCGGCGAGTCGGACGCCACCAGCAAGCTCTCGCGCGAGCACACCGTGGCCCACCCCGTGCCCGGTCTGGTCGTGGTGGCCGGCGGCAAGTACACGACGTACCGGGTGATGGCCAAGGACGCGGTGGACGCGGCCGTGCACGGGCTCGACATGCGGGTCGCCGAGTGCGTCACCGAGGACACTCCGCTGCTGGGCGCGGAGGGGTACCGGGCGATGTGGAACGCGCGTGCGCGGATCGCGGCTCAGACGGGGATCCACGTCGTGCGGGTGGAGCACCTGTTGAACCGGTACGGGGCGCTGGCCGAGGAGGTGCTCGAGCTCATCGCCGCCGATCCTGCGCTGGGCGAGCCCCTGCAGTCCGCCGACGACTATCTGCGTGCCGAGATCGCGTACGCCGCCTCGCACGAGGGGGCTCGGCATCTGGACGACGTGCTGACGCGGCGGACGCGCATCTCGATCGAGACGTTCGACCGGGGGACGCGGTGCGCGCGCGAGGCGGCCGAGCTGATGGCGCCGGTGCTGGGTTGGGACAAGGACCACATCGAGCGCGAGATCCAGCACTACGAGAAGCGGGTGGAGGCCGAGCGGGAGTCGCAGCGGCAGCCGGACGACCTGACGGCGGACGCGGCGCGGCTGGGGGCGCCGGACATCGTGCCGCTGTAGCACCTCGGGTAGCCGCTGCAGCACCTCGGGTATGGGCCGACGGGGTCGCGGGTCCCTGGACCCGCGACCGCCGGAGCTTCGGTGGGGGCGGCGGGACATCACCCGAACGGGCTACGGGGGCCGGGATCTCTGCTCGAAACTCGGCCGTTCTATCAGGTGCGAGGGCAGAATTCGGCGGCGAGCAGCCGGGGTTCGAGGCCGGGGTCTGCGATCGCCGTCGTGTTCACCCGGAAGGTCAGG
The DNA here is from genome assembly GCF_042900345.1 of Streptomyces sp. NPDC012935. Taxonomy (NCBI): domain Bacteria; kingdom Bacillati; phylum Actinomycetota; class Actinomycetes; order Kitasatosporales; family Streptomycetaceae; genus Streptomyces; species Streptomyces sp. NPDC012935. The sequence continues at coordinate 55,782 of NZ_JBIBBC010000021.1, forward strand.
ACGCGACGACCGCCGACGGTGGCCGCGGAGCGCACGTAGCTGCCGGATATGCGCCCGTTGTGCCCCCATACGACGGTGCCGCACGGCAGCTTCACGGGGAAGAGTCCCATGCCGTACGAGCCGTGCGCGGCACGGGTGTCGAGCATCTCGCGCAGCCACCGCGGGGGCAGCAGGCGGCCGTCGAGCAGCGCGGCGTAGAAGCGGTCGAGGTCGGTGAGCGTGGTCACCAGCTCGCCGGCGGCGCCGGCCACGCGCGGGTCGAGTGCGGTGACATCGGTCCCGTCGGTGGCGTAGGCGCGGCCGTGCGGGGCGGGGAGCGAGATGCGGGAGCCAGGGAAGGAGGTGCCGGTCAGACCCAGCGGAGCTATGACACGGCGTTCGGTCTCGGCGGCGTAGGAGCGGCCGGTGACCTGCTTGATGACCAGGCCGAGCAGGACGTAGTTGGTGTTCGAGTAGGAGTAACCGCCGGGGCGGGCAGGAGGGTGGGTGAGTGCGATGCGGACTGCCTGAAGTGGAGTGACGGGGGCGGTGCCCCCGGAGGCGGCGGTGAAGTCGTACAGACCGCTGGTGTGGGTCAGCAGGGAACGAAGGGTCAGCGCGCGCCCGTCGTTGCCCGCCCCGCGTACCAGGCCCGGCAGGTGCTGCTCCACCGTGTCGGCCAGGGACAGACGTCGCTCGGCGGCCAGTTGGAGGACGACCGTCGCGACGAAGCTCTTCGTGATGCTTCCGGCGCGAAAGCGGTCGGTGCGGGCGACGCCCCGGCCGGCCTGGGCATAGCGGGTGCCGCCGTCCTCGCGGGCCAGCAGGGCCGCGGCTGGGGCTTTGCCGCGGGTGACCAGCAGGGACAGCAGGGTGTTTGTCGCCGGCGCCCTGGAGGTCGACGAGGCGGTGCGTGCCGACGAGGAGGTCGAGGACGTCGCGGATTGGCCGAGAAGGGCCGGGGACACGAGGCAGAGGACAGTCAGGCACACAGGTATGGCCAGTAGTGTCCGGAGCAGTGGCATCGCCGTTCGCGCCATGCGGGGTCCTTCCCTTGTCGCGGGTCATCATGCCGGGCAAGCGGAACCTGTGATTCACCGGGCCTCGGGTGTGCGGTGCCCGGGCGGCTCGGGCCGTGCGGTCGGGTGACGACGCGTGAGGCACCCTGGGCGTCGGGCACTTGTCGGGTGAGAGACAATGGAGGCTCTGTCAGGGCGGGTTGTATGAGGGGACGCATGTCGGAGGCGGAGCGGGCGGGGACATCTCGTCAGGACACTCGTCAGGACGACCGTGAGCGTCTCCTCGCGGGGCGGTACCGGCTGGGAGGAGTGCTCGGCCGGGGCGGCATGGGCACGGTGTGGCGCGCCGTGGACGAGACTCTGGGGCGGACCGTCGCCGTCAAGGAGTTGCGGTTCCCGTCGAACATCGACGAGGAGGAGAAGCGGCGGCTGATCACGCGCACTCTGCGTGAGGCCAAGGCGATCGCCCGGATCCGCAACAACAGCGCGGTCACGGTGTTCGACGTGGTCGACGAGGACGACCGGCCATGGATCGTGATGGAACTCGTCGAGGGCAAGTCGCTCGCCGAGGTCATCCGCGAGGACGGCCTCCTGGAGCCCAAGCGCGCGGCCGAGGTCGGCCTGGCCGTCCTCGACGTGCTGCGGTCCGCGCACCGCGAGGGCATCCTGCACCGCGACGTGAAGCCGTCGAACGTCCTGCTGGAGTCCGACACCGAGCGGGTCGTCCTCACCGACTTCGGCATCGCCCAGGTCGAGGGCGACCCCTCCATCACCTCGACCGGCATGCTCGTCGGCGCGCCCTCCTACATCTCCCCGGAGCGGGCCCGCGGCCACAAGCCGGGCCCCGCGGCCGACCTGTGGTCGCTGGGCGGGCTGCTGTACGCGTCGGTCGAGGGTGTGCCGCCGTACGACAAGGGCTCCGCGATCGCGACGCTCACGGCGGTGATGACGGAGCCGCTGGAGGAGCCGAAGAACGCGGGACCGCTGAAGGACGTCATCTACGGTCTGCTCACCAAGGACCCCGCCAAGCGGCTCGACGACGCGGGTGCGCGGGCGATGCTCAACGCCGTCATCCATGCGCCGGCGGCCAAGTCCGAGCCGGAGCCGGCGGACGCGACGAAGGTCGTGCCGCTGCCGCCGCAGCCCGACGCGCGGGAGAGCAAGGGCCGTTCGGGTGCCGGGGCCGGCAAGCGGGGCGAGGAGGCCGGGGAGCGGTTGCGCGGGGCGCTGCGTTCCGTGCGCAAGGCCGCGGTGAGCGCGGGGGCGGCCGGGGCGGCTGCCGCTCGTACCAAGTCCGGGAGCGAGACGGTCGCTTCGGGGTCCGACGGGGCGGAGGCCGGTGGGTCGTCCACGGGAGTGGGCGGGGCCGGAGCGTCGACGAAGGCTGGGAGTTCCGGCCGGGCTTCCGGTGCTGGGGCTTCCGGCTCCGGGGCTTCCGGTGCTGGGGCTTCCGGTGCGGGTGCTGGTTCGACCGCCGGTGGCCTTGCTGGTGCTGGTGCTGGTGCTGGTGACCGGGCCGGTGCCGGTGACCGGGGCGGAGAGCGGGACGGGCAGGCGGCGAACGGAGAGGGTTCGGGGGGCAGTTCGGGGTGGCCCAAGATGGCGCCGCCGGATCTGCCGTCGCGTCCCGTGCCGAGGGCGCCGCTCACCGACGTGGTGCCGAAGCGGACGCTGGCGATCATCGCCGTGGCCGTGGTGGTTGCCGTGATCGGTGTGGTGCTCGCCCTCACGCTCGGCGACGACGACTCGACCGGTGCGGCCAGTGGTGGCGGTGCCAAGGCTTCCGCCAAGGCGAGCGCGAGTTCCGACACCAAGAAGGACGACAGCGACAAGAGCCGTACGGACGGGGAGAAGTCCGCGTCGGCCGGGTCGGGGTCGGGGTCGGGTTCCGGGACGGAGAACGGGAGCACGCCGAGCGCCGGGGCGAGCGCGACCGGCGGGAGCGATGCCGGGGCCGGATCCGGGAGCAAGCCCGCGTCGACGCACAACGGGAGCCAGGGGTACTCGCTCGGGCTGCCCGAGGGATGGAAGTTCCAGTCCACCGGGTCGGCGGGCGACCGGTTCACCGGGCCCGACGGGCAGAAGCTGCTCGTCGCCTGGACGTCCACGCCGAAGGGTGACCCGGTCGCGGACTGGAAGGACCAGGAGCAGTACATGCAGCGCTCCGAGTACAAGAAGATCCGGATAGAGGAGGTGGACTACCGCGGTTGGAACACGGCCGACTGGGAGTTCACCTATACCGAGGGCGGGACGGCGTACCGGACGATCGACCGAGGGTTCGTGGTGAACGAGCAACTCGGATATGCGCTGATGTACACCGCGAAAGCCGCCAACTGGGACAGTGACCTGCGTAAGGACACGTGGCAGATGCTGACGGACTCGTTCAAGCCGAAGTCGTGAAGTGAGCGGATTTCGGTTTGGGCTCGCCAAGGGCGCGATTGGGCCGTGAGATCCGGCAACCCCTCTTTGCGAGTTGCCTCCGGCACGTATCGTGAGTGCTTGCGGACCGTACGCATCCAGTCGTGCGTCCGGAACGGGACGCAAGGCGAACGGAATTGACCAACCGGGCGGCCGGGGGAGGCAACGTGGACGACTACGCGGGTCGGGTACTGGCCGACCGCTACCGCCTGCCGCTGCCGCCCTCCGACGAGTACGAACTCACCGAGACGCGCGCCTTCGACACCTACAGCGGGCAGGAAGTCCTGGTCCGGCAGGTGCCGTTGCCGGAGGTCGTCGAGGCGGAGGTGCTCGACGCGGAGGGGCTGCCCGACGGTTTCACGGCGCGTGACGCGCGCGAGCGCGGGCCCGGGCGACGTCCGTCGGCGCGTTCGAGCACGCGGCGGCCCAGCGATCCCGCCGTGCGGCGGGCGGTCGAGGCGGTGCAGGCCGCGGCGCGGATCCCCGACCATCCGCGGCTGGACCAGGTCTTCGACGTGTTCGCCGAGGGCGGTTCGCTGTGGATAGTGAGTGAGTTGGTGGGTGCGCGCCCGCTGGCCGCGCTGCTCGCCGAGAAGCCGCTGACGCCGTACCGCGCCGCCGAGGTCGCCTCCGACGTCCTCATGGCGCTGCGGGTGCTGCACGCGCACGGTTGGGTCCACCGGAACATCACCGCCCGCACGGTGCTCGTCTGCGACGACGGCCGGGTGATGCTGACCGGGCTCGCGGTCGGGGCCGCGGAGGAGGCGCTGTGCGGGTACGACCCGGTGCCGGCCGAGGACGGTGCCGGAGGCGGCGCCGTCGGGACATTCGGTGGCGGGGCTGCTCCGGGCGGAGACTTCGGCGGCGCGGGTGGTCCCGGCTCACCGGGCCAACATGCCGGCGGGACCGGGACCGGGACCGGGGCCGGCGCTGCCGGCGTGGATCCCGAGGCTGCCCGGCGTGCAGCCATCGAGGCGCGTGTCACCGAGGGGCTGCCGCTGCCGGCGGCCGAGGCGAGCCCCGGGGCGGGAGCCTCGGGCGCGGCACCGGGCGGCGCCCTAGAAACCGGTGGGGACATCAGGGCCGCGCGAGCCGGAGCCATCGCCGCGTATCGGGCGGGCGCCCGTGCGGCGGCCCGGGTGCAGGAGGCGCAGAACGGGCGGGCGGCGTTGCCCGCGGGGCGCCCGGCGGCCGAAGGCGACCGTGCGGCCCAGGCCAACGGCTCGGCGCAGCAGCCGTACCACTCCGGCAACGGCATCACCACGCCTCCGGGCCAGATCGCCGACCCGTACGGCACGCGCACCACGGCCTGGCACGGCGCCGCGCCGCGCAGTGCGGCCGGTGGAGCGGCGCCGGACGAGGGCCGGGGCCGTACGGCACTTCCGCCGGCGGGGCCGGACGCGCAGCCCGGGGCCCCTGGCGCCCCGTATGACACACGTGTGCCCGCGCCGGGCGTCGGTGGCTACGCCACGGGTGGCATGCCCGCTCCGGGATGCGAGGCGACTCCTGCCGTGGGTGCCCCCGCTTCCGCTCCCGGCGGCAGCGGCTTTCCCGCGCGGGGCGTACCCACGCCCGGCGCCGGCGGTTTTCCCGGACCGGGCGTTTCACCGGGCGCACCTGCCCCCGGCACCCCGGGCCAGGCCGCGCGCGGTGTCCCCGCCCCGGCCCCCGTCGGCGACTCCGCCCACGCCGCGACCCGCTGGGGCGACCTCGTGGCCGGTACTCCCGCCCACCGGGGTCCCACCACCGCGCTCGCCGCGGAGCGAGCACGGCAGGCGCGGATGGCTGTGGTCGGGCCCGTGACCGAGCGGTGGGCACCGGAGCAGGCCGGGCCGGTGCACGAGAACTGGCAGCTGGCGGCGCCGATCGGTCCCGCGACCGACCTGTGGGCACTGGGGGCGCTGCTCTTCCGGGCCGTACAGGGGCATGCGCCGTATCCGGAGGAGTCGACGGCCGAGCTGGTGCAGATGGTGTGCGCGGAGCCGCCCGCCTTCGCCGAGGAGTGCGGACCGCTCAGGCCGGTCGTGGAGTCGTTGCTGCGTCAGGACCCCACCGAGCGCCTCGACTTCGAGGAAGTGCGCGGCTGGCTGCGCTCGCTCGTGCGGTCCGCGCCCGAGCCGGAGGCCGGTGCGCATGTCGTCGCTGCCCCGCCGGCCGACCCGAACCGGCTGCCGATCGTGCGGCGCCGGGGCGAACTGGTGCGCCGGCGCCGGGCCGGGCTGCCCGCGCATCACGGGCGGCACAAGCGGGCCAAGCAGGAGCCGGCGTCTTCGCCGCGCAGGCTCGGACGTACGTTGCTGGTGCTCGTCCTGCTCGGCATGGCCGCGGCGATCGCGTACGCCATGCTGTTCATGCCGAAGGCCGACCAGGGCGACGGCGCCACTGCGGACGCCGATCGCACCGGCGCGGCCGGACAGGCGAGCGAGGCTCCCGACCGGTCCGCCGACGCGAGCAGCGAGCCGCGGCCCGACCAGACTTCCCCGGCGTCCGACAACAGCCCTTCGGAGTCGGCCGGTTCGACTGAGACGCAGACGAACGGCCCCGAGGTCCCGGACGGCTTCACCCTGTACAAGGACTCGGCCGGGTTCCAGGTCGCCGTGGCCAACGGCTGGGACCGCACGCCGGAGAACGGGCGCGGGCAGGTGGTGTACGCGCACGGCGACTTCGACCTCATCGTCGTACCGGGCCGGGACACCACGGCGCAGTACGGCAGCGACCCGATGGTCTACCAGCGGGAGCACGAGCGGGAGTTGCAGCCGTACCGGGACTCCAGCTGGGCCTCCTCCAGTGGGCTGAAGACCATTCAGGTGGGCGAGCGGACGATGGCCGAGGGGCAGTTCACCTGGACCGACGACCAGGGGCGCGAGATCTTCGTGCGCAATGTCGCGATCCTGATCGACGGGAAGTACCACGTCGTGCAGGTGCGCGGCCCGGAGGCCGAGCGGGACGAGGTGACGCGGCTGTTCGAGCAGGCGTCGGCGTCCTATCAGGTCACCGGCTGATTTCCGGCGCAAACCCTGTGTGACAGGGGCTTGGTGGTTGCTTCGCCGCGGCGAAAGCGACAACCATCACAGTGGGGTCTCCTTGGCACCCCCGTGGTTCCCGTCGAGTCGACCGGTCCTTAACCTGACCCTGTCAAGAGCATTGCGGGGCAACGTGAATCAGATGCAGGGCCAGCTCATTTCGGGCCGCTACCGGCTCGCCGACGCGATCGGCAGCGGCGGCATGGGCCGGGTGTGGCGTGCGCATGACGAGGTGCTGCATCGGGGCGTGGCGATCAAGGAGCTGACCGCCGCGCTCTACGTCTCCGAGAGCGACCAGGAGCGGCTGCTCGCCCGCACCCGCGCCGAGGCGCGCGCCGCCGCGCGCATCAACCACTCCGCCGTCGTCACGGTGCACGACGTGCTGGAGCACGACGGCCGGCCGTGGATCGTGATGGAGCTGGTCGAGGGGCACTCCCTGGCCGACGCGGTCAAGGAGAACGGACGTGTCGAGCCGACCGAGGCCGCCCGTATCGGCCTGTGGGTGCTGCGGGCGCTGCGCGCCGCGCACTCCGCGGGGGTCCTGCACCGCGACGTCAAGCCCGGCAACGTCCTGCTCTCCGAGGACGGCCGCGTCCTGCTGACCGACTTCGGCATCGCCCAGATCGAGGGCGACTCCACCATCACGCGCACCGGAGAGGTCGTCGGCTCCGTCGACTACCTCGCCCCCGAGCGCGTCCGCGGCCACGACCCGGGCCCCTCCTCCGACCTGTGGGCGCTCGCCGCGACGCTCTACACGGCCGTGGAGGGCCGCTCGCCCTTCCGCCGGACCTCGCCGCTGGGCACCATGCAGGCCGTTGTCGAGGAGGAAGCCGCCGATCCGCAGCACGCCGGCGCGCTCGCGCCCGTGATCAGCGCCCTGCTGCGCAAGGATCCGGCCACCCGGCCCGGCGCCGCCGAGGCCGAGCAGATGCTGGCCGAGGCGGCGGAGGGACGGCGGCCCAGCGCGGCGCAGGTGTACGTCCCCACGCAGCACACGCGGTACGAGCCGGAGGCGCGCACGGGGTCCGGGCCCGCCGGGGCGCCCGTGCCCACCGGGGCGCAGACGGCGGTGACCGGTACGCCGTACCCGCCGATGAACGGGCCCACGACCATCGGCCCGCAGTACGCCACCCCGGGCACCGGCACGGGTGCCGCCCCCGCCCGGCCGCCGCGCAGACGCCGTCGGCTGCGCACGCTCGCCCTCGTCGTCGCGATCGCCGCGATCATCGGCGGGGGCACCGCTGTGGTGCTGCACAGATGGGGCCCGGGGAGCGGGGGCACGCCCGCTGCTTCCTCGCCCGGCTCCACGTCGAGCGAGACGGCGCGCCCGGAGGCCGGCGTTCCGTCGTCCTGGAAGCGCTACGAGGACCCTCTCGGCTTCAGCCTCTACCTGCCCACGGGCTGGGAGCGGGAGGTGGTCGGCAAGGAGGTCGACGGCCTGAAGCAGGTCGACTACACGCCTGACGGGGGCGAGCACTTCGTCCGCATCGCCGTCGACACCTCGCCCGACTTCGCGAAAGCCTACGACCACATGCGTGACCTGGAGGACCAGGTGGGGCAGAAGCTGGTCGACTACCGGACCGCGTATCTGAAGGAGAACCTCTACCGCGACCGCGAGGGCGCCCTGTGGGAGTACACGTGGACCGCGCTGGCCAAGGACACCCCGTTCCCCGGCCCGCGCCGCGCCATCGACCAGGCGTACATCGACCGGGACGGCACGGAGTACGCGATCTACATGTCCTCGCCCGAGCCGGACTGGGCAACGGCACGCAAGCAGTTCACGGCGGTGCTGCAGGGGTGGCAGGCGAGCGGCGCCGGCAGCTCCTGAGTTCCTGAAGCTGCCTGGGCCTTGCGGGCCTTGCGGGTGGGAGGCTTGCGGGGGCACCAGGAGGCTTGCGGGGCGGTCGGACCTTCCTGGGGTGCGGGGCCCGATGCTTCCGCGGCGCGCGGCTCCCGTGAGTTCTCGCTGAGTGCCAGGCCGGAGGTGCCTGGCGCGCGGGGGCCGAGGCATTGCGGGCCTCCCCTGCTCCCGAGGCTACTCGTGGCGTACGGCATCCGACGCGGAGCGCGCGTCTCCCGCGTCCTTGCGGCACGCGCGCCCGAGCCCCTCACAACCCCCCGCGCTGAACCCAACCCCACCGGCCCGGCACCCAAGCCCCCCGCCCCCGGCGAGCGTCCCGCGGCTTTTGAAACCCTTTGCTGCTTTGCATAGTTGGCCGATCGGCGCCCCGGAGTCGATCCGTCCGGTGCTGCATGATGGGGCGCATGGGGACCGAGGGAGCCAACTTCCGTGTGATCGCGGGGCGTTACCGTCTCGAGGCGAGGCTCGGTCGCGGCGGCATGGGTGTCGTATGGCAGGCGACCGATCAGTTGCTCGGACGAAGGGTGGCCGTAAAAGAGCTCCCCCTCGACGAGACGCTCTCCGCGGACGAGGCACGGCGGGCGCGTGAGCGCACGTTGCGCGAGGCCCAGGCGGTGGCGCAGTTGAGCCATCCGCACGTCATCGTCGTCCACGACATCCTGGAGGACGACGAACGCCCGTACATCGTGATGGAACTGGTGGACGGAGACTCCCTCGCCGACCGGATGGCGGCGCACGGCCCCGTGGACGCACCGGAGGCCGCCCGGATCGGCGCCGACCTGCTGAGCGCGTTGCAGACGGCCCACGCGGCCGGCGTCCTGCATCGCGACATCACTCCGGCCAACGTGCTCATCGAGAACGGCACCGACCGCGTCGTCCTCACCGACTTCGGCATCGCCCAGGTGGCCGGAGCGACCACGCTCACCGAGTCCGGGGCCTTCGTCGGCTCGCCCGAGTACACCGCGCCGGAGCGGATGTCCGACTCCAGGACCGGGCCGGCGTCCGACCTGTGGTCGGTGGGCGCGCTGCTGTGCGCGGCCCTGAGCGGTGAATCGCCTTTCCGGCGCGACTCGTTGAGCGGCATCGTGCTCGCCGTCGTGTCCGACGAGATATGTCCGCCCACGCAGGCGGCGCCGATCCTGCCGGTCGTTCAGGGGCTGCTGGAGCGGGATCCGGGTCTGCGGCTGGCCGCGGAGGCAGCCGAGCGGATGCTGCGGGAGTTCCTGGAGACGGGGCGCATGCCTGCGGAGAAACGGTTCGGCAGGTCCGCCGTGCGCACGGTCCGCGGTGGGGAGAGCCCGTACTCGACGCGCAGCAAGCTGGCCACCGTCGTGCTGGTCGCCGCGATGGCGGTCGCTGGGGTGTCGGCGGCGGCCCTGCTGGTGAGTCGGGGCGGGGACGGGGGTGTGGTGCCGCCCAGCTCGACGCCGGGGACGTCGGCCGGGCCGACCGGCACCCCGAGCGCCTCGGGGACGTCGGCCGGACCGACCGGCACACCGAGCGCCTCGGGGACGTCGGCCGGGCCGACCGGCACACCGAGCGCCTCCAGCCGACCCGGTACGCCGAGTTCCTCCGGCAGCCCCGGTACGGCGAGCCCGTCCGCCAGACCCGGTACGACGAGCCCGTCCGGCAGACCCGGTACGACGAGCCTGTCCGGCAGCCCCGGTACGGCGAGCCCGTCCGCCAGACCCGGCACGGCGAGCCCGTCGGGCAGGCCCGGTACGGCGAGCCCGTCGGGCAGGCCCGGTACGGCGAGCCTGTCCGGCAGACCCGGTACGGCGAGCCCCGCCACCAAGCCCGGCGCGGCCACCCCCTCCGGCACACCCCGCCCCCGCCCGTCCAGCACCCTCACCACCCCCCTCTCACCCCGCGCCACCTCCGCCTCCGCACCCCTCGCGCCGACCAACCTCGGATAAAGCGGAGATAAGTTGCGAGCTGAGTCACGGCTCTGTGACCGGAAAGCGTTCCCGCTGGATACCCAGGCGCTTGCCGCGATATGGATGGACGCATGAGCAGCAACGGGGGACCCCCTTACCGGCCCGACGAGCCGACGAGTTTTGAACTGCAACCACCGCAGGCGAACCCGCCCGGTGCCGTTCCCCACCCGGACAACCCGTACGCGTCACCCACTCGGGCCGTACCGCAGCAAGCCGTACCGCAGCAGGCTGCGCCCCACCAGCCCGGGGCGCCTCAGCCCGTACCCGCCGGGCCCGCCCCGTCCGCTCCCTCCCCTTCACCCGCCCACCCCGCCACACCACCCACCCCGGACCCCGGTACCGGACGTCTGATAGCGGGCCGATACCGGCTGCTCGCCAAGCTCGGGCACGGCGGCATGGGCACCGTCTGGCGCGCCAAGGACGAGACGGTGGACCGCGAAGTCGCCGTCAAGGAGCCCCGCGTACCGGATCATCTTCCCGATCGCGAACGCGCCAACGCCTTCGAGCGGATGCGCCGCGAGGCCCGAGCCGCGGCCCGGCTCGACCATCCGGCGGTCGTGAACGTGCATGACGTCGCGGTCGTGGACGGCCAGCCATGGATCGTGATGGAGCTGGTGCAGGGCCGTACGCTGGGCGACGCGCTGCAAGAAGGCACGCTCGGCGCCCGGGACGCGGCGAGAATCGGCCTCGAAGTCCTCGGCGCGCTGGAGGCCGCGCACGCGGCGGGCATCCTGCACCGCGACGTGAAGCCGGACAACGTCCTGCTCGGCCGTCATGACCGCGTCGTCCTCACCGACTTCGGCATCGCCCAGATCGAGGGCGAGACCAACCTCACCGACACCGGCGGCTTCGTCGGCTCGCCCGAGTACATCGCGCCGGAGCGGGTCCTCGGCCAGCGCCCGGGACCGGCGAGCGACCTGTGGTCCCTGGGCGTTCTCCTGTACGCGGCGACGGAGGGCGTCTCGCCGTTCCGCCGCAGCAACACCCCGGCGACCCTCCAGTCGGTCCTCAACGCCACGCCCGCGCCGCCCGCCGCCGCGCAGGGCCCGCTCGCCGAGGCCATCAACGGCCTGCTCCAGAAGGACCCGGCCCGCCGCCCGAACGCCGCGCAGACGCGTGCGCTGCTGGAGCAGACGGCGAACCCGCCGGCTCCGGCCCCGACGACGCAGATCGTGCGGGTCGCGGAGGGCGCCAAGGGCGGCATCCTGCTGGGGCGCAAGGCGCTGCTCGGAATCGGCGCGGCGGTCGTCGCGGGGGCGGTGGCGGCGTATCTGGTGATCGCGGATCCGTTCGCGGGGTCCACGCCGGACGGCTGGGCGCAGCGGGCGCACCCGAAGCTGGGGGTCACCCTGAAGGTGCCCGCGGCCTACCAGGTCGCCAGGCCGGACGCCGACGACACGGACAAGAACTGGGTCACGTACTCCGACTGGAGCGGCAGCATCTGGATCCGTGTGAAACTCGCCCGCAAGACCGAGGACACCTCGAACCAGATCAAGAACTCCGCGGCGGCCGAGATGTACGCCGACAACGAGACGTTCAAGGAGCAGGGCAGCTACGACCTCGACATGCCCGAAGGCCCCAAGACCGACACGCAGCAGACCACGTACCAGGGCAAGCAGTCCGCCGAGAACACGGTCGAGTACACCACCGACGACACCGAGAACCCCCGCCCCCGCGAGCTGAAGATCTTCTACTACAAGACCACGGCGGGCGACATGTACAAGGTGACGATCAGCTACCCGGGCAAGGGCGACTTCACCGACCGAGGACGCGAGGTGGCGCGGACGACCATCGCGAACCTGGACATCGGCAAGCTCTGAACTGGCCAAGGGCCCGCCCCGCAAGGTAGGCATGGGGCATGAGTAGCGACGGGGGCGGCACCGGCCCCAAGGGCCGTGTGATCGGCGGGCGTTACCGCCTGGTCGAGCGCATCGGCTCCGGCGGCATGGGCACCGTCTGGCGGGCACTCGACGAGCTGGTGGACCGTGAAGTAGCCGTCAAACAACCGAGGTTGGCCGGCGACCCGCAGGACGCGGGCCATCAACGGGCCGCCCACCGCCTCTACCGCGAAGCCCGCGCCGCCGCCCGCGTCGACCATCCGGCCGCCGTCTCCATCCATGACGTCGTCGTGGAGGAGGACGGACTGCCCTGGATCGTCATGGAGCTGGTCCGCGGCGAGTCCCTGCACGAGCTCCTCCAGCGCGGCCCGGTGGAGGCAGCCGAGGCCGCCCGCATCGGCGTCGCCGTCCTCGGTGCCCTGCGCGCCGCGCACGCCGTCGGAATCGTCCACCGCGACGTCAAGCCCGCCAACGTGCTGCTCGGCGCCCACCGCCGCGTCGTCCTCACCGACTTCGGCATCGCCCACATCCAGGGCGAGGAATCTCTCACCGTCAGCGGCGAGTTCGTCGGCTCCCTGGAATTCATCGCCCCCGAGCGGATGTCCGGCCGCGGCGCCGGCCCGGCCTCCGACCTGTGGTCGCTGGGCGTGCTCCTGTACGCCGCCGTGGAGGGCTGGTCGCCCTTCCGCCGTACGACCCTGGAGTCCACGCTCGCCGCGATCCTCGCCGCCGACCCGCCCGAGCCGAAACAGGCGGGGCCGCTGGGGTCGCTGATCGTGCGGCTGCTGGTGAAGGATCCCGAGCTGCGCCCCGACGCGGAGGATGTCGGCGCCGTGCTGGAGGCGGTCGCGCAGGGGTGGCCGGTGCCCGAGCCCGCCGGGGGTTCGGCGGGGGTGGGACCCCAGGACGCTTCGGCGCTGCGGGAGTTCACGGAGGACGCGGGGACGATACGGCTCTCGGGCGCGGCGGCTTCCGAACGTGCGGCTTCCGAACGGGCACCTTCCGAAACGGAGGCGTCGGAGGCGTCGGAAACGGCGGGCGAGCAGGGTCTGCCGGGCTCTGAAGCGACGCCCGGAGCAACCCCGGACGCGCCCCCGGACGCGCCCCCGGACGGGCCCCCGGACGCGCCCCCGGAAGCACTGCCCGAACCGGCAACCGCCTCCGTGACTCCCTCGAGGCCCGGGGCGCCCGGGGCCCGCTCCTGGCTGCGCCCCCTTCCCGTCGCCGTTCTCGGCGTCCTCCTCGTGGCCGGCACCTGGTTCACCACCACCTCCTCCTTCCTCGTCGACAAGGGCGACGACCCCAAGGAGATGAACCCCGTCTACTCCTCGGCCCCCTTGGCGCCGAGCACCTCGAGCCCCCGCCCCCGCGTCAGCTCCACCCCCACCGCCGGTGCCTGGCTCGCGCACCGGGAGAAGGAGATGGACGCCGTGCTCTCCCTCCCGGCCGAGTACAAGGAGATGGCGCGGGAAGGCAGCACCACCGAGCAGCCCCGGCTCGTCGTCTACGACATCGGTCTCGTCCAGGTGCGCCTCACCCTGTGGGACAAGTCGCCCCGCCCGTTGCTGGACCAGGCGGAGCAGGCGCTCGACACCTGGAACAGCTACAACCACGACGCGAGCGGCCAGTCCACACGCACCACCTTCAAGGGCTACGACGCCGTCCTCTCCGACATCACCTACAACAAGGAGGAGTCCCCGACCCGCGTCATGCAGCTGTTCGTGGTCACCGGCGACGACCGCATGTACGAGCTGCGCGTCGACATGCCCAAGGGCACGCCCACGGAGAAGAAGGGCACCGCGGTCTTCAAGGGCGCCCGTGACCGACTTGAGATCGGACCGGACTAAGCGCCACCTCCTCGTCCCCGCGCAACGCCCTGATCAGCGCGTTTACTGCCAGTGGACACTGGCAGCATGTGAGCACTCGGTGAATCCCCGTTACCGACGGGTACACAAAGCCTCCGTCGCGGCATACTCTGCGGCTCATGACGGACGCGCAGGCCCCGGCCAAGACCGGCACGAACCCCCTCGCCCCCGCACCGGAGGGCGCCCGCACCGCCGCCGACGTGGTGACCCCCGAGCTGGTGGCACAGCTCACCAAGGGCGTGGCCGGCTCCGGCCGTACCGCGAACCACACGCCGTTCACCGGCGAGAAGCTGGCCGACCTGCCCGAATCCACGCCCGAGGACGTGCAGAAGGCGTTCGAGGCGGCCCGGAAGGCCCAGGCGGTCTGGGCACAGGTCCCCGTACGGCAGCGTGCCGCCGTTCTGCTCCGCTTCCACGACCTGGTGCTCGAACGCCAGGCCGAGGTCCTCGACCTCATCCAGCTGGAGACCGGCAAGGCCCGCCTGCACGCCCACGAGGAGGTGCAGGCCGTAGCCGTCGCGGCCCGCCACTACGGCCGTAAGGCGCCCTCCTATCTGAAGCCGAAGCGGCACGCGGGCGCCATGCCCACGCTCACGAAGGTCACCGAACTGCGCCACCCGCGCGGTGTCGTCGGCCAGATCGCACCCTGGAACTACCCGCTGGAGCTCTCGGTCGGCGACGCGCTCCCGGGGTTCGTCGCGGGCAACGCGGTCGTGATGAAGCCCGACACCGAGACCTGCCTGACCGCCCTGTGGGCCCGTGACCTGCTCATCGAGGCGGGGCTCCCCGCCGACGTCTTCCAGGTCGTCCTCGGCGAGGGGCCGGTCATCGGCCCCGAGGTCGTCAAGCACGCCGACTACGTCTCGTTCACCGGCTCCACCCGCACCGGCCGCGAGGTCGCCCAGGGCGCCGCCGCCCGCCTGGTCGGCGTCTCGCTCGAACTGGGCGGCAAGAACGCGATGCTGGTCCTTGAGGACGCCGACGTGGAGAAGGCCGCCGCCGGCGCCGTCCGCGCCTGTTTCTCCTCCGCCGGCCAACTGTGCATCTCCATCGAGCGCCTGTACGTCCACGAGTCCGTCGCCGACGCCTTCGTGGAGCGCTTCGCCGCCCGCACCAAGGCGATGCGGCTCGGCAAGTCCCTCGCGTACGGCGCCGACATGGGCTCCCTGGTCGGCGAACGCCAGCTGGAGACGGTCACCCGGCACGTGGAGGAGGCCGTGGCCAAGGGCGCGAAGCTCGTCGCCGGTGGCACCGCCCGTCCCGACATCGGCCCGTACTTCTTCGAGCCGACGATCCTCGACGGCGTCGAGGCGCCGATGGCCGTCTGCTCCGAGGAGACCTTCGGCCCGGTCGTCTCCATATACCGTTTCAGGACCGAGGAGGAGGCGATCGAACTCGCCAACTCCACGCCGTACGGCCTCAACTCGTCGGTCTGGACGAAGGACGGCAGCCGCGGTCGCGCGGTCGCCGCCCGCCTGCGCACCGGCACGGTCAACGTCAACGAGGGCTATGCCCCCGCATACGGCAGCGTCCAGTCGCCCATGGGCGGCATGAAGGACTCCGGCCTCGGGCGCCGCCACGGCTCCGAGGGCATCCTCAAGTACACGGAGGCCCAGACGGTCGCCCAGCAGCGGCTGCTGCCGATGGCGCCGTCGCTGGGGATGGACGACGAGAAGTACGCGCAGTTCATGAGCCGGAGCCTGCGCCTGATGAAGGCATTCCGCTTCCGCTAGAACCCGCTCGACCGCACCGCCGCTTCACCGCTTTCAATGAGGAGAGCAAGTGTCACAGGAGAACTCTGCCCAGAAACAGGACGACGGCTCCGGATACGACTATGACGTCATCGTCGTCGGATCGGGATTCGGCGGGTCCGTGACGGCGCTGCGCCTGACGGAGAAGGGCTACCGCGTCGGTGTCCTCGAAGCCGGCCGCCGCTGGACCCGCGAGACCCTCCCCAAGAACTCCTGGGACCTGAAGAACTACCTGTGGGCCCCCAAGCTCGGCATGTACGGCATCCAGCGCATCCACCTGCTGGGCAACGTCATGGTGCTGGCGGGAGCGGGCGTCGGCGGCGGCTCACTGAACTACGCCAACACGCTCTACGTACCGCCGAAGGCCTTCTTCGACGACCCCCAGTGGCGTGACATCACCGACTGGCAGGAGGAGTTGAAGCCGTACTACGACCAGGCGCAGCGCATGCTCGGCGTACGGATCAACCCGACGATGACCCCGTCGGACGTCCACCTGAAGGCGGCTGCCGAGCGGATGGGCGTCGGCGACAGCTTCCACATGGCGCCGGTCGGCGTGTTCTTCGGCGACGGCAAGGACGCCGAGGGGGAGTCGAGGGCCGAGCCCGGCAAAGAGGTGTCGGACCCCTACTTCGGCGGGGCGGGCCCGGCGCGCAAGGCGTGCACCGAGTGCGGTGAGTGCATGACCGGCTGCCGGCACGGTGCGAAGAACACCCTCAACGAGAACTACCTCTACCTGGCCGAGAAGGCGGGTGCGGTGGTCCACCCCCTGACGACGGTCGTCTCGGTCACGGACGACTCACAGGGCGGCTTCGCGGTGGCGACCCTGCCGACCGACCGGGGGAAGAAGGGCAAGGGCAGGCTGTTCAAGGCCCGCAAGGTCGTCCTCGCCGCCGGTACCTACGGCACCCAGACCCTGCTGCACCGGATGAAGGCGGGCGGCCAACTGCCGTACCTCTCGCCGAAGCTGGGCGAGCTGACCCGCACCAACTCGGAGGCCCTGGTCGGCGCGCAGACCGACAACCGGCGCTACCGCAAGGCGACGGGGCAGCCGAAGGTCGACTTCACGCGCGGAGTCGCCATCACGTCCTCGATCCATCCCGACGCGAACACCCACATCGAGCCGGTCCGCTACGGCAGGGGCTCCAACTCGATGGGCGGCCTGTCGATCCTGCAAGTGCCCTACGTGGACGGCCGTTCACGGGTCGGCGCCTGGCTCGCGAACGCGGCCCGCCATCCCCTCCTCGTCATGCGTTCCCTGTCCAACCGCCGCTGGTCGGAGCGGACCATCATCGGCCTGGTGATGCAGTCGCTGGACAACTCGCTCACGACGTATCTGAAGCCGGACGGCGTGGGCAAGGGCCTGCTGACCGCCCGCCAGGGCCACGGCGCCCCCAACCCCAAGCAGATCAAGGCCGCCTCGGAGGCCGCCTCGGTACTCGCGGCCGACATCAACGGCTTCGCCGGCTCCAACGTCGGCGAGCTGATGGGCACCCCCCTCACCGCCCACTTCCTCGGCGGCTGCCCGATCGGCGACTCGCCCGAGACCGGCGTACTCGACCCGTATCACCGTCTGTACGGCCACCCCGGCATCTCGGTCGTCGACGGAGCGGCGGTGTCCGCCAACCTCGGCGTCAACCCCTCCCTGACGATCACCGCACAGGCCGAGCGGGCGATGTCGTACTGGCCCAACAAGGACGAGGCGGATCAGCGCCCCGCGCAGGGAGCGGCGTACGAACGCCTCAAGCCCGTCGAGCCGAAGTCCCCGGTGGTGCCGGCGGAGGCCTTCGGGGCCCTGAAGCTGCCGTTCCTCGGGATGCCGGCGGTGCCGCCGAAGAAGTAACGGCCGCGACGCGACAGCCGACAACAAAGAAGGACCTGCGCCCCCCTCCGAGCGCAGGTCCTTCTCCGTCTTGCGTGGAGCTTCGGTGAGGCTTAGGCCTCCGCACCGACCTTGCGGCGCTTCATGGCGAACACGACGCCCGCACCAGCGAGGATGGCGACGCCACCGATGGTGCCGATGACCGGGAGGTTGGAGTCGGCGCCGGTCTCGGCGAGGTTGCCGGTGACCTCCGGCGTGTTGCTGCTCGGCTCCTTGTCCGTGACGGGGGCCTTGCCGCCTTCCTGCGGCTTGGTGCCGTCCGTGTCCGTGCCGGCGGCCACGATCTGGAACTTGTACGCGACCTCGCCGAAGCCGATGCACTCGTCGTCGGCGTCACCGTAGATGGTCGCGCCGAGGGTGAAGCCGGCGCCGGCGGGGGCGCTGGACTTCACGTTGATCCGCATCGGGATGTTGACCTCGTAGTCGGGCTTCAGCTCGTCGGTGTAGCCGACGTACCCAACCGCGTAGCCCCCTTCGTCGAGGGTCACCCAGACCTTGTTCTCAGGGTCCCAGGCCTGCAGCTCGACCTGCTTGCTCTGGAACAGGTCCATGCCCTCCGCGTCGGGGGAAGCCCCGGCGAAGAAGTCGAGGTCGCCCAGCGTCGAGTCGGAGTTGTTCAGGACGTTCAGCGAGAACTTGTGCCAGCCGCTGCCCGCGGAGATCTTGCCGGGCAGACCCGTGATGCTGACGTCGACCTTGGAGTCTTCGCAGGCGGACGGCTCCTCGCCCGGGTCCTCCGACTCCTCGGGAGTGGAGGCGCTCGCCGACGGGCTGGCGGACTCGGTGGCGGACGTGCTCGGTGCCGGAGCCGACGCTGTGGGCGACTCGCTCACGGACGCGGTGGGGGCGGGAGCGGATGCGGTGGGCGACGCGCTCTCGGTCGCGCTCTCGCTCGGCGACTCGCTCACGGTCGCCGACTCGGACACGCTCGGCGTGGCGGTGGCGGGCTCGTCGTCGGTCGCGTACGCGGCCGGCGCCGCGAGCAGTGCGACCGGCGTTATCACTGCCGTCGCGGCCGCAGCGGCCAGGGCACGGCGAAGCTTCATGAAGACCTCGAAAGTCCGGAGTGCTGCGATCTCGCAGCACGCGCATACAGGGAGGCCTCCGCGTGTGGGGCGCGGGAGTGGCCCTTGGTACGCACGGTTTGATCAGTGACGGCTGCGAATGGTTGCACGGTCACTAACAAGTTTCTTATGTGGCCTGCATCACATGCCCTGCAGCCCGCTGAGAGGAAGAGCACGCCACGGCGACCGACGAGCCGTCCGAGGGACCCAGACCCGCCACCGCCCCGAAGTTCGAGGCCGACCTGTACGCGAGTCCCCAGGCCTCCGGCGCCGTGGTCGACCCGTACGACCGGAGCGGGGCGGCTGGGCACGGGACGGGCATGAGAAGGGCCCCGCGGGACGGAGCCGCGGGGCCCTTCTTTCGTCAGCACCGACGTCAGGGCAGCGTCGGTGCCTGGGGAGCGGCGCCGGGGGATTGCGCCGCTGGCCTGTGGGTCTCGACTCTGGCAGTGCGTCAGGGCACGGCCGGGCCGAGGAAGTTGCAGGTGTCCACGGAGGGACTTGGAGCTTTCTACGCATCGTGCTGGACGGGCTCGGCCACCGCAACCGCTCGATCCCGGCGTTACTCCTTCTCGCCCTTTCCGCAGGCCGGCCCCGGGCGTCCCCGGAGCCGACCGTTCTCTTGGGTGACCGGGCTGCTGTCCCCTGCCGTCCGGTCACTTTCCTGGAGCGAGGTCCCACGACGCACGGGACGATCCGTACGCCACGTCGCTCCAGCGAGCCACGCGTGGTTCTTTCGGGCCGCCCCTGGCTGGCACGGACACCGGTACCAACGAAGGGTCCCGGGCGGCGTCACGCTCCGAGCGGGTGAGAGCCGATGCGTACGTCTGTCCCCGGAACGTTGATTCAGATCTTGCCGCGGCACAGCTCCAGCAGCGTCATCGCCAGCGTCGTGCCCTGCTTGCCCAGCGCCTCGCTGAAGTGGTTGAGGATCTCCATCTCGCGGGAGAGGTTCACGCGCCGCCCGCCCGAGGTGATCCGCGCCTCCTGGATCACCGCGGAGACGGCCATGCGTTCCTGGATCAGACCGATGATCCGGTCGTCGAGGGCGTCGATGCGTTCACGGGCACCGGTGATCACGTCGGCGGCCTCAAGGGTGCGGGCGCCGGTCTTCTCGGTGGCGGTGGCGGTGGCAGTCATTCGGGCTCCTGTAGAGGTGGGGCCACCCCGGAGCGGCAGGATCCGCAAACGCCAGGCGCCCCGGACCTTGTCGGCCCGGGGCGCCTGGGAAGTCGCTTGTCAGTTGCTCAAGCAGCACGACCATGGCAGCCGGTGGGCCGGTTGCCATAGGTAAAGAGGAAGGTCGGGTGCGTGAGCATGGGGTCAGTATGCCGTGCCGCTCCGGGGAGTCCAAAGCGGTTCGCATCCTGAGACGGGGCTTGCCCCGGGAGGGGCCCCGCGGACCCCGGTAGACTCGGCCCCACACACACCTCGCTCACCGCCGGAAGGCAACCCGTGTCATCAGCGAACCCCGCAGCCGCCCCCGACACCGTCCTGGTCGTCGACTTCGGTGCGCAGTACGCCCAGCTCATCGCCCGTCGCGTCCGCGAGGCCCGGGTCTACAGCGAGATCGTGCCGAGCACCATGCCGGTCCAGGAGATGCTCGCCAAGAACCCGGCGGCGATCATCCTCTCCGGCGGCCCCTCGTCCGTGTACGAGAAGGGCGCCCCGCAGCTCGACCGCGCCCTCTTCGAGGCCGGCGTCCCCGTCTTCGGCATGTGCTACGGCTTCCAGCTCATGGCGACCAGCCTGGGCGGGACGGTCGACAACACCGGCGCGCGCGAGTACGGCCGTACGGATCTGCATGTCTCGAAGTCGTCCTCCACCCTCTTCGAGGGCACCCCGGCCGAGCAGCACGTGTGGATGTCGCACGGCGACGCCTGCTCCGCCGCCCCCGAGGGCTTCACGGTGACGGCCTCCACGGACGTCGTCCCGGTCGCCGCCTTCGAGAACGACGAGCGCAAGCTGTACGGCGTCCAGTACCACCCCGAGGTGATGCACTCCACGCACGGCCAGCAGGTGCTGGAGCACTTCCTGTACCGCGGCGCGGGCCTGAAGCCGGACTGGACCACCGGCAATGTCATCGAGGAGCAGGTCGCGGCCATCCGCGAGCAGGTCGGCGACCGGCGCGCCATCTGCGGCCTGTCCGGCGGCGTCGACTCCGCGGTCGCGGCGGCGCTGGTGCAGAAGGCCATCGGCTCCCAGCTGACCTGCGTATATGTCGACCATGGCCTGATGCGCAAGGGCGAGACCGAGCAGGTCGAGAAGGACTTCGTGGCCGCGACCGGCGTACAGCTGAAGGTCGTGGACGCGGAGGAGCGGTTCCTCAAGGCGCTCGCCGGGGTCTCGGACCCCGAGGAGAAGCGGAAGATCATCGGCCGGGAGTTCATCCGGGTCTTCGAGCAGGCGCAGGCCGAGATCATCGCGGACGAGGGCCCGGCGGTGGAGTTCCTCGTCCAGGGCACCCTGTACCCGGACGTGGTCGAGTCCGGCGGCGGCACCGGCACCGCCAACATCAAGTCCCACCACAACGTGGGCGGCCTCCCCGAGGACCTCGAGTTCCAGCTGATCGAGCCGCTGCGCAAGCTGTTCAAGGACGAGGTCCGGATGGTCGGCCAGGAGCTCGGCCTCCCGGACGAGATCGTCCAGCGCCAGCCGTTCCCGGGCCCGGGCCTGGGCATCCGCATCGTCGGCGAGGTGACCAAGGAGCGTCTCGACCTCCTGCGCGAGGCCGACGCCATCGCCCGCGAGGAGCTCACGGCCGCCGGCCTCGACCGTGACATCTGGCAGTGCCCGGTGGTCCTGCTCGCGGACGTCCGCAGCGTGGGCGTGCAGGGTGACGGCCGGACCTACGGTCACCCGATCGTCCTGCGGCCGGTGTCGAGCGAGGACGCCATGACCGCCGACTGGTCGAGGCTGCCGTACGACGTGCTGGCGAAGATCTCGACGCGGATCACCAACGAGGTGCGGGACGTCAACCGCGTCGTCCTCGACGTGACCTCGAAGCCGCCGGGCACCATCGAGTGGGAGTAGGCCCCTGTTGAGTGGGGCAGGCCCTAGGTGCGCTTGATCGTGCGCAGGGGCCGGCCGGGCTGCCAGATCTGGACGACGAGGTACTTGTCGTCCTCGATGGAGGTCCTCACGACCTCGGTGAGCTCGGTACGGAAGAGGTGGAACGGCTCCGGCGGTTCCACCTCTTCGCCGTATGCGGCCTTCGTCCCGGGGTCCTCGACCTCGATCGCCCGCCCGGCGATCCGTACGTCACCTCCGCCCATGGACTGCCCCTCCCCGGGGTTCGCCTGGAGCGCGAAGCGCGGGTCGCGGCGCAGGTCGAGAGCCTTGAGCGAGTCCGGCATCATGCCGAGCCACAGCTCGCCGTTCAGGAAACGGACCTCCAGACCGGTGGTGCGCGGGGAGCCGTCCTTGCGGAGAGTGGCGAGGACATGGTGCGTAAAGGCGCCGAAGCGGTCCTCCGCGATGCGGGCGAGGTCCGGCTCGGCCGCGGTGAAGGTTGCCCAGTTCGCTGTCATACGGTGAGTGTGGCGCCGATACCGGACATCTGCTGTCGGGTATGCGTCCAACCGGTGCCCGTGGGCGTTACGTGCGTCATCTTTACAGAACAACTCTGTTTTCCTGCGCTGACCGACGGTAACTTCCGCCCCGTAAGCAACCCAGTGCTGGAGGACACATGCACGGGACGCCCCTCGGGTCCACCCCGCCCTCGCCCCTGCCGACCGACCGCCTGCAGTTCGCGATGCCGCCCATGCACGAGTCGGTCGAGGACGAGCGCCGGCACCGCAAGGAGCGGCTCGCCGGCGCGCTGCGGATCTTCGGGCGGCTCGGGTTCGAGGACGGAGTCTCCGGACACATCACCGCGCGCGATCCGGAGTTCAGCGACTGCTTCTGGGTCAACCCGTTCGGGATGCCGTTCAGGCACGTCACCGTCAGCGACCTGGTGCTCGCCAACTCCGAGGGACAGGTGATCCAGGGTCGCTACCACGTCAACCAGGCGGCGTTCACCGTGCACTCCCAGGTCCACGCCGCCCGCCCGGACGTCGTCGCGGTCGCCCACTGCCACTCGGTGCACGGGCGGGCCCTCGCGGCGCTCGGCGAGCTCCTCGACCCGATCACGCAGGAGAGCTGCGCCTTCTACGAGGACCACGCCCTCTACGACGCCTACTCGGGCGTGGCCGTCGACGCCCTGGAGGGCCGGCGCATCGCGGCCGCGCTGGGCACGCGCAAGGCCCTCGTGCTGCGCAACCACGGGCTGCTGACCGTCGGCGACTCGGTGGACGCGGCGGCCTGGTGGTTCCTGTCGATGGAACGCTCCAGCCAGGTGCAGCTGACAGCCAGGGCGGCGGGCCGTCCGGTCCTCATCGAGCATCGGCAGGCGGTGGCCACGCGGGAGCAGCTGGGCGGGGATCTCGTGGCGTGGATCAACTATCAGCCGTTGTGGCAGGACGTCAGCCGCAGTGAGCCGGATCTGTTGAGCTGAGGGTCAGGGGGCTTTTCGCGCTCAGTGGTGCCGCGGTCCGTGGCCGTGATCAGAAGCTCCGGAGGACGACCGCCTTCGTCATCGCGAACTCCTCGTCCGTGAGCACCCCGTCCCGGTGCAGTTCACCCAGCTCCCGCAGCCTGCGCAGGAGTACGTCGTGGTGGTCGGCTCGGGCCGGGACGGATGCCGCAAGCTTCCGGCGGTCGGCGGGGTCCTCGACGCCGGGCCGGGTGGACGGATGCGGCAGGCGGGCGGTGACCGCGGTGGCGACCAGGGCGGTGAGCAGGTCACGGCGGGCGCTGCCCCACAGGTCCAGCGCGTACGGGTCCTTCTCCGGCGGCAGTTTGGAGAACACCGTCTCCCGGGTCACGAAGCGCAGGAAGCCGTCCTCGTAGCCGGTGTTGGGGAGCCATTCGACCTGGACGAGGTCGCCAAGACTGATGATCCGCGGGCCGGTCGCCCGCTTGACCCGCTCGGAGGTGTCGGACCAGTCGATCCGCACCTGGCTGCCGTCGAAGGACACCGTGCCGTCGGAGGAACGGACGGAGACCGGGACCGGCGGGCCGGGGAGGAGGTAGGTCCTGGCCGGCTCCGTGGGGATCTGGTCCAGCAGCAGCGCGCGACGGATCTCCTCGGCGACGTACTCGGCGGCCCCGGCACGGTCGATGTCCACCGTCAGCCGATAGGGGTCGGCGGGGTCGGGGAGCCGGCCGCCGGTCGCCTGGAGGAGCGGGTCGGCGCCCTCGCGCAGCCGCATGCGCAGCCGGCCGCGCTTGCGCTCGGGCTCGAAGACGATGCTCGCGACGGCCTCCAGGGGCACGGCGATCTCTCCGTACGTCTGCCGGAACAGCGGCACGGAGCGGTGGAGTCCCGGCGTGATCCGGACCGTTGTGCCGTCGAAGGCCCAGGTCCCGTCGCGCTGGATGATCTCGGCCATGCGGAAATTCTCGCAGCCGGGTCAACACGGTGGCCTTGTCTTCACTCGCGCCGACGGGACCTGCCGGGTGGGGAGCGCGCCGGGTGCGGGACAATTCGCTGTCGTCGTGCGGGAGTTGTCGGTGGCGCGGCGATGGCCGAGGGCATCGATGTCCGAAAACGGTGATGGCCGGTATCTGAGATCGGGCTGCCGATCGGTGGGCCATGGGGCTATAAGGCCATGAGGGTTGTCGGGGCCTGTGCAGGGCGTGGGCCCTGAGGGCCGCGAGTGTGTGAGTGCGTGAGTTCGTGGGTGCGTGAGTTCGTGAGGGCTGTCGGGAAGGCGGGCGTCGGGCGTGGCGGTGCAGGAGGCTGGGCAGGGGGGCGCGGTGCTGGGCGCGCATGGGAGCGGCTGCACCTGTGGGGACTGTCCGCACGGGGCGCGGGCAGGGCATCGGCGTGCGGTCGCCGAGTTCCTGCTGAAGCGGGACGAGTTCGCGGCCGGACAGGGACTACCGGCGGCCGTGGCCCACTCGGCCTCCGCCTCCCGGCAGTGGGTCTCCGAGGAGCTGACGCAGTCCGCGGAACTCGTCGCCCAACGGGGCCGGGCCGAGGGAGAGGCGTGGCTGGTGCGGCTGTGGTCGCGTACGGCGTGTGTGGTCTGGGCGCTGGTCGTGGCGTTGCTCCTGGGGCAGGCGTTCACGGCGATCGGTGCCGGGTGGACGGCTGCGCGTACGGCCGGACTGCTGGCCGCGCTGGTGACGGCCGGGGCGCTGACCGCAGCGTCGTGGTTCCACCGCGCGCGGGGCGGGGCGCTGGCGCCGGTCATCGGTGAGGACAACCGGCTGTCCACGTCGCGTGCGGTGGCGGGGGCATGGGTGCTCTTCGTCGCGTACGCCGTGCTCGTGCTGGTGGGACAGCTGGCGCTGGCGTCCGGACACGCGGAGCGCGATGCGCTGATCGCCGGCCTTGACCTGGGGCGGGGCGCGGGTGTGGCGACCGTGCTCGCGGTGGTTTGTGCGATCGCAGTGCTCGTGCGGCGCGTCGTCGGAGCGCGGGTGCTCGGGCAGCGACTGCAGAAGCTGCGGGCGGACCGGCCCCGGGCGGCGGATCTGCTGACGGATGACGCGGGGCGGGGGACTTTCGCCGACATCCAGTACGTCGTGATCGGTGGCGTTGCGCTGCTGTTCGCGGCGGTGCGGCTGGGCCGGCGGCCGGAGCAGTTGCCCGATCTGCCGTGGGGACTGGCGGTGGTCGTGCTGATCTCGGCGGCCACCTATCTGGCCGGGAAGTATGCGGAAGGGGGGCGGCCGGTGATCCTTTCCGTGGTGCGGGCGCGGGAGGCCGGGGACCTGGACGCGCCTATCCGTACGGGCGACGACATCGAGATCCGGGGTGCGGGGTTCGTGCCGCCGGGGGCGCAGGAGGCGGAACGGCTCTCGCGGATGGTCGTGCGGGTCGGGGCGGTGCATGTGCACGTGCCGCTGGTGCCGGTGAGCGGGGGGTTCACCAATCCCACGGATGCGGTGCTTACTGTGCCTGTGCCGGTGGAGGTGGAGCCTGGGCGGGTGGAGGTGCAGGTGGTTACCGCGGCGGGGGTGGAGACCAATCGGTATGCGATTGATGTGACCGACTGACGCGGCCTCCGGTGGTCGGCCGGTGCGATGCCTGCGGCGGCCTGTGGCTGTGCGGTGGGGGTTCGGGTGGCGCTGCGGTGTCGGGGGCGGGTCGGGGCCGTGCCGGGGGGTGTCCGTCCTCGGACCGGCGGTGGGAGTTGGGCAGGGTGGCGCTGTTTCTTGACGCCGGCCACTGCGGGCGGACGCCCCCGGCACGTCCCCTTGCCGCCGTGGGCGACTTCGGCGCCGCGGGGGTGCGCCACCATGGCCGCTCTGCGACGCGGGTGCAGGCAATCCGGCCCGTTCGGGGGCCGAGGATGAGGCTCTTGGGCCGAAGCAGGGTCCGGGGCGCAGGCCGTCAGGGCTCGAGGGACGACGCAGGGTTCCCTTCGGGTGGGGCAGGTCCCAGAATTCGGGTTGAGCGGCGCAGCCACTGCGTACGTATCGTCTTTTTGAGGGGTCACGGCACGGCGGGCGAGAGGCGGCTACGGGCGATGACTCACGGTATGCATACGGACACGCACCCCCCTTACCTCGATGGCGACCGGAACTGGCGCGACACCGCCACCCGCTACGCACTGCTCCCGCTCCGCGTCTTTCTGGGCGTCACCTTCATCTATGCCGGCCTGGACAAACTCACCGACAGCGCCTTCATGAAGGACTCCGGCGCGGGCTCGGTCGGCGACATGATGCGGGCCGTTCGGGACTCCTCGGCGATTCCGGCCATAGTCGACATGGCCCTGGAGAGCCCCGTCGGGTTCGGCTATGCGATCGCCTTCGGTGAGCTGGCCGTCGGCATCGGCACGCTGATCGGGCTGTTCGCCCGTTTGGCGGCGCTCGGTGGGGCGCTCATCTCGCTGAGCCTGTGGTTGACGGTGAGCTGGGCCTCCGATCCTTACTACTACGGCAATGACCTGGCCTATCTGATGGCCTGGCTGCCTCTCGTACTGGCGGGCGCCCCCATGTTGTCGGTGGATGCCGCATTTCACCGGCGGCGACGGCAGCGGGCCGGGGGCTATCGGTAGCCCGTGCAGTCGTCAGTGGGGTGCTTCACGGTTTGAGTTCGGGGCCGGGGCCGACCGGGGGTGCCGGGTGGGCTCTGGGCGGAGTAGTGGGGCTGCGGCGTCTGCGGATTCCTCGGGCCGTGAGCGCCACCGCGGCAGCCAGGCAGAGGCCGCCGATCACCATGGGGATCACCACGAACCATGGGGTCTCCCAGGCGTCGCCCGCGTCTCCGACGTAGATGATGCCCGCGAGGGCCAGGAAGGTGCCGGCGACCAGTCGGCCGGGCTGGAACTCATGACGTAGCACGGGTCACCTCCGCCTGCCCCACGCCGACGCTCAGGTCGAGGTCCAGCGTGCCCGCCTCCTTGGTGCCCTTGGGCGGTGTCAGGGTCAGCTCCTTGTGCTTGCCCGGTGCCACGTCCACGTCCTGCTTGTCGTCGCCCGGCAGCTGGATGTCGCCCACCCCCACGTCGATGCTCACCTCCACGGTCACGTCCTTGGGGACGATCACCTTGAGTTGGCCCACGCCCACATCTGCTCTCGTCGTCACCGTCTGGTTGTCGGTGAGGTTCAGGCGGGTCAGGTCGAGAGTGCCGATGCCGGTGCCCAGGTCGTACTGCTGCCGGACGTCGGTCACGGCCGCCGGGCGCCAGCTTCTCTCTATCCAGTGCGTGCTGATGTCCTTGGGCAGTGCCGCTGAGGCGGCCAGCAGACCCGCGGTGATGATCGCCAGGAAGATGGAGCCCGCTCCTGTGCGGCCCAGGAACGCGCTCACCGCTATGCCCAGGCCGAGGACGAGCAGCGCGCAGGCCAGGCCGGTCTGGAGGCTGGTGCCGAGCGACTGATCCGCCCAGGTGGCGCTGGTGCCGAGGCCGCCCGCGAGCAGGGCCAGCAGGAACACCCAGCCGCCGATCCAGCGGGGGCCGCGTTGCTTCGGCTGCTGGGGGTGTCGGGCGCGTATGTCCTGGCGGCTCGCCCAGGGGGTGCCGAAGCTGATGTTGACCGCCGCCGCGATATCGCGGTCGCGCGAGTCGCGGGGGCCCCAGAGGTAGCCGGTGCCGCCCTCGTGTGTGCCGTCCTTGACGATGGGTTCGCGCCACCAGGAGGAGAAAGCGGCGGGGACCGGTGGCGCCTGGGCCTCCGGTGGGGCGTCGGCGACGGCCTGGGCTGCGAGCGGGTCGGGGTCGGGGGTGCTGCGGTGCCGCGACCAGTAGCCGGCGCCCGCGAGGAGGAGGGAGAGGACCACGGCGAAGGCCAGCACACCGCCGTTCTTCAGCAGGGTCAGCAGGACGCCGCAGCCGACCAGCGCGAACAGCACGGCCGTCAGCGCCTGGCCGTCCACGCGGCCGGTCAGCAGCTTGCGCACCTCGTTCTCGTCCTCGTCGTCGTACGGGACGAAGAGCCAGGCGAAGCCGTAGAAGATGAGGCCGATGCCGCCGGTCGCCGAGAGGACGGCGAGGGTGATCCGGAAGATCACCGGGTCCATGTCGCACTGCCGCCCGAGCCCGGCGCAGACGCCGGCCAGCATCTTGTGCCGGCGCTCGCGCCTGAACCTGTGCGGCGGTTCGAGTGTGCCTGGATCCTCGGCCGGGGCCGCTTCTCCGTTTTCTCCGCCCGTGCGCACGCGGGGTCCCTCACCCGCGGCGCTCGCGGATGCCGCGTCGGACGCGGTGCCCGCGGTGGGCACGGCGTCCGGCTCGGGCACGGAGTCCGCGGCGTGCTGGTGCTCTGTCATGTGTCCATGGTGACGGGCGGGTCGGCGTCGCGGGAGTCGGAATGACCCTGGTCGGACCCTGATATCGGCCCTGAGGCGGCTGCGGGGAAGCGTTCGAGGCGGTGATTGCCGAAGATCAGGGGAGTATCGGGGGTCGACCCTGATGCTCCGGTGCTCCGACCGTGTGAACATCGATGGCATGCCGGAAGCCGCAGCAGCGCCACTCGTCGAACCGCGGCCGCCGCGCAAGCTCTACCGCAGCAGCGACGGACGCTGGCTCGGGGGCGTGGCGCGGGGGCTCGCCGGGCATCTCGGCCTGCCCGTCATCTGGGTGCGGCTCGTCTTCGTCGGCCTGTTCATGGCGGACGGCCTGGGTGCGTTGCTGTATGCCGCGTTCTGGTTCTTCGTGCCGCTCGGCGTCGGCGGCGTCGACGCGCAGAAGCCGTCGGCTTTCGCCACCGAGACCGCGACCGACGGCCGGCGCAGACTCGTCGCCCGCAAGCCGGACAAGGGGCAGATCGTCGCGCTGCTCCTCATGGTCGTGGTGGCGATGGTCTTCGTCGGCAGCGTGGACCTGGGAAGCGGCGCCAAGGCCTATCTCCTCCCCGCCGTGCTCGTCGGAGCGGGCGTCGCCCTGGTCTGGCGCCAGGCGGACAACGCCCGCCGGGCCCGGTGGATGGAAGCCGGGCGGCGTCGGCGCACCCTGACTCTGCTGCGCGCCGCGGGCGGCGTCGTGCTCGTCACGGCCGGCGTCTCCGGCATCTTCGTCCTGCAGGGCTCCGCCGCCCACCTCGGCTCGGTCCTGCAAGCGGCGCTGGCGGTCCTCGTCGGCATAACACTCCTCGCGGGCCCGTACCTGGTCCGGATGACGCAGGACCTCTCCGAGGAGCGCCTGATGCGCATCCGCGCCCAGGAGCGCGCCGAGGTCGCCGCGCACGTCCACGACTCGGTGCTGCACACGCTGACCTTGATCCAGCGCAACGCGGAGAACGCGAACGAGGTCCGCCGCCTCGCCCGTGCCCAGGAACGCGACCTGCGTACCTGGCTCTACAAACCCGAGGGGACCGGCAAGGACGAGGCAGACGAACCCACCAACCTCGCCGACGCGGTCCGGCGCAACGCCGCCGAGATCGAGGACAAACACGGCGTCCCCATAGAGGTCGTGGTCGTCGGTGACTGCCCGCTCGACGAGAAAATCGCCGCACAGATGCAGGCCGCGCGCGAGGCTATGGTGAACGCCGCGAAGTACGGTGGCGAGGGCGGCGCCGTGCAGGTCTACGCCGAGGTGGAGGGCAAGACCGTCTTCGTGTCCGTCCGGGACCGCGGTCCGGGCTTCGACCTCGACTCGATACCCGCCGACCGCATGGGCGTCAGAGAATCGATCATCGGCCGCATGGAGCGCAACGGCGGTACGGCCCGGCTGCGGGCGGTGCCCGGCGGTGGCACGGAGGTCGAGCTGGAGATGGAAAGGGCGGAGAAGACGTCATGAGCGACCCGACCGAGGCCAACGAGCCCGTGGAATCGACCGGCGGGAGCGCGGCCGAGCGACACGTGCGCGTGGTCCTCGTCGACGACCACCGCATGTTCCGTACGGGAGTCCAGGCCGAGATCGGCCGGACCGAACAGACCGGCGTCGAAGTCGTCGGAGAGGCCGCGGACGTCGACCAGGCGGTCACGGTCATCACCGCGACCCGTCCCGAGGTCGTCCTCCTCGACGTGCACCTCCCGGGCGGCGGCGGGGTCGAAGTCCTGCGCCGCTGCGCCCCGTTGATGGGCGACGCCGAGCAGCCCGTCCGCTTCCTCGCACTGTCCGTCTCGGACGCGGCGGAGGACGTGATCGGAGTGATCCGGGGCGGTGCGCGCGGGTACGTGACGAAGACGATCACCGGCACCGATCTGGTCGACTCCATCTTCCGGGTCCAGGACGGCGACGCGGTGTTCTCGCCCCGCCTCGCCGGGTTCGTACTGGACGCCTTCGCGTCGACGGACGCGCCGCCGGTCGACGAGGACCTCGACCGGCTCACTCAGCGCGAGCGGGAGGTGCTGCGGCTGATTGCGCGGGGGTACGCGTACAAGGAGATCGCCAAGCAGCTGTTCATCTCCGTCAAGACGGTCGAGTCCCATGTGTCGGCGGTCCTGAGGAAGCTTCAGCTGTCGAATCGGCATGAGCTGACAAGGTGGGCGACGGCGCGGCGTCTGGTGTGAGGCCCGGGGCTACGGTTCGGCGCGTCCGGGGGTCGCGGTCAGGCCCGGCTGTGCAGGGGCCCAGGTCCGTTCACACGACGCGTGTGGCTCCCGCGAACGGCATCTCGTCGAGAGGGGCCACCCGGACCGGCGCCGACGGGTTCGGGGCGTGGATCATCTGGCCGTTGCCGATGTAGAGGCCGACGTGGCTGATGCCGGAGTAGAAGAACACCAGGTCGCCCGGGAGCAGTTCGGACCGGGAGACGCGGCGGCCGGCGTCGATCTGGGCGTAGGTCGTGCGGGGCAGGGAGAGGCCCGCCGAGCGGTACGCGGCCTGGGTGAGGCCGGAGCAGTCGAAGGCGTTCGGGCCGGTCGCGCCCCAGACGTAGGGGCTGCCGAGTTTGGAGTACGCGTACGAAATGGCTGACGCCGCACGGGCGTTGGGTGCCTGCGCCGCGGCTGAGCCGGGGGTCGTCAGGGCGTCGCGGGAGCCTGTGGAGGAGCGGGCCGCGCGGTCGGCGCCGCCGTCTGCGCTCTGGAGGCGGACGCGCTCCTCGGCGGTCAGTTGAGCGAGCAGGGTGCGGGCCGCGTCGAGCTTGCCGGTGATCGTTCTTCGGTGCCGTTGCAGTTCAGCCTGGCGTGACTGCAGCGAGGTCAGTTCGATGCGCGCGGCCCCGCGCAGCTGCTCGATCTCGCGTAGTTGCCCCCGGACGCTCGCGACGGATGCCGCCTGACGGTTGCCGGCACGTTCGGCGAACTCCGCGCCGTCGAGGTAGCGGTCGGGGTCGTTGGAGAGCGCGAGCTGGAGGGCCGGGTCGACGCCGCCGTCGCGGTACTGCGCCGCGGCCATCGAGCCGAGCGCTTCGCGCGCCGAGTTGAGTTTCTCCGTCTTTCGGGCGGCCTCGTCCTGCAGCGTCCTGATCCGCTGCTCGGCAGTGTCCGCCTTCTCCTTCGCGCCGTTGTACTTCTCGGTCGCGACCTCCGCCTCGTGGTACAGCTTGTCCACCTTCGCCTTGACCTGGGCCGGTGTCAGCTGCGGTTCGGCGTGTCCGGTCCCGTCGAAGCCCGTCGCCGTCGCCGCGCCCGCCAGGGCGATCGTCCATGCCGTGCGGGCCGTACTGCCGCCGACCGAGCGCTGACGGGGCTTTCGGTGCGCTGCCACGTGGACTGCACGTCCTTTCGTACGACCGCCTCGTCCCGCACGTCCGCCACGACAGCCTGGGGGAGCGGACGTACGACTGCCCGCGGGCGGGTCACGCGTCCGGCGACGGCCCACACAGGGGGAGCGGGCCGCCGCCGGACCTTTCTCGGCGGTGGTGTCCGACTGCCGCCCCTGGCCCGGGCGGCGGTGGGGAGCCGGTCACCTGGTGGAGGACGCTAAACCTGCGTGTGTCGGGCCGGTAACGCGTTGTGCGGAAGTGCCGGGAGCGGATCGTGCGTGACCGTAAGTGAGCGTGATCGCGGGATGGGGGCGTCTTTTTCACGCTGCGTGCTGACCGATGTGGCGGAATGGGGGGTGGGTGGCGGCCGCGGGGTGCTATGGAGCGCATATATGCAAGATCAGGGAGGGGAAGTTCGGCGGGGAGGGCGGGTGAGGGAGGGTGAGGGTCGGGGCGGTGGCGGGGAGCCGAATGGGGCTGATTAGGCTCCGGCCCCATGGACGTACTCATCCACCTCTTCGTCGGTCTGCACATCATCGGTATCGCCGCGTTGCTCGGTGGTTTCTTCACCCAGATGAAGGCGATGGGCCAGGGCTCCGCCCGGTTCGTGCCCGCGATGCTGCACGGCGCGCTGACCATGCTGGTCACCGGTGTGATCCTCGTCGGCCTCAATCAGGCGGACGATCAGTCCGTCGACAACATCAAGATCGGCGTGAAGCTGGCGCTGCTGATCGTGATCCTCGGGCTGGTGTACGTGAAGCGGGACGAGGAGACGGTGGACAAGCGCCTTTTCGGGTTGGTGGGGCTGCTGACCATGGTGAACGTCTTCATCGCCGTTCTGTGGACATGACTTCGGCGTAGCTCAGTACTGCGCCTGCGGCGACCGCCAGCCATGCCGCGACCGCGATCCACAGCAGGGCCTCGCCGGGGGTCCTGAGCCACGGCACGTCCAACGCGGCGGCGACAGAGAGTGCCGCCGCGGCGGTCATGCCCATGGGGAACACGGTGGCCCAGCGGCGTACGTCGTAGCGCAGCCGTGGCCGGACGATCTCGGCGATGAGCAGAGCGGCGTACCAGGCCAGGTCCAGGACCAGCAGGGCGACGGTCACCGTGCGCAGGGCGTCGGTGTCGTCCTCGTTCCAGAGGTACAGGCTCGGGCTGTCGGCGGACAGGAGCTTCGAGCCGGCGAGGGCGGAGATGGCGAGGGCGCCGCCCGCAACCCAGTGGTCGCCTGCGCCCTTGGTCACTTGCCGCAGGTCGAAGCGGGTCAGAGCGATGACGTAGAGCACCAGGCCGAGCCAGAACAGCACGAGTGCCGTGTGGGCGAGCCATGCCGTGGACTCGGTCGCGGCGAGGGTTGCGGCCAGGACGGCCAGGCCCTGTGTGGCCACGCAGCCGAGGAAGACCCCGCCGGGCATGCGAGGGTGCCAGCGCCGTACTACGGCGATGAGGAGACCCGGCCAGAGCAGGGCCGCCAGGGCGAGGAGGGCTTTGGCGAGGGGCTGCCAGCCGAGGGTGGCGAAGCGGGTGCCGAGAACCGTCGTGGCGGCGATGGCGGTGAGGGCGGCGGGAGTGGCGGCCTCCTTGAGCCACCTGGCGCGGTCCCACAGGAGCCTTGCGGTGAAGTCGCCGGCGAGGGCCAGCCAGGCTGCGCAGGCGAGGGCGAGGGTGATTCGGGACAGGGTTTCGTAGCCGGTCTGGTGGAGCGCGACCGACAGGATGCCGGTTGCCATGACGGCGGCGCCGGCTGTGGGGGGACGTCGCGACCACCAGGTGTGGAGAGGGGATGTGGCGGTGGTCGTGGGGGCGGGCATGGGGTCGATGCTAGGGAGTGGGGGGTGTGGGGTGGGTGGGGGCACGCGCGTGTGCAGGGTGAAATGCGCGTGGCGGTTGAGCGCCGGGATGCCTGCGGCGGCCCGCTCGGGTGAGTGGGAGTGCCGGTAGCGCCTGCGGCTGTGGGGCGGGTCGGGGCCGTGCCGGGGGGTCCGTCCTCGGTCGGGCGGTTGCTGTCTCTCAAGAGGTGCTGTCTCTTGACGCCCGCCGCTGCGGGCGGGCACCCCCCGGCACGTCCCCTTGCCGCCGTACGCGACTGCGGGTGCGTTTCGCACCACTACGCGCGCGTGGCGGAGAAAGGGCGCCACGCGCGCGTGTGTGCTCGTCAGGCCGGGCGGACCACGCTGTGGATCGACGACTCTCCGTCGTAGTAGATCGACTCCTCGCGGACGTACGTGCCGGGCTTCGGGGCGTGGATCATCATGCCGTTGCCGATGTAGAGGCCTACGTGCGTGATGTCGTCGTAGAAGAAGACCAGGTCGCCGGGCTTGGCGCTGGAGACGGCGACCGTGGTGCCTGCGTTGACCTGGTCGTAGGTGACGCGGGGGATGTCGACGCCTGCGGCCTTCCAGGCGGCCTGGGTGAGGCCGGAGCAGTCGTAGGAGTCAGGGCCGGTGGCGCCCCAGACGTACGGCTTGCCCACCTGGGAGCGGGCGAAGGCCAGCGCCTTCTCGGCCTTGGTGGCGTACGAGGGGTCCGACGCGGACGAGTCGGAGGAGGACGAGTCGGAGGAGGACGAGTCGGACGAGGAGTCCTCGCTCTCCTGTTGCTGGGCCGCCTCCTGACGTCGGCGCTCGGCCGCCTCTTGCTGGCGGGCCAGTTCCGCTGCCTTGCGGGCGGCCTCCTCCTGCTTGCGCTTCTCGATCGCGGCGAGGCGGGCCTTCTCCTCCGCCGTCAGTTGCGAGAGCAGTTCGCGTGCGTCGGCGAGCTTCTTCTGGACGGTCGACTTGGCCGTCTGGAGGTCGTTCTGCGACTCGGTGAGCGTTTCGAGGCTCTGAGTGGCCTCCTGACGCTTCTTCATCGTCGCGGACTGCTGGGTGAAGTAGTCGTCGACCGACTCCTTCTGACGGCCCGTCATGCGGTCCATCAGCTGGGACTGGTCGAAGTAGTCCTGTGGGGTGTCCGCCAGGAGGAAGGTCGCCGTGTCGGGGGCCGAGGCTCCCGTGCGGTACTGGGCGGCTGCGTTGCGGCCGAGTTCCTCACGTGCGTCGTTGAGCTTCTGGGTGCGCCGGGCGACGTCGTCGAGGAGAGTGTCGACGTGCTTGCGCTGCTTCGCGGTCTTCTCTTTGGCCGCGTTGTACTTCTCGGTCGCGGACTCCGCCTGGCGGTAGAGGTCGTCGACCTTCTTCTCGACCTCTTCGAGGCTCGGCTTGTCGTCCGTCGAGGGGCTCGCGTTGGCCGTCTGGGACAGCAGGGCGACGGACGTGAGGGCCGCCGTGGCGAAGGCGGGGGTCCGTATGCCTGCTACGCGCGTACCAGAGGGACGCGACTTGCGGTGCGACGCCAAGGGAGGCGACTCCTTCCATGCTCCGCCTACCGAGTTAGCTGTCGGGTTCGGGCGGGTGTTTCGGAAGGGTTGCCCTACGGCCGTTCCCCGGGCGGGAGTCGGGCCGATTCACCCCAAGTTCGGTGGGTCCCCGGCTCCGGGTGCACGGCGGCGCTCCGGACTCGGCGGAGGCCGTGCGGCCCGGCGACGTTCGCCGGTGGGGGTCGTACGGCCTGTCCGGCACGGTAGCCAACTCGTGTGGCCCCTGTGAAGGTTGATGTTCGATATGCCCGATACATTTTCGTGACCTTGGCGATGTGTGCCGTGGATCGGGGTGGATGTGGGGCTGTTGGTGGCAGGTTGCGGGATTCAGGGGGATGGGGTGTGTATCGGCGGAATTGGTTCGGTTTGGTTCGAGGGGTTGCGGATCGTAATGGGATGGTTCTGGAGGGTGAGGGGGGTGCTCGGGTGTGCGGGGTTTGAAGATCGGTGAGTGCTGAAACAGGTGATGTTCTCAGGGCGGCGGCGGGCTGTCAGTGGGGCGCCCTAGACTCGGAGAGCGATGAGCAGCCTCTTTGACGACAGCTTCCTGGCGGACCTCCAGGCCCCGCGGGCCCATGCGGACGAACCCCCGCCGCCGCCCGAGGACGAACACGCTCCGGAGCCGGTTCCGGACGATCTGTTCGGCGGGAAGTTCGACGTGCCGCCGGACCGGGACGAGTACTACCGCGACGGCGCCCCCCGCCCGGCCCTGGACGCGGCCGCGCTGCTGGAGGGGCTGAACGAGAACCAGCGTGCCGCCGTCGTCCACTCCGGCAGCCCGCTGCTCATCGTGGCCGGTGCCGGGTCCGGCAAGACGCGGGTGCTCACCCATCGCATCGCGCACCTGCTGGCCGAGCGGAATGTGCATCCGGGGCAGATTCTCGCGATCACCTTCACCAACAAGGCCGCGGGCGAGATGAAGGAGCGCGTCGAGCAGCTCGTCGGCCCGCGCGCGAACGCGATGTGGGTGATGACCTTCCACAGCGCGTGCGTGCGCATCCTGCGGAGGGAGAGCAAGAAGCTCGGGTTCACCTCGTCCTTCTCGATCTACGACGCCGCCGACAGCAAGCGTCTGATGGCGCTGGTGTGTCGTGATCTGGACCTCGATCCCAAGCGGTTCCCGCCCAAGTCCTTCAGCGCCAAGATCAGCAACCTCAAGAACGAGCTGATCGACGAGGAGGACTTCGCCGCCCAGGCGACGGACGGCTTCGAGAAGACCCTCGCTCAGGCGTATGCGCTGTACCAGTCGCGGTTGCGGGAGGCCAACGCCCTCGACTTCGACGACCTGATCATGACGACGGTCAACCTGCTGCGCGCCTTCCCGGACGTCGCCGAGCACTACCGCCGCCGCTTCCGTCATGTGCTGGTGGACGAGTACCAGGACACCAACCACGCGCAGTACGCGTTGGTGCGCGAGCTCGTCGGTACCGGTGAGCACCCCGTCGACGTGCCGCCGAGCGAGGCCGACATCCCGCCCGCCGAGCTGTGTGTGGTGGGTGACGCAGACCAGTCGATCTACGCCTTCCGGGGCGCCACCATCCGCAACATCCTCCAGTTCGAGGAGGACTACCCGGACGCGACGACGATCCTGCTGGAGCAGAACTACCGCTCCAGCCAGACGATCCTGACCGCCGCCAACGCGGTCATCGAGCGCAATGAGTCGCGGCGCCCCAAGAACCTGTGGACCAACGCGGGCGCGGGCGCGCGCATCACCGGCTATGTCGCGGACACCGAGCACGACGAGGCGCAGTTCGTCGCCGACGAAATAGACCGACTGACGGACGCGGGCGATGCGAAGGCCGGTGACGTCGCCGTCTTCTACCGGACGAACGCACAGTCCCGTGTCTTCGAAGAGGTCTTCATCCGTGTCGGCCTGCCCTACAAGGTCGTCGGCGGGGTCCGGTTCTACGAGCGCAAGGAGGTCCGGGACGTCCTGGCCTACCTGCGCGTGCTGGCCAACCCCGAGGACTCCGTGCCGCTGCGGCGGATCCTGAACGTCCCCAAGCGGGGCATCGGCGACCGCGCCGAGGCGATGATCGACGCGCTCGCACAGCGGGAGAAGATCAGCTTCCCGCAGGCACTGCGGCGGGTCGACGAGGCGTACGGCATGGCCGCGCGGTCGACGAACGCCGTCAGGCGGTTCAACACGCTGATGGAGGAGCTCCGTACGATCGTCGAGTCCGGCGTGGGACCGGCGACCGTTCTGGAGGCGGTTCTCGAACGGACCGGGTACCTGGCCGAGTTGCAGGCCTCCACCGACCCCCAGGACGAGACCCGTATCGAGAACCTTCAGGAACTCGCGGCCGTGGCCCTGGAGTTCGAGCAGGAATCGGCCGAGGGTGAGGCCTCCGGCGGGCTCGCGGCCTTCCTGGAGCGGGTCGCGCTCGTCGCCGACTCCGACCAGATCCCCGACGAGGAGGAGGACGGCTCAGGCGTCATCACCCTGATGACCCTGCACACCGCCAAAGGCCTGGAGTTCCCGGTCGTCTTCCTCACCGGCATGGAGGACGGCGTCTTCCCGCACATGCGCGCCCTCGGTCAGGCCAAGGAGCTGGAGGAGGAGCGGCGGCTCGCGTACGTCGGCATCACGCGCGCGCGTGAGCGGCTGTATCTGACGCGGTCGTCGATGCGGAGTGCGTGGGGGCAGCCTTCGTACAACCCGCCGTCCCGTTTCCTGGAGGAGATCCCGGCGGCGCACGTGGACTGGAAGCGGACGGGGGCGACCGCGCCCGTGTCCTCCGGTCCGGCGGCCGGCGTGGCGGCCTCGCTGTCCTCGTCCCGCTCGCGCTCCTCCGCGTCGGGGGCGTCCGGATTCGCCACCCGGCGGACCTCGGAGAAGCCGGTCGTCCAGCTGGCGGTCGGCGACCGGGTCACGCACGACCAGTTCGGGCTCGGCACCGTCACGGCGGTCAAGGGCACGGGCGGGAACGCGGAGGCGACGATCGACTTCGGGGACACCAAGCCGAAGCGGTTGCTGCTGCGGTATGCGCCGGTGGAGAAGCTGTAGCGCTGACAAGCGTGCGTCCCCGCTGAGGTGTTGAGGAGCGGGGGCGCTGGGCGCACAAGGCAGTCGGTGGTTGCCAGGGAGGTCGGCGGACTGCCTACGACGGGTCGAGGCCGTGGCTGCGCAGCCAGGACAGTGGGTCTATCGCCGAGCCGCCGCCCGGGCGCACCTCGAAGTGCAGGTGCGGGCCGGTCGAGTTGCCGGAGTTGCCGGAGTACGCGATCGGGTCGCCGGCCTTCACCGTCGTACCGGAGGCGACACGGTAGCTGGAGAGGTGGCAGTACCACGTCTCCGTGCCGTCCTTGGCGGTCACGATCATCATGTTGCCGTAAGCGCTGTTCCACTGCGTGCGGACAGTGCCGTCGGTCGCGGCCATCACCGTGGTGCCGTACGAGACGGGGAAGTCGATGCCGCTGTGGATGGACATCCAGTTGATGCCGGACTGGCCGAAATAGGCGCTGAGGCCGTGCTGCGCGACCGGAACCGCGAACTTCGGGCGCAGCCGCTCCTTGCGGGCCGCCTCTTCGGCGGCCTTCCTCTTCTCGGCCGCCTGCTGGGCCTTGAGGTCGATGCGCTCCTGCGTACGGCTGGCCCGGTCGGCGAAGTCGTCGGCGCCGGCGGAGAGGCTCTCGAGCTGGGTGTCCAGCTTGTTGTTCGCCGTGGACGGCTGCACGGCCTCGCCTTCCGAGGCCAGCGTGGACGACGCTTCCTTGTCCTCGGTCAGGCTGCCGACCGAGGCGGCGGCGATTCCCGCGACGCCCATCACGCACGCCGAGGGCACAGCGACCGTCAGCAGCGCGGAGCGCTTGGGGGGCGTGCGGCGGCGGGAGCGAGAGCCGCTGCGGGAGGCGGCGCGTGGGGAGGGGGCCGGAGCTGTCTCCTCCTGGTCGTCCAGGAGGGGCGTCACGGCAGGGAGTTCGCCGGTGGCGGTCAGCTCGGCGTCGCCTTCGGCGGGGGTGTCGTACGCCGTCGGGTCCAGGTGTTCGAAGTGCGCGGTCGCCTGCTGATCGAAGGATTCTGCTGCGTGCTCGTACTCGTCGATCGCCTGCGAGCCGGTGTCGACGCCGCTGTCGGAGTTCCACTGCGTGGCGTCGTACGCGCCCGTGTCGTAGACCTGGGTGCCCCATTCCCAGTGCTGGGTCTGGTCGGCCGGGGCGGCGGACTGGTCGGGCTGGAGCCAGGCGTTCGCGTCCCACTGACCCGAGGCGTCGTGGCCGTTGGCCTGCTGGGGGACGAAGGCGAGTCGCTCGTGGTCGTTCGTCCAGGCGGTGGTGTCGTACGCGCCGGTGTCGTAGGCGGCGTGGTGCTGGGCCGCGTAGGCGTCGTAGTTCACGGTGTGGTGGCTGCCCGTGGACCACTGAGTGGTGTCGTACGCGCCCGTGCTCTCGCCGGGGAGGCTGCCGAACAGGGGGTCCGCGTCGAAGGTCGTGGTGGCGTGCCCGGTGGCGCCGAATCCGTTGGCGTCGTAGGTGCCGTACGTGGTGGAGTCACCGTAGTGGGCTTCCTGGGCGCCGTACGACGCGTAGTGCGCCGAGGCGGCATCGGAAGCCGAGGTCGGGGAGGTCATGGTCCCCGACGGGTGACGATCGTTCACCAACTTCTCTCTCGCCTCGACAACAGGGGCTGCCAGAGCAGTGCGGCGACTGTACCCGGCGGTATGCGGGCACGACAATCTTCGGCAGGTTTCGCGCGCGCAGGAAACGGGCATTCGGCCGTGTTTTGGCGGACTGCGGGCGTGAGTTTGGCCTTGTGTTCGAAGATTGTTCGACGTTTGGTCAGCTGTCCTGAGACCGTGAGGCGAGTGCGATCAGGTCGTCGGGTGGTTGCCTGGCGAGGTCAGCGAGGTCGGCGAGGTCGGCGAGGTCGGCGGGATGGTGCGGGATGGTTACGCCACTGTCAGGCCGCCGGCCTGGGTGGCAGCCTCGGCTCCGGTTCGTGCGGTGTCGAGGGCCTGCCGGATCCCGGTCGCCACGGCGGGGTGCACGGGCAGGGCGAGGTGTCCGATGCCGGTGACGCGGACGTTCTGCGCCATCAGGTCCGGGTGGTCGATGCAGGCCGTCTCGAGCGGGTCCATCAGGTGGTCGAGGTCGCTCCAGAAGCTCACGAAGTGGGTACGGCAGCCGGGCGCGGGCCGGGCCAGTTCCTCGAGGACAGGTGAGCCGGGGCGCATCTGACGAACGATCGGGTGCGCGTTCGCCAGCGGGACGACACGGGTGCCGGAGTGCGGCGTGCCGAGCGTGACGAGGGTGCGGACCCTGAGGTCGCCGCCGAGGCACTGCACGTAGTAGCGCGCTATCAGCCCGCCGAGGCTGTGCCCGACGACGTCCACCTGCCTGCTGCCGGTGCGCTCGCAGATCCCCTCTATGTGCCGGCCGAGCAGCTCGGCGGCGGTGCGGATGTCGCAGGTCAGCGGGGAGTAGTTGAGCGACTCGACCTGGTGCCTGCCGTGCTGGGCGAGGCTGCGGCGCAACAGGACGAAGACGGAGCGGTTGTCGATGAAGCCGTGCAGCAGGACGACGGGAGGATTGGTCTCCGTCGGCAGCTGGGCGGTGTCCTGCCCGGGGAGCTGCGGGACGGGCCGGCGCTCCTGTGCGATGCCGGATGGGTACAGCAGCACGTGTCCGGCGAGGATCGCGAGCTCGAGGGCGGTCGCCTTCAGCAGGGCCAGGGAGAGGCCGGCGAGTCTGCTCGGGAGCAGGCGTCGGCAGAGCGGGAGAAAGGGGAGTACTGCCCCGGTGACCTTCATGGCCGACCTCCTTGCGGCACGCAGGAGGACGGCTCCGGCCCCCGTGTGCCCTCATGGGAAGTCGCGGTGGAGGTGGCCGACGAGGCATGAGGAAGGCGCGTGGGGTGAGCGAGGCGCGAGAAGTGAGTCGGTCGGGTCGGCCATGGAGCACCGATGACCTGACGGGGCTCCCTGCCGGTGTGGCGACGAGGCTCCCCGCTGCCGTGCCTTACCTGCCCTACGTGCCTTTCATGCCGGCGTCGATACGCCGCACCACCAGTCGCGCGGCCTGCGGCGCGGTGGTGCGGCGACCTCTTTGCGGCTCCCGTTGCGCTTGGTCCCGCTGCGACGCGTGTGCCGCAGACCGCTGCGGCTCGTGTGCCGCAGAGATATGGAACGGTGCGCGGCGAACGTGTCCCACCGTGTGATTTCCCCCTCGCTCTGCACCGCGAAACTGCCGGTTGCGGGATGCTGGAGATAACGTTCGTTTACTTGCCGGGCGGTGTGGCCCGGGACGTCCGTGCCGTGAGGGTGCGTCCGGCGCTGTGAGCGGCGGGAAAAAGTGCGATACGCGCACCATGTATGACATGTGCGGCCAGTGCGGCATAACTCATATGTGAGCAGTGCTTGTCGGTACGGATGAATGTAGTCGCTTCATGGAGGCAGTGATGGGTGTGGCAGCCGGTCCGATCCGCGTGGTGGTGGCCAAGCCTGGGCTCGACGGCCATGATCGAGGGGCCAAGGTGATCGCGCGGGCGCTGCGCGACGCCGGTATGGAGGTCATCTACACCGGGCTCCACCAGACTCCCGAGCAGATCGTCGACACCGCGATCCAGGAGGACGCCGACGCGATCGGCCTGTCCATCCTCTCCGGTGCCCACAACACCCTCTTCGCCGCCGTGATCGAACTCCTCAAGGAGCGCGATGCGGACGACATCCTGATCTTCGGCGGCGGGATCATCCCCGAGGCGGACATCCCCCCGCTGAAGGAGAAGGGTGTGGCGGAGATCTTCACGCCGGGGGCGACGACTCAGGCGATCGTGGACTGGGTGCGGGCGAACGTCCGGCAGCCGGCTGCCTCCGGCGGCTGAGCCGACTTCGTGGGGGTGGGCGAGGGCGGCCGTCCCTGGGGCTGCCGCTCCCGGACCCCGCTTCGGCCCTTGAAGGACCATGTCCTCAATCGCCGGACTGGCTGGACGGCTCCAGCTCCTGTGTCATGGCTGCCCGCAACCGCAATGTCGTGACCAGCCGCTGGAACGCCTCCGCCCAGTAGCTCCCCGCCCCCGGTGACGCGTCCTCCGGTTCGTCCGGTACCGCCAGCAGGCCGTCGAGGCGGCTTGCCTCGGCCGGGTCGAGGCAGCGCTCGGCCAGGCCCATCACTCCGCTGAAACTCCAGGGATAACTGCCCGCGTCCCGCGCGATGTCGAGCGCGTCGACCACCGCCCGCCCGAGCGGCTCGGCCCAGGGCACGGCGCACACTCCGAGCAGCTGAAACGCCTCGGACAGGCCGTGCGTCGCGATGAACCCGCCAACCCATTCGGCCCGTTCGGTGGAACCCAGCGTGCCGAGCAGCTTCGCGCGCTCGGCCAGGGACACCGCACCCGGACCGCCGGCTTCCGGGGCCGAGGGGGACCCGAGGAGTGCCCTGGCCCACTCGCCGTCCCGCTGACGCACCGCCGCCCGGCACCACGCCGCGTGCAGCTCGCTGTGCCAGTCGTCCGCCACCGGCAACGCCACGATCTCCCGAGGCGTACGTCCGCCGAGCCGCCCCGGCCACGTGCCGAGCGGCGTCGCCTCCACCAACTGGCCGAACCACCACGACCGTTCACCCCGCCCCGCCGGAGCCTTCGCCACGACACCGTCGCGCTCCATGCCCGCGTCGCACTCGTGCGGCGCCTCCACGGTGATCGTCGGGGCCTCGCCTGTGTGATCGAGCGCCACACATGTCCCGGCCCGCACCGCCATCCGCGCCGCGAGCGCCGAACCCGGAAGCGCCGACAGCAACTCCGCCGCCGTCGCCCGGACATTACGGCTCCGGTCGGCCAGCGCCTGCTCCAGGAACTGCTCGTCCTGCGGGCCCAGACCACTGCGCAGCGAGTCGAGGAACATCAGCCGGTCCTCGGCCCGCTCCGTCGCCCACGTCGTGGTCAGCAGCTCGCGCGCGGCAGCCGGATCACCCGCGCGTATCGCGGAGAGCAGGGCGACCCGCTCGGCGAACAGGCCCTCCTGCCACAGCTGCTGAACTTCGGCGGGGTTGTCCACGTGCGGGAGTGCCGCGCCGCCACCCGGGGTCGCGCGCAGGGCGAACCGCCAGTCCGGGTTCAGCCTGGCGAGCCACACCGCCCGCGGGCCGGCGAACGTCAGCGCCGCCGGACGCAGGTCCGTCCGGCCCCGCGCCGCGTCCAGCAGCGCGGGCAGCAACTGCGGGGGCGGCGCGAAACCCCGGTCGTTCGCCGTCGCGAGCCACTGCGGCAGCAGCTCCATGAGGTCCGGTGCCGTGCCTCTGCGTCCGCCGCCCACGCCGGGACGGTCGGTCAGCAGCATCCCCAGCCTGCGGGCCGCAGCCGGGGGCAGTGCGGGGCGAGGGTC
Source organism: Streptomyces sp. NPDC012935 (assembly GCF_042900345.1). Classification (NCBI taxonomy): domain Bacteria; kingdom Bacillati; phylum Actinomycetota; class Actinomycetes; order Kitasatosporales; family Streptomycetaceae; genus Streptomyces; species Streptomyces sp. NPDC012935. The sequence goes on from NZ_JBIBBC010000021.1 coordinate 99,184, forward strand.
CTCGGGAGCCGGCCGCGGCCGCTGCGCCGCCCGGGCCGGCCGCAGCCCGGCGCGTCGCCGTACGGTCTCCACGGCCGCGGTGTCGAGCAGCGCCAGCGGTGCTTCCGGGCCCGGTGAGCAGCCGGGAGGCGTACGCCGGTCCGTCCCGAGCAGAGCCGCGGTGACGAGTTCCTCCCAGGCGCTCGGCGGCGAGTCCACGGGAACCGAGGGGCTGTTCATCAGGGTCGTTCCTCTCTGCCTTCGTGCTGAATGCCGGGGAGTGGTGACAGGGGCGTTGGGGTCGGATGTCCCTGGGGAGGGGCGGGTCGGCGGATTCGGTGCCGCTCAGCACAGCTGCACCGCCTCTCCCCGCCCCCGCGGCCAGGCCGTCAACGGGGTGAAGCCGCGGTGGCCGCACTCGCCGAACACCTTGACCGGGGCGCCGCCCGACAGCGCGACCAGGCGCCACAGACCAGGGCGGGCACGGGCGGCCGGGGTCAGTGGCAGGGCCGAGTCCGCGTCGGCGTCGACCAGTTGCCACGAGTCGCCGTCCGGGGTCGGTACGACCCGGTCCAAGGTCACCGGGACGGAGTCCAGCCACGGGTCGTCACGGAGCGCCTCGCCGTAGCGGGCGGCCGCCTCGGTCGTCGTCACACCCGTCGGCCGTATCGCCGCTGGCGCGGGCGGTGCGAACTGCTCGCCCAGGGCCGCCCGCAGCTGACCGGCACCCGGGTAAGCCGACACCTCTGCCTCTAGGGCCAGCCCCACCGGCAGCGCCAGCTCCGGGGCGCGGCCGGCGGCGCCATAGGAGAGGAGCAGCGCGGTGCGACCCGACTCTGCGCCGTACAGCCATATCCGGCGGGTCGTCAGCTTCGTGTCCGCCGAGTCGTACTGGGCCAGGACCAGCCAGCGGTCCCGGACGGCCGGGCCCTTGGCCGAGGCGGGCAGACCGATGCGGGAGCGGACTGTGTCCCCCAGGGCCTCGGGCAGCCGCTCTCGGCGCAGCCAGCCCTGATCGAGGAGGTGGAGAAGCGCGCACTCCTCCAGCAGACGCACCGGCCAGCCAGGGCCGGACGCCGGGATCGCCCCCAGCTCCCGCACCCGCGCGGCCAGTCCGGGAGCCTGCGCGTCGACCATGCGGGCCGCTGTCTCCTCCCACATCCGGTACCCCGCCTGCTCCGCGCCGGCCAGGCCGCCGCGCAGCAGGTCCGTGAGCCGCTGCTCCAGCTCCGTCGCCCCCGCTGTGACCCGAACGGCCCGGCGCTCCGCACGACGTCGCGCCGCCTCCGGATCAGCGGACGCCGTCGACGAACCGGCGGCACCCGCCGCCCGCTTCTCGTCCGCGCGCTGCCTTCTCCCCTTTATCCACTCCTGCGCCCAGTCCGGCGGCTGCTGCGCCGGCGGCACCGCACCTTCGCCGCCCGCCCAGAGCAGCAGCAGCCCGAGCGCGTGCTTGCACGGGAACTTCCGGCTCGGACAACTGCACTTGTACGCGGGCCCGGACGCGTCCGCGACATCGATGACCGTCTGATACGGCTTGCTGCCACTGCCCTTGCACAGTCCCCACACCGTCCCCTCGTCGGAACTCCCCGCCTCGGACCACGGCCCTGCCGCACCGAGTTTGCTTCCCGCTTTGCGTGATGCGGCGTCAGGTGCCAGTGCCAGCACCTGGTCCGCGGTCCAGCGCACCCCCAGCTGAGTCATGCCATCGAAGGTAGATCCCACCACTGACAATCGGCCGGGGCGGACGAGCCGCGAGCGGCTCTGCGGGTGCGTTTACGCAGGTCGGAACGTGTTGTCAGTGGCGTGGTGCAACGTGGATGCCAGATCCGAAACGGCTGAACCGGCCGAGCTGGAGGGGGACTTTGCCATGTCTGTTTCCGTAGAACCGAAATCCGTCGAAGCGGGGGAGACGCAAGCGGCCGAGGTGTTGCGACCGCACGCCGAGAACGCGTTCGCCCATGAACTCGCCACGCTGGCCGAGCAGGACGATCGCCCTCGCCCGACCCGCTGGAAACTGTCGCCGTGGGCGGTGGCCACCTATCTGCTGGGCGGCACGCTGCCGGACGGCACGGTGATCACACCGAAGTACGTCGGCCCGCGCCGCATCGTCGAGGTCGCCGTCACCACGCTCGCCACGGACCGTGCCCTGCTCCTGCTCGGCGTGCCCGGCACCGCGAAGACATGGGTCTCCGAGCACCTCGCCGCAGCGGTCAGCGGCGACTCGACGCTGCTGGTGCAGGGCACGGCGGGCACGCCGGAGGAGGCGATCCGCTACGGCTGGAACTACGCGCAGCTGCTCGCGAACGGCCCGAGCCGTGACGCCCTCGTGCACAGCCCCGTCATGCGGGCGATGGCGGAGGGGATGACCGCGCGGGTCGAGGAGCTGACCCGTATCCCGGCGGACGTGCAGGACACACTGATCACGATCCTGTCGGAGAAGACGCTGCCGATACCGGAGTTGGGCCAGGAGGTGCAGGCGGTCCGCGGCTTCAACCTCATCGCCACGGCCAACGACCGCGACCGTGGGGTCAACGACCTCTCCAGCGCTCTGCGCCGCCGCTTCAACACGGTCGTGCTGCCCCTGCCGGAGAGCGTCGAGGCCGAGGTCGACATCGTCTCCCGCCGCGTCGACCAGATCGGCCGCTCCCTCGACCTGCCGGCCGCGCCGGACGGCATCGACGAGATCCGCCGCGTCGTGACCGTCTTCCGTGAGCTGCGCGACGGGGTGACCGCCGACGGCCGCACGAAGCTGAAGTCCCCGAGCGGCACGCTGTCGACGGCCGAGGCGATCTCGGTCGTCACCAACGGCCTCGCCCTGGCGGCCCACTTCGGCGACGGAGTGCTGCGCTCCGGGGATGTAGCCGCGGGCATCCTCGGCGCCGTGGTCCGCGACCCGGCGGCCGACCGGGTCGTCTGGCAGGAGTACCTGGAGGCGGTGGTGCGTGAGCGGGACGGCTGGACGGACTTCTACCGGGCGTGCCGGGAGGTGAGCGTGTGAACGAGGACGACCTCGGGTGGGGTCGCCCGAGCGGCGGGTCGAAGTCGGGCGGGTCCGTGGCAGCGGATTAGAGGCATGGCCTGCCCAGGGCGGCGCCGGGATGTGGTCCGACGGGTGGGCAGGGAGGGTGCGGTCGTCGGCATCGTCCGGCGGCTGTGCAGGAGACGGGGATGGTGCTGTGAGGGGTGACGAGATGCGTCGGGAGCTGAGCGCGGACGGGCGGTCGGCGGACGCGGCGGCGCGAGCGGTGCAAGCGGCGGTGCCGGCGGCGGCGTGGCCGGACATTCGCGGACCGAGGGGGACGGTGTGACTGGCGTGGACAGGTCCTGCGGCGAGGGGCGGAGTGCCGGGCCGCTGCTGCTCGGCGTACGGCACCACGGGCCCGGGTCGGCGCGGACGGTGCGGGCGGCGTTGGACGCGGCGCAGCCTCGGGTCGTGCTGATCGAAGGGCCGCCGGAGGCCGATGCCCTGATCGAGCTTGCCGGTGACGCGGACATGCGACCGCCGGTCGCCCTCCTCGCGCACGCCGTGGACGAGCCCGGCCGCTCGGCCTTTTGGCCGATGGCCGAGTTCTCCCCGGAGTGGGTCGCGATCCGCTGGGCCCTGGAGCACGAGGTACCGGCCCGGTTCATCGACCTGCCGGCCACGCACACGTTGGCGTGGGGGAGGGATGAGGAGTCGGCGTGTGTGGAGCAGGACGGGGGGCCGACGCCCGCTGACGAGGACGGTGGGCAGTCGCCGGCCGACGAGGACGCGGGGCCGGCGCCGTCCGGCGGGGGAGCCGGTGAGCCTGACGGGGCGCAGGGCGACGCGAGCGGCTCCGGCCCCGATGTCCGGGTCGACCCCCTCGCCGTTCTCGCCGATGCCGCTGGTTACGACGATCCCGAGCGGTGGTGGGAGGACGTCGTCGAGCACCGGGGGGTGGGAGACGGGGATGCGTTCGCGCCGTTTCTCGGGCTCGAGGAGGCCATGGGGGCGTTGCGAGAGGCGTACGGCAGCGGGGGGCATGAGCGGGATCTGGTACGGGAGGCGTACATGCGGCTCCAAGTACGGTCCGCTCAGCGGGAGTTCGGTGACGATGTGGCCGTGGTGTGCGGGGCGTGGCACGTGCCCGCGCTGCGGCAGAAGAGCACCGTGGCCGCGGACAAGGCGCTGCTGAAGGGCCTGCCCAAGGTCAAGGCCGATATGACCTGGGTGCCGTGGACGAACCGGCGGTTGGCCCGGGCCAGCGGGTACGGGGCGGGGATCGACTCGCCGGGGTGGTACGGGCACCTCTTCGGCGTACCGGACCGGCCGGTCGAGCGGTGGATGACCAAGGTGGCCGGGCTGCTGCGGGACGAGGACCGGATCGTCTCCTCGGCGCACGTCATCGAGGCGGTGCGGCTGGCGGAGACACTGGCCGCGATGCGTGGGCGCCCGTTGCCGGGGCTGGGCGAGATGACCGACGCGGTGCGGGCGGTGATGTGCGAGGGCTCTGACGTGCCGCTCGCGTTGGTACGCGATCGGCTGGTCGTCGGGGACGTGCTGGGGGAGGTGCCGCGGTCGGCGCCGGCGGTGCCGTTGCAGCGGGACCTCGATCGGATCCAGCGGCGGCTGCGGCTCAAACCGGAGGCGCTGGAGCGGGAGTTGGATCTCGACCTGCGTAAGGAGAACGACGCCGAGCGCAGCAGGCTGCTGCACCGGCTGCGGCTGCTCGGCGTGGAGTGGGGCGAGCCGGTCTCGTCGCGGGGAAGCACGGGGACGTTCCGGGAGACGTGGCGGCTGCGGTGGGAGCCCGAGCTGTCCGTACGGATCGCCGAGGCCGGGGTGTGGGGGACCACCGTGTTCGCGGCGGCCACCGCCAAGGCGGAGGCGGGTGCCGTCGCCGCGCAGGGGCTTGCCGACGTCACGGCACTCGCGGAGCGCTGCCTGCTGGCCGACCTGCCGGACGCGCTGCCTGTGGTGATGCGGATCCTCGCCGACCGGGCGGCTCTCGACGCCGACGTAGGCCATCTCGCTCAGGCGCTGCCCGCGCTGGTGCGGTCCTTGCGGTACGGCGATGTGCGCGGCACGGACACCAAGGCGCTCACCGAGGTCGCCGCGGGGCTCGCCGAGCGCATCTTCGTCGGCCTGCCCCCGGCCTGTGCTGCGCTGGACGCGGACGCCGCCGAGGAGATGCGGCGCCATGTGGACGCGGTGCATGGAGCGTTGGGGTTGCTTGGCAACGCGGTGGCATCGGCGCGGGGCGAGGGCGAGGGCGTCACGGAAGGGCCCGGTATTGCTTCGGGCGACTCGGCCGCGCTCGGACACGGAGTCCTTCGCAACCGTTGGCACGGGGTGCTTCGGGTGCTGTCCGGGCGGGACACCGTCCCCGGCGTGATCAGAGGGCGCTCCGTGCGGCTGCTCCTGGACGACGGGGAGTTGGCGCAGGAGGAGGCGGCGCGGTTGATGGGGCTCGCGTTGTCGCCGGGGACACCGCCGGGGGACGCGGCCGCGTGGATCGAGGGGTTCGTGGGCGGTGGTTCCGGCGGCGGGATGCTGCTGGTCCACGACGAGCGGCTGCTCGGGCTGGTCGACGCATGGCTGACGGGGGTGTCGGCTGAGGCGTTCACGGACGTGTTGCCGCTGCTGAGGCGGACGTTCTCGGCGTACGAGGCCGGGGTGCGGCGGACCTTGGGCGAGCTGGTCCGGCGAGGGCCGGGAGAACGGGGCAGCAGGGCGGCCGGCGGCTCAGGCGTACCCGGCTTCCGCGCCGAGCTCGATGCCGAGCGAGCGGATGCCGTGGTGCCGGTGGTGCGGTTGCTGCTGGGTCTGGACCGGGTGGAAGAGGACGCCGAGAGCGACGTCGGCGCGAACAAGCTGGTGGGGGCTACGGGATGACGACTGGCGAAGTGACGGAACCGAGGGAGCGCGCCGGAGCGGTGCGCGCCGTCGGGCCATCGCACGGGTTCGCGGCGCATGGTCGGCGAACGACCACGACCGTGCCGGTGATGCCGCTGTGGGAGCGACCTCGTGAGGGAGCGTGCCGATGACGACCGAGGCGATGGATCCGGCGCGAGAGCGGCTGCGGCGGTGGCGGATGGTGCTCGGCGGGGACACCGCCGACGGCACCGGGTGCGCGCTCTCCGGGAAGGACGCCGCGATGGACGGGGCGCTCACCGCCCTCTACGGCAAAGGGGACAAGTCGGCGCCGGGGAAGGACCGTTCGGCGGGGCTCGGGGCATCGGCGCCGTCCGTGGCGCGGTGGCTCGGGGACATCCGGACGTACTTCCCGTCCTCCGTCGTACAGGTCATGCAGCGGGACGCCATCGACCGGCTCGGGCTGTCCACGCTGCTGCTGGAGCCGGAGATGCTGGAGGCGGTGGAGGCGGACGTGCACCTCGTGGGCACTCTGCTCTCGCTCAACAGGGCGATGCCGGAGACCACGAAGGAGACGGCACGGGCCGTCGTGCGCAAGGTCGTCGAGGACCTGGAGAAGCGGCTCGCCACCCGCACGCGGGCCACTCTCACCGGGGCTCTCGACCGCAGCGCCCGTATCAACCGGCCGCGCCACCACGACATCGACTGGAACCGCACCATCGCGGCCAACCTCAAGCACTACCTCCCGGAGTACGGGACGGTCGTGCCGGAGCGGCTCATCGGGTACGGGCGGGCGTCGCAGTCCGTGAAGAAGGAGGTCGTTCTCTGCATCGACCAGTCGGGGTCGATGGCGGCGTCGGTGGTGTACGCGTCGGTGTTCGGGGCCGTGCTGGCGTCCATGCGGTCGATCAACACCCGGCTCGTCGTTTTCGACACCGCTGTCGTCGACCTCACCGACCAGCTCGACGACCCCGTCGACGTGCTGTTCGGCACGCAGCTCGGTGGCGGCACGGACATCAACCGGGCGCTTGCGTACTGCCAGTCGCAGATCACCCGGCCCGCGGAGACGGTGGTCGTGCTGATCAGCGACCTCTACGAGGGCGGGATACGGGACGAGATGCTCAAGCGGGTCGCAGCGATGAAGGCGTCGGGGGTGCAGTTCGTGGCGCTGCTGGCGCTGTCGGACGAGGGGGCGCCGGCGTACGACCGGGAACACGCGGCCGCGCTCGGCGCGCTGGGTGCACCGGCGTTCGCCTGCACGCCCGACCTGTTCCCGGAGGTAATGGCGGCGGCCATCGAGAAGCGGCCGATACCGGTGCCGGACACGGTGTGAGGCGAGGGGAGGGCCGCGAAGAGGGGTCGGGGGGAGGGGGTCGGGGAGGGCCCTGCGAGGGGGCGAGAGGGCCAAAAGGCCCGGAACGGCTGGCGATTTGTCGACCTGGTGACGTCCGACTTGGGCCAGCAAAAGGGACATGAGGCGCATCGGTAGCGGAGGGCTTGCGCAGCATCGGGAGGGCCGTGCGAGTATCGGACGCCTGTTCAGCTCTGCGCCGCACTCCGCTCGTCCGTACCGCGGCGCATCGACTCGCTGCTCGTCACGCGTACTTCGTTCCGCCGCACGGGAGGACTCCCCGTCTTGACTTGGCCGGCCACGTTGCCCGATGCCGCTGTGCGTGTCCCGCGCGCTGCGGCTGGGCGGCGTGCGCTGCAGCTGGTGCTGCTGGTGGGCGGCGTGCTCGCGATCGGGCTCCTCTGCGGAGAGCGGGCGTATGCGGCCGACGGGGTTTCGGTGGGGACAGCCAGCGCGTCGTCCCCGGGCTCGGCACCCTCCGCCGTCATCGCGGCCACGGCTTCGGCGCCCGAGGGCGAGGGGATCGGGACATCGGCGGGGGGAGCGGTCCGGCGGTTGGTGAGCGGCCTGGCGGAGACGGGAGCGCGCGATGTGCCCGGCACTGCGTCGTCGACGCCTCCGGCAAGTCCGCGGCCCCCGGCGACTTCGCCGCTCTCCCCAACTTCGCAGCCGCCGGCTGTCAGCGATCCGGCGCCCCATGCTCTGACTCCCGGAGCCTCTGATCCCGGTGTTCCGGCGCCCCATGCTCCGGCTGCCGGAGCCTCTGCTCCCGGTGTCCCGGCGCCCTATGCTCCGACTCCCGGAGCCACCGTTCCCGGTGTTCCGGCGCCCCATGCTCCGGCTGCCGGAGCGTCCGCTCCCGGTGTCCCGGCGCCTCACCCTCCGACTCCCGGCGCACCGTCTCCCGGTGACCTCGCTCAGGATGCCCGGGCTCCCGGCATCCCGCCGTCCTCCGGCCGCGCCCCCCACACTCAGGGCGGTGTCGGCAACGCCACCCCCGCGATCCCGCACCCCACCGACGACCAGGTCCTCCGCCCCGCGGCCGAGGCTGTCATCCAGGGCGTCGGACATCGCGTCGTCGAACCGGTCGGGGGCGCGGCCGAGTCGGTGACCGGCGGATTGGCTGAGGTGCAGGCGCAGGTGCCGCCGTTGGCGCCGCTCCCGGCGCTGCCTGCGCTGCCCCCTCTGCCTGCGCTGCCCCCTCTGCCTCCTCTGCCTGCGCTGCCCCCTCTGCCCGCGCTGCCGACGGTGCCCGAGTCATCGGCGTGGCCGAGTTGGCCCAGCTGGCCGGGGGTGGATTTCCCCGGATTCACGCTCCCGGATCTTCCCGGCGCCGACCTTCCCAGCCTCCCGGATGGCCCAGGCCTGCCCGGTCTCCCCGCCCTGCCCGGGCAGACATTGCCTGCGCCCGGCGCCGAGACGCCCGACCCGGTCGCCGAGGTGCCCGAGGCCGTTGACGGAACGGGCGACGAGGGGCGTACCGGCAGGGATGCGGTCGTCGGCTACGGCCCCCGGTTCGTCGCTGATGTCGTCGCGTCCCATGCCTCGGCGTCCAGCGGTGCACGTACCACCGAGCCTTCCCGCTATGCCCCCGTTCCTCAGGCGCCGGTCGATCACCCAGGCGGTGTGCTGGGGAACCGTTCCGCGGGTGACAACAACTCGTCGCGGCACGGGGACGCGCACGCCGTCTCGTTGAACGGGCGGGCGCCGCTGCGGTTGGTGCCCGGCGCCGCCGCTCGCGTCGAGGCGGACGAGATCCAGGACAGGCACCGGGACATTCCGGTTTCCCCCGCTTAGGCCAGTAGGCCGGCCCTCCCCGCCGTAGACCTGTCGCGCGGGGGCGGAAGCAGGCCTGCCCATACGCCCGTGCCAGTCCGTCCGGACCGCACCCCAGCACTTCATGTCCCCCTGGACATCGCTGGATCTTTCCGGACGGAAGCCTCCGGAGCCGTACCCGGTACCGCTGGTCCTCAACTGCCTGGATCGCTACCGGACTCGCTGCCGGAATGTCCCCAAACCGTCCCAAGATCTAGGGATTCGACGCACGTATGAACAAGAACATTCGCCGTTCGATCGTCATAGCCGCCGGTGTCACCGGCGCGTGGGCGCTCGGTTCGGCCGCCGCCAGCGCGGACGAGCTGCACGCCTCCACTCTCTCCGTACCGGACACGTCCACCGACGCGACCGACGCGACTGACGCCGCCGATGCGACCGATGCGCCAGGGCTGCTCGGCGCGGTTAACGGCACCGTCGACGGCGTCGCCTCCGACGTAACGAACACCGTCACCGGCGTCACCAATGTCACCAACGGCACCGACGACGCCACCAGCACTGTCACCGACTCCGTCAGGACCGCGCGCGGGAACACGGGCGGCGCCGAGCAGACGCGCCGTTACGTCGACGCCGACGTCTCAGCCTCGGCGGCCACCAGGGCCACCAGCGCCACCACCGCCGTGAAGGCCAAGGCAAGGAGCACCGCCGCTGCCGTCGGCGACCTGAGGGACGCACCGCGGCACACCCCGCAGCTCCCCGCCACGCCCGACGCCCCCGGCACCATCGATTACCTCTTCGGCCCCCTCGCCGCCTTCGCCCCCGAATTGGAGCAGGCGCTCGCCGCCACCCAGACGAAGCTGCGGGCCACGCAGGAGGTCACCCGGGCCGCCGCAGCCGAAGTCCAGGGGAGCGCCACGGGGACGGCGACGGCCGCCCAGGCAACCGCCACCGCCCCCGCCACCGCTGAGGCCACCACCGTCAAGGGAGCGGCCGAGGCCTCCGTCTCCGCCGTTCCGAGCCACGTCACCGGCACGGTCACCGGCACGGTCACCGGCACGGTCGGCGGTGTGGAGCAGCGGGTCGTCGGCACGGTCAGCGCCGTCCCCGGCACGGTCACCCCCGTCGTCGCGCAGACCGCCGACGCGGTCGTCCCGCCGATCGCGACCCATGCCGTGCACGGCGTACTGCCCGTCGCCGGCCAGGCGGTCGAGGGTGTTGTCCCGACCGCCGAGCACGCCGTCTCGGGCGTAGCCCCCACCGCCACCCACACCGTGGCCGGGGCGACGCCGGTCGCCACGAACGCGGTGGACAGCGTCCGATCGGTGGCCGGCGGTGCGGTGACCGGCGTGCGGCCGGTCGTCGGGCAGGCGGTGGCGGGCGTCGTCCCGGTCGCCCACGGCGCCGTGGCGGGGGTCGCCGGTACCGCCGGGCACACGGTCGACGCCGCGACGGCGCTGGCATACGGCGTCGTCGCCGATGTGCATCCCGTGGCCGGGCAGGCCGTCGCGGGCGTCCAGCCGGTCGCCGCCGATGCCGTCCAGGGAGTCCAGCCGGTCATCGGCGGGGTCGTCCAGGGTGTGCAGCCGACGGCCTACGGCACGGTCGGCGACGTCCAGTACCTCGCCCACGGCACGGTCGGCGACGTCCGGCCCCTCGCCTCCGGCGCCGTCGCCGACGTGCAGCCGGTCGTGCGGGGTGCCGCCACCGACGTACCCCCGTACGCCACCGGTCTCGTTGGCCACGTCACCGCGGACGTCACCGGTGCGGTCCTGCCGCCCGTCGCCGACACGGCCGTGCACGGTGTCGTGCCCGTCGCCGGGCAGGCCGTCGCGGATGCGGGCGGGCTGGCGTACGGCGTGGTCGGCGATGTCCGGCCGTTCGCGGGCGGTGTCGTCGGCGAGGTCGACCCGCTCGTGCACGGCGTCGCCGGCCAGGCCGTGCCCCTCGCCGAGGGCGTCACGGAGGAGGTGCCGCCGTTCGCGTACGGCGTCACCGGTGCCGTACGACCCGTCGTCGACACGGTCGTGGACACCGTCCAGCCGGTCGTGCGGGGCGTCGGCGGCAGCGCCACGGCGCTGGCGTACGGCGTGGTCGGCGAGGTCGCCCCCTTCGCGGGCGGTGTCGTCGGCGAGGTCGACCCCTTCGTGCACGGAGTCGCCGGGCAGGCCGCGCCCTTCGCCGGGGACCTGACCGGCACGGTCCGCGACTCGGCGGGCCCGGCGGCCGGCAACGCCGCCGCCGGTGTGCAGCAGGTCGGCCGGTCCGTCACGCCGGATTACGCACAGGACCTCCAGCGCGGCATCCGGACCGAACTCCGGCACGACCTCCCCCAGAGCGGCGCGTACCGCATCTGACGCACCGCTCCCCACCGACTCCGCGGGGCAGACGGCCCGGCCGGCCGAAAGCCGTCGGCTGTGCCGACCGGAACCCCGCGGACGGGCCGGGTGATCCCCATTGGGGTGGGGATCACCTGCCCAGAGCCCACCGGGGCGGCTCATTCGTGCCCCTACGGGCTGTTTCACGGGACCTCACCGGGTCAACCCCAACCCGGTGAGGTCCTTCCCGCCCCGGTGAGGTCCCTCCGTCCCGCCTCCCGCGTCCCTCACAGTCGGCACGCCGTGCCAGTGATCCGCGCTGATCACGGCATCATGTGACAGGTATCACCGCTCAGGTGTGACCCTCGATTTAGGGGCCTCCTGCAAGCAGCGATAACCTGCGAGACGGACATGCCGCGCGCTCGGACACCGTGTGCGCCTCCCTTGTGACAGCGGACGTCACGTTGCCCTTCGCGGCACGCCCACGCATCCAACGAACCGCGAGATCACTGATAGGGACGGAAGCGCGTGGACCTGTTCGAGTACCAGGCGAGGGACCTCTTCGCCAAGCACGATGTACCGGTGCTGGCCGGTGAAGTCATCGACACGCCTGAGGCGGCCCGCGCAGCCACCGAGCGTCTCGGCGGCAAGTCCGTCGTCAAGGCCCAGGTGAAGGTCGGCGGCCGTGGCAAGGCCGGTGGCGTGAAGCTCGCCGCCACCGCGGACGAGGCCGTCGCCCGCGCGACGGACATCCTCGGCATGGACATCAAGGGCCACACGGTCCACAAGGTGATGATCGCCGAGACGGCCCCGGAGATCCTGGAGGAGTACTACGTCTCCTTCCTCCTCGACCGTGCCAACCGCACCTTCCTCTCCATCGCCTCCGTCGAGGGCGGCATGGAGATCGAGGAGGTGGCGGCCACCCGCCCGGAGGCCGTCGCCAAGATCGCGATCGACGCCATCGACGGCGTGGACGAGGCCAAGGCCCGCGAGATCGTCGAGGCCGCCAAGTTCCCGGCCGAGGTCGCGGACAAGGTCGTCAACGTCCTGATCACGCTGTGGGACACCTTCATCAAGTCGGACGCCCTCCTCGTCGAGGTCAACCCGCTTGCGAAGGTCGCCTCCGGTGACGTCATCGCCCTGGACGGCAAGGTGTCGCTCGACGAGAACGCCGAGTTCCGTCACGACTGGGACGAGCTGCACGACAAGGACGCGGCCAACCCGCTCGAGGCCGCCGCCAAGGAGAAGAACCTCAACTACGTCAAGCTCGACGGTGAGGTCGGCATCATCGGCAACGGCGCGGGTCTCGTCATGAGCACCCTGGACGTCGTCGCGTACGCCGGTGAGAAGCACGGCAACGTCAAGCCGGCCAACTTCCTGGACATCGGCGGTGGCGCCTCCGCCCAGGTCATGGCCAACGGTCTGGAGATCATCCTCGGCGACCCGGACGTCAAGTCCGTCTTCGTCAACGTCTTCGGTGGCATCACCGCCTGTGACGAGGTCGCCAACGGCATCGTCCAGGCCCTCAAGCTCCTCGAGGACCGCGGCGAGAACGTCTCGAAGCCGCTCGTCGTCCGCCTCGACGGCAACAACGCCGAGCTCGGCCGGCAGATCCTCACCGACGCCAACCACCCGCTGGTGCAGCGCGTCGACACCATGGACGGCGCGGCCGACAAGGCCGCCGAACTGGCTCACGCCGCCAAGTAAGCACTCAGGACGAGGACACAACACACCATGGCTATCTGGCTCAACAAGGACAGCAAGGTCATCGTCCAGGGCATGACCGGCGCCACTGGCATGAAGCACACCAAGCTCATGCTCGGTGACGGCACCGAGGTCGTGGGCGGCGTGAACCCGCGCAAGGCGGGTCAGACCGTGGACTTCGACGGCACCGAGGTACCCGTCTTCGGGACCGTCAAGGAGGCCATCGAGAAGACCGGCGCCAACGTCTCCGTCATCTTCGTGCCGGAGAAGTTCACCAAGGACGCCGTCGTCGAGGCCATCGACGCCGAGATCCCGCTGGCCGTCGTCATCACCGAGGGCATCGCCGTGCACGACTCGGCGTCGTTCTGGGCGTACGCCGGCAAGAAGGGCAACAAGACCCGGATCATCGGCCCGAACTGCCCCGGCATCATCACGCCGGGTCAGTCGAACGTCGGCATCATCCCGGGCGACATCACCAAGCCGGGCCGTATCGGCCTGGTCTCGAAGTCCGGCACGCTGACGTACCAGATGATGTACGAGCTGCGTGACATCGGCTTCTCGACCGCCGTCGGCATCGGTGGCGACCCGATCATCGGCACCACGCACATCGACGCGCTCGCCGCGTTCGAGGCCGACGCCGACACCGACCTGATCGTCATGATCGGTGAGATCGGCGGCGACGCCGAGGAGCGGGCCGCGGACTTCATCGCGAAGAACGTGACCAAGCCGGTCGTCGGCTACGTCGCGGGCTTCACCGCGCCCGAGGGCAAGACCATGGGCCACGCCGGCGCCATCGTCTCCGGTTCGTCCGGCACGGCCCAGGCGAAGAAGGAGGCCCTGGAGGCCGCGGGCGTCAAGGTCGGCAAGACGCCGACCGAGACCGCGAAGCTTGCCCGCGAGATCCTCGGCGGCTGACCTTCACAGGCGCCAAGCGCGACATCTGGTGGGCCCGTTCCCCTTTCCTGGGGGCGGGCCCACCGGCTTTTCCGCAGCTCACTCTGCCCGCGGTGTGAGTCTCTCCGGACCGCCTTGCATCTGTGCCCGCAGCTTCGCGCGCAGCTTCTGCTCCTTCTCCGACAGCGGGCCCGGCGCCACCCTCGGCGGCACGCCGAGCACCGTCTCCCCCGGCGGCACCGGTGGCTCGTACTGGGTCGGGGCCGTGCGCAGAGTCAGGGCCGTGGTGCCGATGAGGGCCACGGTGAAGGCGATCGCCGCGCGGGTCCAGAAGCGGGCCCGGCGCTCACTGCCGTCGCGTACCACCGCCGGTTTGGCCGCGCGCAGGCGCTCCGTGGAGGCCAGTTCGGCCAGGCGGTAGTGGAGTTCGGTGGGGTCGGACAGGTCCGGGAGGCGGGCGGCGACCGCGGCGCGGGCGTTGAGGAGACGGTTCGCGGTGGCTGGTGTGGTCGCCTCCGTCTCCGCCGCAGTCTCGGGCAGATCGAGGCCGACACCGTCGTACAGGAGCAGCGCGCGGCGCTGGGGCGGGGTGAGTTCGAGGAGTACGTTCAGCAGGGCGCGGTCGGACGCGTTCGATGGTGGAGGTTCGGGGTGCCGGTAGCGCGGGCGGAACCGGTGCCAGGGGGAGAGGGCGAAGTCGTACGCCGTCGCCCGCACCCAGCCCGCCGGGTCCGGGTCGCAGGCCACCTCGGGCCAGCGCTGCCAGGCGAGTTCGAAGGCCCGCTCGACCGACTCGCGCGCGAGTTCACGGCGTCCGGTCAGCAGGTAGGTCTGGCGTACCAGGGCCGGGGCGCAGAAGGCGTAGAGCGCGTCGAAGGCCTGGGCGGGTGAGAGGGGGCGTTCGGCCCGCGCTTCGGGGGGCGGTGCCTCAGCCTCGGTGGGGTCGGCTGCCGGTACGGCAGTCCGTACGGCTGTGCCGGCGCGCTCGGGGGCACCCTGACCTACCGTCATGTCGCGCCCTCCCATGGCGTTCTGAGCCTCTGTCTCTTCCGGTGACTTCTCCGGTGACTTCCTCGCCGACTTCTTCGCCGTCTCCTCTGCGAGCGAGGCGAGCACGTGCGCGTACGCCTCCCTCCTCTGGCCGCGTGGTGTCGTACGGCCGTTCTCCCAAGCGCGTACTGTCTCGCGGCTGACGCCCACCCGTACCGCGACCTGAGCCTGCGTCAATGAAGCCGCCTCGCGCAGGCGTCGGCGTTCCTCGGGCGGGGGAAGCGGGGAACCGGGGCTCGGCGTCACAGTACGCCCCTTCGTGCGAAAAAGTACATAAACGTATATTGAGCGACACTTCGGAGGTTCGCCTGTTACGACGGGAAAGCGCGTGTCGTTGGGAGCATTGCGGGCGTGATCGAGATGACCGCTCGTCGAACGCCCCTGTCGTCCCTGCTCACTCGGCTGCGCTACCGCACGCCTGGACTCGGCGCGAGCCTTCTGGGCGGCGCGGTCGCGGCGGGGCTCGGGCTCGGTGTGATCTCCGTGGTGGTGATGGTCCTGTGGGTCAGTTCGCCGTATCCGGACAAGGGGCCGGGGGGCGCGTTGCAGGTCGCCGCCGTGCTGTGGCTGCTGGCGCACGGTGCCGAACTGATCCGCACCGACACCCTCTCCGGTCTCCCCGCGCCGGTGGGCGTCACGCCGTTGCTGATGCTCATGCTGCCGGTGTGGCTGGTGTACCGGGCGGCGCGGGACGCCGCGGCGGACGGCGGTGACGGGGCGCCGCTCGTGTCGGGCAGTACGGCGTGGGCGGGTGTCGTGCTCGGGTACCTCGGGGTCGGGGTGGGGGCCGCGGTGTACGCGGCGGGCGGTGAGCTGCGGCCCTCGTGGTGGTGGACCGGGGTGTGCGTGCCCGTTCTCGCGATGGGGGTGGCGGGGGTGGGCGTGTGGACAGCGTGTGAACGGCGGCCCGAGGCGGCCGACGGTGTGCTGGGCGTGATGCCGACACGGGTACGGCGGCTGGTTCCCGAGGCGGAGGCGCCCGCCCGGCTCGGTGCGGCGGCCCGGGCGGCCGGGGCCGGCGCGGCGGCGCTCGTCGCGGGTGGGGCATTGCTGGTGAGCGGGTCGCTGGTGTGGCACGGTGCGGCGGCGCGAGGGTCGTTTCTGCAGCTGGCGGAGGGGTGGTCGGGGCGGTTCGCGGTGCTGCTGCTGTGCGTGGCGCTCGTGCCGAACGCGGCGGTGTGGGCGGCGGCGTATGCCCTCGGGCCGGGGTTCGTGCTCGGGACGGGGCATGCGGTGGGGCCGCTGTCCTCGGCGTCGGCGCCGCTGCTGCCGCCTCTTCCGCTGCTGGCGGCCGTGCCGGATGCGGGGGGCGGGGGGCCGGTGCTGTGGGGGGTCGGGGCGGTGCCCGTTGCGGCGGGGGCGGTCGTGGGGTGGTTCGCGGCGGGGTGGGGCGGCGGGCTTCAGGCTCGCTCCGAGGGCGGGCAGGCGCCGGCCCTGGCCTGGGCGCCCGGGCGGACCGCCGGGGTCGCCCTGCTGGCGGCCGTGTTCTGCGCGGTCGTGGTTGCCGAGCTGGCCGCGCTGTCGGGTGGGCCGCTGGGGCGGGGGGCGCTTGCCGAGTTCGGGCCGGTGTGGTGGCAGGTCGGGGCGGCTGCGTTGGGGTGGGTCTCGGTGGTGGCGGTTCCGGTGGCTGTGGTGGTGCGGGGGTGGCGCTGCCATATGGGGCGGCGGGCGGGGCAGCTCGGTGAGACGGAGGGGGCTCGGATCGGTCGGCCTCGGGTGGAGGGGGCGACGGGGAAGACGGCCGGGCGGTCGGCCTTCGTTCAGGAAGGGCCGTTCACGGCGTTGGGGCAGGACCAGGACGGTCGCGGGGTGGTGGCTGACGAGGACGGGGCTTACGGGGGTGACGGGCAGGGGGTTCCGTACGGGGCGTACGACCATGACACGACGTTCGAGCCGGACGGCTTTTCGTCTGCCGACGTGCCGCCCGCGTTGCCGCCGGAGCGGGAGCGGGAGCTGGAGCCGGAGCCCGACCCCGACCCCGAGCTGGAGTCGGGGCCGGCGCCCTCGCCCTGGGGTGACGATGACTCGCGGGAGGCGCGCTGGGCGGCGATGAAGGATGCGTCGGAACCGCCGGAGGCGCCCGAGGGGCCGGCGTCGTCGTGAAGGCCGGAGAGGATTTCGCCCCAGCCGCCCCTACCCTTCCCGACCTCCAGGGGCTCTGCCCCTTCGACCCCGGCCCCTGGGGGCTGCCGCCCCCAGACCCCCGCTATCGGCCCTGAACGGGCCTCGTCCTCAAACGCCGGACGGGCTGAAGTGCCGGGGCAGGCGTCGGGAGGCGCAGTCGGCGGGTGTGCATGCCTCAGCGGGTGGGTGGGGGCTAGGGATGGTGCGAGCCCCCGGACTTGAGCCCGGGGACAGGCTGAAGTGCTGGACCGGCGTCGGGAGGCGCCGTCGGCAGGTGTGCAGCACCCAGCGGGTGGGTGGGGGTTAGGGATGGTGCAACCCCCGGCCTCGACCCCCGGGACGGACTGAAGTGCCGGAGCCAGCGTCGAGCAGTGCCGGCAGCGGGGAGCGTCCGCGTCGCTCAGTCGCCCGTCCCCAGAACGCCCCGCAGCTCCTTCGGCAAGTGCTCGTTGCACGCCTGCTTCGCCGCGGTCGTCAGGGCGTCGTTCGTGCAGGTGTAGTAGTCGCTGTAGACCATCTGGGCCGTGAAGCCGGCGGCGACCACTGCGATGGCGAGGGAGGCTGTGACCAGGCCGCTCACCGCTGCCGTGGTCTGGGGGCGGCCGGTGGGACGCGCGGGCGCCGGTGTGTTGGGGTCGGGGGTGCGGGGCTTGGCTCGGAGGCTGCTGATGCCCCAGTAGAGGGCCAGGGCACCCAGGAGCAGGGCCACGTACGGCCAGCTGAAGAGGGCGAAGAAGAAGGCCCACATGCCGGACAGCAGGGCGTAGCGAGCGCGGCGCTGGACAGGGTCGGTGGGGTCCCAGCGCAGGCCGGGGCCGGGACCGGGGCCGCCGGGGCCGTCCTGGCCGCGTCGCGAGTTGTCACCGAAGCCGTCGGGGGAGCGGCCCGGCTGGCGGTCGCTCCACTGGTTGCCCCAGGGCGAGCGGCCGCTGCCCTCGTCGGAGTCCTGCGAGCCGTCCTCGCCCGACGGGCGGCGGCGCGGCTGCCACGGGCGGTCCGGGGTGCCCTCCGGCGGCGGTGCGAAGGGGTTGTCGTCCTGCTCCCGGCCGCCGCCCCGCTCGTCGCCGTTCTGTCCGCCCGAAGGCGCGTCGGGCGGTGAGGTGGGGCGCTCCCGCAGCAGCACGCCGCTGTGCTCCCCTCCCTGCACCGGGTGCGGGGGGAACGTGAGGAGTCGCAGACTGCGGTCCGGCATCAAGTGAGCGTCTTCCCCTAGGTGATAAGGCTGGCTGTTCTGAGCTGTCACACGAAGAACGCACCGCACGACCACCGCGTTCCCGAGCCCGCTCGCCCCAGACGCTACCTTCCGGCCACGCCCCCGTCCCGTGGGGGCCTTCCGGTGTGCCGGTATCGTTGCTGACGGTCGGCTGCTTCGTAGACTTCCCCGTATCCCGGGGCGCGATGCATTCGTATGAACGTACAGACGTTGTGACGTACGGACGCGAACGTACATGCCGTCGGCCGCATGAAGAACGCCCCCCCCCGAGAAAGGGCCCCATCGTGGCCGCCAAGCCCGTGGCCAAGCGCCTCGTCGTGCTGGTCTCCGGATCCGGCACCAATCTGCAGGCGCTGCTCGACGAGATCGCCGCCGTCGGTTCCGAGGCGTACGGCGCCGAGATCGTGGCCGTCGGCGCCGACCGCGAGGGCATCGAGGGGCTCGCCCGGGCCGAGCGGGCGGGACTGCCCACCTTCGTGCGGAAGGTCAAGGACCACGGCAGCCGGGAGGAGTGGGACGCGGCGCTCGCCGACGCCGTATCCGCCTACGAGCCCGATCTCGTCGTCTCCGCCGGGTTCATGAAGATCGTGGGGAAGGAGTTCCTCGCGCGCTTCGGCGGGCGGTTCGTCAACACCCACCCTGCGCTGCTGCCCAGTTTTCCCGGCGCCCACGGCGTCCGAGACGCTCTCGCGTACGGCGCCAGGGTCACCGGCTGCACCGTCCACTTCGTCGACGACGGCGTCGACACCGGGCCGATCATCGCTCAGGGCGTGGTCGAGGTCCGGGACGAGGACGACGAGAGCGCTCTGCACGAGCGCATCAAGGAAGTCGAGCGAAGGCTGCTCGTCGAGGTCGTGGGGCGGCTCGCCCGCAACGGCTATCGCATTGAGGGACGAAAGGTAGTTATCCAGTGACCGCCGACAGCACTGTCACGGCCGAGAGCACCAAGCGGGTCATCCGTCGCGCGCTCGTCAGCGTCTACGACAAGGCCGGGCTCGAAGAGCTCGCGCGCGGGCTTCACGAGGCGGGCGTCGAGCTCGTCTCCACCGGGTCCACCGCCGGGCGCATCGCCGCCGCAGGCGTCCCGGTCACCAAGGTGGAGGAGCTCACCGGCTTCCCCGAGTGCCTGGACGGCCGCGTCAAGACGCTGCACCCGCGCGTGCATGCCGGCATCCTCGCCGACCTGCGGCTGGACAGCCACCGGCAGCAGCTCGACGAGCTGGGCGTGGCGCCCTTCGACCTCGTCGTCGTCAACCTCTACCCGTTCCGCGAGACCGTCGCTTCCGGCGCCTCCCCCGACGAGTGCGTCGAGCAGATCGACATCGGCGGTCCGTCGATGGTGCGTGCCGCCGCCAAGAACCACCCGTCCGTCGCGGTCGTCACCAGCCCGGCCCGTTACGCGGACGTCCTGGAGGCCGTGCAGAGCGGCGGCTTCGACCTCACCACCCGCAAGCGGCTCGCGGCCGAGGCCTTCCAGCACACGGCGGCGTACGACGTCGCCGTCGCGAGCTGGTTCGCCTCCTCCTACGCCCCCGTCGACGAGTCGCAGTTCCCCGACTTCCTCGGCGCCACCTGGGAGCGCGAGAACACCCTGCGCTACGGCGAGAACCCGCACCAGCCGGCGGCCCTGTACGTCGACGGCAGCGGGAGCGGTCTCGCGCAGGCGGAGCAGCTGCACGGCAAGGAGATGTCGTACAACAACTACACGGACACGGACGCCGCCCGCCGTGCCGCGTACGACCACGCCGAGCCCTGCGTGGCGATCATCAAGCACGCCAACCCCTGCGGCATCGCGATCGGCGCGGACGTCGCCGAGGCGCACCGCAAGGCACACGCGTGTGACCCGCTGTCGGCGTTCGGCGGTGTGATCGCCGTCAACCGTCCGGTCAGCAAGGAGATGGCGGAGCAGGTCGCCGAGATCTTCACCGAGGTCATCGTCGCGCCCGACTACGAGGAGGGGGCCCTGGAGGCCCTCGCCAAGAAGAAGAACATCCGGGTGCTGCGCGCCCCCGAGGGGCCGAAGAACGACGTCGAGGTCAAGGCCATCGACGGCGGTGCCCTCCTCCAGGTCACCGACCGCCTCCAGGCCGACGGCGACGATCCCGCCAACTGGACCCTCGCAACCGGTGAGCCGCTCAGCGCGGCGCAGCTGTCGGAGCTGGCCTTCGCGTGGAAGGCGTGCCGGGCCGTGAAGTCCAACGCCATCCTGCTTGCCAAGGACGGCGCCTCGGTGGGCGTCGGCATGGGTCAGGTCAACCGTGTCGACTCCGCGAAGCTGGCCGTCGAGCGGGCCGGCGCGGAGCGCGCGCAGGGGGCGTACGCCGCGTCCGACGCGTTCTTCCCCTTCCCCGACGGCCTGGAGATCCTGACCGAGGCCGGCGTGAAGGCCGTGGTTCAGCCCGGCGGTTCGGTCCGCGACGAGCAGGTGGTCGAGGCCGCGAAGAAGGCCGGCGTGACGATGTACTTCACCGGGACGCGGCACTTCTTCCACTGAGCCGTTCATGCCGTGGGGCCCGCCGGTCGGTGATCGGCGGGCCCTCGCCGTCTCAGGTCACCGGCGCGACGCGCACCGTCATGTCGAACTGCGCAGCGCCGCCCAGGTGTTGGGCCCCACCTCGCCGTCGACCTCCAGCCCCTTGTCGCTCTGGAACAGCCTGACCGCGGACTCCGTGTCCGCGCCGAACTCCCCGTCCACGCCCGAGCCGCCGACGCTGTAGCCGCGCTTGCTGAGCATGCACTGCACCTGGACCACGCGCTGACCCTTGTCGCCCCGGTCGGTGAGTTCGGTGCCGGAGTAGTGGGTGCAGTCCGAGATCCAGGGCGGGGTGGCGGGTGTCGTGGCGGTCTTGGTGGGGGTGGCCGTCGGGGCGCCCCCGCCACCCCCACCATTGCCGCCGGCGCCCGCGTCGCCGTCTGCGGGAGTGGAGGTTTCGTCGCCGGGCTCGGCCTGCGTTCCGCCCGCGGCGCCGCCGGTGGCGCTCGGGTCGGCGGACTCGGCGGCGGCAGACGCCTTCGCGTCGGTGTCCTTCCCCTTCTCCTCCGTCTTCTTCTCGTCGCGGGAGGGCGACGGGGCGGAGCTGGAGCTGGGGAAGGCAGCGTCCTGCGCGTCGTCGGGGGCGAGGCTGCCGGTCGCCGTAGCCGCAGCCGACGCCGTTTCGTCGACGGACGTGCCGGTGAGGAAGAAGGCGCCCGCCGCGACCGCACACACGGCCAGCCCCGCGGCGCCGGCGAGGTATGCCCTCCGCTTGCCCCGCTTGGCGCCGTCCACGGAGGCGGGGACAGCGGCCGTACGCTCCCCCGGCAGTCGCAACTGGACCGTCTCCTGGGAGGTCCGAGAGGGCTGCGAACTCATGGGTGCCCGGGAGGTCTCCTGGACGGCGGCACCTTCCAGCATCTCGCAGGCCTGCCGTCGGCCCAGCAGCCGGGCGCTCAGCGGCTCGTGCCAAACGGCTGCGCCGCCGTGACCGGCCGCCGTGGCGGCGTCGGTGAGCTGCCGCGGGGTGGGGCGCCCGGCGGGGTCCTTGGCGAGGCAGACGGTCAGGAGTGCGGCCAACGCGGGGTCCACGGCGCTGAGTTCGGCCATGATGTCCTGCTTGGGCTCCTCGAACGCGACCCGGTGCATCACGTCGACACCCGTTCCGTCCCCGAAGGGGGCGTGCCCGGTGGCGGCGTAGATCAGGCTTCCCGCGAGCGAGAAGACGTCGGAGGCGGTGTCGCAGCGGCCCTCGCGCAGATACTCGGGCGCCATGAAGGCGGGCGTGCCGACGCGGCTCCCGGTCGAGGTGATCGCGCTGCTGTCGGCGGCCTGCGCGATGCCGAAGTCGATGACGTGGGCGCCCTGCAGGGAGAGGATCACGTTGGACGGCTTGAGATCCCTGTGTACGACATCGGCGGCGGTCAGCGCCGAGAGGGCCTGCCCCATGTCCCCGACCAGCCGCCACACCCCTGCGCGCTCCAGCTTGCCGCACTCACGCACCGCCTCGGCGAGGTTGAGGCCGGGCAGGTACTGCGTCGCCATCCACAGCAGCGAGTCGTCGAACCCGGTGCCGAGCAGCTGCGGCGTGCGCGGGGTGTGGACCCGGCCGTGCACGGCGGCCTCCCGCTCGAAACGCCGCCGGAAGCGGGGGTCTTCGGCGTACTCGGGGCGGATCACCTTCACGGCGGCGAGGCCGGGCGCGTTGTCGGCGGGGCGGGCCAGGTAGACGTGGCCCATACCGCCGCTGCCGAGCAGGCCGAGGGGGAGATAGGGGCCGATGCGGCCGGGGGCGGTCGACTTCAGCGGGGTGGCGCCCGCCTGCTTCAGGGCGGCGTACCGCTCGTCTGTCATCGATCCCCCGACCGCTCTGCTGCCTCAAGCTGCTCCGGTGTCACTGCAGTTGACGCGAGGCTACCGTGCCGGGGCGGCGGGCCCGGACAGTTCGCGGCACAGACCCCAGACGGCCCCGCGCCGAGTTCAGCACCCGCAGATGTGCCGTCTTCGTCGGTCTCTCTAGAACTCGTACCGCCCGACCTCAAGGAAGTACCGCAGTTCCTCCGGCGTACCGTCGATCGCGTCTTCCGCCGCCGCGCGCAGGGCGTCGCTGATGGTCGGGTCCGCCAGGATACGGGCCACGCGGACGCGGTCGTCCTCGGCGCGGGCGAGCCGGTAGCCGGTCTCCAAGAAGGCGCGCAGGGCGTCCGGGGTGTTTGCGTCGAGGGCCTCGTTGGCCTCCCTGATGACCGCCTTGTCGGTCTTCGGGTCGGCGGTGCCGAGGATGCGGGCGATGGCCACGCGGTCGTCCTCGGCCTGGGCGGTCCAGCGGCCCGTCTTCAGGAAGTACCGCTGGTCCTCGATGGTGCCGTCCATCGCCTTCTGCGCGGCGGCGTACACGGCCTTGCCGGTCTCGGGGTCGGCGATGATGCGCATGATGGCGACGCGGACGTCGTCGTCGGACATGTCGTCGACGTTCGAGCCGTCCGTGTCGGTGGCGGCTGCCACGGTGACGGCCGACGGCGGGGCCGGTTCGGCGGCGAAGGCCGGGGCGGCCAGCAGGAGTGCCGGGGTCAGGGCGGTTGCCACGAGGGTCAGGGCGATACGGCTCGGTCTCACGCGTGAACCTTCCTTGCAGATCGGGGCTTGCAGATTCAGGGACCCGGGGCCTCGGGGCTCCGGTACTTGGCGCAGGGCCATCTTCCCTGGGCTCGCACAGGAGTTCACGGCAATAACCAAGCACCCTTCGGGAGCTGGTCGTTGCCCACGAAGGGCGGGACACGCGAAGCGGCCTCCGGCCCTCCCCCGAGGGAGCCGGAGACCGCGGATCGTGGCGTCAGCAGGCCTCAGCAGGTGCGCAGACCCGGGATCGCCCCGTAGTTCACGCCGCCGGACACCTTGTTGGCCGGGAACCAGCCCCAGCCGCCGTTGCTGACGTTGGTGTCGGCCTGGGTCCACAGCCACCAGTCGTTGCGGGCGTCGCCGACCGGCGGGTTCTCCTGGCCCGGGAACTTCTTCTGGCAGACGAACCAGTTGTCGCCCGCGTTCAGCCGGCCCGCGACGTTGCCGTTGAACATCACGTTGCCGGCCTGGTAGTTGTGGCAGTAGCGGGAGTTGTTCGGCCCGCTGCCCCAGCAGCCGTTCGGTGCCGCCGAAGCCCCCGTCGGCGTCAGGGCCACGGCGCCCGTGGCGAGTACGGCAACGGCGCCCAGCGAGGCGAGCATGCGCTTCATGGTCGGTGTCCCTCCGGAATTGCCACCCCCGTTGGTGGACAGGAACACCGTGGCGCCGACCGGCCCCGAGCGGTACCTGAGAACTCTCAGGGTCACTTCTTCGCGGGCGGCGTGTACTCCTTGAGGTAGTGGGCGACGCGGGTGGCGTAGTCGCGGTACTTCGGGGGAACTCCGCCCGCGTTGTTCACGACCTTGGTCGAGGTGCGGTAGGCGGCGGCCAGCAGTACCTGGCGGTCGCCGGACAGGCCGTTCTGGTTCAGGAGCGGTTCCATGTAGCAGAGGTAGCGGCCCACGGCGGGGATGGACTGGGCCGGCGTGAGGGGCGGTTCGGGTGTCTTCGTCGCCGGTACGCCGTCCGCGCGGATCCACCAGCGCAGCAGACTCGGCGTCCAGCGGGCGATGCCGTACTCGCCCTCCTTGCCCGCGGACGGGTCAAAGAGTTCGGGGTCGAAGTTGCTCTCCGCCTTCAGCAGGGCGGCGATCAGCGCGGGGGTGACCTCGGGCCGGACGCAGTCGTGGGCGGAGTCGACGATGAGGCGGCGATAGGCCACCGGGACGCCCTTGTCGGTACGGAGTTCGGAGGCGCCGTACGTGGCGGCCGTGACCCTCGTGCTCTCGCGCCCCGGCCCGCCGGCCCCGCTTGCGCCGCTGTCGGCGCCGGTGTCCACCCAGCTGCTGACGCCGTAGCCAAGCGCCGCCACCGCCACCACGGCGGTCGCGGCGGTCAGCATCGTCGTACGGCGGGAGCGGCGGCGGGGGAGGAGCGCGCGTGGCAGGCGCGGCGAGCTGCCCGTGCCCGCCGCGGCGCTCACCCGCCGCAGCAGCGCCTGGGTGCCGATGCGGTCGCCGTGCGTACGGGTCAGGCAGTCGCGCACGATCTCCCGCCACAGGTCCGGGAGTTCGGGCGACAGGCGCAGTTCGTCGGTGCCGCGGGCGTAGGCGGCGGCAGCGTCACGGCGGGTCGACGGGGTGGCGCCGGGCAGCGGGAAGGAGCCGGTGAGGACCAGGTGGGCCAGGACGCCGAACGCCCAGACGTCGGCCGACGGGCGGATACGGCGGCCGCGCTCGCCGATCTCCGACCAGAGCAGCTCCGGCGGCGTGTAGTCGGGTGTCGAGAACGCGGGCGTGTACGCGTGCGTGCCCTCCAGCTCCGCCGCCATGTTGAAGTCGGCGAGCCGGGCCGAACCGTCCCTCATCAGCAGCACGTTGGCCGGCTTCAGGTCCCCGTGCACCCAGCCCGCGTGGTGCAGCTGCGCCAGCCCCTCGCAGATCTGCGCGAGCAGGACGGGACCGGAGGCGGGGCGCCGCTCCGCCACGAGCAGCGCGGACAGGGAGCCCTCCGCCTTCTCCAGTACGAGGATCGTGGCGCCGTCGAGGGCGGGGCGGGCCGGGTCGTCGACGATGAGCGTGTCGTACATCCGGATCAGCCGCGGCTGCTTCAGCCGGCGGTGCAACTCGACCTCGCGCTCGATGAGTTCGCGCAGGTGCGTGAGCTGGCGGGGCGTGCCGGTGCCGGTGGGCAGGAACTTCAGGGCGACCGTCTTCGGCAGGGACTCGTCGTCCCCGACGCGCCTGCCCTCGTACACGCTCCCGAACGCCCCCGTGGCGATGGGCTCCCGCACCTCCCACACGCCCACCCGGTACCCCTTCGGCACCGGCACGGCATACGGCTCGGTCACCGGGTCACCCGGCCGGACGCCGACCCGGACGGGGCCGAGAGGGGCAAAGCCGGGGGCGACGGCTCGCGCATGACGACGAGATCGTCCTCCCGCACCAGGTCGAACCGGAGCGCCAGCGAGACCAGCGACTCCTTCTTGCCGTTGAGCCGCGGACCCGTGTCCGCCGTCTCCGGGCCTGGCTTGAGCCGCAGCTTCACGGCGAGGTAGTCGATGTTCCACTGGACCGACGTACGGGACGCGGCGGGCCAGTTGGGGCGCAGCCGGTCCACGACCTGGTCGACCGTGGGCAGCGGGGCGTGCGGTTCGCCGCGCAGCCGGGGCTCGCACAGGGCGGCCAGGACCGCGAAGTAGCGCTTGGTGCGGTCGACCGAGAACGCGGGCGCAGTGGTCGCGCCGTCCAGGCCGCCCTCGGAGCTGAGGTAGTCGTGGCGCGGCGCCCACACCTCGATCGGCAGCAGGTCGCCGGCCGCCGGCAGCACGATCCGCGAGAACTCGAAGGGAATCGGCGCGTCGAGCCGCCCCGGCCCCACCTTGATGTGCTCGCCCGCGCCCTCCGGGTTCTCCACGACGTACGTCTGCTCCCGGCTGAGGTTGCTCAGTATCCAGAAGGCGCCCTGCGCGGTGATCTCACCGGCTCTGCGGGACACCCCCTCGTGCGCGATCGTGAGGGCGTTGTCGGAGGCGGAACGGCCGAAGCCGAGCCGCTCGCCGGGCGCCAGCCGGAGCTGGGTGCGGTCGTCGGTCTCGTCCTCCGTGGTCGGCGGAGGTACCACGATGATGCTGTACAAGGTGCGTCTCCCCGTGCCTGACGGCTACCCACGTCAGAGTAGGGCGACGCAGGGGGGCCGTGCCCCCCTCGTACGAGTGAGACACGGCCCCTTGGCGTGAATGGCGCGAACGCGCCGTCCGCCGTGCTCAGTTCGAGCGGATCACGATCGACGAGCAGACCTTGTCGGCGAACGTCTGCTTCTTGGCGTCCCACAGCGGCCACAGCCAGCCGAGGTAGCACGCGAGGCTGTCCAGGAAGTGGGCGATACGGCGCACGAACGCCATACCGACGCCCAGGGGCTGACCGTCCCGCTCCCGAACCAGGCGGATGCCAAGTGCCTTCTTGCCGAGGGTCTGGCCGGTGCGGCCCTCCTGGATCAGCTGCCAGATCGCGAGGCCGACGATGACGAGGTAGCCGACGATGGCCAGGGCGGGGATGTCGTTCGCCGCCCCGATCCCGATGAAGATGTACGGGACCGCGAACACCAGAATGTCGACCAGGGTGCCCCCGAAGCGCAGACCCCAGTGCGCGTACGTCGGCTGGACGCCGTAGCCGGGCTGAGCGTAGCCGCCGGGGTAGCCGGGCTGCTGCGGGTAACCGCCGGGGTAGCCCGGCTGCTGGGGGTACCCCGGCTGCTGCGGGTAGCCGTACCCCTGCTGCGGCGGGACGCCCTGGGGCGCCTGGGGGTAGCCCTGGCCCGGCTGGCCCTGCTGGGGGTAGCCGTAGCCGGGCTGTGGATTCTGCGGCTGTCCGTAGGGGTCGTTGGGCGAGCCGAAACTCATGGCCGGGTTCCTCCGTTGCGAATGCGGGGACGATGCGGCATTGCGCGGAGGAACTTCACGATTTGAGCGGTTTTGCCCCCCGAACACGATCCGCGAAACTGCGCCGTTCATCGTTCTAGGTACCGTGCGATTTTGTCCAGTCTGAGGCGGAACCTGTTGTGCAGATGCAATCTTCGGGATCTTGCAAGGGCGATGTGCGTCACGGGCCCGGCGTCCGATTGGAACCGGGAGGGCGTCATCCGGGAGGATGGGGGTCATGACCGCCCAGATTCTCGATGGCAAGGCCACCGCAGCCGCGATCAAGTCCGATCTGACCGCCCGCGTGGCGGCGCTGAAGGAGAAGGGCATCACGCCCGGCCTCGGCACGATCCTGGTGGGGGAGGACCCCGGCAGCCAGAAGTACGTCGCCGGCAAGCACCGCGACTGCGCCCAGGTCGGCATCGCCTCCATCCAGCGCGAGCTGCCCGCCACGGCCACGCAGGAGGAGATCGAGGCGGTCGTCCGCGAGCTGAACGAGGACCCGGCCTGCACCGGCTACATCGTCCAGCTGCCGCTGCCCAAGGGCATCGACGAGAACCGGATCCTGGAGCTCATGGACCCGGACAAGGACGCCGACGGCCTGCACCCGATGAACCTCGGGCGCCTCGTCCTCAACGAGCCGGCTCCGCTGCCCTGCACGCCCAACGGCGTCCTCACGCTCCTGCGCCGGTACGGCGTCGAGATCAAGGGCGCCGAGGTCGTGGTCGTCGGTCGCGGCGTGACCATCGGCCGCCCGATGCCACTGCTGCTGACCCGGCGCAGCGAGAACGCGACGGTGACCCAGTGCCACACCGGCACACGGGACCTGTCCGCACACCTGAAGCGCGCCGACATCATCATCGCCGCCGCGGGCTCCGCCCACCTGATCCGCCCCGAGGACGTGAAGCCCGGCGCCGCCGTCCTCGACGTCGGTGTCTCGCGCAGCGCCGAGGGCAAGATCGTGGGCGACGTCCACCCCGGCGTCGCCGAGGTGGCCGGCTGGATCTCCCCCAACCCCGGTGGCGTGGGCCCGATGACGCGGGCTCAGCTGCTGGTCAACGTGGTCGAGGCGGCGGAGCGCAGTGTCGGCTGAGGGCCGCGCCGGCAAGGCGCAGGAGATCGAGGACGTCGAGGAGATCGAGGTCCGCGATCCGGTGAGCGCGCCGGACGCGGAGGGCAGGCCCCGGCGCACCACCCGCCGCTTCCCGCTGTTCACCAGGGACACGGCACGCCCCGAGGGCGGCGGCCGTGCCGCCCCCGGTGACGCCCCGGCGCCCGCCCGGCAGTGGCCGGTTCTGCTGGTGCTGGGCATGGTCGCGGTGGGTCTGCTGATCACCGCGCTCGACGTGTTCCGGGTCGGCACACTGGTGATCGGCAGCGCCCTGATGGTCGGCGCGGCGCTGCGGTGGCTCCTGCCGAGCGTCGGCATGCTCGCGGTGCGCTCCCGCTTCACGGACATAGTGACGTACGGCGTGCTGGGCCTCGTGATCGTGCTGCTGGCGTTGATGGCGCAGCCGGAACCGTGGCTGAGGATCCCGTTCCTGAAGGACGCCCTGCATTTCACGGTGGACAGCTGAGGCCTTACGGCCCCGAAGGCCACGCGGCGCGACGGCGGCCCGTCCTCTCCCCCGAGGAAGGACGGGCCGCCGTCTGCGTCAACCCTCGGGCACGGCGAAGGGGCTGTTCAACGCCTGTCAGTGCGCTGTGGCACGGAAGTGACCGTTCCGCTACGTCGGGAACCAATGCGCCGCTCGGTGTCGTCACCCGATCGGATCTGGTTCGGAGGTGAGCGATGGGTGCGTGGCAGCCGCTGCCCGACGATCTGCCGCCGGAGGTGCGGCACTTCGTGGAGCAGTTGCGGCAGCTCAAGGACCGCACGGGCCTGAGCCTGGTCGCGCTGGGCGCGCGCACCGCGTACAGCAAGTCCTCCTGGCAGCGCTACCTCAACGCCACCCAGCCCCCGCCTCGGCAGGCCGTCGTCGCACTGTGCCGGGTGGCGGGAACGGGCAGGGACGAGGCGGAGCGCTTCGGGGTGCGGTGGGAACTGGCCGTGCAGGCATGGCCGAAGCCCGCCGTGCTGCCGCCGAAGGGCGAGCACGGGGCGCACGGAGTGCGCGGCCCGCGTGAGGCGGACGAGGCGCGCGAGGAGTACGAGGAGTACGAGGATGACCCCACCCTGCCGTGGTGGGACGCGCCGCCGAAGGCGGCGGAGCCGTCGTCGAGTCGGCTGCTGGTGGCCGCCGTCGCGCTTGCCGTGGTTCTGGTGCTGACGGTGCTGATCGGGGCCGTTGCGCTGGGGTGAGCCCGGTGAGGCTGTCGCGTCGGACTCGTCCGAATACGGCGGATGTGACGTGCGTGATCGTTTATGTGCTTTCTGTGTGTCGATGTGTTGACAAGTTCGCGCATTTGCAAGGAAGTCGTTCAACAAGCGGGCTAGCGTGGTCGACCGGGACGCAACGGGGTCGTCCCGCGTGTTGGCAAGGGCTTACTGCCAGGGTTGTGTCGGCCGAGGAGGGTCGCCGATGGAACACTGGACGCCATTCGATGGGCGTGCAACGGTGCATGCCCACGGTCCCAATGCTCCCGTGCGCCCCCACCCCGGGAACTGAGATCCTTACTGGGCGCATCCCTGTGGGTAGCCACATCGGGGACTCGGCAGAGGGCACCACGCGCGGGGGAACGCGAGAAACACCAGCACGAACCGGGGGGAAGAGGGGGAAGCAATGCCTCGTTGGAGGGCCTTGCCGGATGAACTCGATCCGCAGGTCAGGGAGTTCGCGAGCCAGCTGCGCCGGCTCGTGGACCGCAGCGGTCTGAGTATCGCGGCGTTGGCCGACCGCACGGGATACAGCAAGACGTCCTGGGAGCGGTATCTGAACGGGCGGCTGCTCGCGCCCAAGGGTGCGATCGTGGCGCTTGCCGAGGTCACGGGTACGAATCCGGTTCACGTGACGACGATGTGGGAGCTCGCCGAACGGGCCTGGAGCCGTTCGGAGATGCGCCACGACATGACCATGGAGGCCATCCGGATATCCCAGGCCCGCGCGGCGCTGAGCGAGTTCGGGGCGCCCCCGGCGAACGCCAAGGGGGGCGCGAAGGCGGGCCGTACCGCCCGCAGGAGCGGCAGCGCGACGGCGACGCCCGGGATCGCGGGGCCGGCGGGCGTGGCACCGACCGTGCCGCCGGTGCCTGCCCAGCCGACGGCGCCGGAGGTACGGGATTCGGCGGTTCGGGATACGCCGGTGCGGGATTCCCCCGCACGGGACGCGGTCCGGGACTCCCAGGTGCGGGATTCGGCGGTACGGGACTCGCCAGTCCGGGACTCCGGCGGAGGTGACGTCCGGGAGGACGGAGCCGCCTCCGGAGCCAACTCGTGGGGACTGGCGGGGTATCGAGGTCCGGCGCCGGCGGGTGGCCGTACGTCGGGGGCGGAGCCGTCGGGAGCGTCCGGGGCGTCTGCGGCGTCCGGGATGTCCGGGGCGTCAGGCGCCTCCGGGCCGTCCGGCGCCGCGTCGAGCTGGGTGCAGGCCGCGTCCCAACCGCACGGCGAGCCCCCGCAGGGCCCCCGGCCCGCAGGCGTGTCTCCCGGTGGTGGCGGCGGCAAGCGGCGGCTGACGATGTTCCTCGCGGGGGTCGTCGGCGTGCTGGTCGTGATCGCGGCGGTGTTCTTCCTCACCGACGCCGGCCGCGGGCAGAAGGGCGGCGAAGCAGCCAACTCGCCCTCCCCGTCCGCGACGACCGACCCCGACCTGCCGGCCGGGGTCAAGTGCAGCGGTGACTCCTGCACCGGCAAGGACGCGGAGAGCATGGGGTGCAGCGGTGACCTCGTGACGACCGCGAAGACCGCGACCGTCGGCACGGCCGTGGTCGAGGTGCGCTACAGCGAGACGTGCGGTGCCGCGTGGGGCCGTATCACTCAGGCCGCGCAGGGGGACGAGGTGGCCGTGACGGTCGGCAAGGCGAAGGAGACCGGCACGATCACCGCCGTCGGCGACACCATCGCGTACACGCCGATGGTGGCCGTGAAGGACGCGGGCGAGGCCACGGCCTGCGCGACGCTGGCCGCCGGGCAGGAGGGGTGCACGCAGTAAACAGGGCACCCGAAGAACTCTCGGAGCGGCATCTCGACGCCGGTCAGGCAATCGCAGCCTGGCCGGCGTCGGGCGTTCGGACGGGGCCGGGGGATCGCGGCGACCGGGGCGGAAGGACCGGGGCGAAACAATTTCGGGTCGGACAGGAATGGCCGTCGGCAAAGTGGGCACGCGCACCGTACCCCCACGGGAGTCCGGCAACCGGTACCCCCACCCGGCGGCCGCCCACGTCCCACCTCTCCCGGACAGGGCGGCCGCCGCTTTTTTGCCCCAGTGGTGGCTTTGTGGGCCGGGCCACACTGACCCGGCCGTGCGAGATCCCGGAGGCGCGATAGCCTGACCGGTGGATCTCTCGACGCCAAGAGATCGATCATCTCTACGTCCCGCACCCCGGGGCAGGGATGCCCTCACCGCCAGCTGTCATACGGAGAACGCCATGACCCGCACTCCCGTGAACGTCACCGTCACCGGCGCGGCCGGCCAGATCGGTTACGCCCTGCTCTTCCGCATCGCCTCCGGCCAGCTGCTCGGCGCGGACGTGCCGGTCAAGCTGCGCCTCCTTGAGATCACCCCCGCGCTCAAGGCCGCCGAGGGCACCGCCATGGAGCTCGACGACTGCGCGTTCCCGCTCCTGGCGGGCATCGACATCTCGGACGACCCGAACGTCGCCTTCGACGGTGCCAACGTCGCGCTGCTCGTGGGTGCCCGCCCGCGCACCAAGGGCATGGAGCGCGGTGACCTCCTGGAGGCCAACGGCGGCATCTTCAAGCCCCAGGGCCAGGCCATCAACGCCCACGCCGCGGACGACATCAAGGTCCTGGTCGTCGGCAACCCGGCCAACACCAACGCGCTCATCGCGCAGGCCGCCGCCCCGGACGTACCGGCCGAGCGCTTCACCGCGATGACCCGCCTCGACCACAACCGCGCGCTGACCCAGCTCGCGAAGAAGACGGGCTCGACGGTCGCCGACATCAAGCGTCTGACGATCTGGGGCAACCACTCCGCCACGCAGTACCCGGACATCTTCCACGCCACGATCGCCGGCAAGAACGCCGCCGAGGTCGTCAGCGACGAGAAGTGGCTGGCCGAGGACTTCATCCCGACCGTCGCCAAGCGCGGTGCGGCGATCATCGAGGCCCGCGGCGCCTCCTCCGCGGCCTCCGCGGCCAACGCCGCCATCGACCACGTCCACACCTGGGTCAACGGCACCGCCGACGGCGACTGGGCGTCCATGGGCATCCCGTCCGACGGCTCGTACGGCGTCCCGGAGGGTCTGATCTCCTCCTTCCCGGTCACCGCCAAGGACGGCAAGTACGAGATCGTCCAGGGCCTGGACATCAACGAGTTCTCCCGCGCCCGCATCGACGCCTCCGTCAAGGAGCTCGAGGAGGAGCGCGAGGCGGTCCGCTCCCTCGGCCTCATCTGACAGGCGCGAGCCGGCTCCTGACTCACGATCCCCGGGTGGCACGGGCCGCCCGGGGATCGGTGCGTCCGCACTCCCCGCACCGCACAGCGG
The DNA here is from genome assembly GCF_042900345.1 of Streptomyces sp. NPDC012935. Classification (NCBI taxonomy): domain Bacteria; kingdom Bacillati; phylum Actinomycetota; class Actinomycetes; order Kitasatosporales; family Streptomycetaceae; genus Streptomyces; species Streptomyces sp. NPDC012935. The sequence goes on from NZ_JBIBBC010000021.1 coordinate 131,984, forward strand.
CACCGTCGTCGAACACCGGTGCAGGCGCTGCGCAGGAAACGTGAGCGGAAGGGGTGAGACCGCGGCTTCGGGCGACTCGCGTCACACGCGTGTCCTATGCTGGTCGATCCTGACGAGATCAACTCCTGTGCAGAATGGGGCAGTTGGTCGCGCCATGACAGGGCAACCTGCCATGACTGGTTCCTGAATCGGGGGACGATCCATGACCCAGCCGCAGCTTCCGTCCCAGCGGGAGCAAGCGCCGAGATCCGGGCCGCGCCGTCCGGTCGACCCGGCACGGAGTGAGGCGTGCCGGCTGCTCTGTGCCGGGACGTATCTGCACGTCGGTTACCGGGACGCGGTGATCGACGAACTGTACGTGCACCGCGAGCGGTTCGCCGCACCCTCCTACGGCTACGACGCGGCCCGTGTCCTCGCCCATGCCCTGCGTTCCCGCCGCCAGGAAGTGGCGTGGTCGGCGGGGATGATCGCCCTGTGGGTGGTCGTGGCGGCGCTCACCAAGTTCCACATCACCGTGGTGATCTGGCCGATCCTCCTGATCGCGCTGGGCCGCCGACTGGGCGGCAGCCGCGACATCGACGGGAAGTTCCCGCAGTTCGCCATGTTCCGGCGGCTCCTCGCCTTCGTACTGCGCTGGTACGGGCGTATCACCCTGGTCTTCGTGTACGTCACCCTGCTCCGGCTGCTCATCGCCGGTCCGCAGGAGTCCGCGTCCGACTACTACGGCGATTCCGGTGACAGCTTCCTCGACTCGTCGGACGGCGCCGACCTCGGCACCCCCTTCGACCTGCTGAACGCGGCCCTCGCGGAACCCAACCGGTTCACCGCCGCATGCCTGCTCGCGCTGCCGCTGCTGCTGGCCCTGCTCAGTGTGGGGCAGCGGGGCCAGTTCGCACGCACGATCGCGGGCGAGCTGTCCAAGCAGCGTTTCCCGCACGTCGCCGACGACCCGGCCGAGACGGCACCCGCCCAGCGGTTCGGCGAACTGAGCCGGCGTATCCGTCAGGAGCAGCACGCGCCCCTCATCCTCTACGCGAAGGCCGATCCCTTCCGCGGCGCGGGACTGCCCTTCGAACCGTGGTCCCTCTCGATCGAACTGCGCCCCCGCACGACCGGCGACGGGGACTCTCCCCTTGACGCTCTCACCAAGACGGGGTCGACGCCCGCGGAGCCGCTCGACAACGCCACGGTCCTGGAGAAGATCAAGCCGCTGGTGGAGCAGTTGCGGGAGCCGTCGGCACGCACCTCCCCGCAGGCCGCCGACGCCGTCCTCGACCGGCTGCGCGAACTCGTCGTGGACGAGTGCGTGTTCCTGCCCGCGGAAGGGCTGCCGGGCCGGATGGCGTTCCCGTACACCGAGGACACGTATCTGATGCACCGCGGCGACGCGGTGGAGGAAGGCGGGGAGCAGCGACGGCACTTCCTGCGGGTGCGCGTCGGCGGGTGGGACGAGGAGATCGTCGTCACCGTCTTCGTCCGGGTCCACACCCAGGGCGGCATGCTGATGCTCGAAGTCGCGCCGCACGTACTGCCGCCGGTCAACGCGCTGTTCGCGACCGCCGACAGGAAGGCGCACGAGCATCTGCACCGCGGTGGCCTCGGCCGCTACCTCTTCGCGTTGCTGCGCATCCCGGCCGCGACCGGCGACGCCCTGCGTGTCCTCGCCCGCGCGGTCGCCCAGACGTGGCGGCAACTTACCGACGTCCACGCGGACACGCTGCCCGACGGGCCCGGTGCCTCCGTGCGGGAACTCGGCGCGGACGACCGGGCGACCCTCTTCCAGGAGATGGACATCGCCCGCTACCTCAAGTCCATCCAGGACCGGATCGCGAGCGGGGTGGGCGAGGCGCTGTGGAACGCCGGATACGAGGTCGCCGAGTTCGAGCAGAAGGTCACCAACGTGTTCAACAACAGCGGGACCTTCGTCGGGGGCAACGTGCAGGGCAACGGGATCGCGATCGGCAAGGACAGCAAGGCCGTCTCGTCGGCCGGCAAGCCGCCTCCGGCCCCGTCGGCCGGTGCCGGTGGCGCGTCGAAATAGCACGTATCAGCGCGTCGTATCAGTACGTCGCATCAGCGCGTCGAACAGCAGCAGACAACGGAGGGGACCACATGAACCAGCCGCCAGCGTCCGACGGACCCGGCTCCGGTACGTACGTCGGGGGCTCCGTCACCGGCAACGGCATCGCGGTCGGTGCCGGTGCCAGTGCCGCGTACACCTCGATGACGGCCCCGGCCGACGAGTCGTATCAGGCCTTGCTCAAGGCCGTCCGCGACCTCAGCGAGGACCTGAAGAGGTACCCCACCACCTCCGAGACGGAGGAGCTCTCCGCCAGCCTGGAGGAGACCGAGCGGCAGGTGACCACCACCGGCCGCGCCCAGCCCGGCGTCCTGGACCGGCTCCGCACCGCCCTGGAGGCGGCCGGCGGCGTCCTCGGCGCGATCACCTCCGCCACCGCCCTCGGCACGGCCGTGGCCGGCCTCATCGGGGGCTGAGCGATGCGCGGCGGGGGCGCCGGCGAGGTCCGGTGGAACAAGGACACACAGTCGTGGGAGCGGGTGGGCGCGGGCGGTCACCCTGCTCCGCCTCCGCCGCCCGACAGGCCACCGGCGGCCGGGGGGCCGGGGGAGTGGCCCGCCGGGGAACCGGTGGGCGGGCCGTTACCGCCCGCACCGGGCCCCGACTGGCCGCAGCCACCCGATGCACCGCCCGGGGCACCGCGTGGCCGCCGGAACAGGGTCATCGCCGGCGCGGTCGGCGCGGCCGTCGCGGTCACCGCACTCGCGACCTGGCTCGTGGTCGACCAGGCGGGGGACGACGACAAGGCGGGCGGCACCGCGTCGAGCACGGCCACGACCTCCCGGGGCGGACGGACCGAACCGCCCTCGGACATCTCGTCCGACCCGGTTCCCACCTCCGAGGACCCGTTCACCGCGGCCTCCGAGTCGCCCGAGGTACCCGACGGGTTCCGGGCGGTCGAGGACCCCTCCGGCTTCTCCACCGTCGTCCCCGAGGACTGGACCCGCAGCGAGCAGAAGGGCGGAGCCGTCGTCTTCTACACCTCACCCGACGAGCTGAGCCTGCTGCAGGTCTTCGAGGTGGTCGAACCGGGCTACACCCCCGACGACGCCCTCGACATCGCCGTCGACAGCCTGTCCGGACAGCCCGGCTTCACCCAGATCAGCCGCGGAGCCGTCCCGGACGAGACGTATGCGAGCGAGCTCGTCTACGAGTACGACAGCAAGGAGCTCGGTGAGCGGGTCAAGGCTGTCGACCGGGTCTTCCAGACGGACGACGGACGCCTGTACGCGATGATCGTGCGAGGCACGACGCAGGACTGGCCCGGGACGCAGGAGACGCTGGAGAAGGTCCGGGCGGCGTTCACACCGAGCTGAGACCCTCAGACGCGGTCAGGGGGCTAGCCGCTTCTCGAACCAGTGGCTGGCATAGATGTTGTCGTCGTAGGCAGGGATGTCCGTGTACCCGCACGCCCGGTACATCGCCTGCGCCTCGGTGAGCGCGGCGTGCGTGTCCAGGCGTACGGCCCTCAAGTGCCGTGCGAGGGCCTCCTGTTCGAGGGCGGCGAGGAGACGGCGGGCGAGGCCCAGGCGGCGGGCGTCGGGACGCACCCAGACATGGCGGATCTCGCCGACGCCGGGCTCCAGTCGCCGTAGCGCTCCGCAGCCCACGGGGCGGCGCTCCTCGTAGGCGACGAAGAACGCGCCGGCTTCGCCGGACACCTCCTCGGGCCGTACGAGGTCGTCCTTGTCGAAGCCCTCGGGGAACCGCTCGTCGAGGTCGGCCGCGTAGGCGTCCAGACAGGCCCGGGCGTCCGGTGCGGCGCCGTCGACGAGGTCGACGGTGATGCCCGCGAGGCGCAGCAGCCGCTGGGCGGTGGCCATCGCCGCGGTCAGTTCGGCGCGCTGCGGTGCGCTCAGGCCGGCCAGCAGTCCGGCCGCGGCCCTGCCCGCCCGCCGGTCCTGCTCCGTCACCTCCACCTGCCCGGCGGGGGTCAGCTCGATCATGCGTGACCGGTTGTCCCGCGGATGCGCGCTCAGCGTGACCATGCCCTGGGCTTCCAGTGCCTTGGCCATCCGGCTCAGATACCCGGCATCCAGACCGAGCCGGCTCCTGAGCTCCCGCAGGGACGTGCCGTCCCCGATCTCGAACAGCAGCCGGGCCTCGCCGAGCGGGCGGTCCTGGCCGAGGTAATGGTCGTCCAGAACGCCGATGCGGCGCGTGAAGTAACGGTTGAAACGGCGGAAGGCCGTCACGTGGTCCGTCGACACTGGCTCCATATTTCTTTGACTTTAGTCAAAGAACTCGCCGGTGTCCATGCCTCGGTGCATCCTGAGAAGTGGTCCTTCAGCGGTCTTCTCGAACGAAGGAGCAGGTCATGCCGTCCCTGCATTTCCACGTGAACTCCTCGATGAGCCCGTCCGAGGTCATGGGGGTCCTGACCAATTTCAGCCCCTCCCGGGTCGAGGAGTGGCCCTCCATCGACGCCGAGCACTTCACGGTCCACGAGCGCGGGGACACCTGGGCCGAGGTCACTGAGGGAAACGAGAAGTCGTGGGAGCGCGCCCGCTACGAATGGGACCCGGCAACGAACCACGTCACCGTCACCACGCGGGACTCGAAGCCCTTCGGTTCGGGCGGATGGGAGTTCCAGATGACTCCCACGGATGAGGGCACGCGCATCGACGTCGATCTCGAACGGCATCCCAGTACGTTCAAGGCGAAGATGATGTCTCCGATCATTCCCTTCGCCGCACCGGTGTTCCGCAAGTCCTTCAAGGAGCCCTTGCACACCACCTAGCCGCCCCGGTCGAAGGGCGGAAGCTGCTGCCACACGCGTCGACTCACGCCTCTTGGAGAGCCAGGCGGTGCAGCCCTTTGCGGTCGTAGTAGCGGGTCATGGCGAAGCCGAAGAGCAGAGCGACGGCGAGGCCGATGGCGATCATGGTCCAGCCGCGGGTCAGGCCGGCTTCGGCGCGGGCGTCGAAGTAGAGGATGGCGCGCACGCCGTCGGTCACCTGGCGGAACGGTTCGAACAGGGCGAGGAAGCGGTAGAAGCCGGGGACCGCCTGGAGGGGGACCGTCGCTCCCGAGGACGGCAGGGCCAGGGCGATGAACACGAACATGGACACCACCTGGCCGATTCCGCCGAAGGCCGCGTTGATGGCCTGCACGCCCAGGCCCACGGCCAGGCTGGCGCAGTAGGAGAAGATCCACAGCAGCGGCAGATGCGACGCGTCCATGCCCAGGATCGCGACCGTGGCGACCATGGTCAGGCTCGTGGTGATCACGGCGATGCCGGCACTCATGATCATTTTCAGCAGCAGGGTCTGCGTACGGCTGATCGGGACCGTCGGGCGTCGTGAGTGCCAGGGTCCGATCTCGTTGTCGGTGTAGCCCAGGCCCGCGTCGACGCCGTTGTTGATGATGTTGCCGCCCACGAACGCGGTGAGCACCAGGAGCAGCGTGTAGTAGAAGGCGGTCAGACCCAGGCCGCTGTGGCGGCCGATCGGGTGGCCCGCCCGGGTGGTGACGGTGACCGGGTCGGCCAGGAGGGCCCGGAGCGTCGTGTCGGCACCCTTGGTCTTTGCCTGGTCGGTCAGCTGACGGCCGATCGCCAGGGAGCTCTGGTGAGCGGCGCGCTGGGAGATCTGGTTGGCCAGGGACGAACCGAGGCTTCCCAGGCCGGGGTTGGTGAGAATGGTGAGGGTGGGCCGTGCCGTGGCGCGGGAGGTCGTCAGAGCCGCCACCGACGAGGTGAAGTCGGCCGGGATGACGAGGGCTCCGTAGATCTTGCCCGCCGCCAACTGGTCCTGCATCTGGGCCTGGTTCAGTCTGCGCCACTGCACCTTGTTCGACGGAGTCGCCGCGATGACCTCCCGGCTCAACTGCGCTCCCACGGGCTGCCGCTGTCCCGGTAGTGGCGGGCCCTCGTCCGAATCGACCAGGGCGATCGGCAGATCGCGCAGGCTGTCGTTCGGATTGACGATGCCGCCCATGTAGAGCAGCGACAGGAACAGTGCCACCAGCGCGGACAGGACGGTCGGCACAAGCCAGAGCTTTGCGTGCCGTGCGACGACGACTGCGCGTGCCGGCGTCGGCTGCTGCCCGGACCCCGCTGATGTCATGGCACTCCGTCCGGCTCCGATCCGACGTCGCGCCGGCCTGGCCGTGATGTCGACGGTCCGACCGCGGCCGCGCGCCAGGGGTCACAGCTCACCCCGGGAACGGCGCCGGCACCGGGGCGCTGCCGGCGACGATAACTCCGCCGCCACCGACCTCCCGCCACGACACGCTGCGTCGAGCGGGGGGAGGAGTCCGCCGGTCTTTTGTCGCATTTGTACGCACCTTCCGTGACGCAGCGCACTTTCGACCGCGGATCGCGCATGCATTCGGGGGGCGGGGGCAGGCGCACTCGGTCCCGTGAGTGACACGTGTGTGACACAGGGGCTCTGAACAGGAACGGAAGGCAACACCGATCATGGCGGACAGTACGGAACTCCAGGCGCGCGGCACCCTCCACGTAGGAGGAGAGTGGCGGGCGGCCGTCTCCGGCGCGACGCGCGAGATCCTCGACCCCGCGGACGCCACGCCGTTCGCCGTGGTCGCCGAGGGCGACGAGAAGGACACCGATCTGGCGGTGGCGGCAGCCCGCCGTGCCTTCGACGGCGGCCAGGGGGAGTGGCCGCGCACGCCCGTCGCCGAGCGCGCCGCCCTGCTGCGCCGCGTCGCCGGCCTGCTGACGCGCGACCGCGAGAAGCTCGGCCTGCTGGAGAGCCGTGACGCCGGCAAGACCGTCGAGGAGGGCCGGGTCGACATCGACTGCGTCGCCGACGCCTTCCGCTACTTCGCCGACCTCGTCGCCGCCGAGGCCCCGGGCCGGGTCGTCGACGCCGGCTCACCCGACCTCCACAGCGTCGTCGTCCATGAGCCGGTCGGTGTCTGCGCGCTGATCACCCCCTGGAACTACCCTCTCCTCCAGGCGAGTTGGAAGATCGCCCCGGCCCTCGCCGCCGGCAACACCTTCGTCGTCAAGCCCAGCGAGATCACCCCGCTGACGACCATCGCCCTGATCGAGCTGCTCGTCGAGGCAGGACTGCCGGCCGGGGTCGCCAACATCGTGACCGGGCCCGGCCACACCGTCGGCGCCCGGCTCGCCGAGCACCCCGACGTCGACCTCGTCTCCTTCACCGGTGGCCTGGTCAGCGGCACGAAGGTGGCCCAGGCCGCGGCGCCCTCGGTCAAGAAGGTCGCCCTCGAACTCGGCGGCAAGAACCCCAACGTCGTCTTCGCCGACGCCTGCGCCACCGACGAGGCCTTCGACACCGCCGTCGACCAGGCCCTCAACGCCGCCTTCATCCACAGCGGCCAGGTCTGCTCGGCGGGCGGCCGCCTCATCATCGAGGAGTCCGTCAGGGACCGATTCGTCGCCGAACTCGCCCGCAGGGCAGGCCGGATCCGGCTCGGCCGCGGCACCGCCGACGGCGTCGAGTGCGGACCGCTCGTCTCCGAGCAGCAGCGCGCCAAGGTCGAGGCCTACGTCGACTCCGCGCTCAAGGAGGGCGCGGTGCTGCGCTCCGGCGGCAGGCGGCCCGAGCCGTCCGCGGAGCGCCCGGCGAACGGCTACTTCTACGAGCCGACCGTCCTCGACCACTGCCACCGCGAGATGCGCGTCGTACGCGAGGAGGTCTTCGGCCCGGTCCTCACCGTCGAGACCTTCCGCACGGAGGACGAGGCGATCGCCCTCGCCAACGACACCGAGTACGGCCTCGCCGGCGCCGTCTGGACCGCCGACGCGGGACGCGCGCGCCGGGTCGCCGGCCGGCTGCGGCACGGCACCGTCTGGATCAACGACTTCCACCCCTACCTCCCGCAGGCGGAGTGGGGCGGCTTCGGCAAGAGCGGAGTGGGCCGCGAACTGGGCCCCGCCGGACTCGCCGAGTACCGCGAGAGCAAGCACGTCTACCAGAACCTCGCGCCGAAGCCGGTCCGCTGGTTCGCCGGCTAGACGCTCCGCCGGTAGGGCCGTGACTACCGACGTGCCGCGGCACGCCGTCGGTCGTCTGCGGCGTCGTCGTGGCTGGTCGCGCAGTTCCCCGCGCCCCTTCCGGGCGCCTCCGGTCGCCCTCTGTGATCTGAACCCCCCTGGAGTTACCAACCCATGTCCGACAAGATCCCCGAGAACGAATACGACTACGTCGTGATCGGCGGCGGCACGGCCGGCTCGGTCATCGCCTCCCGCCTCACCGAGAACCCCGACGTCACGGTCGCCGTGATCGAGGGCGGACCCAGCGACGTCGGCCGCGACGACGTCCTCACGCTGCGCCGCTGGATGGGCCTGCTCGGCGGCGAGCTGGACTACGACTACCCGACCACCGAGCAGCCACGCGGCAACTCGAACATCCGGCACAGCCGGGCCCGCGTCCTCGGCGGGTGTTCGAGCCACAACACCCTCATCGCCTTCAAGCCACTGCCGTCCGACTGGGACGAGTGGGAGGAGGCCGGCGCCACGGGCTGGGGCGCGGTGCCGATGGAGGCGTACTACGCCCGGCTGAAGAACAACGTCGTCCCCGTCGACGAGAAGGACCGCAACGCCATCGCCCGCGACTTCGTCGACGCCGCCCAGGGCGCACTCGGCGTCCCGCGCGTCGAGGGCTTCAACAAGCAGCCCTTCACCGACGGCGTCGGCTTCTTCGACCTCGCCTACCACCCCGAGAACAACAAGCGCTCGTCGGCGTCGGTGGCGTATCTGCACCCGGTGATGGACGAGCGCGAGAACCTGACGATCCTGCTGGAGACCTGGGCGTACAAGCTGGAGCTCGACGGCACCCGCGCCGAGGGCGTCCACGTGCGCACCAAGGACGGCGAGGAACTCCTCGTCCGTGCCCGGCGCGAGGTCGTCCTGTGCGCCGGCGCCGTCGACTCGCCGCGGCTGCTGATGCACTCCGGCATCGGGCCCAAGGAGGACCTCACCGAGCTGGGCATCCCGGTGGTCCACGACCTGCCGGGCGTCGGCGAGAACCTGCTCGACCACCCCGAGTCGGTGATCGTCTGGGAGACCGAGGGCCCGATCCCGGACAACTCCGCGATGGACTCCGACGCGGGCCTGTTCGTCCGCCGCGACCCCGAACACCAGGGCCCGGACCTGATGTTCCACTTCTACCAGATCCCGTTCACGGACAACCCGGAGCGACTGGGCTACGAGCGGCCGGAGTTCGGGGTGTCCATGACGCCGAACATCCCCAAGCCCAGGAGCCGCGGCCGGCTCTACCTCACCAGCGCCGACCCGTCCGTGAAGCCCGCGCTCGACTTCCGCTACTTCACCGACGAGGACGACTACGACGGCCGCACCCTCGTGGACGGCATCCGCATCGCCCGCGAGATAGCGAAGACCGAACCGCTGGCGCACTGGCTCAAGCGCGAGGTGTGCCCCGGCCCGGACGTCACGGGCGACGAGGAGCTGAGCGAGTACGCCCGCAAGGTCGCGCACACCGTGTACCACCCGGCCGGTACCTGCCGTATGGGCGCCGCCGACGACGAACTGGCCGTGGTGGACCCGCAGTTGCGGATCCGCGGCCTGGACAAAATTCGTATCGCCGACGCCTCCGTCTTCCCGACGATGACCGCCGTGAACCCGATGATCGGGGTGCTCATGGTCGGGGAGAAGGCCGTCGACCTGATGGGAAGTGAGGCGTGATGAGTACTGCGACGCCCGAGAACGTGACGAGTACGACCACTGCGACGAAGGCGGCGACGGCCGAGGACACCCCGGTGTTCTCCGTCGAGGGCCTGTGGAAGGTGTTCGGCTCGAAGGCACACCGCGTCCCCGCCGACCCGGAGCTGGCCTCGCTCGCGCCCGCCGAGCTGCGCGCGCGAACCGGCTGCACGGCGGCGGTGCGGGACGTGTCCTTCGACGTGCGCAAGGGCGAGGTCTTCGTCGTCATGGGCCTGTCCGGCTCCGGCAAGTCCACGCTGGTGCGCTGTCTGACCCGGCTCATCGAGCCGACGGCGGGCTCCATAGCCATCGACGGCGAGGACGTCCGCGCCATGGACAAGACCCGGCTGCGCGAACTGCGCCGCCACCGCGCCGCGATGGTCTTCCAGCACTTCGGCCTGCTGCCGCACCGCACGGTCCTGGACAACGTGGCGTACGGCCTGGAGATCCAGGGCGTCGGCAAGGCGGAGCGCCGTGAGCGGGCCGCCGAGGTGGTGGCCAAGGTCGGCCTGGAGGGCATGGAGCACCGCAGGCCGGGCCAGCTGTCCGGCGGTCAGCGCCAGCGCGTGGGCCTCGCGCGGGCGCTGGCGGTGGATCCGGAGGTGCTGCTCTTCGACGAGCCGTTCAGCGCGCTCGACCCGCTGATCCGGCGGGACATGCAGGAGGAGGTCGTGCGCCTGCACCGCGAGGAGGGCCGCACGATGGTCTTCATCACCCATGACCTCAGCGAGGCACTGAAGCTCGGCGACCGCATCGCCCTGATGCGCGACGGCGCCGTCGTCCAGTTGGGCACGCCCGAGGAGATCGTGGGCTCCCCGGCCGACGACTACGTCCGCGAGTTCGTCCGGGACGTCGCGCGCGAGCAGGTCATGACCGTGCGTTCGGCCATGCGGGCCGCGTCGGCGGACGAGACCGGCAACGGCCCGGCGATCGCGCCGGACGCGACGGTGTCCGAGGCGATCGAGGCCGTGGCGCGCACCGGTTCCCCGGCTCGCGTCATGGAAGGCGGACGCTGTCTGGGCGTCGTCGACCACGAGCGGCTTCTCGGCGTCGTGGCGGGGACGCAGCAGGGCTCCGCAGCGGGTGCGGAGAAGAGTAAGGAGGTGGCTTGATGGCCACCGTCACAGCCGCCGCTCCCCGGGCCACCGCGCCCGGCATCCTCAAGCACCCCGCCGTCCGCAAGCTCCTGCTGCTGGCGCTCGTCGCCGCGATCCTCGTCCCGCTGGCGAACGCCCGCTGGGCAAGCGGCACCTGGCCCTCCGCGCTCACCGTCGACTTCTCCGATCCGCTCACCAGGACGAGCGACTGGATCATCGACAACCGGGACAGCCACCCGCTGTTCCTCTACTTCTTCGGCCACATCAGCAACGCGGTCGTGATCTGCGTACGCGCCGTGTACCTGGTGCTGCTCGCCGCCGGCTGGGCCGGCGTCACGGCCGCCGCGTCCCTGATCGCCTGGCGCGTCGCGGGCCTGCGGCTCGCCACCGGCACGGCGGCCGCGTTCCTGGCCTGCGGGTTCCTCGGCATGTGGATCCCGACCATGCAGACCCTCGCGCTGATGATCGTGGCGGTCCTCGCCTCGGTCGTCGTGGGCATGCTGCTGGGTCTCGCCGCCGGGCTGTCCGACCGCATGGACCGGGTCCTGCGCCCCGTCCTTGACACCATGCAGGTGCTCCCGGCCTTCGCCTACCTGCTCCCCGTCGTCCTGGTCTTCGGCATCGGTGTCCCCGCCGCCGTCCTGGCCACCGTCGTCTACGCCGCCCCGCCGATGGCCCGCCTCACCGCCCTCGGCCTGCGCGGCGCCGACAAGGAGGTGCTGGAGGCCGTCGAGTCGCTGGGCGCCACCGCACGGCAGCGACTGCTGACCGCCCGCATCCCGCTGGCCCGCAAGGAACTCCTGCTCGGCCTCAACCAGACGATCATGATGGCGCTGTCGATGGCGGTCATCGCCTCCGTCATCGGCGCGGGCGGCCTCGGTGACCGCGTCTACCAGGCACTGGCCTCGGTCGACGTCGGCGCGGCGCTCGCGGCCGGCATCCCGATCGTGCTCCTCGCCGTCGTACTGGACCGGGTGACCTGCGCGGCCGGCGAGAGTCTCGGTGACGAGCCCCATCCGAACGGCCGGGCGCGCTGGCTGTACGCCCTGGTCGCCGCCGTCGCCGTAGCCGTCGCCGGACGTCTCCTGGGCCGCCTCGACTGGCCCGACGCCTGGACCCTGAACATCGCCGAGCCGGTCAACCGCGCCGTCGACTGGATGACCGCGCACCTCTACTCCGGCGTCCCCGTCATCGGCGGCACCGCCGACTGGGCGGCCCACTTCACCACCTGGGTCCTCGACCCCGTGCGCGACGGCCTGCAGTGGCTGCCCTGGTGGTCGGTCCTGCTCATCGTCGCCACCCTCGCCTGGCTGATCGGCACCTGGCGCACCGCGCTGACCGCCGTGCTCGCCATGGCCGCGATCGGCGTACTGGGTGTGTGGGGCCCGTCGCTCGACACCCTCTCCCAGGTCCTCGCGGCCGTCGCCGTCACGCTGGTCCTGGGCTTCGCGACCGGCATCGCGGCGGCCCGCAGCGACCGCTTCGAACGCCTGCTGCGGCCTGTCCTGGACGTCTTCCAGACGATGCCGCAGTTCGTGTACCTGATCCCGGTGGTGGCGCTGTTCGGCGTCGGCCGCGCACCCGCGGTCGCCGCAGCCGTCGTCTACGCCCTGCCCGCCGTGGTCCGCATCACCACGCAGGGTCTGCGACAGGTCGACCCGGCCGCCCTGGAGTCGGCCCGCTCACTCGGCGCGACGCCCGCCCAGCAGCTGCGGCAGGTCCAGCTCCCGCTGGCCCGCCCGGCGTTGCTGCTCGCCGTCAACCAGGGCGTGGTCCTGGTCCTCGCCGTCGTCATCATCGGCGGTCTGGTCGGCGGTGGCGCGCTCGGCTACGACGTCGTCTTCGGCCTCGCGCAGGGCGACCTCGCGACCGGTCTGGTGGCCGGCGCGGCGATCGTCTGCCTGGGCCTGATGCTGGACCGCGTGACCCAGCCGACGGAACGCCGCGCGAAGAAGGGAGCGTGACATGCGACTTCGTATGCGTAGTACCCGTGCGTCTCGTACGACTGCCGCAGTGGCCGGCGTGTCCTCGCTGGCCCTGCTGACCCTGACCGGCTGCGGCGCCGCCGACATGACCAAGCAGGCCTCGCCGTTCGCGGGCGCGCAGGGCACGAAGTCCGTGACCCTGTCCATCCAGTCCTGGGTCGGCGCTCAGGCCAACGTGGCCGTCGCCCAGTACCTGCTGGAGCACGAGCTCGGCTACCGCGTCGACACCGTCCAGATCGACGAGGTGCCCGCCTGGGACGCCCTCAGCCAGGGCCGGGTCGACGCGCTCCTGGAGGACTGGGGCCACCCGGAGGAGGAGCAGCGGTACGTCAAGGACAAGAAGACGATCGTGCCCGGCGGCGACCTCGGGGTCACCGGGCACATCGGCTGGTACGTCCCGACGTACTTCGCCAAGCAGCACCCGGATGTCACCGACTGGAAGAACCTCAACAAGTACGCCGAGCAGATGCGCACGGCCGAGAGCGGCGGCAAGGGCCAGCTGATGGACGGCTCGCCCTCCTACGTCACCAATGACAAGGCGCTGGTGCAGAACCTCGACCTGGACTACCAGGTCGTGTTCGCCGGTTCGGAGGCCGCGCAGATCACGCAGATCAAGCAGTTCGCCAAGGAGAAGAAGCCCTTCCTGACGTACTGGTACTCGCCGCAGTGGCTGTTCAAGAAGGTCCCGATGACTGAGGTGAAGCTGCCGGCGTACAAGGAGGGCTGCGACGCGGACCCGGAGAAGGTGGCCTGCGCCTATCCGCACACCCCGCTGCAGAAGTACCTCAATGCCGACTTCTCGAAGAGCGGCGGCGAGGCGGCGGCCCTGCTGAAGAAGTTCAAGTGGACGACCGAGGACCAGAACGAGGTCTCCCTGATGATCGCCGACGAGAAGATGTCGCCCGAAGAGGCGGCGAAGAAGTGGGTGGACAGCCACGAGTCCACGTGGAAGGCGTGGCTGTCCTGACGTTCACGACGCGGTGAGGCCGGCGGCGATGCCGCGCAGCGCCTGAGTGGCGGCGCGTTGGAGTCCCGGCCCGAACGTGATGCGGGTGGCCCCGAGTTCGCCGAGTTCGGCGGGCGAGGGGCCGCCGGTCACGGTGCCGTGCACGTTGATCGGCCCCTGGATGCCGGACCGCAGCAGTGGCAGTACGTCCACGGGGGCGCCGATCGGATAGACGCAGTCGGCGCCGGCGGCGACGTACAGGGCGGCTCGCTCGATGGCCTGTTCGGCTGCCTGCTTGGGGTCGGCGTCCCGACGTGCCCGGATGAATGCGTCGATCCGGGCGTTGACGAAGAGCCGGTCGGCGGCAGCGTGCCGCACCTCGGCGAGCCACTCGGCGTGCCGCCGCGGATCCTTCAGGACCCCGCCCTCGGAGTCCTCCAGGTTGCATCCCACGGCCCCGGTCTCCAGCAGCCGTTCCACCAGCTCCTTCGGCGCGATTGCGTACCCGCCCTCGATGTCCGCCGACACCGGCACGTCGACCGCCCGTACGATCCGCGCGACCGCCGCGAACATCTCGTCGGCCGGGGTCTGCCCGTCCTCGTGGCCGAGGGAAGCGGCGACACCCGCACTCGGCGTGGCCAGCGCAGGGAACCCCGCCTCGACGAAGAGGCGGGCGCTGGCGGCGTCCCAGGGGCCGGGCAGGACCAGCGGGTCGCCGGGGGAGCGGCGCCGGTGCAGTGCGCGTAACGCGTCGACCTTGGTCACGGTTTCCGTCCGTCGTCCGGTCACGTCTGGTATCCCCCTGGTGGAATGCGGCGGGCGACCATCACCCGGTTCCAGTTGTTGATGGCGACGACCAGCCCGATGAGATGGGCGAGTTGGCAGTCGTCGAAGTGCGCGGCGGCACGCTCGTACACATCGTCGGGCACGAAGCCGTCCGTCAGGACGGTGACCGCCTCGGTCAGCGCGAGCGCGGCCCGTTCCCGCTCGTCGAAGACCTCCTCGGCCTCGTCCCAGGCGGCCAGCAGCTCGAGCTGCTGCTCACTCACGCCGTGCTTGCGGGCGATCGTGAGATGCATGTCGAGGCAGAAGGCGCAGTGGTTGAGCTGCGAGGCCCGGATCACGACGAGCTCGGCGAGAGCGGGGTCGCCGAGCCCCTTCTTCGCGGTGGCGCTGAGGGCGGACATGGCCTGCCCGACCGCTGGGTCGAGAGACCGGGTCCGGACCGTTCGGACCGTTCTGACCGTTCGGACCGTCACTTGTGCCCGCCCGCGTGCTGTGCGGGCTGGTGGTGGCCGGGGGCCATACGGAAGGTCACGCCGAACCGGTTCCAGGCGTTGATCACCGCGATCGCCGAGATCAACTGAGCCAGCTCGGCCTCCTCGAAGTGCTGGGCGGCCCGCTCGTACACCTCGTCCGGCACGAAGCCGTCCGTCAGGACCGTCACCGCCTCGGTCAGCTCCAGGGCGGCGATCTCCTTCTCGGTGTAGAAGTGCCGCGACTCGTCCCAGGCGCTGAGCTGGATGACCCGTTCGACGCTCTCGCCCGCCGCGAGCGCGTCCTTGCTGTGCATGTCGACGCAGAAGGCGCAGTGGTTGATCTGCGACGCGCGGATCTTCACCAGTTCGTACAGCCTGTGGTCGAGGCCCTGCTTGGCTGCGGTGTCGAGCCGGATCATCGCCTTGTAGACGTCGGGGGCGAGCTGGGCCCACTGCAGGCGGGCGGGGCGTTCAGGGGCGTACTCGATCGTCGAGGTCGCGGTACTCGTAGCGGTAGTGGGCGTGGTCGTCGTCGCGGTCGTGGGCGTGCCCGTGGGCGTGCCGGTGTCTGCGGTCGTCATGATCTCGACCCTAGGAGCGAAGCAGCCCAGGAGTATGGTCCACTTCCATGCCGAAACCTTGGGCCACTCTGGGCGTCGACCTCCACCTGGAACCTGCGGGAGGGGGCCTGCGCCGGGGCCTGGCAGACGCCCTGCGCGAAGCGGTCCGCACCGGCCGCCTCGCCCCCGGCACCCGCCTGCCCTCCTCCCGCTCCCTGGCCGCCGACCTGGGCATCGCCCGCAACACGGTCGCCGAGGCCTACGCCGAACTGGTCGCGGAGGGCTGGCTCAGCGCCCGCCAGGGGTCGGGCACGAGGGTGGCCGACCGGGAGGTGATCCTGCCCAGGGGTGGGGCGACTTCCCACGGCGCCGCGACCGCCACCGACGCCGAGGCCACCGCCACGACCGCCCCCCGCGCCGCGGCCGGCCCCCGCGCCGCGGCCGGCCCTCGTGCCACGTCCGCACCCGGTGCGGCCACCGCGCCGCCCCACGCCATCGCCCCGCCCCACGCGCCCGCCCGACCCTTCATGGCACCCCGGCCAGAGCGCCCCCGCCCCGCCTACGACCTGGCCCCCGGCACCCCCGACCTCTCCGCCTTCCCCCGCACGGAGTGGCTCAAGGCGGCCCGCCGCGCCTTGCTCGCCGCCCCGAACCACGCCCTGGGTTACGGCGACCCGCGCGGCCGCGACGAGCTGCGCACCGCCCTCGCCGCTTACCTCTCCCGAGCCCGCGGTGTACGCGCCGACCCCGACCACATCATCGTGTGCGCGGGTTTCGCACACGGCCTGCACCTGCTCGCCACCGTGCTACGGGCACGCGGGATGAAGACGGTGGCGGTGGAGTCGTACGGCCTGGCACCACACTGGAGGCAACTGACGAGGGCGGGTCTGTCCACGACCCCGCTCCCCTTCGACGAACTGGGCACGAACCCGGGCGAGTTGGGGGACGAGGGGGCGGTCCTCCTCACCCCCGCCCACCAGTTCCCGATGGGCGTGCCGCTGCACCGTGACCGTAGGGCGATGGTCGTCGACTGGGCGCGTCGCACCGGCGGAGTGGTCCTGGAGGACGACTACGACGGCGAGTTCCGCTACGACCGCCAGCCGGTCGGCGCACTTCAGGGCCTGGACCCCGACCGCGTCGTCTACCTCGGCACGGCCAGCAAGTCCCTGGCCCCCGGCCTGCGCCTGGGCTGGATGGTGTTGCCGCCGACACTGCTGGAGGAGGTGACGGAGGCGAAGGGCGGCGTGGACACGTGCGGCGTCACGGACCAGCTGACCCTGGCGGAGTTCCTCACCTCAGGCGCCTACGACCGCCACGTCCGCGCCGCCCGCCTGCGCTACCGCCGCCGCAGGGACGCCCTGGTGCGCACCCTTGCCACCCACGCCCCCCACCTCCAGGTCACCGGCATCGCCGCCGGCCTCCACGCCGTCCTGCGCCTCCCACCCGGGACGGAGCAGTCCGTCACCCAGGCAGCGACCTGGCAGGGTTTGGCCCTGCACGGCCTGACGGCCTACCGCCACGAGTCGGCAACCGTGCCGCCGCTGGACGCCTTGGTCGTGGGGTACGGGACGCCGCCGGATCATGCGTGGGCGGGGGCGCTGGAGGCGTTGGGGAGGGTGTTGCCGTGAGGGGGCGTGGGCATTCCAGCCGGTCTGGTGTTCGAGGACGAGGTTGTGTCATCCCTAGTCCCGCCCACCCGCTGGGAATTGCAAACCCGCTGACGGTGTCTCTGGGCTTCGGCCCAGGTATTTCAGCCGGTCCGGTGTTTGAGGACGTGGCTGTGCCATCCCTGGTCCCGCCCACCCGCTGGGAGTTGCATGCCTGCTGACGGTGTCTCTGGGCTTCGGCCCAGGTATTTCAGCCGGTCCGGTGTTTGAGGACGTGGCTGTGCCATCCCTGGTCCCGCCCACCCGCTGGG
>NZ_JBIBBC010000022.1:0-147720 GCF_042900345.1 Streptomyces sp. NPDC012935
GTCTCGTGCGGCTCTCCGCAGCTCATGAGCCCGAGCCTTTCGCTTCGTTCGACTCTCCGGCGCCGGCCGGGACGAGCCCGCGCTCACGGGCGTAGTCCTCGAGCATGCCGCGCAGTTGACGGCGTCCCCGGTGCAGCCGGGACATCACCGTACCGATGGGTGTCCCCATGATGTCCGCGATCTCCTTGTACGCAAAGCCCTCTACGTCGGCCAGATACACGGCGATGCGGAATTCCTCGGGGATGGCCTGGAGCGCTTCCTTCACGTCCGAGTCCGGCAGGTGGTCGAGCGCCTGCGACTCCGCGGAGCGCAAGCCCGTCGACATGTGCGACTCGGCGCGGGCGAGCTGCCAGTCCTCGATCTCCTCGGCCGCGGAGCGCTGGGGTTCGCGCTGCTTCTTGCGGTACGAGTTGATGAAGGTGTTGGTGAGGATCCGGTACAGCCACGCCTTGAGGTTGGTGCCCTCGCGGAACTGGTGGAAGGACGCGTACGCCTTGGCGTACGTCTCCTGCACCAGGTCCTCGGCGTCGGCAGGGTTGCGCGTCATGCGCAGCGCGGCCGAGTACATCTGGTCGAGGAATTCGAGCGCGTCCCGCTCGAAGCGCGCGGTGCGCTCGGCGGTCGTCTCAGCGGACGTTTCCACGCTCATGCCCTGGCCCTCGGGCTGCTCCGCCTGGCCGTTGTCGGTCCCTGCGTCGGTACCGGGAACCGGACCCACCTCCTCAAGATTCCGGGCAGGGCCAAATCCGGACCCACCTGAATCGGAGGATAGACGACCTGCCGTACCTGCCGCCCCTCGAATAGGAGCGGTCCTGGCCGCATGCAGCACCGTCCAGTCCAGGTCGGCGCGGCTGCCGGTGGTCGGGCAGAAGGTCGAACCCATGCGGCGGACTTCCTCTCCTACGACGTGAGCGCTGCTGGTTCAGCACCGCTGTCCGCCACAACAGAGGCCGGGGCCCCGACATTCCCGAGTCTTTACCCGAGTGACCCGACCCACTTCACGACCGCGTCCGTGACGATCGCCACGGCCTCGCCCTGGTCGAGGGGCGCGCGCTTGGGCACGGCGAACCCGTGATCGCCGTACGGCACCTCGACCAGATCGAAGCCGCCGTCGGGGAATTCCGCCGGTTTGCCGAAGGGATCGTTCCCGCCCTGGACGACCAGGGTCGGCACCCCGGACCCCAGCAACTCGTCGGCGCGGGACTTCTCGGGCTTGCCCGGCGGGTGGAGTGGGAAGCTCAGCGCGAGGACGGCGTGGGCGCCCAGCTCCGCGGCGGTACGGCAGGCGACGCGCGCGCCGGCGCTGCGCCCGCCGGAGACCACGGGCAGCCCGGGCGCGGTGAGCGCGGGCCACAGGCCCCGCCAGCCGACGTCCAGGGTCTTGGGCGCGGGCGCCACCTTCTTGCCGGCCACCCGCCAGGGCTGCTCCACGAGGGCGACGGTCACGCCGTGGGCCGGGAGGGCCTGGGCGAGCGCCTGCAGGTCCCGGGCCCCGATGCCGCCGCCGGCGCCGTGGCTCACCGCCACCACCAGCCGGGCCTTCTTCGCGGGGTGCCAGGTGATGCGGGCGTCCCCGGCGTCCGTACCCATGATCTCGGTCGTCACGTCAGACTCGGTCGTCACATCAGAAGAGTGTGCCCTCTTCGGGCCCCTCCAGCTCCTTCAGCAGCTCCGGGCCGTTGTTGCGGACGTTGCTGACCAGCGTGGAGACGGGGTAGGCGCGCATCAGCCCGGCGGGCGGCGGGTCGAGCAGCGTCCGCAGCTCCTCCGGGTTCGTCCGGGCCGGGTCGAGCCAGGCGTCCCAGCGGTCCGGCGTCAGCATCAGGGGCATCCGGGGGTGGATGTCGGCCAGTGCGGACGGGCCCTCCGCGGGCGCCACGGCGAGCGGGGTCGTCTCCGCCTCCGTCGTGATCACGGAGCAGGTCACCCACCAGGCCCGGGGATGCTCGTCGGGCAGCGTCCTGTCCCGCCAGAACTCGTACAGCCCCGCCATCGCGAACACCGAGCCGTCGGCGGGCAGCACGAAGTAGGGCTGCTTGCGCGGCCGTTTCCGCTTCCCCTCGACCTCCAGATCCCGCTCCTGGGTGCCGGTGACCCACTCGTAGTAGCCGTCGGCGGGGATGATGCAGCGCCGGGAGCTGAAGGCCCGCCGGTACGACGGCTTCTCGTGCACCGTCTCCGAGCGGGCGTTGATCATTTTGAAGGCGCTCTCGGGCGTCTTGGACCAGCTGGGCACCAGACCCCACTTGAGCTTGCGCAGCTGCCGAACCGGGCGCGGGTCGTCCGCGTCTTTCAAGGGACGGTCGAGGACGACGTGAACTTCTTTGGTCGGAGCCACGTTGTAATCCGCATCGAGGGTCTCCTCGGGCTCCCACTTCTCGATCTCAAAGATTCCTGCGAGATCCTCGGTCCCACGACTGGCCGCATACCGTCCGCACATACGTGCCAGACTGCCAGATTCCATCCGCCCACAGGGAGCCAAAGCCTTACATGGACAGCACCGCATCCGCCTCGCTCGCCTCCCTCTGGGACGAGGTCTCCGGTACGCAGCCCGACCCAGACCTGTGGGTGGTGACCGCCGCCCTGGTGGTCGCGCTCGCCGTCGTCGTCCCGCACCCGCTGTGGCGTCTGTCACGCAACGCCATCACCATCGCCCACGAGGGCGGCCACGGCCTGATCGCGCTGCTGACCGGCCGGACCCTGACCGGCATACGCCTGCACTCCGACACCAGCGGCCTCACCGTCAGCCGCGGCAAGCCGCACGGCCTCGGCATGATCCTCACCGCAGCCGCGGGCTACACCGCTCCCCCGCTGCTGGGCCTCGGCGGCGCCGCCCTGCTGGGCGCGGGCCGGATCACGCTCCTGCTGTGGCTGGCGACGGCCCTGCTGGTGGCGATGCTGGTGATGATCCGGAATGCGTACGGGGCACTGACGGTGTTCGTGACCGGCGGCACCTTCGTCCTGGTGTCCTGGCTGACCGGACCTCAGGTACAGGCGGCGTTCGCGTACGTGGTGGTGTGGTTCCTGCTGGTGGGCGGGGTCCGTCCGGCGTTCGAGCTGCAGGCGAAGAGGGCGCGGGGCGGGGCGGGGGACTCGGATGCGGATCAGCTGTCGCGGTTGACGCATGTGCCGGCGGCGTTGTGGTTCTTCTTGTTCCACGCGGTGTCGTTGTGCTCGCTGATAGGCGGCGGTCGCTGGCTCCTGGGGGTCTGACAGCCGGCCTTCAGGGGCGCGGGGCGGAGTCGATGTGCGCTGCGCCGCGTGGGCGCGACCAGCCCCCAACAGCGCCGCACCCGAACAACGGCCTGTGCAACCCCCTCCTTATAAAGTGAACCCATGGCCCAAAACCCCGCCGCCCCCACCGCCCTATGGCCCGCCCCGCACGCGAGCGGAGCCGTCGACGCGACGGTCCACGTGCCGGGGTCCAAGTCGGTCACCAACCGCGCCCTCGTCCTCGCCGCCCTGGCCAGCGAGCCCGGCTGGCTGCGCCGCCCCCTGCGCTCCCGCGACACCCTGCTGATGGCCGGCGCGCTGCGGGAGATGGGCGTCGGTATCGAGGAGGGCGTGGGCCCCGAGGGCACCGGCGAGGCCTGGCGGGTGCTCCCCGCGGGCCTGCGGGGCCCGGCCACGGTCGACGTCGGCAATGCCGGCACCGTGATGCGCTTCCTGCCGCCGGTCGCCGCGCTGGCCGACGGCCCCATCCGCTTCGACGGCGACCCCAGGTCGTACGAGCGTCCCCTGCACGGCGTGATCGACGCCCTGCGCGTCCTCGGTGCCCGCATCGACGACGGCGCGCGGGGTGCGCTGCCGCTCACGGTCCATGGCGGGGGTGCGCTGGAGGGCGGACCGGTGGAGATCGACGCCTCGTCGTCGTCCCAGTTCGTCTCGGCGCTGCTGCTCTCCGGCCCGCGTTTCAACCAGGGCGTGGAGGTCCGGCACACCGGCTCCTCCCTCCCCTCCCTGCCGCACATCCGCATGACCGTCGACATGCTGCGCGCGGTCGGCGCCCAGGTCGACACCCCGGAGTCGGGCGGCGAGCCGAACGTCTGGCGGGTCACGCCGGGCGCCCTGCTCGGCCGTGACCTGACCATCGAGCCGGATCTGTCCAACGCCCAGCCGTTCCTGGCGGCGGCACTGGTGACCGGCGGCAAGGTCCTCGTCCCGGACTGGCCCACCCGGACCACCCAGCCCGGTGACCGGCTGCGCGAGATCTTCACCGAGATGGGCGGTTCCTGCGAACTCAACGAGTACGGGCTCGTGTTCACCGGTTCCGGTTCCGTCCACGGCATCGACGTGGACCTGAGCGAGGTCGGCGAGCTCACCCCGGGCATCGCCGCGGTCGCCGCCCTCGCGGACTCCCCGTCCACGCTGCGCGGCGTCGCGCACCTGCGGCTGCACGAGACCGACCGCCTGGCCGCCCTGACCAAGGAGATCAACGAACTCGGCGGCGATGTCACCGAGACCGCCGACGGCCTGCACATCCGCCCGCGCCGCCTGCACGGCGGGGTCTTCCACACGTACGAGGACCACCGCATGGCGACGGCCGGCGCGATCATCGGCCTCGCGGTCGAGGGCGTACGGATCGAGAACGTGGCGACAACGGCGAAGACCCTGCCGGACTTCCCCGAACTGTGGACCGGGATGCTCGGGGCTTAGGGACACCGCCATGCGCCGCTACGGCAAGCACACCGACGAGGACGACATCCGCACCCGTCCCGGCCGTCGTAACACCCGGCCCCGTACGAACATCCGCCCCAAGCACGAGGACGCCGCCGAGGGCATGGTCCTCACCGTCGACCGGGGCCGTCTGACCGTCCTCGTGGACGACCGGATCGTGATGGCCATGAAGGCCCGCGAACTGGGCCGCAAGGCCGCGGTCGTCGGGGATCGGGTGGCACTGGTCGGCGATCTCACCGGCAAGAAGGACACCCTCGCGCGGATCGTGAGGATCGAAGGGCGGACGTCGGTGCTGCGACGGACGGCCGACGACGACGATCCCTTCGAGCGCGTGGTCGTGGCCAACGCCGACCAACTCGCCATCGTCACCGCCCTCGCCGACCCCGAGCCGCGACCGCGGCTGATCGACCGCTGTCTGGTGGCGGCGTTCGACGGCGGCCTGGAACCGCTGCTGGTGATGACGAAGTCGGACCTGGCCCCACCGGCCAAACTCCTTGAGCTGTACGGCGACCTGGACATCCCGTACGTCGTCACCAGCCGCGACGAGCTGGAGAACGGCGGCGCGGCGGACCGCGTACGGGAGCAACTGGGCGGCAGGGTCACGGCGTTCGTCGGTCACTCGGGGGTCGGAAAGACGACGCTGGTGAACGCGCTGGTGCCGGAGGAACGACGGCGCTCGACGGGTCATGTGAACGCGGTGACGGGCCGGGGCCGGCACACGACGACGTCCGCCCTGGCGCTGCCGCTGGCGGAGGTGGACGGCTGGGTGATCGACACCCCCGGTGTCCGCTCCTTCGGCCTGGCGCATGTCGACCCCTCCCGGGTGATCCACGCGTTCCCCGACCTGGAACCGGGAACCGAGGGCTGCCCGCGTGCGTGCAGTCATGACGAACCGGACTGTGCGCTGGACGAGTGGGTGGCGCAGGGGCACGCCGATCCGGCGCGGCTGTACTCGCTGCGGCGGCTGCTGGCGACGCGCGAAACCACGGAAGGTGACTGACAGGTCGACGGAGGAAGGCGGCTGACCTCCGCGTTGTTTGTCTCTCTGTAGGGCTGGTAAGGGCATAATCGCACCGAGCCGGAACCAAGCCTGACCAAAGCCTGACGAACCTGACGAAGCGGTCACAGAGCGTGGGGATACGGGAGGACAGCACATGGCGT
Organism: Streptomyces sp. NPDC012935; assembly: GCF_042900345.1. Classification (NCBI taxonomy): domain Bacteria; kingdom Bacillati; phylum Actinomycetota; class Actinomycetes; order Kitasatosporales; family Streptomycetaceae; genus Streptomyces; species Streptomyces sp. NPDC012935. The sequence continues at coordinate 5,839 of NZ_JBIBBC010000022.1, forward strand.
GGCTGCTGGTCATCGTGGCGGGGCTGCTCGAAACCGGGTTCGCCGTCTGCCTGAAGCTGTCGCACGGCTTCAGCCGCCTGTGGCCGACGGTCGCGTTCTGCATCTTCGCCCTCGGCAGTTTCGGGCTGCTGACGCTGGCCTTGAGGAAGCTGGACGTGGGGCCGGCCTATGCGGTGTGGACGGGGATCGGTGCGGCGGGCACGGCGATCTACGGGATGATCTTCCTCGGTGACGTCGTGTCGACGCTGAAGATCGTGTCGATCACCCTGGTGATCGTGGGGGTCGTCGGCCTGCAGCTGTCGGGCTCGGCGAGCTGAGCCCGACTTTCTGCCGCGGTCAGCCCGCCAACTGCCGTTGCAGCGTGCTGCGTACGAGGTCGGCGACGCCGCCCTCGCCGGGTGGCGCGGCGACGCAGGACAGGGCCAGCCTGACGACGAGTTCGCAGGAGCGGGCCAGGTCGGCGGTGTCGGACTTGGTGACGCCGGGCCCGGTGAGGACCGCCACGGCCCGGTCGCGCACCATGCCCACGAAGTCGCCGGGTGACGGGAGCGGCCCGTCGGCCCGCCGCTGAGCGGGCACGGCGGAGGAGGACGGCACCGCGGACAGCGTCGGCGAGGGCAGCCGCTCGCTCCAGCAGCCGGTGAGCATGGCGCGGACGAGGGCGTTGTCGCGGGCGAGTCCGGCGGTCCACTCCGCGGTCGCCGTGAGCCGGTCGCGGGCGTCGCTGTGGGTGGCGAGGGCGCGTTCGACGCCGGCGAGGTAACCGTCGGCCTCTCGCCTCACCAGTGCGCGGGCCAGGCCTTCCTTGCTCCCGAACTCGTTGTAGAGCGTCTGCCGGGAGACTCCGGCCGCGGCGGCCACGTCCACCATCCGCACGGCAGACCACGGCCTGCGCGCCAGCGCCGTGTACGCGGCGTCCAGCAGGGATTCCCGCGCTGCAGGCATCATCGCCTCCCTGGGACGAGCGGCTCTGCGCCCAGATTTGACGCGCACGGCGGCACTGTCAAGGGTTCGCGAGGGCACGCGGGGGCGCCAGTCGGCCGGGGTGCGCGGGCTCTCGGCCCGGGGGCTTGATCCACCGGGCCCTGTAGCCCCACCCCGACCACGACAGATAGCGTTCGTTCCATGCCGGACTACCTCGACGATCTCCGCCTCGCCCACGTCCTCGCGGACGCCGCCGACGCCGCGACCATGGACCGCTTCAAGGCACTCGACCTCAAGGTCGAGACCAAGCCGGACATGACCCCGGTGAGCGAGGCCGACAAGGCCGCCGAGGACCTCATCCGCGGGCAGCTCCAGCGCGCCCGCCCGAGAGACGCGGTCCTCGGAGAGGAGTACGGCGTCGAGGGCACCGGCCCCCGCCGCTGGGTGATCGACCCGATCGACGGCACCAAGAACTACGTACGCGGCGTCCCGGTGTGGGCCACCCTCATCTCCCTGACGGAGGCCTCGGAGGGCGGCTACCAGCCGGTCGTGGGCGTCGTCTCCGCCCCCGCCCTCGGCCGCCGCTGGTGGGCCGCCAAGGGACACGGCGCGTTCACGGGCCGCAGCCTGTCCTCCGCGTCCCGCCTGCGCGTCTCCCGCGTCTCGAAACTGACGGACGCCTCGTTCGCGTACTCCTCACTCAGCGGCTGGGAGGAGCAGGGGCGCCTCGACGGCTTCCTCGACCTCACGCGCGAGGTGTGGCGCACGCGCGCGTACGGCGACTTCTGGCCGTACATGATGGTCGCCGAGGGCTCGGTGGACCTGTGCGCCGAGCCCGAGCTTTCCCTGTGGGACATGGCCGCCACCGCGATCGTCGTGACCGAGGCGGGCGGCACCTTCACCGGCCTCGACGGCCGCCCCGGCCCCCACAGCGGCAACGCGGCCGCCTCGAACGGCCTGCTGCACGACGAGCTCCTCGGGTATCTCAACGAGCGCTACTGACAGTACTTAGGGCTTGACCTGCGCGTTTCCCTCATTCTCGGGTCCCCTGGGCCGTCGTGGGGCCGTCATCGACGTCCGCGCCACCCTCGAAGGCCCTGTTGTCTCCAGGCAGTTGCGGCAGCACGTCGCGGTGGCATGCTGCGCGACGAACACGGGATGCCCACGGTAGGGCGTCTGACGGCCGTCGTTGCGGTTCGGCCGGGGCAAGCCTGCGCTCGACCAGCTCCTCGGCGTGTCTGTGACGCCGCGCAGGTCGACCGAGGGCCTTCAGCCGGACGGACACCGCGGCGCTGACGTACGTCAAGCAGCAGGCGGTCGTCTGCATGCCTCAGTCGTTACCAGGAAGGACTCGCCGTCGAGGCCGTAGACGCCGATCATCACCATTCTGAGCTCAGGTCATCACCCATCTGTCTGCTACTCGTGCCAGTTCAACCGGCACCGGCAGCAGAGGCGGCGCGGTCGCATCACGCGACGGCGGTCCCGCCAAGCTCGACCAGCGTATGAGCGCCACGCCCGCCCCGCATGCGCGCATTCGACTCAGGCCGCAGCATGTGGCCCCAAGAGCATGCTCGACACCGGACTCAATTTCGGCGCCGTAGACGCTGCTTCGGTGCCATGCGTCGGCGCCAGCGCGTAGGCGGCGGCACATGTGAGCTGGGCTCGGGGTTCGGGGCAGGCGCACCAAAACCTCGCTCTGATCCTCGTACGTTTTCTAGTACGCGGTTTCCCTGCTCATCAATCATGCGGGTCAGTGCCTCCTGAGCGATACCAAAGGCGACAGCCCAAGCGATAATCTGTGCACTGTTATCCAGCGCTGAAAGCCCTGGTATGAATTCACCATGGATCACTATCAGGCCAATAAGAGCAGACAACGCACCGATGGGTATTCGCAAAAACAGCAACCCGAGCGGCACCATGTAAGGGCCTGCCGTACCCCGAATATGCCGGACCGAGGCGGCACCCGCCAAGGTGGCCGAGCACATTCCGACCAACGCCACAAGCAGAACGTCGGCACCCCCCGCTACGTCATCCACCTCCAGCATTCCGTCATCTTCTACGGGCTTTCCAACGGGGCATACATGAATTGTTTCTCCAGAATTATGGGGATCGACAGGATCGAAGCACAGCTTGTCCGCCACCGCAGTAGGGTTTACATATCCTGACCAGATAAATAGAGTGACGATCAGCGACGTGACAACAAATGAAACAAGAACAATGTCGCGGAAGTTTCGAGCCCTGGCTATCTCTGCTTCCTGTACATGGTTGGCTGCATGCAGGACACTGATCGCCAGTTCCCTGAATTCCACATCCAGGGTATTTTCATTTTCGCGCAGATGCTCTTCGAGAAGCTTCAGTCTCGGGTCTTCGTTTCCCAGGTGGTGCAGGCCGTGAGCAAGCACAACTGCTCCTCGCCAAGCCAACTCCTCGTCAGGCGTCAACTGCAGAAGTAGCAGCTCGGCCTCATGAATGTTCGCCAAGGCCCGGTCTACTGCTGATCCTGACCACCAAACAACCAGGTTTGCGTCCTCCTCCACCGCATCTCGCGCCGCCCCCAGGATTACGTTCACCTTCTCTATCAGCTTCCGATCAGGGGACGGCGAGCCCACCTGCGCGGCATACCTATCAACCTGCGCCTGCAACTCGGCAATGTGAGCCGCTCTTCGCTGCCGCCAAGCGCCCCTCCTGCCTCGTGCAGCGACATCTAACTGACCGCGCTCGGCACGAACAGCAGCCCTCTCCGAGTCAATGGATTCGACTTCGGCTGCCACGCGCCTCCATGGGAGCCTCATGCCACAAGTAGAAAGGCAGGCCCCACGGTCCGCAACCTGCAATATCGTTGATTCTTATATAACTAGGAGGACGTCCATTGAAAATGGAACTTCCTAGGATCGCCCACCAGGCCCGGATTTCAAGGGCATTGCGGTGTCAGGGCCGACAAGGCCATGCGCTGCACCGACACCTCAAGCGGTCCGGGCCTCAGTGTTCTCGCGGATCGCTGCTGCGACGTCGAGCAGGGCGTATGCGTTGGCTGCCAGGCCCTCCCCGTCAACGTCGGTTCGGTACTCGTCACCAGTCCGAGCCGCCGCCGCGTCCGCCTTGCTCTCTGCGTAGCTCCCATACACACTCTGATTCGGCCTTCGTGCTCCCTCCCTTTCCCCCGGTCCCTCCGGTAGATCCTTGCTGCCTCCCCCGCTCGGGACAGCGACAAGCCTCAGAACACGCCAGCCTCGCGAATCGGTCGTCGTGGTTCCCTATTCAGCACCACAGAGGCCCCCGCCCTGAAGTGGCCAATCAGGTCGGGGGCCTCTGTGGTGACGGCCCGATCCAGGACCCAGCCACGCCTGGAGGGCACAACGAGGGCACAACGGCCTCCCTCAGATTCTTCGGCAACCAACGCCAACAAACGCCATTTGCCGTGGTCAGCGACGTAGCCTGACAGTTTCCGCAACCGATGCGGGAGAAGGCGGCACCCCGCACAAGGTGCTGTCTTCCTTCGTGATTCGGAGCCGTTGCCCATCGGGGCAGCGCTCTGCCACCTGGGCCGTCTGTGGGCCGTCCAAGGACATCCCGGGATGACGAATGACGACCCGCCATCGACGGGAACCACGCAGGTCCTGGTAGGGGTGGGCGCAACTACGCACCACACCAAGGCAGTCGATCACTACGAGCGCTACGGAACGCCCCCTTGTTGACCCCCTCTTTGCCTGTCACTCTGAGAGTCCCCCCACTTGTGAATTTGTGAAGCAATGAACAAACGGTGCGGGGGCACTTCAGGAGGTGGCTCCATCCATGCTCGTACGTGACGCCATGAGCACCGTGGTCCTCACCATCGGCCCCACTCACACCCTTCGCCAGGCCGCCGCGCTGATGTCCGCTCGTCGGATCGGCGCGGCTGTGGTCCACGATCCCGATGCCGGCGGTATCGGCATCCTCACCGAACGCGACATCCTCAATTCCGTCGGCCTCGGACAGAACCCCGACGCCGAGCGCGCTCACGACCACACCACCAACAACGTCGTGTTCGCGGCCCCGTCATGGACCCTGGAGGAGGCGGCCCGCGCCATGGCGCACGGCGGCTTCCGGCATCTGATCGTCCTGGACCACGAGGAGCCCGTGGGCATCGTCTCGGTCCGCGACATCATCCGCTGCTGGGCACCCGTACGGCAGCACGTGCCCGCCTAGAAGGCCGGATGGGCCGGGCCCCGAAGGAACCCGGCCCACCGGCCTCGGCAAGCGATCCAGTGCTGGTTGTCGTCTCAGCCGCGCAAAGCCTGGACCGCGGCCTCCAGCCGCTTGCCGAAGTCCTCGTCGGCCCGACGGAAGTTGCCGATCGCCCGCTCGGCGATGTCCTCGCGCGAAACCTGCGCGATGGCACCCGCCAGGTTGGAGATCAGGCGCTCCTTCTCGTCCTGCGACATCAGGCGGTAGAGGTTGCCCGCCTGCACGAAGTCGTCGTCCTCGGCGTGCACGGGCGCCTCATGGTTGCCCGTGCCGGCCGTGAAGCCGGCGAACGGCTGCCACAGCGGACGGCCGGTCTGCGCCGGGCCGCCGAAGCTGTTCGGCTCGTAATTCTTCGCACCGCCGTGGCGGCCGTCGTAGAGGAAGCCGTCGCGGGAGTTGGTGCGCGCCTCGGTGGCGTGCGGACGATTCACCGGCAGGTGGTCTGCGTTGATGCCGACGCGGTAGCGGTGGGCGTCGCCGTACGCGAAGAGGCGGCCCTGGAGCATCTTGTCCGGGGACGGGCCGATGCCCGGCACGAAGTGGGCAGGGCTGAAGATCGACTGCTCGACCTCGGCGAAGACGTTCCGCGGGTTGCGGTTGAGCTCCAGCCTGCCGATCTCGATCGGCGGGTAGTCCTCGTGCGGCCACACCTTGGTGAGGTCGAAGGGGTTGAAGCGGTATGCCGCCGCGTCCGCCGCCGGCATGATCTGCACCTGCACGGTCCAACTCGGGAACTCGCCACGCTCGATGGCCGTGCGCAGGTCACGCTGGTGGGAGTCGGGGTCCTCACCGGCGAGCTTATTCGCCTCGGCCTGGGTGAGGTTCTTGATCCCCTGGTCGGTCTTGAAGTGGTACTTGACCCAGAAGACCTCACCGGCCTCGTTGTTCCACTGGTAGGTGTGCGAGCCGTAGCCGTTCATGTGGCGGTACGACGCCGGGATGCCTCGGTCGCCGAACAGCCAGGTCACCTGGTGCGTGGACTCCGGTGAAAGGGACCAGAAGTCCCAGACGTTGTCCGCCTCCTGGCTGCCCGTGTACGGGTCGCGCTTCTGGGTGTGGATGAAGTCCGGGAACTTGATGGCGTCCTTGATGAAGAACACCGGGGTGTTGTTGCCGACCAGGTCGTAATTGCCTTCCTCGGTGTAGAACTTCAGCGCCCAGCCGCGCGGGTCGCGCACGGCGTCCGCCGCGCCCAGGCTGCCGGCCACCGTCGAGAAGCGCAGGAACGTCTCCGTCCGCTTGCCGACCTCGGAGAGGAACGCGGCGCGCGTGTACGGGGTGACATCGGCCGTCACCGTGAAGGTGCCGTAGGCGCCGGCGCCGCGGGCATGCACCACGCGCTCCGGAATGCGCTCCCGGTTGAAGTGGGCGAGCTTCTCCAGCAGGAGCTGGTCCTGGACCAGGACCGGGCCGCCGGCACCCGCGGTCTCGCTGTTCTGGTTGTCCGCGAGCGGAGCGCCGGCCTCCGTCGTGAGCGGTCCCTGGGTCACGTACGCCTCCTGCGTTGATGCGAGCGACTCCGGCCACTCCTGTCCCATTGGCCAAAGTCGATCTCGATCCTATCCTAGACTTTATCTAAGTCAATTCATGTTCCAAAGTCACACCCATTCGGAAGCTGGTCCTCGTGCTGTTAAGGTGTTCTGCATGAGCGACCTTCTGGAACGGCTGCGCGGACGCGGATGGCGGATGACCGCGCAGCGGCGTGTCGTGGCCGAGGTGCTCGCCGGCGATCACGTCCACCTGACGGCCGACGAGGTGCACGCCCGGGCCGTGGCCAAGCTGCCCGAGATCTCCCGGGCGACCGTCTACAACACCCTGGGCGAGCTGGTCACCCTCGGCGAGGTGCTCGAGGTCTCCACCGACAAGCGCGCGAAGCGGTACGACCCGAACGCCCACCGGCCCCACCACCACCTGGTCTGCGCCCAGTGCGGCTCCATCCGGGACGTCCACCCGACCGGCAACCCGATGGCAGACCTCCCCGACTCCGAGCGCTTCGGCTTCACGGTCTCGGACGTCGAGGTGACGTACCGCGGCCTCTGCCCGAACTGCGCGAAGGCCTGAAGGCCTGACAGTCGCCCTTGAGCCCCGGCACCGGTGAGTGCCGGGGCTTTGTGCTGCCCGCCCACACATGCTTCCCGTAGCGGACGGGGTTTCTGAATCTGGACGGGATTCCGAATCTGACGGGTTTCCGAATCTGACGGGTCGTCATATGGTCAACGACGGCACCCCCATGCATCACCCACACGTCCGTTCCGCACTCCGCGAGGAGACCGAAGTGGGAGAGCCGTATCCGCAGAAGCCGAATCAGTCGAATCCACCGAGCACCGAACTCAAGGCACGTGACCTCACCCGCGCCTTCGGCCGAACCCCCCACACGATCGACGCTCTTGGCCCCCTCGATCTGACCGTCGCCCCCGGCGAGTTCGTCTGTGTCGTCGGCCCCTCCGGCTGCGGCAAGTCGACGCTGCTGCGCATCGCCGGCGGCCTGCTCCGCCCGAGTACAGGCGCCCTGGAGATCCGCACATCCAGCAGCCGCCCGGCCGCCATGATCTTCCAGGACTACGGCATCTACGACTGGAAGACCGTCCGCGCGAACGTCCGCTTCGGCCTGGACATCCAACGCGTCCCGCGCCGCGAGGCGAACGCCCGTGCCGACGACTGGCTGGCCCGCATGGGCCTGTCGGACTTCGCGGCCGCCTACCCGGCCACCCTCTCGGGCGGCATGCGCCAGCGCGTGGCGATCGCGCGGGCGGTGGCCGTGGAGCCCGAACTGCTGCTGATGGACGAGCCGTTCGCGGCGCTCGACGCCCAGCTCCGCACGATCCTCCAGGACGAACTCCTGGACATCACCCAGTCGCTGCGGACCACCACGCTCTTCATCACCCACAGCCTGGAGGAGGCGATCGTCCTCGGCGACCGGGTGCTGGTCATGTCCGCCCGCCCGGGCCGGATCATCGCCGAGCACCGCCCGCCGTTCGCGCGCCCGCGCACCGGCGACATCCGCGCCACCCCCGAGTTCACCGCGCTGAAGAGCGAGTTGTGGGAGCTGCTGCGCAAGGAGGCGGTGCCGGCATGACGACTCTCGCGAAGCCGCCTGCCGAGGCGGTCCTGGTCCGCCGCCCCGGCCCGCAGGAACTGCACCCCGCCCGCACCCACCGCCGCAGGCGCGCACTGGAGTTGTCCCTGGCGCTCGCCGTCCCCCTCTTCCTCCTCCTGCTGTGGCAACTGGCCGCGGCCCAGACCTGGATCGACGACCGCGTCTACCCGGCCCCCTCCACGATCCTCGCCGACGGCTGGGACCGGGCAGCGGCCGGCGACCTGTGGCCGGACGTGTGGGCAACCCTGAAGCGCGTCCTCGCGGGATACGCGGCCGGCACGGCGGCGGGCTACGCCCTGGGCCTGCTGATGGGTTCGCTGTCTCTGGTACGGGCGGCCCTGGAACCGCTCCTGGACGCCCTGTACGTCGTACCCAAGCTGGCGCTGCTCCCGATCTTCCTGAACATGTTCGGCCTGGGCGAGGGCCCGCAGGTGGCCCTGGTCGCGGCCACGGTCTTCTTCTTCGTCTGGATCTCCACCATGTCCGCCGTCATGTCCATCCCCACCGGCCACCGCGACGCGGGCCAGGTCTTCGGCGCCTCGCGGTGGCAGATGTTCCGTCACGTCCTGCTGCCCGCCTCTCTCCCCGCCGTGCTGGTGGGCGCGCGCATCGCGGCGGGCGTGGCGGTCCTGGTCATCGTCGCGTCGGAGCAGATCGCCGCGACGAACGGCCTGGGCCATCTGATCTTCGATTCACGCGCCCTGTTCCAGAACGACGTGATGTTCGTCGGCATCGTCTGCGTCGCGGTCCTCGGGGTCCTCTTCTCCGAACTGATCCGCTTCGCCGGCCGCCTGCTCACCCCCTGGGCACCGAGGGACCGCGGAAGGGGCCAGTCATGAAGCGGAGCACCACGCACGCATACGGCGCTGTCATCGCCGCCGCGGCCCTGCTGACGTCGGCGGCCTGCTCGTCCCCGTACGAGTCGGACTCCTCCTCGAACGCGGGCGCCGGACAACGCACCATCCGCCCGGTGGAGGGCTGCGGCGAGAAATCCTGGACGGACCCGAAGGACCTCTCCCCGACCCGAACACCGGCCCGCTGCCTCCCGGGCGCCCCTCCCCCGCAGCCCGCGCCCGAGCCCCGCAAACTGACGATCGCGACCGGGACACTGAGTGCCGAGTACGTCGCTCCTCTGCAAGTCGCCCTGGACAAGGGCGAGTTCAAGAAGGAGGGACTGGACGTCACGCTGAAGGTCCTGCCGACCCCGGACGCACTCCCGCTGCTGGCCAAGGGTGACATCGACGCCCTGTGGGCGGCCCCGGAGGCAGCGGTCATGAACGGCATCAAGGGCGGCTTCGACCTCAAGTGGGTCGCGGGGAACTTCTCACCCGACCCGAAGTCGAAGAGCGGCCTGTGGGTGCGCCTGAAGGAGGGCGAGAGCGCGAGCCGCGTCGCGATGGCCGGCCGCAAGCTGGGCACGATGATCGGCAAGGGCTCGGTCATCGCGTACCCCATGGAGAAGGCCCTGGAGCAGCACGGCGGCGGCCTCGCCGACATCCAGTACCAGCAACTGGGCTCGGCCGACGTCCTCACCGCCCTGCAGAACGGCGGCGTCGACTCGGCCTGGCTCCTTGACCCGGTCTGGCGCAAGGTGGACGGCGAGCAGGGCTACGCCTTCCTGGGCGGCCAGCCGCCGGGCGAACCGCTGGGCGGCATGCTGTACGGCCGCACCCTGCTGCAGGACGACGTGGACGCGGGAGTCGCCCTGATCAGGGCCTACATCCGCACGGTGAACTCCTACTTCGCGTCGGACTACAAGCAGGATGCGACCTTCGTCACATACCTCGCCAAACTCCTGAAGTCGGAGGAGTCCATCCTACGATCCACCCCACCGCTCCGCATGGACTGGGAAATCCGCGCCGATACGACGACCCGCCTGCAGTCGGCGTACAAGGCACAGGAGGTGGCCGAGGGAGACGCCCTCCCGGAGTCCCGGACGGTGAACCGCGCCCTGTACGAGGAGGCGGTGGGCCACGCGCCTTGACGCGCTCTGACATGCCGCTGGATACACCTAGGGCCGGGACCCTTTCGGATCCCGGCCCTAGGCCTTCAGTAGCGGGGACAGGATTTGAACCTGCGACCTCTGGGTTATGAGCCCAGCGAGCTACCGAGCTGCTCCACCCCGCGTCGATGAACTGAACGTTACGTCAACCATGCGGACGGAGGCAAATCGCTTGTCGAGGAGACTGCCTGGGCCCAGCTGATCCAGCCCGTCCGGCGGTTGAGGACGAGGCCCGTTCAGGGCAGAAGCGGGGGTCTGGGGGCGGCAGCCCCCAGGGACGGGACGGGTAGGGGCGGCGGGGGCGAAACTCCCCGGGGCAACCCCAACGCCGGGCACCCAGAAACCCACCCCGCTCCAGCCGAGCCGCCCAAGCTCAGCGCAGCGTCACGCGGAGAGTTCCTCCCGCAGAGCGTCCCGCAACCGACCCGCCCGCTCCGCGACCTCCCGCGGCCCAAGCGTCACGGCCCGGTCAGCCCACCGCTTCCCCTCCGCCAGCTCCCCACGACGCGCGTAGACCAGAGCGAGCCGCAGAGCCGACCGCCCGTGCCCGGCGTCAGCCGCGCGCGTCCACCACACCGCCGCCTCCGGCTCGCTGCCCTCCCGGGCCAGCAGCAGCCCCAGATTGAAGGCGCCGTTGCGAGAACCGGCCTCCGCGGCAGCCCGGTACCACCGAGCCGCCTCCACCACATCGCCCCGGGCCGCGGCGAGCATCCCCACCCGCACCTGGGCCCGCCGATGCCCCTGGGATGCCGCCCGCTCGTACCACTCCTCGCACTCGGTCTTCTCGTGCGCCGGCTCCCCCAGCTCGTGGGCGGGCTCCGGCGGGCGCCGAGCATCCAACACGGTCGCCAGCCGGTACGCGGCCTCCGCACTGCCGCCCCCGGCCGCACAGCGCAGATGCCGCTCGGCGGCGAGCTCGTCCCCGTCCCGCAGCCGCGCGATGCCGACCTGCAGCGCCGCCTCCGTGTGGCCGGCGGCCGCAGCACGCTCGTACCACCGCAGCGCGGGCCGCTCCTCGCCCCGCCCGGCGTGCAGGATCCCCAGGTTGAACGCGGCGTCCACGCTTCCGGCCTCCGCGGCCTTGGAGAACCACGGCTCGGCGCCCGTAGCGTCGCCGCCCTGCAGCAGCAGGATGGCCAGCGCGTTGGCCGCCTCGCGGTGCCCGGCGTACGCCGCGCGCCGGTACCACTGCTCGGCCTGCGCGGTGCGCCTCTGCTCGGCGCAGAGCAGCCCGAGGTTGTACGCGCCGTTCACATCGCCGGCGTCCATCGCGGCCCGGTACCACCGCTCGGCGGTCTGCGTCTGGCCACGCTCGGCGTGCAGCGCGCCCAGCGCGTTCGCCGCGTTGCCGTCGCCGTCCTGGGCGGCCCGCAGCCACCACACGGCGGCGCTCTCGGTGTCCCCCGCGTCGCGCAGCAGGAACCCGAGCGCGCAGGCTGCCCGCGCCTCCCCGTCCTTGGCGGACGTGAGATACCAGCGCCCGGCCTCCTTCAGCTCCCCGCGCTTCTCGAGGATCGCCCCGAGATGCAGCGCGGCCCGGCGGTGGCCGCGCGCGGCGGCCTGCCGATACCACTGCTCGGCCTCCGCCAGCAACGACTCGTCCGGCGCGACACCGTTGTCGGGTTCGTCCTCCCCCGACCGCACCGCCTGCCGGTCGAGCGCGCGCGCCAGCCGGTACGCCGCCTCGCGGTGCCCGCGCTCCGCCGCGGCCCGCATCCACTGCTCGGCCGCGCCGTCGCTGCGGTGCTCCAGCAGATCGGCGAGCGCGTAGGCGCCCAGCGCGTGTCCCTGCTCGGCGGACTGCCGCAGCCAGTACTCGGCGGCGGGCTCGTCACCCCGCTCGCGGTGATGGCGTCCCAGCGCGTGCGCGGCCGCAGCCGACCCCGCGACGGCGGCGATCCGCCACCACCCGGCGGCCTCGTCGGCGTACCCGCGCTGGTGAAGGAGGACTCCCAGATTGTTGGCCGCGGCCCGGTCCCCGGCCGCGGTGGCGGCACGCAGATGAGCCTCGGCTCCGTCGAGATCACCGCGGCGCAGCAGCATGGCCCCGAGGACGCTCATCGCCTCGACGTCCCCGCCCTCGGCGGCGAGTCTCTGGCGCGCCTCCTCGGCGGCGTCCCCGGTCTCGTCCTGATCCGTCGGCCGGTCGAGCGCGAACTCGCCATCCGACTGTGTGAGGTCACTCACCTGCTGCGAGAGGCCGACCATCGGCTCCGAGGCGCCGTTCGTGGACCGCACGAAATCGCCCGTCGGCTGCACAAAGTCGGCAGGCTGCACAAACCGCCCTGTCTCCAACAGAGTTGCCTTGTCCCCCATAACGTCCATCGTCGCACCACCTGCAACCTGGGTACACCTGGTATACCGCAGCCAGTGAGGTCACTTCAGCGTTTTGTCGACATGCCCACAGAGAGACAAGTCAAACACAGTTCCCCCAACTCCCCGAGGCGGCGCGACCGTCCAGCCCTGCGGCACATGCGTTCGCACACGACGAAGGCCCGGATCCTCTGGAGGATCCGGGCCTTCGCTGTCGTACGAAATATTCGCCGACTTCAGTAGCGGGGACAGGATTTGAACCTGCGACCTCTGGGTTATGAGCCCAGCGAGCTACCGAGCTGCTCCACCCCGCGCCGTTGTTCTGCAACCGTATCACGGCGCGAGGTGGGCTATTCGCTCAGCCGTCGTCCCTAGGTTCCGCTGGGACTACTGCTCGGCTTCGGACTGGAACTCGGGCTTGCACCGCCGCCACCGCCCCCTCCGCCGGAACCTCCGGTCTTGTCGGCCTGCGCCTGTGCGTCCTCAGCCCGCTTCAGCGCGTCCTCGAGGTCCTTCTGCGCCCTGCCGTACGCCTCCCAGTCGTTCTTCTTGAGAGCTTCCTGGCCGGCCTCGAAGGCGTCCTGGGCGTCGTTCAACGCCTCCTGGACCGTCGGGTTGGTGGACGTCGGCGGAGGCGTCGTACCGCCCGGCTCGTCACCCTCGTCCGGTGGCTCGGTGGTCGGGCCCTCCGCTCCGAAGACCTTGTTGAGAGCCTCGCCGAGCGTGTCCTCGAAGGCGGTGGTGCCGCCGTAGGACACCAACACCTTCCGCAGCAGCGGGTACTTGAGTCCGCCACCGCGCACATAGACCGGCTCCACATAGAGCAGTCCGCCGTCGAGCGGGACCGCCAGCAGGTTGCCGTACTCGACCTCGGAGTCGCCGCCTCTCAGCAGCCTGATCGTCTCGGCGATGTTCTGCTCGGAGTTGAACTGGCTCTGGACCTGACTTGGGCCGTTGACCGTGGTGTTGGTCGGCAGTTTCAGAATTCTGATCTTGCCGTAGTCACTGGTGCCCGCCTCCGCGTCGACCGCCATGAAGGCACTGAGGTTGTCCCGGCCGTTAGGCGTGAACGTCGTCGTCAGAGAGAACGCCTGTGCCTTCTGGTCGGGCATCTTCATGCTCAAGTAGTACGGCGGCACCGCGCTGCCCGACTTGTTGGTCGGGTCGTCCGGCACCTGCCAGACCTCGCTGCCGCTGAGGAACGTCGTGGCGTCCTTCACGTGGTACCGGGTGAGCAGCTCTCGCTGGACCTTGAACAGGTCCTGCGGGTAGCGCAGATGGTCCATCAGCGACTTCGAGATCTCGCTCTTCGGCTTCACCGTGTCCGGGAACGCCTTCATCCAGGTCTTCAGGACCGGGTCCTTGGTGTCCCACTGGAAGAGCTTGACCTGGCCGGTGTAGGCGTCGACCGTCGCCTTCACAGAGTTGCGGATGTAGTTGACCTGGTTCTGCTGGGCCACCACCGCCCGCTGGTTGTTGCTCGCCGTCAGCGAGTCGGCGGTCGTGTCGCCGAGCGTCGTACGCGACGAGTACGGGTAGCCGTTCGTCGTCGTGTACGCGTCGACGATCCACTGGATCCGGCCGTCCACGACCGCCGGATAGGCGTCACCGTCGATGGTCAGCCACGGGGCGACCGCCTCGACGCGCTCCTTGGGTGTGCGGTTGTACAGGATGCGCGAACCGTCGCCGATCGCACCGGAGTACAGGATCTGCGGCTCGCCGAACGCCACCGCGTACGCGGCCCGGTTGACCGGGTTGGAGAGACTGACCCCGCTGTCGGCCTTGTAGCTGTAGGTCTTCTCACCGCTGTCGTCGGAGTAGTCGATCTCCTTCTGAGGACCGCCGACGATCGAGTACATGGTGGTCTTCTCGCCGTAGTAGACCCTCTGCTCGTACGTCCCGAGGTCGCCCTTGGACGGCAGGTCGGACTCGGTGAAGTCCGGTCGGCCCTGGGCGTCGGCGTTGGTGCCCTCGGCGGCGACCACGCCGTAGCCGTGGGTGTAACGGAAGTGGTCGTTGATCCAGTTGCGCTTCGGGATGCCGTTGAGGTTGATCTCGCGCAGACCAATGACCGTGTCCTGCTCCTTGCCGTCCTTGGCATACCGGTCGACGTCCAGGTTGGTCGGGAACGCGTAGTAGTTCCTGATCTGCTGGAGCTGCTGGAACGTGGGCGAGACGATGTTCGGGTCCAGGATGCGGATGCTCGCCGTGGAGTCGACGTCGTCGCGCAGCTGGGTCTTGTCCTCGGTCTTGCTCGTGCCCGGGTACTCGGTGACCTTGGTGCCGTCGATGCCGTACGCGTCGCGCGTCGCCTTGAGGTTCTTCTCGACGTACGGCGCTTCCTTGGCCTGCTCGTTGGGCTGGACCTGGAACTTCTGGACGATCGCCGGGTACAGGCCGCCGATGAGGATCGCCGAGAGCACCATCAGGCCGAAGCCGATGACCGGCAGCTGCCAGGTGCGCCGCCACAGGGTGGCGAAGAACAGCAGCGCGCAGATGACGGCGATGCAGAACAGGATCGTCTTGGCCGGCAGATATGCGTTGGCGTCGACGTACCTGAGGCCTGTCCAGTTGTCGGTCGCCTTGAAGTCACTGGACTTCACCGCGAGCCCGTACCGGTCGAGCCAGTACGCGACGGCCTTCAGGGCGACGAAGATGCCGATGAGGACCGACAGATGGCCGGTGGCCGCGGCCGTGGCACGGGCGCCCGGGCTGGTGATGCGCAGCCCGCCGTACAGGTAGTGGGTGAGCGCGGCGGCGATCACGGAGAGGATCGCGGCGGCGAAGCCGAAGCCGAGCAGGAACCGGTACCAGGGCAGGTCGAAGGCGTAGAAGCCGACGTCGAGGTGGAACTGCGGGTCCTTCTCGCCGAAGGGCACGCCGTTGACCCACATCAGCCAGGTCCGCCACTGGCTGGAGGCGGAGGCGCCCGCGATCAGGCCGACCAGCGCAGTGATCGCCAGCAGCAGCCACTTCTTGTAGGGCGCGATGCCCATGCGGTAGCGGTCGAGGCTCTGCTGCTCCATCGACATGGCGCTCAGCGGCGGACGCAGCCGGTGCGCCAGCCAGATGTTGAACCCGACCGCGAGGGCCATCAACAGACCGAAGACGAAGAAGAGTCCGATCTTCGTCCACAGCGTGGTCGTGAACACCGAGGAGTAATTCACCGACCGGTACCAGAGCCAGTCCGTCCAGAAGCCCGCGAACATGGTGAAGGCCATGCCGAGGACGGCGAGGACGCCCAGTGTCATGAGCAGCGTCCGGACACGCCGGGACGGGCGGCCCACTCTGATCCGTGGCCCGGTCGGGCCTCCGCCGCGGTCCGGCATCTGGAAAGCCAAGGTTCGCACCCCGAGGTTCGCTGTTGATCCGTCAGGCCCGCGTCTTCGTGGACCCTCCGTGGCCCCCCGTGATCGCGGGCCCACACCTATGCAACTTACTCACGCTTTACTCAGTTCCCGATTCCGGCCGGGAACGAGGCAGGATTGTGACCATGTCCAACACTCCCATGGCGGCGAGCCCGCTGACCCGGGCCGTTCTCGAGATCGACGAGTACGCCTCCGGCCTCGGCTGGGACCAGCCCGCCCGCCTCTTCGCCCTCGTAGACACCGCACGGCTGCGGGCCCAGGAACCCGGCCTCGCCGCCCAGCTCGGCCTGGGGGACGAGCAGGAGTCCTCCGGCCTGACCCCGATCGAGCAGGACGAAGTTGAAACGGGCAAGGCGCTCGATGAGTTCCTCGCCACGATCGCCTGGCCCGACGCGGTGGCCGGTTGCGCGCTCACGGTCGAGCGTCTCATGTTGCCCCCGTCCGCCGAGGCGCAGGTCCCGCAGGGCCTGAGCGAGGCCAAGCTCGCGAAGTGGGTGGCGGACCACCCCGAGCGTCAGGAGGTTCGCATGACGGTCGCGGTCCTGCGCGACGGCGCCCGCGAATCGGCCCTGCGCCTGCGCGAGAAGGACACCCCGACGGAAGTCCTCACCGGCCCGGACCTGGTCCCGGGTCTCGCGGAGGCCCTGGCTGCGACGTTCGCGGACTGAGGTCCTGCGGCGCGACGGCCCGGTACGGCGGCGGGATCTAGTACGGCGTCATCCCGTACGTCGGCGCGGACTTGTACGGCAGCGGACCTACGGCAGTGGGGGCGCCCGGAAGCGAAGGGCGCCCCCACTGACGTACTCGAGGTTCGTCGCTACTGACCTACTCGAGGTTCGTCGCTACTCACGTACTCGAGGTTGGTCGCTCAGTCCTTGGTCGTGCACTTCGGCAGGTCGGCCGTGTCGCCGGAGCGGATGTCCTTCAGGGCGCCGAGGGCGTCGTCGATGGTGCCGACCTTGACCAGGGTGAGGCCGCTGGGGACGTCCCTGGCGGCCGTCGCGCAGTTGTCGGCCGGCGTGAGGAAGTATTGGGCGCCCTTGTCGCGCGCGCCGACGGTCTTCATCTCGATGCCGCCGATGGGGCCGACCTTGCCGGCGTCGTCGATGGTGCCGGTGCCGGCGACGAACTTTCCGCCGGTGAGGCTGCCCGGTGTGAGCTTGTCGTAGAGCCCGAGCGCGAACATCAGACCCGCGCTGGGGCCGCCGACGTCGGCGAGCTTGATGTCGATGGTGAACGGGAAGGTGTGGTCGGTCCCGGCGGAGATCCCGACGACGGCGCGCTTCTCGCCGGTGTCGTCGGACTCGGCGGTCCTGATCGTGATCTTCTCGGTCTTCTTCGGCGTCCGGCGTTCCTTCTCGGCGGCGACCTGCTCCTTGGCCGGCACGATCGTGAAGACGACGTCCTGGCCCGGCTTGTGCTTGGTCACCAGCTCGGCGACGTCGGCGGGCTTCTTCACGGCCGTACCGTCGACGGACTTGATGACGTCACCGGCGTGCAGCTTGCCCTCGGCGGGCGTCCCCTTGACCACGGTCGAGACGATCACCCAGCTCTGCACCGGGATGTCCAGTGCCTTCAGGGCGGCGACCTTGGCGCTCTCCTGGGACTGGCTGAACTCCTCGGCGTTCTCCTGGGTGGACTGCTCCTCGGTCTTGCCGTCCGGGTAGAGGGTCTCGTGCGGCACGACCTTGTTGTCATGCGCCAGCCACCCGTAGACGGCCTCCACGAGGTTCATCCTGTAGTCGGCGCTGGTGACCCGGACGGTGGTCATGTTGAGATGCCCGCTCGTCGGGTAGGTCTTGCGACCGTTGACCTGCAGCACCGGCTCGCCGTCATGATCGCCGAGGGTGTTCACCGTCGGCCCGGGCGACATCTCCGCGTACGGCACGGGGATGAAGACTCCCGCGCACAGGAGCGCGATCAGCATCAGGGTGGAGGCGAGCATCGTCGCGGTGCGGCGTGGCATGGCACGACAGTACGTGACACGCCTGTCAGTGCCCCGTCAGGGCTGCGAACCCGCCCCCGCGATCAGGTGCGGGAGGAGGACCTCTTCTCCATGGCCTCGCGGAACCGGGCATACCCGTCGAGCTCGGGCCCGTCGGCCCGTGCCCTGCGGGTCCGGTTGGCCCAACTGCCCCACAGGCCGGCGCCGATCGCAGCCGCGAGCGGAATCAGCAACCAGGCGAGTGCCGCCATGCCGTCCTCCCATCCCCAATGAGCGACCGCAACTGACTGATCAGCAGATTAACCACTGGCACTGACAACGCTCACGTCAGGGGTGCGGTTACGCAACCGGAGTGGGGTGGACGGGTTCCGTCGGACGGCTTCAGGGACCGTTTTCAGCGCTTCGGGGACCGCTCAGCAGGCGCCGACCCATTCCTCGGTGCCGTCGGAGAACTTCTGGTGCTTCCAGATCGGCACCTCGTGCTTGAGGTCGTCGATCAGCTTCCGGCACGCCTCGAAGGCCTCTCCGCGGTGCGGACAGGAGACGGCCACGACGACGGCGAGGTCCCCGACCCTGAGGTCTCCGACCCGGTGTACGGCCGCGAGCGCCCGCACCGGGAATTCGGCGACGACCTTCTCGGCGACGCGCCGCATCTCGGCCTCGGCGCTCGGGTGGCAGGAGTACCCGAGCTCGTCGACATCGGCACCCCCGTCGTGGTTGCGCACGGTCCCGGCGAAGAGGGCGATTCCGCCGGCGGAATCGTCCCCGACGAGCCGGAAGACCTCGTCCACGGACAGCGGCGTGTCGCGGATCGCGAGCAGCTTGATGGGGTCCTGCGCGGCCTGCTCACCAGGGTGATCATGGGTGGGTGCCATGCCCCCATCGTGCACCAGGTCACCGGCACCGGGGAATTGCCGATTCGCCCGGCACACGCGCGTGGCGGTTTGGAGGGTCGTACGGACGGACCTCAGATCCGCCGCCGGGCCTTTCGTGCCCTGCGTACCACCGCCGCAGCGCCCAGCAGGGCAACCGTCGCTCCCGCGGCGCCGGCCGCCGTGGCGTCCTTGCGCCCGAGCCGCCGTCCGGCGACCGTGTGCCTGCCGGAGACCTCCTCCAGCAGCTCCGCGAGCACTTCCTCGTTGGTCCACTGCGGCCGCCACCCGGCGTCATGCAGCCGGCTCCCGCTCACGACCCAGGGATACATCGTGTACGCCAGGTCTCCGGCCGGGGAGGGCGTCAGTCCGATCCGGTGCAGCCGGGCCGCCGCGCCCAGCGCGACCGCCGACGGCAGCTCCATGCGGCGGATCCCGCTGAGCTCCTCGACCTCCTCCTGCTCCAGCCAGCCGTCACAGCCGACGGCGAGTTCCCCGTCGACCTTCTCCAGGACGGCGTACTCCAGGGCGCTGCACAGGTCCTCGACATGGCAGAACTGCCAGGCGGGCCGGGAACCGGCGACTACGAGCAGCCGCGGCGACTCGAAGTACCTGGTCAGCGCGGTGTCCGTGCCGCCCACGAGTACCGCGGGCCGGACAACGGTGACATTAAGTCCCGGATGGGCCCGCGGTGCCCTTCGCGCAAGGCGCTCGATCTCCAGCAGGTCCCCGACCCCCGTGGCCTCCGCCGTCGCCCTCAGCTCGGCGTCCTCGGACAGCGGCAGCTCGTTCTCCGGCAGCGCCCCGTAGACCATCGCGGAGGTGCACAGCACGACCCGATGGATGCCCGCCGCCGCGGCGGCGGTCAGCACGGTCTGCGTCCCCCGAACGTTGTATGCGGTCCGGGCGGCCGAATCCGTCTCCAGATCCAGGTCGAGCGCCAGGTGCACGACCACGTCGGCGCCCCGCAGCTTGTCCGCGATTGCCGGGTCCCGCACGTCCAGGATGTGCCACTGCGCCGCCGCGCACTCGCCGCGCCGCTCGTCGATGGCGATGACCTGCTTGACCTCGTCCGACGCGACCAGCCGCTCGGTGAGCAGGGCGCCGATGCCGGAAGCGGCACCGGTCACCGCGACTACGGGGCCGCGCACGCCGCGCGCGGGCGGGGTTGACTGGTTTCGCGCTGCGCGAACCTGCGGATCAGGGGAACTCACCGGGCGTCTCCAGCGGTTGTCTTCAGTACGGACGCGAGTGACGCGTCCGTACCAGGTGGCATCCATCCTGCCGCAGGCCAAGAGTCGGCGAAGCACCGAGGCCCGAACGGCTCGCGGTGTCTACGCTGGGTGGTGTTATCGGGCAGTCGCGCCGCCGGTGCCAAACCGGTGGCCTTACCAGCCGAGGAATCCCGTGAGTGACACCCCATTCGGATTCGGCCTTCCGCCGGAGGAGCCGGACGACGGCGACGAGGGCAAGAAGAAGGACCAGCAGAGCGGTGGTGGTCAGGGCCCGGCCAACCCGTTCGGTTTCGGCGGGCTGCCCGGAGCCGGTGGCTTCGGTGGCACCGGTGCCGACAATCCGTTCGCTGCCATGTTCGGTTCCCTGAACCCCACCGACCTGGGCGCCGCGTTCCAGCAGCTGGGCCAGATGCTCTCCTATGAGGGCGGCCCGGTGAACTGGGACATGGCCAAGCAGATCGCCCGCCAGACGGTCTCCCAGGGCACTTCCGACGGCACCAAGGACGCGAGCGTCGGCCCCGCCGAGCGCAACGCGGTTCAGGAAGCCGTCCGCCTGGCCGACCTGTGGCTCGACGACGCGACGGCGCTGCCGTCCGGCGCGGGCTCCGCGGTGGCGTGGTCCCGCGCGGAGTGGGTCGAGGCGACCCTGCCCGCGTGGCAGGAGCTCGTCGACCCGGTGGCCGAGCGCGTCGGCACCGCCATGGGTGACGTCCTGCCGGAGGAGATGCAGGCCATGGCCGGCCCGCTGATCGGCATGATGCGCTCGATGGGCGGCGCCATGTTCGGCACGCAGATCGGGCAGGCCGTCGGCGTGCTCGCCGGCGAGGTCGTCGGCTCCACCGACATCGGTCTGCCGCTCGGCCCCGTGGGCAAGGCCGCGCTGCTGCCGATCAACATCGAGACGTTCGGCAAGGACCTGGGCGTACCGAAGGAGGAGGTGCGGCTGTACATCGCCCTGCGCGAGGCGGCCCACCAGCGCCTCTTCGCGCACGTGCCGTGGCTGCGCTCGCACCTGTTCGGCGCGGTCGACGGCTACGCGCGCGGGATCAAGGTCGACACGGCCAAGCTGGAGGACGTGGTCGGCCAGTTCGACCCGCAGAATCCGGAGCAGCTGCAGGACGCCCTCCAGCAGGGCATGTTCCAGCCGGAGGACACTCCGGAGCAGAAGGCGGCTCTGGCCCGTCTGGAGACGGCACTGGCGCTCGTCGAGGGCTGGGTCGACGCCGTTGTCCACGCGGCCGCGAAGCCCCGCCTGTCGTCCGCTGACGCCCTGCGGGAGACGCTGCGGCGCCGACGCGCCTCGGGCGGCCCGGCGGAGCAGACGTTCGCCACGCTGATCGGCCTGGAACTGCGGCCGCGCCGGCTGCGCGACGCCTCCCGCCTGTGGGCCTCGCTCACCGACGCGCGCGGTGTCGACGGCCGTGACGCGCTGTGGGCCCACCCGGACATGCTGCCGACGGCCTCCGACCTGGACGATCCGGACGGCTTCGTGCACCGCGAGCAGATCGACTTCTCCGAGCTGGACAAGATGCTCGGCGAGGCGGCGCACGGCTCGACCGGGAAGCCGAACCTGAAGAAGGACGACGACACCGAGGGCGACGCCCAGGGTGACTCCAAGGGCGACGACACCGAGTGAGCCTGCACGACGACGCGGTCCTCGTACTGAAGGGCTACGAGGACCAACCGGACCTGCGCCAGACCTACCTGAAGCATCTGGAGGCCCATCCGGACGGCATGTGGAAGGCCTGCGGCGACGGGCACATCACCGCCAGCGCGCTGGTGATCGACCCGTCGCGCAGGCGTGTGCTGCTCACGCTGCACAAGAAGCTGCGCATGTGGCTGCAGATGGGCGGCCACTGCGAGCCGGCCGACGACACGCTGACCGCGGCCGCCCTGCGCGAGGCGACCGAGGAGTCGGGCATCGCGGGGCTGACCCTGCTGCCCGGCGGCCCCGTCCGCCTGGACCGGCACCACACCCCGTGCGCCTGGCACCTCGACGTCCAGTACGCGGCACTGGCTCCGCCCGGAGCCGTGGCGGCGATCAGCGACGAGTCCCTCGACCTGCGCTGGTTCACCTACGACGAGGTGGCGGACGTAGCGGACGAGTCGGTCGTACGACTGCTGGAAGCAACCCGCGCCCGCCTGTGAACCTGTAAGGGGCGACCGCCATTGGCTGTCGCCCCTTACACAGCCGGTTGACCGCGCGCCCCGTAAGGGGCGCGGGGAATTGCGCGACTAGCCACACACGACCCGCAGCCAGAGCAGCCCTCAGCCCCCGAAAACCCTCGGCCCGGCCCGCGGAACGATCAGCTCCAGACGTTGCCCTGGTTCTGGCCTCGCGCTCCCTGCTGGCCCATGCCGTACTGCGCGGCGAGGCCCGAGCCGATCTGGGCGTTCTGCGGCGGCAGCAGCTCGCTGGGCTGGACGATCGCGTAACCGCTGCCCATGAAGCTGAGCTCCCAGCCCTCACCGGTGTTGCCGCGGCGCCGCCACACCCCCGAGGAGTGCGTCTGGGACTGCATCTGGACGCGCAGGCCGGTCGACCAGGCGACGATCGCGTCGGCGTCGCAGTTGACGTACTTGTCGGGCGTCACCTGCATCATCAGCGGCATGCCCGAGGTCATCAGGGCGACCTTGCCGCGGCCGGTGATGTTGAGCTGGTACTTCCCGGAGCCGGAGATGCCGTAGAGGCTGTCGACGGCGATGACCTCGTGGTGCAGCGAGGAGTCCATCGCCAGCACGTAGCTGCTGTCGACGGTCAGGCCTTCCTGCTCCACGTCGACCATGTGCACGTGCTGCTTGAGGTTGGCGAGGTAGACCGTGCCCTGCCCGTGGCAGCGCATGAGGTCGAGGCCCTCACCGGTGTGTGCACGCGCGCGTCCCTGCTGGTTGCTCTGGAACTCGGCGTCGAATTCGACCAGGCCCTGGTAGGCGACCATGGTCCCCTTGCGGGCGAGGATGTCGTCGTGGCCCTCCAGGGCGACGCGGAGCATCTGCTTGTTCTGCAGGCTCCAGCGCTCCTGGGTCTGTTGGTCGTTGTAGGCGAAAAGCGAACTCTGCATGGCGTTTCTGGCTCCCCCTCAGCCCCGGACCCTAAGACGGTCGGTGCTGTCCTCGCTGGGCTGGACGACGACGATGCCCTGACCGGAGAAGGCCATCTGGTAGGCCTCACCGCTGCCCCGGCCGATGAGCGACTGCGCCTTGAAGCTGCGCTTGCCCTTCACCTTGAGGTTCGGGGACCAGGCGACGAGCGCGTCCGGGTCGACGTACGTCTCGTCCTCGCCGCCGCCGCAGTCGACGACGATCGGCTTGCCCCGGGAGGTCAGAGCGACCCAGCCCTGCCCGGAGATCTTGGTGTTCCACAGGCCCTGTCCGGCGAACTTCGCCAGACCCTTGACCCGCTCGACGCCCCACGTCAGATGCGCGTCGAAGGCGAGCAGGTTGGTGGCGTTGACGGAGATGCCGTCGCCGTTGAGGTTGATGATGACGACGTTGGCGCCGTAGTCGGCGAGGTAGAGCAGTCCGTCGCCGGAGCACTTCATCAGGGGTGCGCCCTCGCCGGTCATCCAGTCCTTGGCGATCTGGCGCACGGCCGGCGGGTTGGGCTCGTACTGGACGAAGCCTTCGTAGGCGACCATCGACCCCACACGCGCGAGGAGATCGTTCCCGGTCTGCATGGCGATCTTCGCCATGTGGTTGCCGTGGTTCTCCATGCGGGCGGAGACGGGTGCGGGGGCGAAGCCCGCGAGTGGCTGGTTCATGACGGGCTCCCTCAGATCTCGTACGGCTGGACGACGATGAAGTTGCCGGGAGCTGCCCGGAACTGGAGGTTGACGCTCTCTCCGGTGTCGCCGGGGTAGGCGTTGCGGCGCATCCGGACCTGGCTGGAGACGATCACCTGGGCTGCGGACGACCAGGCGACCACGGCGTTGGCGTCGGCGAACGTCGTGGGCGTGACCGGCAGCACCACGGGCGTGCCGTGCGTCTTGACGACGATCGTGCCCGTGCCTGTGAACTGCATCGTGAACAGCGCGCCGCCGGGGATGCCGTGGCCCTCGATACGGCGGATCTCGTACTGGAGGCTCTCGTCGAAGGCGAGGACGTTCTCGGCGGAGACGCAGATGCCGTCGCCCTGGAGCTCGATGGGGTGCAGCATCGTGGAGTTCTCGGCGAGGAACACCTGGCCCTGGCCGGTACAGCGCATCAGCTGCATCTCCTGGCCGGTCGCGTTGCCCACGATCCGGCCGGAGAAGCCGGCGCCCTTGTAGCTGAAGTCGACCTTGCCCTGGTAGAGCACCATGCTGCCCTGCCGGGCCAGCACGGGCTGCCCGCCGATGCCGAGGTCGACGCGGACCATCTTCTTGTTCTGCTGCGTCCAGCGCTGACCGGTGGGCGTCTCCTTGAACTGCTGCAGCGCCGCGGCCACACCGGGGCCCTGCGGTGCACCCTGAGGTGCTCCCTGCGGGGCTCCATAGGGTGCCTGCTGACCCGGGACCTGCCCGTAGGGGGGCTGCTGGCCATAGCCCGGAGGCGGGGTCGGCTGGCCGTAGCCGGGGGGCGGAGTCGGCTGGCCGTAGCCAGGAGGCGGGGCCGGTGCCTGCGGCGCCTGAGGCTGGGCGTAACCGGGCGGCGGCGGGGCGCTCGGCGCGGGCGCCTGGCCGTACGGCGGCTGCTGACCGGGCTGACCGGGCTGGCCGTAGGGCGCGGGGGCCGGGGCGGGGGGCGGCGGGGCGCCACCGGGCGGCGTCATCGGCGCGACGATCGTGGGCTGGGCGTGCACCGAGGGCGCCGGAGCCGGAGGCGGCGGCGTGGACCCCTGCGGGGGCGCGAAGCCCTGCGCGGCGGGCTGCGGTGCGGGCGCAGCAGCCGGGGCCGGAGCGGGCGCGGGCGCCGGAGCCGGAGCCGGAGCGCCGAAGGCGGGTGGCGCGGCGGCCTGGGCGGGCGGAGCGAAGCCCGGAGCGGCACCGCCCTGCGACTGCTGGGCCTGCTGCGGGGCGTTGGGCGTCTCCTCCTCGGCGACCTCACCGCCGAAGTTCCTCAGCAGCGCATCGAGGCCACCGTCGAAGCCCTGCCCGACGGCGGCGAACCGCCAGACGTCCTTGAGGTAGAAGTCGCCCAGCATCACCGCGCGTTCGGTGGAGAACTCCGAGCCGGTGAAGGCGTACCGGGCCACCTCCTCGCCGCCGGCGACGATGCGGATGTATCCGGGGCCCACCTGCGACATCTGTCCGGCGCCGTCGATCGTCGCCGTGAAGGACAGCTTCTGGATCTGCGGGGGGATCTTGTCGAGCGTGATGCGGAAGGACTCCGTGTCGCCCGCCTGGGTGCCGAGGAGCTGGATGGACTCCTCAGGTGACTTCGGCTGGTTGAAGAAGACGAAGTAGCGGTCGTCCGAGAGCCGTTCGTCGGCGTCGAGACCGAAGCAGCTGATATCGAACGACAGCCCCGGAGCGGCGATCTGTACCCCTACGTACAGATCCGTGCCCGCGGTGAGGTCACTGATCCTGGCCTTGTGGCCGCGTTGGAATTCCCTGGCCATGCGTAACGACCGTCCCCCATCCCGAATGTGATTGCGTCGCGCCAGGCTAACGGCAAACTCGGACATCGAGCCAAGCCGGTACAGACCCGGTACACAACCCTCGCCCGGCCCAACCGGAAGCGCCGCCTCAGGACGTCCTCAGGGAGCGGTCATTCGCCGCGCGCGCCGGGAAGATGAGGCAACCGTTCGGCGGCGACCACGCCTTCCAGGTAGCCCTTCGCCCGCTCGGTGCGGGGATACCCCTCCAGCAGCCGCCAGAAGCGGGGCCCGTGGCCGGGCACCAGCAGATGCGCGAGCTCATGAAGGAGCACGTAGTCGACGACGTACTCGGGCATACCCTGCAGGCGGTGCGAGAGCCGGATGCTGCCCTCGGCCGGGGTGCACGAGCCCCAGCGCGTGTTCTGGTTGGTGACCCAGCGGACCGAGTCGGGCCGCGCGCGGCCGTCGAAGTACTGCGCCGACAGCCGCTCCGCCCGCTCGGCCAGTTCGGCGTCACCGAGGACCCGCTTGCTCTCCTGGGCTGCCAGCTTGTCGAGCATGACGTTCACCCAGCGCTGCTCCTCGGCCTCGGACATCCGGGCGGGGATGAGCACGACGGTGCGATCGCCCTCGCGGTACGCCGAGACCGTCCGGCGGCGCCGGGCGCTTCTGCGGACCTCGATCGCGCTCGCCCCCGAGCCGCTCGACGGCGGGCTCGTCGTACTGCGCTGTGGCGTTCCGGCGCGGTGCAGTGGGTCGGCGGACACGCCCCGACGTTACCCGTTGCGCATAGGGGAAGTCCCGACTCCGGGACGGTTCCGTGCCGATCCCCCACCATGCGTTTGATTTGTACGACGAATATCCACCGCCTGTGGACAACTTTCGGCGCCGGGCGCGCTGTCGGGGCATGCTGGCTGTCACCGGCGGGGCTGCGACCGAGTTCCACCGGCACACGGGGACAGACGTTCACGACGGCTACGGGGGCCTGTTCATGCAAGCGACGGTTTCGACTGCTTCGGGGGATTCGACGGCTACGTCGACTACATCGCCTACGCCGACTTCACCGGCTCCACTGGTTCCATCACCTCCATCGGCTCCATCGGCTCCGCTGGCGCCACTACTGAAGCCCGCACTCAGGCGTGGCTGGCGCGATCTCAACACCGTTCAGTTCGGGATGACTCCGGCGCACGCTCTGACACTGGGTCCGATGGACACAGCGACGGGCAGTTTCCTCGATCTGCTCAACGGCACTCGCGGGCTGGAGCTGCTGCGCGAAGAGGGCCGCCGCATGGACCTGCCGGACGGTCACGTCGACGGGCTGGTGCGACGGCTGGCACGGGCGGGGCTGCTCGACGACGCGAAGGGAGGCGGGCCGGCCGGCGACGCCCTGCGGCGCAAGAAGGATGTCCTGGACCGGCTGCGCCCCGACCTGGCCTCACTGTCCCTGTGCGCGTCCGAGCCGGGCGAGGCGATCAGCCGCCTGACCGCACGCCGCTCAATGCGCGTACAGGTGAGGGGCGCCGGCCGCGTGGGCGCCATGGTGGCCTCGCTGCTGTCGGGCGCGGGGGTGGGCGAGGTCGACGTGCGCGACGTCGGCCGTGTCGAGCCGTGGGACGTCGCACCGGGCGGGCTGCCCCCGGAGGCGGTCGGCGACCGCAGGGACGAGGCCGCCCGGCGAGCCGCACGCCACTGCGCACCGGAACGGCCACCACGCCGGACCTCCCAGTCACCTCCCGCGCAGGACGGCGCCGGTCACTCGCTGGTGATCATCGCGCCCCGGGACGACGTCGCGGTGCACGCACCCTCCCCGTCCGCCGCCGAGCCCCTCGTCGCGTCGGGTACGCCCCATCTGTACGCCGGTGTCGTGGAGGGCACCGGCGTGGTCGGCCCGCTGGTCCTGCCCGGCGAGACGGCCTGCGCCGGCTGTCTCCACGAGGGCCGCACCGACCGGGACCCGGCCTGGCCCCGCCTCGTCGCTCAGTGGCGCTCCGGCACCGGGCGGTCACGCGACGTACGCCCTTGCGATCTCGCCCTGGCCACCACGGTCGCCGGACTGACGGCCGCCCACGCCCTGGCCTTTCTGGACGGACGGACTCCGTCGAGCGCCGGTGCACGCTGGGAGGTGTCCCTACCCGGTCTGAGCTGGCACTCCCGGCCGGTGTGGGCGCACCAGGCATGCGCGTGCGGCGCCACGGAGAAAGGTGAGGGAGAACACCCCTCCGAGGACGAGCAGTAGCGCGAGACAATGGCGGAGCAACGGCCGCCGAAGGAGTCACGCCGTCAGGCAGACTCGGAGCGGTCGGCTGGTACCTGGAGGGCGCATGTCTGATCTTCCCCGCAAGGCGGTCACCCGTACCGCCAAGCTCGCCGCGCTCCCGCTCGGCTTCGCCGGACGGGCGACCTGGGGACTGGGCAAGCGGATCGTCGGCGAGTCCGCGGAGATCGTCGGCCGCGAGCTGCAGCAACGCACCGCCGAGCAGATGTTCAAGGTGCTCGGCGAGCTCAAGGGCGGTGCGATGAAGTTCGGGCAGGCCCTGTCCGTCTTCGAGTCGGCCCTGCCCGAGGAGATCGCCGGCCCCTACCGCGCCGCGCTCACCAAGCTGCAGGAGGCCGCGCCCCCTATGCCGACGCGCACCGTGCACTCGGTGCTGGCGGAGCGGCTCGGCGAGGACTGGCAGGAGCTGTTTCTGGAGTTCGAGGACAAGCCCGCCGCTGCGGCCTCGATCGGCCAGGTGCACCGAGGTGTGTGGCACGACGGCCGCGAGGTGGCGGTCAAGGTGCAGTACCCCGGAGCCGGCGAGGCACTGCTGTCCGATCTGAACCAACTGAGCCGTTTCGCCCGGCTCTTGGGTCCGCTGATTCCGGGCATGGACATCAAGCCGCTCATCGCGGAGCTGAAGGACCGGGTCTCCGAGGAACTGGACTACGGCCTGGAGGCGCAGGCCCAGCAGGCCCACGCGGAGGAGTTCGCCGACGATCCGGATGTCGTCGTCCCTGCGGTGGTCCACCAGTGCGAGCAGGTCCTGGTCACGGAGTGGATCGACGGTGTCCCCCTGTCGGAGGTGATCTCCGAGGGCACCGAGGAGCAGCGCAACCGCGCCGGCCAGCTCCTGGCCCGCTTCCTCTTCTCCGGCCCGGCCCGCACCGGGCTCCTGCACGCCGACCCACACCCGGGGAACTTCCGCCTCCTGCCGGGCGGTCCGGAGAGTGAGCACGACTGGCGGCTGGGTGTCCTGGACTTCGGCACGGTCGACCGACTGCCGGGCGGTCTGCCGACTCCCATCGGCGACTCCCTGCGCATGACCCTGGACGGCGAGGCGGAGGCTGTCTACGAACTCCTCTGTGCCGAGGGCTTCGTCAAGGAGTCGATCGACCTCGACCCGAACGCAGTCCTCGACTATCTGCTGCCGATCATCGAACCGGCTCAGGTCGAGGAGTTCACCTTCACCCGCGGCTGGATGCGCAGTCAGGCCGGGCGCGTGGCCGACCCCCGCTCGCCCGCCTACCAGCTGGCCAAGCAGCTCAACCTGCCCCCGGCGTATCTCCTCATCCACCGGGTGACGCTGAGCACCATCGGCGTGCTGTGCCAGCTGGGAGCGACCGTGCGACTGCGCGAGGAATTGGAGGACTGGCTGCCCGGATTCGTTCCGGAGGAGCTGACGGACGAGCAGGAGACGGCTGCGGAGGCGTGAGCCGCCCTACCACCAGGCCGAGTCCAGCCGTCCCTCGATCGCTCTGAGGTTCTCCCTGGAGCAGGTATCGCAGATGTAGTTGCGGGCGCCGTTCTCCACGGAGCAGGTCCAGGTGGGCTGCGGGGCCCTGGCCCGGGTGCCGCAGCGGGCGCACACGAGGGGCTGGGGCTCCGTGGTGGAACCGCCGTTGTCACTGCCTCCGGGAAGACTCGTCACTCAGCGACGATATCGCCGCCGCTCACTGATCGGCGGTCACAACGCACTGCGGGGGCCGGTCCCGTTCACACGGAACCGGCCCCCGCGGGGACTACCGCCTCCCGGGTCGGGAGGCCACCGTCTGGCGGCGTGTTCGGTTACTGCATGACCGCCATGGCGAGCGCGCGGCGGGCACGCAGCGAGGCCCGCTCGGCCCGACGCTGCATGCGGCGAGCGGTCGCCAGGCGCACGGCCCGTCGTTCCTGCTCGGCCACGTACCGGCGCTCGTGCATATGCGCACGTGCCAGGGCTTCTTGGATGAGTTGCATCTCTCGGTTCCTGTTCTGACGCGAGTCGTTCGCGCCACTGGTGGTGAAGTCTTCAGGCGCGGAGCCTGCGAGCTCGTGGGTGGACGGCTTCATCGGGGCCTGCTTCTGGGGGTCGTGCGTGAAGGGACGGTCGATTGTTCCTGCGATGTTCATGCCGTGACCGGGTTCTTGCGCGGGCGACCACGCGGCCGCTTCCGGGCGACGACAACACCCTGGACGAACAGCTCGCCACCCCAGACGCCCCAGGGCTCACGCCGCTCCTTGGCGCCGGCGAGGCAGGCCTCGATCAGCGGGCAGGTGCGGCAGAGGGACTTGGCGTACTCGACGTCCGCCGGCGACTCGGCGAAGAAGACCTCCGGGTCGTAGGAACGGCAGGGGACGGGCACGCCGAGGTTCTCGATGGCGTCGTCGAGCGCGGTGAGCGCAGTGAGCGGGGTCAAGGTGGAGTCCTCCGTGAGGCCGGGCTTGGGGATCACGTCTGAAGGCGGTACGGACGGGGCGTGCGCTTCGAGTTGCACGGTTCGTCTTCCTCGTCTGGTCGTTCCGGCCCTGTTGGGCCGGGTGGCGGCTGGTACCGGGTCTTTCTTGTCCCGAGGCCCCTTCGCTCCGTCATCCCT
Source organism: Streptomyces sp. NPDC012935 (assembly GCF_042900345.1). Lineage (NCBI taxonomy): Bacteria > Bacillati > Actinomycetota > Actinomycetes > Kitasatosporales > Streptomycetaceae > Streptomyces > Streptomyces sp. NPDC012935. The sequence continues at coordinate 36,170 of NZ_JBIBBC010000022.1, forward strand.
GTGGGGGGACAAACAGAAGGGCCGCGGATCCCGGATGGGGTTCCGCGGCCCTGAAGGCGCCGGCCTGATCGACGATCAGGCTGGATCACTCCAGGGTTCTGGCCCACGGAAGGCCCACATCAGGTGGTGGTGCTTCGTCTGCTTCCGGAATCCGGCACCGGTCGCCGTAAAGGCATAGGCCTTGGCCTGTGCCACTACTGCCGCTTCCAGTGCCTTGGTCGGTCGCTCATTGCCCTCGCGGACAGGGAGACCCGCGAGAGACAGGGCGGACGCCGGACGCGCGGCACGGATGCCGGACAGACCGGTGCCCTGGTTCGAGACGCTGAGCATGCACAGGGAGGCGACGACCGAGGGATCGGTCATTTTCACGCTGCTGATGGAGCTGGTGTTGATGCTGATCACTGGACTCGCCTCCTCTCGGCGTCTAGGGGGACTGGGGTGAACCAGTCCGACGGGTATGCAAGTAGAACACGGAATTGGGGCCTCCGAGAAGGCCTCCGTTCCCGTGGCTAAGAACCTATGGGGATTGCTGGGGCATGCGCAAACTATTTTTTCGACGAGTTCGTGTCATTCCCCGTCGGAGCCCTCCCCAACCTCCTGGCCTGCACAGATGGCCAGCACATCGGCTCCGTAGCGCTCAAGCTTCCGCTTGAGGACGCCGGAGATGCGGGACAGCTCAACCGGACTGGCCGGCTCCGCCTCTGCAATGGCCATCAGGGTCCGGTCCGTGAAGATGCAGAAGTCCGGCTGCCCGCTGAGCCGGGCCTGGACCGCGCGCCACTCGCGGAGTCGTTCGTAGAGGCCCTCGTCCATATCGGAGGGGCAGCCCTCGCAGCGCATCAGCTTCATCTCGCCGGCGTCGGTGAGGGTGCGCCCGCAGACACGGCAGCGGGCCGGGGAGCGTTGAGTGCGTCTCGGGGCGGCGTCCGGCCTGCTCGTGAAGCCGCGCTCGACGCCACCGGCACCGACGGCGGCGGTGCGTCCTGCGGTGGCGACCGAGCCGGGGCGCAGTCCGTCGAGGAAGCGGCTGGGGCGACGGTTCGGGCGGCCTCCGGGTGCGCGGGTGAGCGCCCAGGAGACATGGAGGTGCAGCCTGGCGCGGGTGACACCGACATAGAGGAGGCGGCGTTCCTCCTCGATCTGCTCGTCCGTCTTTGCGTAGGTGATCGGCATCATGCCCTCGGCGACGCCGACCAGGAAGACAACGTCCCACTCCAGGCCCTTGGCCGAGTGGAGGGAGGCGAGGGTGACGCCTTGGACGGTCGGGGCGTGCTGGGCGTTCGCCCGCTCGTCGAGCTCCGCGACAAGGTCGGCGAGACTGGCGCCCGGTTTGGCGGCGGCGAAGTCCTGGGCGAGGTTCACCAGGGCGGCCAGCGACTCCCAGCGCTCTCTGACGGCGCCGGAGCCGGCCGGGGGCTCGGTCGTCCAGCCCTCGCCCGACAGCACGGCCCGTACCTGCGAGGGCAGGTCGACCGCGTCGTCGAGGAGTGAGTCGTTGCCGCCGAAGCGGGCCGCGCCGCGCAGGGCGATGCCCGCCTTTCGCACCTCGGGACGGTCGAAGAACCGCTCGGCACCCCGCAGCTGGTAGGCGACGCCCGCGTCGGCGAGGGCCTGCTCGTAGGTCTCGGACTGGGAGTTGGTGCGGAACAGGATGGCGATCTCGCCGGCCGCAACTCCGGAGTCCATGAGTTCCCGGATACGGCGGGCGGCACCCTCGGCCTCGGCGGGCTCGTCGGTGTACTCGGTGTACACGGGCTCGGGGCCCGGGTCGCGCTGGGAGACCAGCTCCAGGCGGTGGTCGGCGGCGCGCCCCCGGGCCTGGGCGAGCACGCCGTTGGCGAGGTGGACGACCTGGGGGGTGGAGCGGTAGTCGCGGACCAGCTTCACGACGGTGGCGCCGGGGTGCCGGGTGCGGAAGTCGAGCAGATGGTCGGGAGTTGCTCCCGTGAACGAGTAGATCGTCTGGCTGGCATCGCCGACCACACACAGATTGTCCCGGTCGCCCAGCCACAGCTCCAGCAGACGCTGCTGGAGCGGGCTGACGTCCTGGTACTCGTCGACCACGAAGTGCTGGTACTGGGAGCGGACCTGGTCGGCGATGTCGTGCCTTTCCTGGAGGATGCCGACGGTGAGCAGCAGGACGTCCTCGAAGTCGATGACCGAGCGGTCGCGCTTGAGGTCCTCGTAGACGTTGTAGATCTGGGCGATCTCGGCCGGGTCGCGGGGGGCGTCGCGGCCCGCCTTGGCGACGGCGGGCGGATAGTCGGCGGGGACGGTCCGGGTGACCTTGGACCACTCGATCTCGGCGGTGACGTCCCGCAGCTCGTTCCGGTCGAGGCGGATGCGGCAGGCGGCGGCCGCGTCGGCGACGAGCTGGATCTTGCGGTCGACGAGCCGGGGCATGGAGCCGCCGACCGCTTTCGGCCAGAAGTACTGGAGCTGGCGCAGGGCGGCCGAGTGGAACGTACGCGCCTGGACCCCGGCGGCGCCGAGCTGACGCAGCCGGCCGCGCATCTCTCCTGCGGCTCGGTTGGTGAAGGTGACGGCGAGCACGCTCGAGGGCTGGAGGATGCCTGCGCGCACCCCGTAGGCGATGCGATGGGTGATCGCCCGTGTCTTGCCCGTGCCGGCGCCCGCGAGCACGCACACCGGCCCGTGCAGGGCGGTGGCCACCTCGCGCTGCTCGGGGTCGAGCCCGTCGAGCACCGCGTCGGCAGAGTCCGGTACCTGCGGGAAGAGGGTGGAGTGCGTTGCTGCTGTCACACGGCCATGCTGCCAGGTCGCCGGAGACGGCTGTGCCGGTTGTCCACAGGCAGGCACGGTTAGTCGTACTAATGCGGCAGGCGTCACGTGCCCGGCGATACCCCGGGTGGGAATGGCGCCGTGGTCGCGTACGTTCCCTCATCGGACGACCTGTTTCCCCGAGCCATCAGAGGAGCGCGCGAGACATGCAGGGCACTGTGACGATGTACAGCACCACGTGGTGCGGCTACTGCCAGCGGCTGAAGAAGCAGCTGGACCGCGAGGGCATCGCGTACACCGAGATCAACATCGAGCAGGACCCCGAGTCCGCGGCGTTCGTCGAGAAGGCGAATGGCGGGAATCAGACGGTACCCACCGTGCTGTTCGGGGATGGTTCGACGCTGACGAACCCGTCGCTGGCTCAGGTGAAGCAGAAGATCGGCGTGTGACCGAAGCGCTACCGAAGCGCATTGAAGGGCATGCAGAGGGTGGCCGTCCCGGATCGGGACGGCCACCCTTTTGTTGCACTCAGACGCTGCGGGTCGGCAGCGGCTTGCCGTACCAGAGCTCGATCAGACGGGCCGCGATCGAGATGCCGTACGGCGGCATGACCTCGCCGGATTCGAAGGCAGCGCGCAGTTCCTCGCGGGAGAACCAGCGGGCCTCGTGGATCTCGTCACCGTCGACATTGACCTCGGTGGAGGTGGCGCGGGCCATGAAGCCCAGCATGAGGCTGGACGGGAAGGGCCAGGGCTGGCTGGCGACGTACTCGACCTGGCCGACGCTGACACCGGCCTCCTCGTAGACCTCCCGGCGCACTGTCTGCTCGATGGACTCGCCGGGCTCGACGAAACCGGCGAGCGTCGAGAAGCGGCCCTCAGGCCAGTGGACCTGGCGGCCGAGCAGAATGCGGTCGTCCTCGTCGGTGACGGCCATGATCACAGCCGGATCGGTGCGCGGGTAGTGCTCGGCGCCGCAGGCGGGGCAGCGGCGGATGTGCCCGGCCGCGGCGATCACGGTGCGCTCACCGCAGCGGGAGCAGAAGCGGTGGGTGCGCTGCCAGTTCTCCAGGCCGACGGCGTGCACCATCAGGCCGGCGTCCCGCGGCGACAGCAGCAGGCCCGCCTCGCGCAGGCCGGCCGGGCGCGCGGACTGGTCGATACGGCCGGGCAGCGCGTCCTTCTGCAGGGCAAAGTAGCTGACCCCGTCCTCGTCGATGCCGAGGAAGTAGCGGTGCGCTTCGGTGAGAGGGGCCTCGAAGGAGGGGGTCATGACGAGTTCGGTGCGTCCGTCCACCGTCTCGTCGACGAGGACCTGACCGCCGGAGACCACGAAGCAGCGGGTCGTGGGGTGGCTCCATGCCGCCGCGAGCCAGGCCTCGTCGAGCCGGTGGTGGGCGGCGCGGTCAATGCCGCTCGGTGCGGTGAGCGAGATGGGGCGGTCGGCGGTGTGGTCGGTCGAAGTGGTCACGGGTGCTTCCAACTCCCCCAGTGGAACGGTGTGCTTCGGTGGGTGGATCGGCGGGGCGTGCGACGGGAGGCGACCGGGTCCATCGGGGCTCGGTGGTACGGGACGGCCGATTCAGTGTGCCCCGCGCGCGATGCCCGTCCGGACGGCCCAGGTGGGTCAGGGCGCATGACGCCAGTTCGCGGCCAGGTCGCCCCAGAGGTAGGCGGTGGTCTCGACGCCCTTGAGCAGGAGATCGAGCTCGACCTTTTCGTTCGGGGCGTGCCAGCCGTCGGAGGGGACGGAGATGCCGAGGAAGAGCACGGGTGCGTCGAGGACGTCCTGGAGATCGGCGGCGGGACCCGAGCCGCCTTCGCGGGTGAAGCGGACCGGGCCCTCGAAGGCGCGGCTCATGGCGCGTACGACGGACTGCAGGGCGGGGTGGTCCAGCGGCGTCAGGCACGGGCGTGTGGCCCCGCTGAACGTGATCTCGCAGCGGATACCGGCGGGCACCTGAGCGTCGGCCCACGCGCGGACGGCCTTCTCGATGTGGTCGGGCTCCTGTCCCGCGACCAGCCGGAAGGAGAGCTTCACCATGGCGGAGGACGGGATGATCGTCTTGCTGCCCGGGCCTTGGTAGCCGCCGCCGATGCCGTTGACCTCGGCGGTGGGGCGGGCCCAGACGCGCTCCAGGGTGGTGTGCCCGGCCTCGCCCTGGGTGGCGTACGACTTGGCGGTGCGCAGCCACTGCTGCTCGTCGAAGGGCAGCTCGGCGAAGAGTTCGCGCTCGCGGTCGGTCAGTTCGACGATGCCGTCGTAGAAGCCGGGGATCGCCACGCGCGCGTGCTCGTCGTGCAGGGCGGCGACCAGGCGGGCGGCCGCGGTCGCCGGGTTGGGGACGGCGCCGCCGAAGGAACCGGAGTGGATGTCCTGGTCGGGGCCGTGCAGCCGGATCTCGCACTCGGCCAGGCCGCGCATGCCGGTGCACACAGTTGGGGTGTTCTCGGACCACATGCCGGTGTCGGACACGATCACGGCGTCGGCCGCGAGCCGCTCGGCGTTCTCCTCGACGAGAGCGCGGAAGTGCGGGGAGCCGGACTCCTCCTCGCCCTCGATCAGCAGCTTCAGGTGCACGGCCGGGGTCGTGCGGCCGGTGGTCGCGAGGTGGGCGCGGACGCCGAGTGTGTGGAAGAACACTTGGCCCTTGTCGTCGGCCGCCCCGCGCGCGTAGAGGCGGCCTTCGCGGACGACGGGCTCGAAGGGCTCGCTGTCCCAGCCGTCCTCGCGGGCGGCGGGCTGCACGTCGTGGTGGCCGTAGACAAGGACCGTGGGCGCCTTCGGATCGTCGGAGGGCCACTCGGCGAATACGGCGGGTGCGCCCGCGCTCGGCCAGACCTCGGCGGTCGGGAAGCCGGTCTCCTTGAGCTTGGCGGCGAGCCAGTCGGCGCTGCGGCGTACGTCGGGCGCGTGGTCGGGCTGGGCCGACACGGACGGTATGCGCAGCCACTCGGCGAGGTCGTCGAGGAAGGCGGCGCGGTGCTGCTCGATGTACGTGCGGACAGCGCTGTCCGGGGTCTGGCTCATGGTCACGAGCCTATCGGCCCGCACCGACATCCTCGGTGGGCGGTTCCTCACACTCCGCCTCCGTGACCGGGTCCTCGGTCAGCAGTCGCTCCAGCGCAGTCCGGTCCGGCAGCTCCTCCGGTCGTACGACCTCGCCGCTGCGGACGTAGAGGAACGAGGCCTTGACCGATTCCAGCGGCACGCCCTCCTGCTCGGCCCAGGCGAGCCGGTACAGGGCCAGCTGGAGCGGGTCGGCGGTGCAGGTCCGGTTGGTCTTCCAGTCGACGATCTCGTACGTCGCCCCGTCGCCGTCGCCCTCCTTGTAGACGGCGTCGATACGGCCCCTCACGACGCGGCCCGCGATCGCGAGCTGGAAAGGGGCCTCGACCCGGTACGGCGTGCGGTGCGCGTATTCGGTGCGCTCGAAGGCGTCCTTGAGAACCTCCAGGTCGCGCTCGTCGGCGATCTCGGCCTCGCTGCCGGGCAGGTCGTCCGGCTCCAGCATGGGCAGCGTGAGCTCTTCGAAGCGGGCCTCGACCCAGGCGTGGAACCGGGTGCCCCGGCGCGCGGCAGGTTGTGGCGGACGCGGCATCGGGCGGGCGAGCTCCTGCGCGAACCCGTCCGGGTCGGCGGCCAGCCGCATCAGCTGGGACGCGGTCAGCGTCGTGGGCAGGGGTACGTCGGTGACGCTCCCGCGGGCGCGCAGGAGCTCTCCGGTGAGGGCGTCGAGGTCGCGGTCCCAGGAGGCCAGGGTGCGGATCTCCTCGGGGGTGAGGGGTTCCGTGTCCGTGGGATGGGGGCGTGCGGGTGGTCCGGCGGGGGGCTCCGGGGCCGTCGCCTGATGCGGGATGGTCGGGCGGCCGGTGGGCCAGGAGTCCCAGTCGTCAAGGTCCTCCCCGGACGAGCGGGCGCCGGCGACGGACTCGTCGGGGGCGTCCGCGATGCGCTTGTCCCCGCGGGAGCCGTCCGCGAAGGAACCGTCTCGGCGGGATCCGTCCCCGAAGTAGTCGCCGAAGGCCTCGTCGGCGACGGCCTCGTCGGCGAATCTCTCGTCGGCGAAGGCCTGGTCGGCGAAAGGAGCGTCCCCGTCGGGCAAATCGTCCGCGAACGCTTCGTCGTCGTCCGGCGGCGGCGGCCAGTCCGGATCGTCGTACGTGTCCGGGTCGTGGGCGGCGGTGGGGTGGGCGTCCTCGTGGGAGGTGAGGGTCTCCAGGTGGGCCAGGACCGTCTCGGCGGCCGCCCGGCGTCGGGCCATCGCCGCCTCGTCGAGAGGCAGGGGCCACAGCTGGTCGGCGTTCTCCCGGTGCAGGGCCGGGTTCTCCTCGCCGTCGGCCGGCTCGTCGGCCCATGCCTCGATCTCGCCGTGCCCGGCCGCGCAGTGGTCGTACAGAGCCACGAGGAAGTCAGAAGGTCCGCGAGGTTTCTTCTGGGTGGGGCCCCACCAGTGGCCGGAGCCGAGGAGCAGGGAACGGGGGCGGGTGAAGGTCACGTAGCCGAGGCGGAGTTCCTCGGTGTGCTGGTGGTCCTTCATGGCCTCGTGGAAGGCCTTCAGGCCGCGGGAGTCCCAGGAGGCGACGTCCGGGAGCGTGTCGGTGTCGCCGCGCAGCTCGTGCGGCAGGACCTTGCCCTGCGCGGTCCACTTCTCGCGGCCCTGGGTGCTGGGGAAGGTGCCCGTGACCAGGCCGGGGACGGCGACGACGTCCCACTCCAGGCCCTTGGACTTGTGCGCGGTGAGCACTTTGACGGTGTTCTCGCCGCCCGGAAGGGCGTTGTCGAGCCCCTTCTCGTACTGAGCGGCGGTGCGCAGGAAGCCCAGGAAAGCGAGCAGGGACGCCTCGTTGTCGCCGGCCGCGAAGGAGGCGGCGATGTCGAGGAAGTTGGACAGGGTCTCGCGGCGACGGGCGGCCAGCGCGTGCGGGGAGGCCGACAGCTCCACTTCCAGGCCGGTGACGGCGAGGACGCGGTGGAGGACGTCCATCAGCGGGTCGGACAGGGAGCGGCGCAGGTCCCGCAGTTCGGTGGCCAGGCGCGCGAACCGCACGCGCGCGTCCGGCGAGAAGGGCAGCCCGTCGTCGTCACCGTCGCTGTCCATCGGCGTCTCGAGGAAGGTGTCGAGGGCGTCCGCGAGCGAGATGACCTCGGCGGGGTCGACCCCCTCGACGGCCTCGGCGAGGCGTCGGTCCGGGTCGTCGTCGCCGTCCACCCGCGCGTGGGACACCAACCGCCGTGCGCGGCGCCCCAGGAGGGCGAGGTCGCGCGGGCCGATACGCCATCGCGGGCCGGTGAGGAGGCGGACCAGGGCGGCGTTGGCCCCGGGGTCCTGGAGAACCTCGCAGACGGCGACCAGATCGGCGATTTCGGGCAGATGGAGCAGCCCGGACAGGCCGACCACCTCGACGGGGATGTCCCGGGCGACGAGCGACGCCTGGATCTCGGCGAAGTCGGTCGCCGTGCGGCACAGGACGGCGATCTCCCCTGGTTCCTTGCCGGTGCGGACGAGATGCGCCACGGAGTCGGCGATCCAGTCGATCTCCTCGGCATGGGTGGGCAGCAGGGCGCATCGGACCGTGCCGTCACGCTCGGCGCCCGGTGCCGGGCGGAGGGCCTCCACGCCCGCGTGCATGGCGCGCAGTGGCTCGGCGAGACCGTTGGCGAGGTCGAGGAGCCGGCCGCCGCTGCGGCGGTTCTCGCTGAGCGCCTGGCGCGCGGCGGGGCGGCCGTCGGCGTGCGCGAAGTGCTCGGGGAAGTCGTCGAGATTGGCGACAGAGGCGCCGCGCCACCCGTAGATCGCCTGGCAGGGGTCGCCGACGGCGGTCACCGGGTGGCCGGTGCCGCCTCCGAAGAGGCCTGCCAGGAGGACGCGTTGGGCGACGGACGTGTCCTGGTACTCGTCCAGGAGGACCACACGGAACTCGTCGCGCAGGATGCGGCCCACTTCGGGGACCCCGGCGAGCTGTGCCGACAGGGCGATCTGGTCGCCGAAGTCGAGCAGATCCCGCTCCCGCTTGGCCGCGCGGTAGCGGCCCACGAGGTCGGCCAGTTCCCGGCGCGCCGCGGCCGCCTCGGGGACCTTGCGCAGATCGGCGTTGGTGAGCTTGGCACCTTGCAGGGTGAGCAGCACCTCCGCGTCGTACGCGCGCAGGGCCGCGGGCCGTACGAGGTGCTCGGCCAGTTCGGCGTCGAGGGTGAGCAGATCGCTGACCAGGTCGGCGAAGGAGCGGGTCAGTGCCGGATATGGGCCCGGGGCCTCGCGCAACACACGCGCGGCGAGTTGGTAGCGGGTCGCGTCGGCGAGCAGGCGGGACGTCGGTTCGAGGCCGATGCGCAGGCCGTGGTCGGTCAGCAGACGGCCGGCGAAGGCGTGGTACGTCGAGATCACCGGCTCGCCCGGCGGGTTGTCCGGGTCGATGACGTCGGGGTCGGTGACGCCGGCCTTGATGAGCGCCTTGCGGACGCGCTCGGCGAGTTCACCGGCGGCCTTGTTGGTGAAGGTCAGGCCGAGGACCTGTTCGGGGGCGACCTGGCCGGTGCCGACCAGCCACACCACGCGTGCCGCCATCACCGTCGTCTTGCCCGATCCGGCTCCGGCCACGATGACCTGCGGGGCGGGCGGCGCGGTGATACAGGCCGTCTGCTCCGGAGTAAACGGGATGCCGAGGAGCTCCTTGAGCTGCTCGGGATCGGTGATACGGGCGGACACCTCAGAGAGGCTAGCGGCGGGCACTGACAGTCGACGCCGGATCACTCCGCGGGCCGGAAGAACCGCAGGTCAGCACGGGTGGTGCGATCGGTCACTCCCGTCACTGACGAGGCGTTACTCGATCACGTGCCGCCCCTCGGGCCGTGCGCTGCACGACGCCCGGAACGCGCAGTGGGTGCAGTGCTGGCCCGCGGTCGGTGTGAATCGTTCGTCGAGAACCTTGCCCGCTGCCGTGGCCAGCAGGTCGCCCACCCACTCCCCCTCCGCGCCCTCCAGGGGCTGCTGTCCCTGCACCTTGGGGAGCGTCTCGCCGCCGTCGCGCTTGGCGGCGCCCTGGCGGAGCTGGACGAGTTCGGCGCCGCCCGGCTCGGGGCGTACGCCGTCGAAGGCCTCGTCGACGGCGCCCTCGTTGACGGCGAGCTGGTAGACGGCGAGCTGCGGGTGGCGGGCCACGTCGGCCGCGCTGGGAGCCTGTTTGCCGGTCTTGAAGTCGACCACGTAGGCACGCCCTTCGCCGTCGGCCTCGACGCGGTCCATCTGGCCACGGATGCGCACCTCGAAGTCGCCCGCCCCGAGGGTGACGTCGAAGTCGTGCTCGCTCGCCACCGGGGTTCGCCCCGCGCGGTCCATCACGTGCCACTTGAGGAAGCGTTCGAGCGCCACGCGCGCGTTGTCCTTCTCCTGCGCCGACTTCCAGGGCGCGTCGAAGGCGAGTGCGTTCCACACCGAGTCGAGGCGCTCCATGAGGACGGCGAGGTCGGCCGGGGTGTGTCCGGAGGCGACCTCGTCGGCGAGGACATGCACCACGTTGCCGAAGCCCTGGGCGACCGTCGCGGGCGCGTCGGCCTTCACCTCGCGGCCCAGGAACCACTGCAGGGCGCAGGTGTTGGCGAGCTGCTCGAGGGCGCTTCCGGAGAGCACGACGGGCTGGTCGCGGTTGCGCAGCGGCACCTTGGACTCCGTCGGCTCGAACATGCCCCACCAGCGGTAGGGGTGCGCGGCCGGGACCAGCGGGCGGCCGTCCTCGTCGGCGAGCGCGGCGAGCCGGGCCAGGCGGCGGGCGGCGGCCTCCCTGAGCGTTTCCGACACGCGCGGGTCGACCGTCGTCGCCCGGAGTTCGGCCACGAGGGCTGCGACGGACAGCGGGCGGCGTGGGCGGCCGGTCACGTCCTTGGGCTCCACGCCGAGCTCGGTCAGGAAGCGGGAGGGCTGGTCGCCGTCGTCCGCCGGGGCCTTCACCGCGGTGACGACGAGGCGTTCACGCGCGCGTGTGGCGGCGACGTAGAACAGGCGGCGCTCCTCCGCCAACAGCGCGCCCGGGGTGAGCGGTTCGGCGAGTCCGTCGCGGCCGATGCGGTCGGCCTCCAGGAGGGAGCCGCGACGGCGCAGGTCCGGCCACAGTCCCTCCTGGACGCCCGCGAGGACGACCAGGCGCCATTCGAGGCCCTTTGAGCGGTGCGCGGTCATCAGGCGCACGGCGTCGGGGCGCACGGCACGCCGCGTCAGGGTGTCTGCGGCGATGTCCTCGGCCTCGATCTCCTCCAGGAAGTTCAGGGCTCCCCGGCCGCCGGTGCGCTCCTCCGCGCGGGTCGCTGTCGCGAACAGTGCGCATACGGCGTCGAGGTCACGGTCGGCGTTGCGGCCGGCCGCGCCGCCGCGGCGGGCCGTCCGCTCCAGGCGCGTGGGCCAGGGCGTGCCCTCCCACAGGTCCCACAACGCCTCCTCGGCCGTACCGCCGGCCGCGAGGCGCTCACGGGCCTTGCGCAGCAGCGCGCCGAGGCGCTGGGCGCCACGCGCGTATGTGGGGTCGTGCACGGCCAGGCGCTCCGGCTCGGCGAGCGCCCGTGCGAGCAGGTCGTCGGAGGGCGGTGGCAAGGGATTTCCTGCCGCCCGCTCCTCGTCGCGCAGGGCCCGCCCGAGGCGGCGCAGGTCGGCGGCGTCCATGCCCGCGAGGGGCGAGGCGAGCAGGGTCAGGGCCGTCTCGGTGTCGAGCCACGAGGGGGCGGGTTCGTCCGTCGAGTCGTCGCCGCCGGGGTCACCGTCCTGCGGCGGTACGTCTTCCCCCTGGGATTCGCGCCGTACGCCCCCGTCGGCTGCCTCGGTCGCCAGTGCGGCCTCGGCCGTGGCCACCGCCCGCAGCGCCGTCAACAGTGGCGCCACCGCCGGCTCATGCCTCAGCGGCAGGTCGTCGCCGTCGATGTCGAGAGGCACTCCGGCCGCCGTCAGCGCCCGGCGCACGGTCGGGATCGTGCGCGACCCGGCCCGCACCAGTACGGCCATCTCGCCCCACGGAACGCCGTCCTCCAGATGCGCCCTGCGCAGGATGTCGGCGACGTTGTCCAGCTCGGTGCCGAGCGTCGGGTACGTGAAGACCTCCACGCGGCCGCCCTCGCGGACCGGCGCCAGCTCGCGATGGGCGCGTACTTTCTCCGCCGGCAGGCGCGTGAGCGGCATGCGCTGGGTCAGCAGCCGGGTCGCGGCCAGCAGGGCGGCGCCGGAGCGGCGGGAGGTGCGCAGGACCTCCACGCGCGCGGGGCGGCCGTCCGCGCGCGGGAAAACGTGCGGAAACTCCAGGATGCCGTTCACGTCGGCGCCGCGGAAGGCGTAGATCGACTGATCGGGGTCGCCAAAGGCAACGAGGGTCCGCCCGCCGCCGACGAGGGCGTGCAGCAGCCGTACCTGCGCCGGGTCGGTGTCCTGGTACTCGTCGACGTACACGCCGTCGTACTGCGCGGCGAGCCGCTCGGCGACCTCGGGACGGCGGGCGAGGAGCACCGCGCGGTGAACGAGTTCGGCGTAGTCGAGCACGCCCTGCATGTCGAGCACGTCGAGGTACTCGGCGAGGAAGGACGCCGCGGCGCGCCAGTCGGGGCGGCCGATGCGGTGGGCGAAGGCGTCCAGGGCGTCCGGGCCGAGGCCCAGTTCGCGGCTGCGGGCGAGGACCGCGCGGACCTCGTCGGCGAAGCCACGGGTGGTCAGGCAGGCGCGCAGCTCGTCCGGCCAGCGCACATGCGCGAGGCCGAGCCGCTCCAGGTCCGGCTGGCCCGCGAGCAGCTCACGCACCGCCACGTCCTGCTCCGGGCCGGACAGCAGCCGCAGCGGCTCCACGAACAGGTCGCTGTCCTGGTGGGCGCGGACCAGTGCGTAGCAGAACGAGTGGAACGTGGTCGCCTGGGGCGCACGGGCCGCCCCTATGCGCAACGCCATGCGGTCCCGCAGCTCCACGGCGGCCTTGCGGCTGAAAGTGAGCACCAGGATGCGCTCGGGGTCCGTGCCACGGGCGATGCGCTCCGCCACCGACTCGACGAGTGTCGTCGTCTTACCGGTCCCCGGACCTGCGAGAACTAGAAGCGGACCGGCGGCATGGTCAACCACGGCGCGCTGTGCGGCGTCAAGACGAGGGGGAGCCACTCGCACTGGAGGGGTACGCACCAGCCGGTAAGCGCCACGGGCCCCCTGTCGCACCTGGGGGTGCGACAGGCGCCTGGTGGAGAAAGAGGAGCTCACGTGATTCGCCGGTCCTGGTGGGTGTGCTGGTGGGTCGCCTCTCGCGCGTGGAGGGCGGTGGCTGCGAGGTGAGGGCGACACGTGCAGCAGACGCTACGCCGAGGGGTAGTGCGGAAGCAGGGCTTCCGGTTCATCCCTCCGGCCACTCATGGCACGTGTGTCCCTCGACTCACGAACGTACGTCATGCCACGGACGTGCCCCCTTTCCCCCGTACGGATCACAGGTCACACAGCGGGCCGTCCAATGGCGGAAGCTGTCAGGTGTGACCCTGTGCGCGTTCTCCGCCGTCCCAGCGCGCCCGTCTCATGTCGAGGCGCGGCAGGTGGCCCTCGGCGGCCCTGCTCGCCTCCTTCAGCGGTGTGCCCTCCGCGCGGTAGTGATCCAGCGCCCGCAGCTCGTGGCCCGGCAGCAGGACCCCGTCAGCGCGGACCACCCGCCACCACGCGACGGCGCCCCCGTAGAGGGCCATCACCCGGCCGACCTGCCGGGGACCGCCCTCCTCCAGCCACTCCGCCACGTCCCCGTACGTCATGACGCGCCCCTGCGGAATCAGGTCGGCGACCTCGAGCACGCGTTCGGCATACTCCGGCAACGCGTCCGCGTGCTCCGGGTGGGCCCGGTCGTACTCCGGGCGGGTGTTGTCCGGAAGCCTCTCCTCGCTCATCCGGCCCATCCTGCCGCACCCCACCGACAATGTGACGCGCTCGCCACTGTGCGTATGCCTCGCCCGGAGGCGACGCTTCAGGCAGACTGTGCGCCCCCGCATTGCACCCTGATGCCCCCGTGTGTCGGTGGGGCATGCCACCATCGTGCGGGCGGTGACTGGTGATACGAGACCAAGAAGAGACGATGAAGCAGCAGGGTGCGCACCCGGACGACGCGGAAAGCACCTCTGCGGCTTCGTCGCGCCCGGACACCGCGAACGCCGACAAGAAGGACTCCGGCGACAGCGACGGCGGCAAGACGGACGAGCCCGGCAAGGGCGCCGGCGCGAGTGACGCCGGCCGCAAGGCCGTCGAGGGGAAGGCCGCGTACGACCTCGAAGAGGTGCACGCCGACGAGGTCGAGGGCGACGAACCGCTGCTCCCCGCGCGCGTGCACCGTCCCTCCGACCTGATGCGGCTCCTCGTGGGCGTGCTGGGCATCGCCCTGCTGCTCGCGGTCGCCGCATTCGCGCACGGCACCACCTCGGGTCTCGAGCAGGACATCAACAAGGGCACCGGGCAGGCGCCCGACCTGTTCAGCAAGATCGCCGGGCTGGTGTCCAGCATCGCGATCCTTCTGGTGCCGGTCGCCTTCGCGATCGAGCGCCTGATCAAGCGGGACGGGCTGCGGATCGCCGACGGTGTCCTCGCCGCGGTCCTCGCTCACGGCGTGACGCTCGCCACGGACCTGTGGGTCGCGCGGGCCGCCCCGGACTCCATCCGGGACGCGCTCACCCAGCCCTCCCCCGGCGACGTCGGCTCCCTCACCGACCCGGTGCACGGCTACCTCGCCCCGGTCATCGCGTACATGACCGCCGTGGGCATGTCCCGCAGACCCCGCTGGCGTGCGGTCCTGTGGGCGGTCCTGGTCCTGTACGCCTTCTCGATGCTGGTCACCGGCTACACGACGCCGTTCTCGATCCTGCTGACGCTGCTGATCGGCTGGACCGTCGCCTACGGCACGCTGTACGCCGTCGGCTCGCCCAACGTCCGGCCCACGGGGCGGACCCTGATGGCGGGCCTCAGGCACGTCGGCTTCCGCCCGGTGAGCGCGGCCCGCGAGGAGGTGTCCGAGGAGTCCGGCGACCGGGGCCGGCGCTACTTCGTCACCCTTGAGGAGGGCCCCCCGCTCGATGTCACGGTGGTGGACCGGGAACAGCAGGCCCAGGGCTTCTTCTACCGCGCGTGGCGCAATCTGACCCTGCGCGGCTTCGCCACCCGCAGCAGCCTCCAGTCGCTGCGCCAGGCCCTGGAGCAGGAGGCGCTGCTCGCCTACGCGGCGATCGCGGCCGGCGCCAACGCTCCCAAGCTGATCGCCACATCCGAGCTCGGCCCGGACGCCGTGATGCTGGTCTACGAGCACACCGGCGGGCACACACTCGACTCGCTGCCGGACGAGGAGATCACTGACGACCTGCTGCGCGGTACCTGGCTCCAGGTGAAAGCCCTTCAGTCCCGCCGCATCGCCCACCGCAGGCTGGTGGGTGACGCAATTCTGGTGGATCGTTCCGGCAAGGTGATCATCACCGACCTGCGGATCGGCGAGATCGCGGCGAACAATCTGCTGCTGCGCATGGACATCTCGCAGCTGCTGGTCACGCTCGGCCTGCGCGTGGGCGCGGAGCGCGCGGTGGCCTCGGCGGTGGGCGTGCTCGGTCCGGACGCCGTGGCCGACTGTCTGCCGATGCTGCAGCCCATCGCGCTGAGCCGCTCCACGCGCGCGACGCTGCGCCGGCTCGCCCGCGAGAGGGCCGAGCGTGAGCGTGAGGCGGTGCTGGAGGCCTCGCGGCATGCCAAGCACGCGCGCAGCGGGGGGGCCGCGGATGACGCCGGGCCGGGACTCGACAAGCCGGACAAGGAACTCGACAAGAAGCTCGACAAGCCGGAAAAGCCGGACAAGAAGACCGTACGGGCGCAGGCGCGGGCCGAGAAGCGGGCCATCGATGAGGCCGTGGACGAGGCTCGCGAGGAGGATCTGCTCACGCAGATCCGCCACGAGGTGCTGCTCATCAGGCCGCAGGCACCCGTCGAACCCGCCCGACTGGAGCGGGTGCGGCCGCGCACGCTGATCAGCCTCATCGCCGGTGCCATCGGCGCGTACTTCCTGCTGACGCAGCTCACGCACATCGAGTTCGGCCCGCTCATCGCCAACGCCGAGTGGGGCTGGGTGGCCGCGGCTGTGCTGTTCTCGGCGGCCAGTTACTTCGCGGCGGCGATGGCGCTGCTGGGGTTCGTGCCCGAGCGGGTGCCGTTCCGGCGGACCGTGTCGGCGCAGGTCGCCGGGTCCTTCGTGAAGATCGTCGCACCGGCCGCGGTCGGCGGCGTCGCCCTCAACACGCGGTTCCTGCAGCGCGCGGGAGTGCGGCCGGGACTCGCGGTGGCGAGCGTCGGCGCCTCGCAGTTGTTCGGGCTCGGCTGCCACATCCTGATGCTGCTGGCCTTCGGTTATCTGACCGGCACCGAGAAAACGCCGTCGCTGTCGCCGTCCCGGACCGTCATCGCGGGTCTGCTGACCGTGGCCGTACTGGTGCTCGTGGTGACGTCGGTGCCGTTCCTGCGGAAATTCGTCGTCACGCGCGTGAGGTCGTTGTTCGCGGGTGTCGTGCCGCGCATGCTCGACGTGCTCCAGCGGCCCCAGAAGCTGGTCACCGGCATCGGCGGCATGCTGCTGCTGACCGCCTGCTTCGTGATGTGCCTGGACGCGTCCATCAGGGCGTTCGGCAGCGAGGGGACCTCGATCAGCCTCGCCAGCGTGGCCGTCGTCTTCCTCGCGGGCAACGCCCTCGGCTCCGCGGCCCCGACCCCGGGCGGCGTCGGCGCCGTGGAGGCGACCCTGACCGTCGGTCTGATCGCCGTGGGCCTGCCCAGCGAGGTCGCCGCGCCGTCGGTGCTGCTGTTCCGGCTGCTGACACTGTGGCTGCCGGTGCTGCCGGGCTGGCTGGCCTTCAACCACCTGACCCGCAAGGGCGCGCTGTGACACGCGCCGACTTGTCCTGCGAGAACGGCGGACTTGTCCTGCCAGGACCGCGGACTTGTCCTACGAGGGGACTTGTCCTACGAGGACCAGGGCGTCGTACGTTGTAAGGGCACGTAGGCGGGTGAGGCGCGGCCGTACCTCGTACGGACCGTGCCCCGAGCGCCCCACCATGTACGACCGCAGGATGGGACCATGCCGAACCCTCCCCGGAAGCGCGCCGCTGCCCTGACCGCCGCCGCCCTGCTGCTGTCCTCCTTGCTGGCCGGCTGCAGCGACGACGACTCCGGGAACGAGGACCTCACGGCCCAGCGGCTCAGCTGGAAGGACTGCCCGGCCCCCTCCCAGGCGCAGGGCGGCGCGGGCAGCCCGTCACCTCTGCCGGACGGCGACTCATGGCAGTGCGCCACCATGAAGGCGCCCCGTGACTGGGACGATCCCAAGGGCGACACGATCGACATCGCGCTTATCCGGGCCCAGTCCAGCGGCGACCCGAACCGGCGCATCGGCTCGCTGATCTTCAACTTCGGCGGGCCCGGCGCGTCGGGCGTCACCACGCTGCCCTCCTTCGGCGACGGGTACGAGAAGCTGCGCACCCGCTACGACCTGGTGAGCTTCGACCCGCGCGGGGTCGGCCGCAGCGCGCCGGTACTGTGCGAGAACGACCAGCAGCTCGACGCCTACTTCCAGCAGGACACGTCGCCGGACGACGCCGCCGAGCGGACCGAACTGGTGGACCGCACCGAGGAGTTCAACGACGCCTGCGAGGAGAACTCCGACGGGATGCTGCCGCATGTGCGCACCACCGACGCGGCCCGCGACATGGACCTGATGCGCCAGGTGCTCGGCGACGACAAACTGCACTACTTCGGCATCTCGTACGGCACCGAACTCGGCGGTGTCTACGCCCACTTGTTCCCCAAGAACGTGGGCCGCGCGGTCTTCGACGCGGTGGTCGACCCGACGCAGAACTCAGAGCAGGGCTCACTCGGGCAGGTCAAGGGCTTTCAGCTGGCGCTCGACAACTTCGCGGAGGACTGCACCTCGAAGATCGAGGACTGCCCGATCGGCGACACCGCACAGGACGTCAAGAACCGCATGGCGAAGCTCCTGAAGGACCTCGACAGCAAGCCGATCCAGGGCGTGTTCCCGCGCGAGCTGACCCAGAGCGCCGCGACCACCGGCATCGCGCAGGCGCTGTACTCCCAGGACCTCTGGCAGTACCTGACCGAGGGGCTGCAGCAGGCGTACGACGGTGACGGCAGGATCCTGATGCTGCTGTCCGACTCGCTGAACGGGCGCAGCGAGAACGGCGAGTACAGCAACATCAGCGCCGCCAACATCTCGATCAACTGCGCCGACGACAAGCCGCGGTACACCCCGGAATACGTGGAGCGGAAACTGCCCGAGTTCCGGGCCGCCTCGCCCCTGTTCGGTGACGCCTTCGCATGGTCCATGCTCAGCTGCACCGACTGGGCCGTGGCGGGTGCCGCCGACCATCCCGACGTGAGCGCGCCGGGCTCCGCGCCGATCCTCGTCGTGGGCAACACGGGCGACCCCGCCACGCCGTACGAAGGCGCGCGGCGGATGGTGGAGGCGCTGGGCGAGGGGGTGGGCGTCGAGCTGACGTACAAGGGACAGGGGCATGGGGCGTACAACAGCAAGAGCAAGTGCGTGCAGGACACGGTGAACGGATATCTGCTGGACGGGAAGGTGCCGGCGGCCGGGACCGTCTGCTCTTGAGATCGCCCCGATGGCCTGGAAAACAGCAGGTCAGAGAGTTATCCACAGGCCCCAACGGCGTTTTCGTGATCCGCCTACTATGGCCTGACCGCCATCCGCGGCACGGTGCGGACGGCCTGCGAGGGGGGAATTGGCATGGCGCGTTTCGTACGGTGGACGGCTCTGACGGCCGCCGCCGCGCTGTTGGCGACTGGTTGCAGCGGTGGCTCGTCTTCGGACGGCGCGGAGGCCGGTGGGGAGACGAGCGGCGCGAGTTCATCAGGCACCTCCACAGGTTCGGCGACCACGCTGCCGGCCTCTCTGACCTCGCAGAAGCTCAACTGGGGACGCTGCAAGGCCGCCGGGGACTCCCCCGCGCCGGGCGACGAGTGGCAGTGCGCCACGCTCAAGGCACCGCTGGACTGGGCGAAACCGGACGGCAGGACGATCGGCCTCGCCCTGATTCGCTCCAAGGCGGGCGGCGACGACCGCATCGGCTCGCTCCTGTTCAACTTCGGCGGCCCCGGCAGCTCAGGGATGTCCACACTGCCGTGGTACGCCTCCAACACGTCCGAACTGGGCGAGCGATACGACCTGGTGAGCTGGGATCCGCGTGGGGTGGGCGCCAGCGAAGGCGTCCGCTGCCGCAGCGACAAGGAGATCCAGGCCGCCGAGTCGGTGGACATCACGCCGGACACCCCGGCCGAGGAGACGGCGTACTTCCGGGACGCCGCCGCCTTCGGCAAGGGCTGCCAGAAGTCCACGGGGAAGCTGATGGCGCATGTGTCGACCACCGATACCGCCCGCGACATGGACCTGATGCGCCAGGTCCTCGGCGATCCGAAGATGCACTACTTCGGTATCTCCTACGGCACCGAACTCGGCGGCGTCTACGCCCACTTGTTCCCGAAGAACGTGGGGCGTCTGATCCTGGACGCGGTCGCCGACCCGAGCGCCGACGCGGCTGGGCACGTCGAGAACCAGGCCAGGGGCTTCCAGCGCGCTCTGAACAACTACCTCGAGTCCACCGGCCAGGGTGCAAAGGAGGGCACGCAGGAGATCGTGGGCCTGCTGAAGCGGATCGATGAAAGCCCTCTCCCGACAGGATCCGAGCGAAAGCTCACGGAGGCACTGGCGCTCACCGGTCTCCTCAGGCCGCTGTACAGCGAGGCGAGTTGGCCGACCCTGACCAGTGCGCTCGATGCGGCCGAGCAGGGAGACGGCTCGGAACTCCTGGCGCTCGCCGACGAGTACAACGATCGTGATCCGTCGGGGCACTACGTCACGGGGACCCACTCACAACGGGTCATATCGTGCCTGGACGACAAGCAGCGCCCCACCGCCGAGCAGGCGCGGAAGCTGCTGCCCCGGTTCGAAAAGGTCTCACCCGTGTTCGGGCCCATGCTGGGCTGGGACACGGCGGGCTGGTGTCACGACTGGCCGGTGGCCGGACAGTACGAGACTCCCGAGGTGAGCGCGCCGGGTGCGGCACCGATCCTGCTGGTCGGCAACACGGGCGATCCGGCGACGCCCTACGAGGGCACCCGGAAAATGGCCGACGAACTCGGCAAGGGTGTCGGGGTGACGCTCACATGGAAGGGCGAGGGCCACGCCGCGTACGGGAAGGGGAGCGACTGCGTCGACTCGGCGATCAACGCGTACCTGCTTCAGGGGACGGTGCCCAAGGACGGCAAGGTCTGCTCATGACGGTGGCGGGGGCTTCGACCACCCGTGGTGCTCGAAGCCCCCGCCACCGGAGCTGGTTCCGCCCTGAGGGCGAAGCCGTCGCGTCAGTAGACCGGCTTGTCCGGCTCGATCTGGTTGACCCAGCCGATCACGCCGCCGCCCACGTGCACGGCGTCGGAGAAGCCCGCGGACTTCAGGACCGCGAGGACTTCCGCACTGCGGACACCCGTCTTGCAGTGCAAGACGATCTTCTTGTCCTGCGGGAGGCTCTCCAGGGCGGTGCCCATGAGGAACTCGTTCTTCGGGATCAGCCGGGCGCCGGGGATCGAGACGATCTCGTACTCGTTGATCTCGCGGACGTCGATGATGTCGATGTTCTCGCCGTCGTCGATCCACTCCTTGAGCTGCTTGGGAGTGATCGTGGAGCCGGCCGCCGCTTCCTGGGCCTCCTCGGACACGACACCGCAGAAGGCCTCGTAGTCGATGAGCTCGGTGACGGTCGGGTTCTCGCCGCAGACGGCGCAGTTCGGGTCCTTGCGGACCTTGACCTGGCGGTACTGCATCTCCAGGGCGTCGTAGATCATCAGGCGGCCGACCAGCGGCTCACCGATGCCCGCGAGCAGCTTGATGGCCTCGTTGACCTGGATGGAGCCGATGGACGCGCACAGCACGCCGAGCACGCCGCCCTCGGCGCAGGAGGGGACCATGCCGGGGGGCGGGGGCTCGGGGTAGAGGCAGCGGTAGCAGGGTCCGTGCTCGGACCAGAAGACGGAGGCCTGGCCGTCGAAGCGGTAGATCGAGCCCCAGACGTACGGCTTGTTCAGCAGCACGCAGGCGTCGTTGACCAGGTAACGGGTCGCGAAGTTGTCCGTGCCGTCGACGATCAGGTCGTACTGGCTGAAGATGTCCATCACGTTGTCGGCCTCGAGCCGCTCCTCGTGAAGGATCACGTTCACGTACGGGTTGATGCCCTTGACGCTGTCACGCGCGGACTCGGCCTTGGAGCGGCCGATGTCGGACTGGCTGTGGATGATCTGGCGCTGCAGGTTCGACTCGTCGACCTCGTCGAACTCCACGATGCCGAGCGTGCCGACGCCCGCCGCGGCCAGGTACATCAGCGCCGGCGAGCCCAGGCCGCCGGCGCCCACGCACAGCACCTTGGCGTTCTTCAGCCGCTTCTGCCCGTCCATCCCGACATCGGGGATGATCAGGTGGCGGGAGTACCTGCGAACCTCGTCTACGGTGAGCTCGGGGGCCGGCTCGACCAGGGGTGGCAGCGACACGGGGACTCCGTTGGTCGGTCTATCACTACAGTTGTTCTCCCCGTAACAGTGCCATGGCCTTTTTCATTCCGAGACACCTGTTCCGATCCGCGAGACGATTTCGTCCCAGTAGCCGGGCATGGTCTCCCAGGGATCGGTGCGCCCGCCGCGGTCCGTGCGGTCGGTGAACCAGATGGTCGCGGCGCCCTGCCAGCGGGCGATGCGCAGTGCCTCGTCGAGGTGTCCGAGGGGCACTCCGTGGACGAAGTGGCAGAAGCGGTCGGCCGGATAGTCGGCCGTCCACTCGGCGACCTGCGACCAGCGGTAGTCGCTCCACGAGCCGCGGAAGGTGACCAGCTGGTCGGCGCACTCGGCGTAGCCCGGGTGCGGGTGGGTGTCGTGGCCGAGGACGATGTGGGCCTCGTCACGCAGGGCGCGGAGCGTGCTGACCGTGCGGCGGACCTCGGGCAGGGCGGCCCGTTCGGTCGGGCAGCGGTCGAGGAAGAAGCCGTCGACGAGGTACCAGTCGAGGTAGCGCTGGGCCTCGGAGATCAGCTGGTCGAAGGGGCGGGCGCCGTGCGGCATGCCGCGGTGGCCGCTGCCGAAGCGGGCCGTGCTGCGGCGGGTCCTGCCGGCGTGGGTCGTGCCGGCGTGGGTCGTGCCGAGGTGCGCCCTGTCGAGGCGGGTCGTGCCGAGGCGGGCCGAGGCGGCCTGGGCTGTGTCGAGGCGGGCCGCGTCGAGATGGCCGAGGACGCGGACTCCGGCGTTGCGGAGCCTCCCGGCGGCCTCCAGGCAATGGGGGTCCGGGCGGGCGCCGGGGCCGTCGGCGACGTTGAGGACGACCCAGTCCAGTGGGGTGCCGGGGCGGGTGAGCTCGCCCCACTCGGTCGGGGCGAGCAGGGGGTGCGCGTAGCCGGGGATGCCGAGGCCGGTCCGGAAGTCGGTCTCCGCTGTGGTGGGCGTGGCGCCGGTCAGATACGGCATGCCGCCTCCATCCAGATATCGCCCAGGGACTCTTCGAGGTTGATCCGGGGGCGCCAGCCGAGGCGGTCGCGGGCGGTGCGTACGTCGGCCTGCTGCCAACTGCCGCAGCCGTCCGGGTACGGGTACGCAGCCGGGGAGACCTGGCCCGCTTGGGCGGCGTGGGCCGCATGGGCCACGTGCGTCGCGTGGGCGGTGTGCGCGGTGTGGCCGGCGTGGGACATGTGGTCCGAGTCGGGGCGGGGGTGGCCGATGGATGCCCGCAACGGGCCGGGCGGGCCGTCGAGTTCGTGGAGCGCGCCGCCGTAGCCGGCCACGCGGGCGAGCACGGCTGCGGCGTCGCGGAGGCGGACGGCGCGGCCCGAGCCGATGTTGATGACGCCCTGCGCGGCGGACAGCGAGGCCGCGTGGACGGCGCGGGCCACGTCGCGGACGTCGATGAAGTCTCGTTGGGCACCGAGGCCGGTGAGTTTGAGCTCTCCGTCGCCCGACTGCATGGCGCGGCGCATGGCCTCTGCGAGGCGGCCGAGGGGGGAGCCGGCGGGGGTGCCCGGGCCTGCGGGCGAGAAGACCCGGAGGACCACGGCGTCCAGGCCGGAGCCCAGGACCAGTTCGGTGGCGGCGAGTTTGCTGACGCCGTACGGGCCGCCCGGGCGAGGGACTGCGTCCTCGGCCGTGGAGGAGCCGGGCTGACTCGGTCCGTACTCGGCGCCGCAGCCGATCTGGACGAGGCGGGCGCCGCAGCCGCTGCGGCGCAGGGCTTCGCAGACGGTGGCGACGGCGACGGTGTTGTGGCGGGTGAGTTCGCGGGCACCGCCTCTGGTGGCACCCGCGCAGTTGATGACCACGCCGGGGTGGACCGCGTCGAGGAAGCGGGTGAGGGCGCCGGGGCTGCCTGATGCGAGGTCGAAGCGGACATCGGCGTCGTCACCGCGGCCCAGCGCGGTGAGTTGGACGGCGGGGTCGGCGAGGAGGCGGTCGGCTACGAAGCGGCCGAGGTAGCCGTTGGCTCCGATCAGCAGGACTCTCATCGGGCGGCTCCCGGGGCCGAGGAGTGGTCGGGTCGGGAGGTGATCATTTGGGGTTCTCCTTCGGGGGCTTCAGCTGGAGGGGCTTCCGGGAGGGAGGGGGGTTTCGGGCAGGGGGCGTTCGGCGGTGCTGTGGGGGCGTATGCCGGCGGCGGGCTGTGATGCTGGGTGCGGGTTTCCGTCACGCCTGCGGGTGTGTTGGGGGTCGGGGCGGCGCCGCGGGTGTCCGGCCTCGGTCGGGCGGTTGCCGTTGGGCAACCGGAGCTGTCCGATGACGTCCGCCGAACGCCGGCTCCCTGCGGGCGGACGCCCCTCGGCACGCCCCCTTTGCCGCCGTACTCGGCTGGGGGCGCGGCGTGATTGCTGTCGCGTCAGCATGTGTCGTCCGCCTTCGCGTGTGCCGATGCCCTCGTCACCGTGCGCAGTGCGTGCAGTAGGAGGGTCAGGGCGCCTGCGCCACAGGCGATGGTGGGGATGGCGGCCGGGCCCCACGTGTCGATGAGCGTCTGAACGGGGGTTGACAGTAAGGCGCAGCCGGGGAGGCGGGCGGCGAAGAGGGTGGCCAGGGCCGTTGCCTCGGCTGAGGCTGCGGCGGTGAGGACGAGCGCGGGGGCGTGCGTGAAGCCGTAGGTGGTGAGGAGACGGGAGAGGAGCAAAAGGGCGCCCAGGGTGAGGGTCTGGGGGTAGGCGAGGGGCTCGTCCAGGGCGGCGGTCGTGAGGGTCAGCAGGGCCGTCAACGCGCAGAGGTAGAGAGCGAACGTGCCCAGGAGCAAGGGCTTCGCCGAGGTTGCGAACTCCTCCAGGGCTCGACTGGCCGAGAGTCTGCGGCGGGCTCGTACGGCGAAGAGGTGAGCGCACCACGCCGCCGGGGCGCAGGAGAGAGTGAGGGCCAGAACGGGTGCCGTGGTGAGGGGCCATGGGCCTTCGGCGGTGCCGATGGGGAGGGCGTCCGGGCCTCCTGTGGCGGCTGCCTGGAGGAGGCCGTCGCCGAGGAGGGTGTAGGCGACGAGCCAGGCGATCCGAGTGGCGGTGGGGTGTGTGCGGTCCTTGCCGACGAGGGGGCCCCGGGTCAGGGCGGCGCGCACGGCGAGGGCCACAGCGAGGGTTCCTGCGACGGCCGCGATCAGGCGGGACTGGCCGTGGGTGAGGTGCAGGGCGGTCACGGCCGCCACGCAGAGGACTCCGGGGAGGAGGGTGAGGAGAATCCAGTCGGCCCGGGCGCGGGGGGCGGTGAGGACCGGGGCGCCCTGGGGTGACTCCGCGTCGCGGGGCACTCGGGCGTACATCTCCTCCGCGAGGGAGAAGACGTCCCGGTGCAGGAAGCGGGACGCGGTGCGGTCGGTGATGCCGTGGGCCTCCAGGCCGGCGGCGATGTCCAGCGGGTCCACCGCGCGTTCGCACAGGTTTCGGTGACGGTGCATCAGCGCCTTGACCGGGTCGGCGCCCGTGCGGCGGGTGGGGGTGGAAGTGGGACGGGGGTCGGTGGGGGTTGGTCTGGCGCCGATCGTGCGCGTTGGGGTCGGGGTGGGGGCGGGGTTTCGTGCGTCGGCGGCGATGGGGGGCGGCACGTCGGCTGCGCCTTGCCTTGCGTCCGTCGCTGCCGGTCTGCCTCCCCACCCGTCCGTCGCTGCCGCGCCTTCACTTACTTCCATCCCTGCGGCCGCGCCTGCCCGTACATCCGTCCCCGCCGCCGCGCCCGTCCCTGCACCGCCCGTCCCCGCCGCCGCGTCCTCCCGCGCGTAGGTCTCCGGCGCAAGCCGGTCCTGTGAGCGCTCGTGCCATGCTCCGGGGCTGGTGGGGGCCCCGGGGCGGTCCAGTCCTCCCAGGCCGTTCATCGCGCTCCCTCCGTCGCGGGCAGCGCGGTGGCGCGTACGGGGGCTCCTGGCGGTCGGGGTGGGCCGCCGCGGGCTACCAGGCGCCCGGTTCGGTCGGTCCAGCGGCCGGGGACGTGGGCCTCGGCGGGGACGGCGAAGGGCAGGGGGGCGCCGGACTCGTCGAGGACGACTCGGCGGACCGGTGTGCGCGAGACGATCTCCAGGTAAATGCCGTGAAATGCTGCGACGTTCTGCTCGACGGTGAACAGTTCGAGCGCACGCGCGCGTGCGGCCGCGCCCAGGCGCTCGCGGCGCTCGGGGTCGCGCAGCAGCGCCACACAGGCCTCCGCGAGCGCGCGGGGATTGCGCGGCGGTACGACGAGACCGGTGCCGCCGATGACCTCCACCACCGCGCCGACGTCGGTGGACACCGTGGCGCGGCCGCAGAACATGGCCTCGACCAGGCCGATCGGGAAGCCCTCCACGACGCTGGACAGGACGGCCACCGCACCCGAGGCGTAGGCGTCGGCGAGGGCCGGGACCTCTGGGCCGCCGATCTCCTCGAAGGAGACCGGGTTGTGGCCGACCGTGTGCGGGCCCTCGGCCTCGTCGGGGAAGAGCTGCGCGGCCAGCACCTTGCAGTGGCCGAGGTAAGCGGCGCCCTCGTCGCCCGCAGGGGTGCCGATGATCCGCAGGCGGGTCTTCGGCTGCTTCTTGCGGACCTCGGCGAAGGCGTGCAGCAACGACACCAGGTCCTTGGCCGGTTCGAAGCGGCCGACCCAGACGAGCGTGTCCGCGTCCGTGTCCGCGTCCGCGTCCGCGCGCTCCGTGCTCTCGCCGACCTCGGCGAAGCGGTCGGCGTCCATGCCGGGGTAGACCGTGCGGAGCTTCGCGCGGTCGGCGCCGCAGCGCTCCTGCCAGCGGCGGGCGTGGCCGTTGCCCGGCGTGATGAGGGCTGCACGGGCGTATGACTCGGCGGCGAGCCTGCCGTGGAGGGCGGCGAGCAGGGACCGTACGGCGGGCGAGGAGTCGGTTTCGGCCAGGTAGTGCGTGCGCAGCCGGACGCCGTACTCCGTCAGCAGCAGTGGTACGCCGTAGAAGTGGCGGGCGAGCAGGGCGGGCAGGGCCGCGGCACCACCGGACGTGGCGTGGCACAGGTCGACCGAGCCCAGGCCGTCGTCCTCGTACCAGTCGAGCGAGAGGGGGCGCAGGGCGCGTTCGAGATGCCCGGCGACGGCCAGCAGATCGGGAACGCGCGCCTCGCGCGCCGTGCGCAGGGCGCCCCGCGCTCGGCAGGCGCGCTCGAGAGTACGCACGGCGGATTCGGAGCGGAGCGCTCCCACCAGCCCGCCCTCGTCGCGGGCGAGTTCGGCGAGGCCGTACAGCGCGTTGCCGAAACGGTCCGCCTCGGTGGCCGACGCGTCCTCGGGGGCTCCGGACGTGACTGTGGTGGCCCCGGCGCAGAGCACGGCCACCAACTCGCCGTAGCAGTCGGCGAATCGCCGGCGCGCACGGCGTCCGTATACCACCCCGTCGTCCTCGGCCGCCCACAGCGGCGCCGTGCGCACCCGGCTGACCTGGGGTGGCAGCGGGATCCAGCCCTCGTCCTCCCGGCGCTCGCTGCGGCTGAGCGCGTAGATGTCGAACTCGTGCTGTCCGAGCCCGCGCACGAGCCGGTCGCACCAGAGCCTGGCGTCACCGCTCACATACGGATAGCCGCCCTCCGCAATCAGTCCGATGCGCACGAGTACACCCCCGATCTCCCTTAGGGGAGCCGCCGTTCCCCCGGCGGCTCACAGCGGGAAGAACGTATGCGGACAAGGCGGTGGCGCGACGGACGGTTGTCCATCGCGCCACCAAAAGGGGTGAACGGTCGTAACTTTCCCGTGCGGGTCGCGTTCCGTCGCGCTAAGAGAGTAAACGCGCACGCATCGTCACACCTGAACGGCGCAGACGGTCACACCGCGGCCAACTCCCGTCGCACGGCCCGCCGCTGGGCCGCGATCCCGGGGTCGAGCGCCGGTACGGCGGCCAGGAGCTGCTTGGTGTACGGGTCCTGCGGATTGTCGTACACCTCGTCGGCGGGGCCCTCCTCGACGATCCGCCCGCCCCGCATCACCGCGACCCGGTCGCTGACCTGGCGTACGACGGCGAGGTCGTGCGCGACGAAGACCAGCGCGAGCCCCAGTTCACGCTGCAACTCCCCCAGCAGGGCCACGACCTGCGCCTGCGTGGTGACGTCGAGCGCGGAGACGGGCTCGTCGCAGACGATGACGCGCGGGTCGGCGGCGAGCGCCCGTGCGATGCCCACGCGCTGGCGCTGACCGCCGCTGAACTCGTGGGGGTAGCGGTCGTAGTGCGCCGCTTCGAGCCCCACGCGCCCCAGCAGTTCCCGTACCCGCCCGCGGATGCGCCCCTCGTCGTCCTCGCCCCGCGCGCGGAGCGGGTCGGCGATCGACTCGCCCACGGTGCGGCGGGGGTTGAGGGAGGACACAGGGTCCTGGAAGACCATCTGCACCGCGGGATTCACGCCCACGCGCACGTGGCCGCCGTCACGCACTTCGCCCGCCGTCGGCTCCAGGAGGCCGACCAGCATCCGCCCGAGGGTCGTCTTGCCGCTGCCGCTCTCCCCCACGACACCGAGGGTCTCGCCCCGGCGGATCGCCAGCGTCACGTCGTCCACCGCGGTGAACGCCCGCTTGCCGCGCCCGAATTCACGCCGGAGGCCGGTCGCCTCCAGGACGACGTCCGCGGCGATGACGTCCGCGGGAATGACCTCCGTGGGAATGACGTCCGCGGGAATGACCTCCGTGGGAATGACCTCCGTGGGAATGACGTCCGCGGGGACGACGTCCGCCGGGGCGTTCGTCGCTCCCTCGGGCTCCTTGGCGTCCTCATGAATGGCGCGCGGCGCGTCCACGCGCGGGACCGCGTGCAGCAGTTCGCGCGTGTACGGCTGCTCGGGAGTACCCAGGACGTCGGCGACCGGGCCGCGTTCCACCGACCGCCCGTGGCGCATCACCAGCACCTCGTCGACGCTCTCGGCGGCGACGCCGACGTCGTGGGTGACCAGGAGGAGGCCCATGCCGGTCTCCTCGCGGAGCGTGTGCAGCAGGTCGAGGATCTGGGCCTGGACCGTCACGTCGAGCGCGGTCGTCGGCTCGTCGGCGATCAGCAGGTCGGGCTCACAGGCCAACGCCATGGCGATGAGGGCACGCTGGCGCATGCCGCCGCTGAACTCGTGCGGACGGGAACGGGATCGCCGCGGTGCGTCCGGAATTCCAACCCGGTCCAGCACCTCGACCGCACGCACGCGTGCCGCTCGTCGCGAGGCACGCGTGTGTGTGCGGTACACCTCGGCGATCTGGTCGCCTATCGCGTAGTACGGGTCGAGCGCGGAGAGCGGGTCCTGGAAGACCATGGCCGCCTTCCCGCCGCGCAGTCGCCGCAGTTCGTCGTCCGGCGCCTCCCGTACGTCGACGCCTGCGACCTCGACCGAACCGCCGACGCGTGCGCCCGTGCCGCGGTGCAGACCCAGCAACGCCGAGGCGACCGTGGACTTCCCGGAGCCGGATTCACCCACGAGAGCCAGAGCGGCGCCCTGCTCCAGCCGGAAGGAGAGGCCGTCGACGGCCCGCAGGGACCCGAACTCGACCGTCAGGTCGGTGACGTCCACAAGGCTCATGCCAGTACCACCCGTCGGTCGGCCACCGCGTACAGCACGTCCGCGACGGCGTTGGCTACGACCACGAAGAAGCCGATGACCAGGACCATGCCGACGACGACCGGGAGGTCGACGACGTTGACCGCATGGACCAGTTCCTGTCCGATGCCCGGCAGGCCGAAGAGTGTCTCGGTGAGCACCGCGCCGCCGACCGCGCCGCCGAAGTTGTTGGCGTTGAGCGCGATGACCGGCGCGAGGGCGCCGCGCAGCGCGTGCCGTCCGATGACCGACCGCTCGCCGACGCCGTACGCCCGGAAGGTGCGGATGTGGTCCTCGGCCAGCGTCTCCAGCACGGACGCGCGCGTGAGACGGGCGAACGCCGCCGCCTCGATGAGGGCCAGGGAGAGCCACGGCAGCAGCAGGTTCCACGCCCACTGTTCGGGATCGTCGGTGAACGCGACGTACTGCGGGAACGGCAGCAGTCGCAGCCGGCCGCAGATGACGATCATCAGGACCAGGCCGATCACGAAGACCGGCGTGGCCACACCGGCGAGCGTGACGCCGGTCAGCAGCCGCTCGGTGAGACGCCCGCGTCGCCATGCGGAAAGGACGCCCGAGCCGACGCCGAGGACCAGCCACAGCACCATCGCACCGAACACGAGTGACAGGCTCACCGGCAGTTTCGCCAGGATCAGCTCGGTGACCTGCTGGTCGCTCTGGTACGACAGCCCGAGGCAGGGCGCCGAGCAGTGCTGCACGGACGCGCCCGTCGAGTAGTCCTGGCCGGCGACGAGACCCTGGAGGAAGTGCCAGTAACGCGTGTACAGCGGGTCGTTGAGGTGCAGTTGCTCGGCGACCTGCTGGACCTGGGCGGGCGAGCAGCGCGGGCCGCAGGTGATCTGGGCGACGTTGCCGGGGGTGGCGTAGAAGACGACGTAGACGATCACCGAGATGGCGAACAGCGTGACGACGGCGCCCAGCACGC
Organism: Streptomyces sp. NPDC012935; assembly: GCF_042900345.1. Taxonomy (NCBI): domain Bacteria; kingdom Bacillati; phylum Actinomycetota; class Actinomycetes; order Kitasatosporales; family Streptomycetaceae; genus Streptomyces; species Streptomyces sp. NPDC012935. Next base: position 65,949 of record NZ_JBIBBC010000022.1, read on the forward strand.
GACGCGCGAGGAAGCCGCTCATACCTTGGCCTCCCTCTTGCGGCCCGTGCCCACGCGCAGCCGGGACGCCGCGCGCGGGTCGAGCGCGGTGCGCACGCCGTCGCCGAGGACGGTGAGGGCCAGGACGGTCACGAAGAGTGCGCCGGCGGGCAGCAGGAGGTACTGCGGGGCTGCCTGGTACCAGACGTCGGCGGCGGTGAGCATCTGCCCCCAGGACGGCGTCGGCGGCTTCACACCGACACCCAGGAAGGACAGAGCCGCCTCCACGGAGATGTTGGCCGGGACCAGCAGGGCCGCGTACGTGATGACCGGTGCGGCGATGCCGGGCAGCAGTTCCCGGCGGGCGATCCGCCAGGTGCCCCAACCGCTGAGCCGGGCGGCGGCGACGTAGTCGAGCCCCTTGAGAGTGAGCGTCCGGGCGCGCACGATCTTCGCGATGTTGCCCCATGCGATCAGGCCGATCACGACGGCGACCAGCACGGGTCGCGGGAAGCTCGACGGCACGATCGCGAGCAGCGCCAATGCCATGATCATCAGCGGCATCGCCACGATGACGTCGGTGAAGCGGCTGAGCAGCTGATCGACCCAACGGTTGCCGAGCGCGGCCGCCACGCCCACCACGACACCGATGGCGATCTGGACGACGGTCGCGGCCAGCGCGACTCCCAGCGAGACCCGGGCGCCGTACACGAGCCGCGCGAACAGGTCCCGCCCGGTCTGCGGTTCGACGCCGAGCCAGTGTTCGGCGCTCACTCCCCCGAACGACCCGATGGGCACTCCGCCGCGTGCGGAGTCCACCAAGGAGGGGTGGTAGGTGGTCGGGTCCTGGCCCTCGATCGCGGTGAGCAGCGGTGCGGCGAGCGCGACCAGGACGAGCAGCGCGACGACGGCGGCCGCGACGAGGGCGGCGCGCTGCGTCCGCAGCCGCCGCCAGAACTGACGGGTGCCCGAGGCTCCCGGAGCAGGCGCTCCGGGAGCCTCGGCAGCCTCGGTGGCGAGAACTGCCTCACTCACGGCGCTACTTCACCGCGACCTGGGAGATGTCCAGCACGCCGGTCCAGTCGCTGATCACGACGTTCTTGACGGCCTCGCCGTACAGCCGCTTGTAGACGGGGTGGAACAGCGGCACGGTCAGCGCCTGTTCGCCGATCTTCTTGTCCAGGGCACCCCATCGCTGGGCGGCGGCGTCAAGATCGGTCAGCTTGTTGATCGCGTCGATCTCGGTGTTGACGGACTTGTCGTCAAGCAGGCCGGTATTGAAGTTCGCACCGTCCTTGACGATCTGCCGGCCGTCGAAGATCGGGGCGAGGAAGGGACCACCGGAGGGCCAGTCGGCACCCCAGTGCGCCAGGAAGAAGCCGGGCTCGGTCTTCACGTTGTGGATCCTGTCGGAGTAGTCGTTCTCCTCCAGACCCTGCAGCTTGACCGTGATGCCCGCCTTCTTGAGCGCGTCCTGGATCGCTGTCGCGATCTCGGGGCTGGTCTCGAAGTCCTTGGCGTTGGAGTGGGTCAGGGTGATGGTCAGACCGTTCGGGTAACCGGTCTCCTTCAGCAGTTCCCTGGCCTTCGCCGAGTTGCCCGCCGCACCCGCCGGGAAGTGGTCGTACGGCGTGTGGCCGAAGGACTTCTGGTCGGGCAGGAAGGTGGTCGCGGGCTCGGCGAGCGAGGACCCGCCCGCCGCGTTCACCACGGACGACCGGTCGATGGCGTACGAGATGGCCTGGCGCACCTTGACGTTGTCGAACGGCTTGATCTTCGGGTTGAACGCGAGGTAGTTGGTGTAGCCGAAGTGTCCGGTTCCGACGCGCGCGGCCAGTTCCTTGTCACCGGTCACCTTGGCCAGCTCGGCGGGGCCGAGGTTGGTGTCCGTGGTGACCGCGGCCGCGTCCACGCCCTGGGACGCGGACAGCCGCTGGTTGATCACCGACGAGTCGAGCCCGGACCGTACGTCGATCTTGTCGGGGTAGGCCTTGCGTTCGGAGTCCGTCGAGGCGGACCAGTGTGTGTTGCGCTCCAGGGTGAGCCGCTCACCGTCGTTCTCGTTCTTCACGACCTTGTACGGGCCGGACGAGACCGGGTGCTCCTCGTACTTCGTGCCGGTGTCCTTGTCCTTCGGCACCGGCGTGAACTGCGTCTGCGTCGCCAGGTACGGGAACTCACCCTCGGGCTTGTTCAGATGGAAGACGATGGTCCGCTCGTCCGGCGTCTCGATCGCCGTCAGGCCCTTCTTGTCCTTGTACGGCCCCTGGTAGTCGGCCGCGCCGACCAGCCAGTCCCTCAAATACGGGGCTCCGCCCGACAGTTCGGGGGCGAACGAGCGCTCGATGCCGTACTTGACGTCGGCCGAGGTGATCGAGGTGCCGTCCTCGTACTTGAGGCCCTCCTTGAGGGTGTACGTCCACACGGTCGCATCCTTGTTCGGGCGCCCGGTGTCGGTGGCGAGGTCGGGGACGACCTCGGCGCCGGCCTCACCGTTCTCGCGATTGCGGGTGGTGAGCGTACGGAAGACGAGGGACGGGACGTTTCCGCCGCCCGAGGTGTACAGCCGGGCCGGGTCGAAGTCCTGCTGCGGATTGGAGTTCAGGACTGTGAGCGTGCCGCCCTTGTGGGGCGTGGAGTCGCCGCCGGCACTCTTGGCATCGTTGTCCTCGGGCCCGCAGGCGGCGGCGCCCGCCGCTACGACCAGGCTGACGGATGCCGCGGCCACGCGGCGCGCTATGACGGACGATTGACGCATCGGAGACGACCTCTCGGAAGAATGAGTCTCGGATATCGAGACGAAATGACGCGGAGTGAGACAGGGATGGACAGACGTCTGCCCCGGCGTCGGGTCGTCGGCAGCCTGTGCAGGCGCCACGGGTCCGAGACCCGTCAGCGACTTACAGGAGTGGAAGAAGAAGATCGCGACGCGAACGCCAGAGGGCGGGCGTCAGCGACAGTCGAGGTCGGCCACGCACAGAGCGGTCACACCGATCAGCGCCAGCTCGATGGCGGCGCGAGAGAGGGTGTGACGGGTCGACATGTGCAGAAATATGTATGAACTCGCTGCACATGTCAATGTGACGTATGAGTCACCCGTCAACTCCCGGGATACATCCAGGGGTTGGCCCGGCAGCGAATCCCGTCGTGGTCGAGGAACTTGGTCTGCTGCTGCATGACCGGGGCGAGCTCGCCGTCCTTGTCGCAGGTCACATGGGAGTAGCCGAGCCGGTGACCGACCTCGTGGTTGATCAGCATCTGCCGGTACTCGTGGATGCGATCACCGTATGTCTCCGACCCCTGCGCCCATCTGTACGCGTTGATCATGACGCGCTCGGTGGCGGCGGAGTCGCACGACACATTGTCCTCGGTGGTGTCCAGACCGGACTTGGCACACCAGTCGGCCGTCGTGCCCGGGCTGGCCAGAGTGATCACGAAGTCCGGCTTGCCGGAGTAGATGCGCTCGAAGGTGCGGGCGCCGTTGTGCGCCCAGCTCCGGTCGTCGTTGAGGGTCTTCTGCACGGCCTCGGCGAAGAGTTCGCCGTCGAGCCCGAGCCCCTGCTCCACGTCCACGCGATAGGTGTACTTCTGCCCCTTGCCGGGCGCCTTGGCGATCCCCGGGACCGCGTCGAACTTGCCCGAGCCCTCGAGCTTGGCGCTGAGCGCGTACGTCTCACCCATCTTCTGCTCGTACGTCAGCGGCGCCGGCACACTCGGCGAACTGTCCGGCGTCGGCCGCCCTTCCCCACGCGAGGCCGAGTCGCGGGCGTCCCGCCCCTGGTCGGTGGCGGACTGCGACTGTACGTCGCTGGCCTCCCGCCCCTTCGCGACCTGACCTGCGACGACGACGGCAAGCACGGTGACTACCGCGGCGGCGGCGATGCCGGAAAAGGCCCGGCCCTTGGAGCCCTTCGCTGCCACGGGCTCGCCGGTCGGCGGGGCGTCGTCGTCATCGACATCGGTGCCGACATACGTCCCCGTGTCGTCCGCGCCACCGGCGCCGGTCCTGGTGTCCCAGTCGGTGACGGAGGCGTACGGGCCGGAGGTGTGGGCGGTCTCGACCGTGCGGGGCGCGAATACGTCGACGTCCCCGTCCCTGTCGAAGGCCTCGAGGTAGTCCTGCCGGGGGCCTTCGGACGGCGCAGCCCGCCGGGGCCGCGGCACCGGAACACCGGTCACGGGCGGGGCGCCGGCCGCCGCGGGCGCGCCGTGGGCACCGCCGGTGCGCCCCCTCAGCTCGCCCCAACCACCGCCGGATTCACGCTGCTCGGGGTGGCCGGCACGGGCCTGGGGGGTGCCGTGGGCGGGCGTACCGTCGGCGAAACGGGGCACGCCGTGCGCGGGGGTGCCGTCGGGGAACCTCGGGAAGCCGTGCGCGGGCGTGCCGTCGGGCAGCCTCGGAAAGCCGCGCGCGGGCGTGCCGTCGGAGAGCCTCGGGACCCCCTGCGCGGGCGTGCCGTCGGGGAAGCCGCGTCCTGCGTACCCGGGAGCTCCGCCCGGGGGCATCCCCTGCCGGCCGGGCGGCGGGCCCGGCACCCGGCGACCACCACCAGGTCCGCCGGACTGCGGCCAACCGCTCGGGCCCGCACCCGGAGCTGCACCAGGCGGTCGGGCACCCGGAGCCCGACCGGGCCCCGCGCCCGGCACGGACATCCCCCGCTGGGCCGTGCCCGCCTCCGGCTGCCCTCCCCGGGAATCCTGTCGTGCAGTTGTGTCCGCGGCGTCGCGCTTGGGCTTGGCGGCGGACCCGCGCCTGCTGTGGCGTCCCACGTCGCGCCTCAGCTCCCCGCGTTCTCGGTCATGGTGCCGTCGCCGCTCGCAGCGGCCCTGGTCCCACCCGCACTCCGTCTCGCGGCCTCGGTCTCGCCCGCCCTGCGCCTCGAGAGGGCATCCACGCCCTCGCCGCGGGCACCCCCCGCGGCCTCCGACTCCCCCGTTTCCACGAGGAGTTCGACGAACGCCCGGGCGACCACCTCCGGGTACTCCATCATCGCCACGTGCCCGGCCTCCGGCAGGCTCAGCAGGCGGGAGTCGCGGAAGGCGCGTGCGGCCTTGCTGCGCATGCGGTAGCCGACGAGCTGGTCCCGGCCGCCGTAGATGAGCAGGGTCGGAGCCAGTACGCGCTCGGCCTGGCGCCACAGCGCGTGCTGCCCGCCCAGCGTGTAGGCATTGACCAGCCCGCGCGCGGAACGCGTCATCGCGTCCCAGAAGTACGGCAGTTGCAGCCGCCGTTCCATCTCCTGGACCGCGTTGCTGAATCCTTCAGGCGTCACCCGGTCGGGGTCGCCGTAGCAGAGGTGCATCACGCCGCGGACCCGCTGCTCCGCCGACCACTGCTTGGTGATCCGGGTGAACAGCGAGGTCACTCCGGGCACCGAGAGCAGCGCGGTGGGCACGGCGCTGCGCTGGACGCGGAGCTCGGGCAGGGCGGGGGACACGAGGGTGAGCGTACGGACGAGGTCCGGACGTACGGCGGCGACGCGCGTGGTGACCGCGCCGCCGAGCGAGTTGCCGAAGAGGTGTACGGGGCCGCGACCGGAGGCGTCGAGATAGCGGATCACCGCGCGTGCGTGCGCGGTGATCGAGTAGTCGCCGTCGTCCGGCGGTGGCGAGTCGCCGAAGCCCGGCAGGTCGACGGCCTCGCAGTCGACCTCGCCCTCGAGCAGCTCCATCAGTGCCGACCAGTTCTGCGAGGAACCTCCGAGCCCGTGGACGTACAGCGCGGGCGGCAGCCCCTCGCGCGCGGGCGGCCTCGACCGCACCGTCAGCGTGATCCCGGGCAGCCCGACCGACCGCAGCCGCTCCCCCTCGGCGACCCTGACGGTCGCCACCTTGGGGAGCACATTGGCGGCCGGCGCTGACGGGAGCTCGGTCGAAGACATGCGGCAATGTTACGAGACGATCACGCAGTGGTTCATGTGTTCGCCGTCACAAGTCGACACGTACATGGCAGTTTCCCGGGCGGGAAACCCGTCAGACGCGTCGCGCTCACGGAAGCCATCCGGAGCACGCCCGAATTGCCGCAGATCCCCCGCCGATCGCATAGCGTCCGGATCCGGTGTCTCCTAGGCTCGTACGCAGGGCACCCGGAGAGGGACCCCCTGCTTCACCCAGGGACGTTGTGCCCCACGGGGACGTTCTAGGAAGGGAGCCCGCCATGGCCGTCGATCCCACCGACCCCGAGACCTTCGTGGACGACGACACCGAGCAGGACGAGGAGTACGACGTCGAGGCCCCCGTCGCCGACGCGGCCGAGCAGCACGCCGATGTCCGGCGCGACCGTGACGACCGGCTGACCGAGACGGACCAGGACGAGGCCAACGAGGCCGATCTCATCGAACAGGCACGCGTCGTCTCCATCGACGAGGACGACTATCGGTGACGCCGGCCGGCGTCACGACGACGGCTGCCGGTGAGACGGACCGACTCCGGGCGCCACTCTGCACGAACGAAGGCGAATGAAGGTACAGGTGGGCACGGAAGAGAGTGCCGTTGAGCAGGAAAGAGACCAGTTGTTGCCCGTTCCGGACGGGTTTCAAACCTTCTGCGCGACTTTCGTCACCGTCCGGTCCGTGAAATTCTGCGCTCGTACCGCGCACACCAGGGTTACCGAAAAGTACGATGGCGACGCGGCGCACACCGCATGCGGACGACATTGGGAGGCGGCGTGACAGCCATCGAGCAGACAGAGGCGGCACGCCCGCGGGGCACGCGCCTGCCGCGCCGTGCCCGACGGAACCAGCTGCTGGGCGCCGCCCAGGAGGTGTTCGTCGCGCAGGGCTACCACGCTGCAGCGATGGACGACATCGCCGAGCGCGCCGGCGTCAGCAAGCCGGTGCTCTACCAGCACTTCCCGGGCAAGCTCGACCTCTATCTCGCCCTGCTGGACCAGCACTGCGAGTCCCTGATCCAATCCGTACGCCACGCGCTCGCGTCGACGACCGACAACAAGCAGCGCGTGCGGGCGACGATGGACGCGTACTTCGCGTACGTCGAGGACGACGGCGGCGCCTTCCGTCTGGTCTTCGAGTCGGACCTGACCAACGAGCCCGCCGTGCGCGAGCGCGTCGACAAGGTCACGAACGAGTGCGCCGAGGCGATCTGCGACGTCATCGCCGAGGACACCGGCCTCTCGCGCGCGGAGTCGATGCTGCTCGCCTCCGGCCTCGGCGGCCTCGCCCAGGTCGTGGCCCGCTCCTGGCTGCACAGCGACCGCAGCGTGCCGCGCGACCAGGCGGTGCAGCTGCTGACGTCCCTGGCCTGGCGCGGCATCGCGGGCTTCCCGCTGCACGGCACCGAGCACCACTGAGCGTGTCGGGCATTTGTTCCCGCCCCCTGTTCGCTCCTGGCGTTCTTGGGCGGAGCGTGCAGGTCCCCTCACCGGGCTAATGTGTGCTGGGTACGGCGCGGAAGGTCGCGCACTTCACTGACCGTCGGAGGGACATAGCCGTGGAGGTCAAGATCGGCGTGCAGCACGCGCCCCGCGAGATCGTTCTGGAGAGCGGTCAGAGTGCCGAGGAGGTCGAGCGGGCGGTGTCCGAGGCGCTGGCCGGAAAGTCACAGCTGCTGACCCTCGTGGACGAGCACGGCCGCAAGGTCCTGGTCCCGGCAGACCGCCTCGCGTACGTGGAGCTCGGCGAGCCGGCCCCGCGCAAGGTGGGCTTCGGCGCGCTGTAAGCGAGAAGGCGCCGACAGACAGGCGTGACGGGAGGGGCCCGGCGACCACGGTCGCCGGGCCCCTCCCGTCTCTCCACGATCGGAGCACAGGTCGATCACACAGGAGGATTGCATTCCGCAGGTCAGGGGTATGACGGGCTACGACCGGTTCGAGCAGGTCGGCCATGTGGGAGGGACCCCAGCATGCTCTTGGAAGCGCTCAGCTCCGCGATCCTAGGCCTGGCCCTGGCGTGGGCTGCCACCCGCCGCCTGCCGCACCGTCTGCCGACGAGTTCCCTGGTCCTGCCGACGGGCGTCGCCGGCGCCCTCTTCGGCGCGTTCATCACGCACACCGCGCTGGACTTCGGCAACCTCTTCGTGATCCTGATCGGCGCGGCAGTCGTCTCCGCCGCCTCTCTCTCCCTGCTGGTACGCCCCGCGGGAAGACTGAGCCGGCACTCGGCGACCGCGTAGATTCCGAGGACGACCGGCCGCCGGCTTCCTGACGCCGTCCGAAGGCCGGCGCTCACGTCCCAGCGCCGGCCGGCGAAATCCAGCCCGTCCGGCGTTTGAGGACGAGGCCCGTCCAGGGCCGAAGCAGGGGTCTGGGGGCCGCCGGCCCCCAGAAAGCGAGGCCGCAGGCCCCCAGGAAGCGGGGCCGGCGCCTAAGCCGCCAGTCCCAGCGCAGCCATCCGCTTGGTGTGCGCCTCGGTGATCCGCGAGAACATCTTGCCGACCTCGGCGAGATCGAACCCGTCCGCCACCCCGCCCACCAGCATCGTGGACAGCGCGTCCCGGTCGGCCACGACCCGCTGGGACTGCGACAGCGCCTCCCCCATCAAGCGCCGGGCCCACAGGGCGAGCCGTCCACCCACACGCGGATCCGCGTCGATGGCGGCCCGCACCTTCTCCACTGCGAAGGAGGCGTGCCCGGTGTCGTCGAGCACGGCCAGCACCAGCCCCCGCGAGTCCGAGTCGAGCCGCGCGGCGACCTCCCGGTAGAAGTCACTGGCGATCGAGTCACCGACGTACGCCTTGACCAGCCCTTCAAGCCAGTCCGAGGGCGCCGTCTGCTTGTGGAAGCCGTCCAGCGCCGCGACGAACGGCTCCATCGCCTGCGTGGGCTCGGCCCCGATCTCGGTGAGCCGGTCCCGCAGCTTCTCGTAGTGGTGGAACTCGGCCGACGCCATCTTCGCCAGCTCCGCCTTGTCCCCCAGCGTCGGCGCCAGCTTGGCGTCCTCCGCCAGCCGCTCGAACGCCGCCAGCTCCCCGTAGGCCAGCGCGCCGAGCAGGTCCACGACGGCGGCCCGGTACTGCGGATCGGCGGAGGCCTGCGCCCAGTCCTGGGCGGCGACCCCGGTGTGTGCGACGGTGCCGCCGGTCTCGACGGCGGAGTCAGCGGTGTCGGAGGCGTCGGGCGTGTTGTCAGGCGTCGTCATGTAGCGCACAATAGCCCGCTCTCCACGTCACGGAAGTCCCTGGTCAATCAGTGTGACGCCGACTACGTGACCAATTCGGCCATCGCATGTGCGCGTTTCCAGGGTATGGTGGTAATGCGCCCGCTGAGTACTCTGATGTATTCGACGGGCCGCACGTTATGAGGATGCCCGGTCGGAGGCCCGATCGGCTCCGACCCGACAGCCCTCCTCGGTCGTACGGCACAGATGCGTACGACGACCGGAGGGACACCCTCAGCGGTACGAGCGCTAGAGCGTCGGCAGTGGTCCCGTGTCCTACGGCCAATCCGTATGGCAGCCGACGTCCCCGGCACGGTCCGTCAAGACCCCCGCGCTCGCCTCGCACCGCGTACACAGAAGAGGCAGCACCCTGACTACGACTTTCCGAGAGCTCGGAATCCTTCCCGAGACCGCCGAAGCCCTTGAGGCCGTCGGCATCATCAACCCCTTCCCCATCCAGGAGATGACCCTCCCCGTCGCCCTCTCCGGCACGGACGTCATCGGCCAGGCCAAGACCGGCACCGGCAAGACGCTGGGCTTCGGTCTCCCGCTCCTCGAGCGCGTCACCGTCCCCGCCGACGTGGAGGCCGGGCGCGCGGGGCCCGACGCCCTCACCGACGCCCCGCAGGCACTCGTGGTCGTCCCCACCCGCGAGCTGTGCACGCAGGTCACCAACGACCTGCTCACCGCGGGCAAGGTGCGTAACGTCCGCGTCCTCGCGATCTACGGCGGCCGGGCCTACGAGCCCCAGGTCGAGGCCCTGAAGAAGGGCGTCGACGTGATCGTCGGTACCCCGGGCCGACTGCTGGACCTCGCGGGCCAGAAGAAGCTCAACCTCAAGCACATCAAGGCGCTCGTCCTCGACGAGGCCGACGAGATGCTCGACCTGGGCTTCCTGCCCGACGTCGAGAAGATCATCAACATGCTGCCGGCCAGGCGCCAGACCATGCTGTTCTCGGCGACCATGCCGGGCGCGGTCATCGGCCTCGCGCGCCGTTACATGTCGCAGCCCACCCACATCCGCGCCACCGCGCCGGACGACGCGGGCGCCACGGTCGCGAACACCTCGCAGCACGTCTACCGCGCGCACAACATGGACAAGCCCGAGATGGTCGCGCGCATACTGCAGGCCGACGGCCGGGGACTGGCCATGGTCTTCTGTCGTACGAAGCGCACCGCGGCCGACCTCGCCGACCAGCTCAAGCAGCGCGGCTTCGCGGCCGGCGCGGTCCACGGCGACCTCGGCCAGGGCGCCCGCGAGCAGGCGCTGCGCGCCTTCCGCAACGGCAAGGTGGACGTCCTCGTCTGCACCGACGTCGCCGCTCGCGGTATCGACGTCGAGGGCGTGACGCACGTCATCAACTACCAGTCGCCGGAAGAGGAGAAGACGTACCTGCACCGCATCGGCCGCACCGGCCGCGCGGGCGCCAAGGGCATCGCGATCACTCTCGTCGACTGGGACGACATCCCGCGCTGGCAGCTGATCAACAAGGCGCTGGAGCTGAACTTCAACGACCCGCCGGAGACGTACTCCACGTCCCCGCACCTCTTCGAGGAACTGAGCATCCCCGCGGGCACCAAGGGCGTCCTGCCCCGCTCGGAGCGCACGCGCGCCGGGCTGGAGGCGGAGCAGCTGGAGGACCTCGGCGAGACCGGCGGACGCGGTGCGCGCGGCCGCGGTGGCCGAGGCGGCCGGGACGAGTCCCGCTCGTCCTCGCCGGACCGTGAGCGCCCGGCGCGCACGCCGCGTCGCCGCCGCCGCACGCGCGGTGGAGCAACGCTGGACGAGACGTCGGCGCCCGCCGTCGGTTCCGGGACTCCGGAGGAGACCGCCGGGGCCGGCACGGCGGAGTCCGTCACCGAGCCCCGCACCCCGCGCCGCCGTCGCCGCACCCGCAGCGGGGCGTCGGCGGAGCAGGCCGTGACCGCCACGTCCTCGGCCCCCGAGCCCGCGGACGCCGCAGAGGCGGCCGTCACGACGGCGGAGGGCCCGTCCCTGGACTCCGCCGAGGAGACCCCGGCGAAGCCGCGCCGCCGCCGGACCCGCAAGTCGGCGGAACCGAAGGCGACTTCGGCTCCGGCCGTGGCGACGCCGGAGGTGGAGACCGCGCAGGTCGCGGAGGCCGTGCAGGCGTCCGAGCCCGCTGCGGCGCCTGCGGCCGACCAGGTCGCGGTGGCCGAAGAGGCCCCTGCCGCCAAGCCGCGCCGCCGCACCCGCAAGGCGACGGCCACGGCGGAGAGCGCCGTGGACACGGCCGAGGGCACCACCGAGGCTGCGCCTCAGGCCCCGGAGGCGACGGAGACCAAGCCGCGCCGCCGGACCCGTAAGGCAACGGCTGCGGCCGAAGCCGCCGTCGACACGGCCGAGGCCGCCGAGGCCAAGCCCAAGGCGCGTCGCACCCGCAAGACCGCGGCGGCGACCGTGGAAGCCGCCGAGATCCCGGCTCAGACGGCCCAGGAGCCGGAGGCAGCCGAGACCAAGCCGCGGCGCACCCGCAAGACGGCCGCCGCTGCGGAGACCGCCGTCGACACGGCGGAAGCCGTCGAGGCCAAGCCCAAGGCGCGCCGCACCCGCAAGGCCACCGCCACTGCCGAGGCAGCCGTGGACACGGCCGAGGGCACGGAGGCGAAGCCGCGTCGTACGCGCAAGGCCGCCGCGACCGTCACCGAGCCGGAAGCCGCCGAGGCCAAGCCCCGCCGGACCCGCAAGGCGACTGCCGCTGCGGACGCCGCCGTCGACACGGCCGAGGCCGCCGAGGCCAAGCCCAAGGCACGCCGCACCCGCAAGACCGCGGCGTCGGCCACCCTGGCCGCCGAGATCCCGGCCCAGGCCACGCAGGAGCCGACGGCGACCGCGGAACCGAAGGCCACCGAGGCGCCCGCGCCGCGTCGCCGTACCCGCAAGGCGGCGGCGACCGTGGAGGCCGCCGAAAGCGCGGCCGAGGCCAAGCCCAAGGTGCGCCGTGCCCGCAAGGCCACGGCCGCCACGGAGCCCGCGGAGAGCTGATCTCCTGTACGACGGCCCGGTCCCGCCTCGCGCGGTGGCCGGGCCGTCGGCTTTCCCGGACGGACCCATGGGGGTCCTACGGCCCACCCGCTACCCTCCCCCCGTGACCACCGAACCCGCCTTCACGCCGCCCCCGAACGCCCGCGCCTACCCCCTCCACACCTCCCGCGGCACCTTCGCCGTCGTCGACTCGCCCGCCGCTCCCGGTGTCGAGGTCCGAGGTGTCGCCCTGCTGCTTCCCGGGTTCACGGGCAGCAAGGAGGACTTCACGCTCATGCACGAGCCGCTCGCGGCGCGCGGCTACCGCACGATCGCCGTCGACGGGCGGGGACAGCACGAGTCGGACGGTCCGGAGCGCGACGAAGCGCCGTATGCGCGAGAGGAGTTGGCGCGGGACGTCCTCGCCCAAGCGGCAGCGCTCGGCACTCTCGAGGCTCCCCTGCACCTCTTCGGCCACTCCCTCGGCGGCCAGATCGCCCGCGCGGCCGTTCTCCTCGACCACACCCCGTTCAGCTCGCTCACTCTCATGGCGTCGGGCCCCGCCCAGATCTCGGACTCCCAGCAGCAGCGCGTGAAGCTGCTGCGGGACGCGCTCGCGGTGATGACCATGGCCGAGACCTGGGAAGCGATCCTCGCGATGGGGCCGCCCGAGGAGGTCGGCGGGCCGGCGCGCGGCATCGGCGGCCCGGACCTGCTGCGCCGGCGCTGGCTCGGCACGAAGCCGGCCCAACTCCTCGCCACGGGCCGCCAGTTGACCACGGAGCCGGATCGCGTGGACGAACTCGCCGCTCTCCCCCTCCCGTTCCACGTCCTGTCAGGCGCGAGCGACGACACCTGGCCGGTCCCGCTCCTCGACGACATGGCCGCACGGCTGAACGCCCGCCGCACCGTCATCCCCAACGCCGAGCACTCCCCCAACGCCGACCAGCCCCTGCGCACCGCCGAGGCCGTCGCCGACTTCTGGAACACCGTCGACGGGTCCGCCACCCAGGCCTGATACGGCGCCTGGTCCCATCCGACGCATGGCGTGGTGCGACGCCTGAGCCAATCCGGCACATGGCCGAGTGCGGCTCCTCGTCCGATCCGACGCATGGCCGAGTGCGGCGCCCGGTCCAGTTCTGCGCCCGGTCTAGTACTGCGCCTGCAGGTGCTCCCAGAACCCGTCCCGCAGCGCCCGCCGCAGATCCGCCTGCCCGCGCAGGGAGTACTGCAGCAGCCCCTCGGCCTCCACGAGCAGGTCCTGGTCGACGGACCCGGGCAGATACGGATGGCCGGGCAGCAGTTCCACGAGCGACTCCCGCCCCCGGGCCGCGAGCCACTTCGCCGCGATCTGGGCGCCGACGAACCGGACGTCCTCCCGCGTCGGCCGGGCTCCCGCCGCCTCGTACGCGGCGGCCGTGCGCCGGGAGACGTAGGGCTTGAAGAAGTCGAGGTCGAGGGTGCGCTGGCTGTCGACCTCCCAGAGCAGGGGCTCGGCCTGGTTACGGCCTTCCGGCGCCTCGATGCCCCACAGGTGCACCCGCGCCCCGTACCCCTGCGCGGCCTCCACCGCCGACACCAGGTCCTCGTCGCCGCCGAGCAGCGCCGCGTCGCTGATGGCGCGGTGCCTGGCGAGGGACTCCAGGTCGGTCCTGATCAGTGAGTCGACGCCCTTCTGCTGGTTGTTGGCGTTGAGGTTCCCCAGCCGCACCTTCACGTCGGGGAGCTCGGCGATCGACTGCTGTTCCGCCGTATGGATGCGGCGGCGGGCGCCGTCGTACCAGTAGACCCGCAGCAGCCTGCTGTCCGCGAAGATCGTGCGTGCCCGGTCGATGAGCGCCTCGATCAGCCCCTCGGCGTCCAGATCGAAGGCCCGGCGGTCCTCCGTCCCGGCGACCAGGCGTCCCGCGGCCGCGTAGAGATAGCCCGCGTCGACGAAAATCGCATGGGTGGAGGGCGTCTTCGCCACCTCGGCGAGCATGCGCTGCAGCAGCTCGTTGGTGCGGTCGATGCGGGCGCCGAGCGCCGCGAGGTCGTCGTTCATCGCCACCATTGTCCCGGCGGTCACGCTGCGGACACAACCGGTCCCGGTCAGTCCCGCCTTGATCTCCGGACGACCGTGTACCGGTCAGTAGTTAGACGTTCGAAAAATTTCTTTAGCGTAGGGAATGTTTGCAACACGAAGCACGTTGCATACGTGTGTAACCAAGTAGTTCTCCTCAGTTCTCCGCAGGAGGATGACCAGACGAAGGGAGAAGCCCTTGCGCTTCGAAATCATGCGACTCGACGAGTTCGACGGTACGCCCGTGGACAGCACCGTCGTGGACGCCGCCTCCGTCAACCGGATCGTTCAGCAGGCCGCCGCCACCGGACAGCGTCTGTGGATCCGACCGGCCGACACCACGGCCTCATAACAGACGCGGATCACCGCAGTAGCTTCGAAGCCCCCGTACGGCACTGACGCCGTACGGGGGCTTCGCGCATCCGGCAGCGCCCTCGAGGGCGCTGCGCGGTTCCGAGGTCTCAGGCGCCCTGGATCACCTGGGTGACGCCGTTGATGATCTGCTGCACAGCGATCGCCGACAGCATCATGCCCGCGAGCCGCGTCACCAGGACCACGCCGCCGTCCTTGATGACCCTGATGATCAGCAGCGAGTACCGCATCACGAGCCACAGCACCACGTGGATGGCGAGGATCGCCGACCACACCGACACCTGCATGGCGACACTGTCGGCCTTCTGCACGGCGAGGATGACCGACACGATCGCACCCGGCCCGGCGAGCAGCGGCATGCCCAGCGGGACCAGGGCGACGTTCACGTCCTTGGTCTGCTTGGGCTCGTCCGTCTTACCGGTGAGCAGGTCGAGCGCGATCAGCAGGAGCAGCAGCCCGCCCGCGATCATCAGCGCGGGGACGGAGACGTGCAGGTAGTTGAGGATCTGATGGCCGAGGAGCCCGAAGACCGCGATCACAGCGCCCGCCACGCAGACGGCCTGGAAGGCCATCCGCTTCTGCACCTTGGCAGGTCGGCCGGCGGTGAGCGCGAGGAAGATCGGGGTGATCCCGGGGGGATCCATGATGACGAAAAGGGTCAGGAACAGGGAGCCGAAGACGGCGAGGTCGAACATGGGTGCCTTGCGGAGGAACGAAACGAACGGGACGCGAGCATGAGGATGCGACGGGGTGAAGCGGTGACGGGGTGAGCCTCAGGCCCCGCCGGTCCCCGGCACGGGAAACGCCCCCGTGGCCCGCCGCGTGATCTCGCCGTACACCTCGGGGTCCGTCGTGTACTCGCCGAGCACGCACGTCTTGCGGCTGCCGTGGTAGTCGCTGGAGCCGGTCGTCAGCAGCCCGAGCTCCTTGGCGAGCCCGCGCAGCCGCGCCCGCGTGTCGGGGTCGTGGTCCATGTGGTCGACCTCGATGCCGTCGAGCCCGGCCGCGGCCAGGTCCGCGATGGCGGACTCCGGCACCGTGCGGCCCCGCTTGCTCGCGGCGGGGTGCGCGAAGACGGCGACGCCGCCCGCGGCCTTGATCAGCCGGACGGCCTCGAACGGGTCGGTCTCGTGCTTCTCCACGAAGGCCCGGCCGCCGTCGGCCAGCCAGTCCTCGGTGAAGGCGTCGCCCACGGTCGGTACGACTCCGAGCTCGACCAGCGCGGAGGCGACGTGCGGCCGCCCGACCGAGCCCTCACCGGCGATCCGCAGCACCTGCTCCCAGGTGACGGGCACGCCCAGCTCGTTGAGCCTGGCGACCATGCCCTGGGCCCGGGGCACCCGGTCGTCGCGCACCAGCTCCCGCTCGGCGAACAGCGCCGGTTCCTCGGGGTCGAAGAGGTAGGCCAGCATGTGCATGCTGATCCCGTCGATCCGGCAGGACAGCTCGGCGCCGGTGACGAGAGTGAGCCCCTGCGGCAGCGCGGCGATGGCCTCGGCGTATCCGCGGGTGGTGTCGTGGTCGGTGAGCGCCACGACGTCCAGTCCGGCCGCGGCGGCGTTGCGTACCAGCTCGGCGGGGGTGTCCGTGCCGTCGGAAGCGGTGGAGTGGGTGTGCAGGTCGATGCGCACGACGCGAACTCCAGTCGGGGGGACGATACGGCAGGGACCGCTCAAGGATAACCAGATTTTCAACGACCCTTGTCACACCCACACAGCCCGAGCGCCCCCTACGGGCAGCGCCCTGAAAGGGGCGCGGGGAACTGCGCGATCAACCACAAATAACCCGCAGTCGCAGACCACCCTCGACCACCCGTGCTCTTGGGCGCACCACGGCCCGACCCAGCGGAGCGCTACGGCTCGAGCAAGCGCGGCGACAACGCCCCGCAGGGCACCAGTTCCACCTCGGCCCCCGCGTCCCGCAGATCCGTCAGCACCAGCTCGTCGTACATGAGCAACCCCGACTGCTCGGGCCACACGACCGCCCACAGCCACATCCCGAGCGCCTCGCCCGCGAAGACGGCACGGTCGTCCGGGGCTCCGGAGACATGCCACAGCGGGGTCGGGCGACCGGCGGCCAGAACCTTGACCTGGGGTGGCTTCTCGACGTTCATGTACGGCCCCGGATCCGGACCGTCGATGCCCGCGTAGCGCGCGCCGAGGCCGACGCCGAGCTCCTCGGCGACCAGGATCAGCTCACCCATGCCGCCCAGCGGGCCGGGTCCGGAGCAGGCCACGGCGGTCGCGCGGCCGCCACTGCGGTCGTCGCCCGCACTGGCGACGCCGGTGAACAGCCAGCCGATCGGCAGCGGCCACGGCATCCACACCGGCACATGCGTGCGATGCACGACCACACCGAGGGCCTCGACGCTGGGCGGGATCACGGGCTGCACCGGATGCACGGTGCCGTGCACATCGCACTGCCAGGTGTCGGCGAAGAGTCCGGGAGCCCTGACCCGGCCACCACACTTCGGGCAACTGGGTTCGCCCCTCATAGGCCCCCACGCTCCTACCCCTTCTGCGTCACGTCAAGGACGATCACCCGTCCGGACGGAACGCGTGCCGACCGAATATAGATGTAGCTTGCATTAATTAGACTAGCTAACATACTCTGTGTATCTGCCACCTACCTCAGTCCGGGATTGGAGAACGCAATGGACCCCTTCGACGCGGGAGCGGGCAGCATCCTGCGGCAGCCGAGGGCCGTGTGGGCGACTGCCGGCGCTTCCGTCGTGGCCTTCATGGGCATCGGGCTCGTCGACCCGATCCTGCCGTCCATCGCCGGCGGCCTGCACGCCACCGCCGGCCAGGTCTCCCTGCTCTTCACCTCGTACTTCCTCATCACCGCCGTGGCGATGCTGGTCACCGGATTCGTCTCCAGCCGCATCGGCGGCCGCAAGACCCTGCTGCTCGGCCTCGCGTTCGTGATCGTCTTCGCAGGCCTCGCGGGCACGTCCGGATCGGTCGGCGAGCTGGTCGGGTTCCGGGCGGGCTGGGGGCTCGGCAATGCGCTCTTCGTCTCCACCGCCCTCGCTGTCATCGTCGGCGCGGCAGCCGGCGGCAGCGCTGCGGCGATCCTGCTGTACGAGTCCGCCCTCGGCCTCGGCATGGCCTGCGGACCGCTGCTGGGCGCGCTGCTCGGGGACGCCAGCTGGCGCTACCCGTTCTTCGGTACGGCCGCGCTGATGGCGGTCGGCTTCCTGTGCATCGCGGCGTTCCTGAAGGAGCAGCCGAAGCCGGCCCGCAAGACCTCGATGCTGGACCCGATCAGGGCCCTCGGCCACGGCGGCCTCGCGTCCGCGGCGGTCTCGGCGTTCTTCTACAACTACACGTTCTTCACCGTGCTGGCCTTCACACCGTTCGTGCTGAACATGAGCCCGTACCGGTCGGGCGCGGTGTTCTTCGCCTGGGGTCTGCTCCTCGCCGTGTTCTCGGTGCTGGTGGCGCCACGCCTGCAGAAGCGGTTCGGCTCGCTGAAGGTGCTCGGCGGCTCCCTGGTGCTGCTGGCCGCGGACGTGCTCGTCCTCGGCTACGGCGACCACACCACCGCCGTCGTCTGCACGATCCTGTCCGGCGCGTTCATCGGCGTGAACAACACCGTCTACACGGAGCTGGCGCTCGGCGTCTCCGACGCCCCTCGCCCCGTGGCGAGCGCGGGCTACAACTTCGTGCGGTGGTTCGCGGCGGCGGCCGCGCCCTACTTCGCGCCGCGGATCGAGGAGTGGACCGGCAGCCTCCGCATCCCGTTCGTCGTGGCTGCCGTCACAGCCGTACTGGGCTCGCTCGTGGTCGTCGTACGCCGGAAGTCGCTCAGTGGCGAGGCCGAGGAGCTGGCGCCGGCGCACGCCACCGAGGACAGCGTGACCGTGTTCGCCAACTGACGCTTTTCAGCCACCGGTTGGTGAGGTTACTCACGCGGCGGTCAGTCCAGCGGGACGGACGTCCGGGCGGGATCCCGGAGGTCCGTCCCGTTCGTCAGCCAGCGCTCCTGGAGGGCTTGGGCGCCGTGCACCCGCTTCCACGCGGCCTCGTTCGGGGTCATGGGGAGCAGCGGCAGGAAGTGCACGGGGTCGGCAGGCTCGTCGAGTTCCAGGTCCTCGACCAGGCCGCCCGGCTCGGCGACCAGGACCGAGGTGAACGGAGCCCCCGGCCACAGCGGTTCACCGACGTCCAGCGAGGCGCCCGGAGCCACGATCACGCCCTCCACCTGCGGGGACGCGGCGAGCACGGCGAGCGGGCGGAGCACCTTGTCGGTGTCGGCGACCCCGGCGCGGACCGAGAGCACCAGCTCGGCGCGGGGGCCCTTGACCGGGTCGGCGACCATCGCGGTGGGGTCGTTCATGGGATGCGCGGACATGCCGAGTGTGGCGTAACGCACGAGGTCTCCCTCCTGGAAACGGAGCACCTCCATGCGGTCCGTACCGAGAAAGGTGACCGCCGCGCGTGCGTCCGGTTCGCCCAGCGCGGAGCGCAACCGGGCCTCGACCAGAGGGAGAACATCAGCCATGCGCCGAGCATAGAACTCGTCAGTACCGGGCAAAGGAGCGCCTTGACACTTCAGTCGGCTGATACTCTTGCCCGGTGTTCGGGACGGCATGCAGAAGCTTCGCGATCGAGTCCTGACACCGAATAGAGACTCCCCTACGGGGAACCCCGAACGGGGTATGGATCGTCCCTCACGAGGGACCGGCCGGAGGAGGTGGGGCTGTCATGGATCGAAGTCGACCGTGCAGTACCACTCGCTCTTCCCGCCGCTGATGTAGCTGATTCGGCTGTTCCGCCTCCGGCTGACCGCCGCCTTTCATGCTCGCGTCCTCACGCGGAAGAGCACTTCGTTTCGCTTTGCCTGATCTGTTTGATCTGAATCAGCAACGAAGCCCATCACCGCGACGGTGCGGTGCTCCCCGCTTTGTGGACGTGCCAAACATCCTGAAGTCAGGACGTCCCCATTCCGGGCAGTTCCAACCGTGCTGCGGCCCTTCACGCTTCGTTGCCCGTTGCGAAGGAGCTTGCTCATGTCGATGATCCGCGACCTGCGTGCCGTGGTCCGCCCCTCCCGCGTCTCGCTGCGCAAGGACACCGGAACGTACGACACCACCCGCGACCCGGCGACGCCCTCCGCCGTCGTCGACTGCGCCGTCTACCGCGACGGCGCCCGCGTCGAGACCCCGCAGCCGCTGACCCCGCACGAGGCGATGCGCCGGGTACGGCGGGACGGCGGGTTCGTGTGGATCGGCCTGCACGAGCCGACCGAGGCCGAATTCGCCGGTATCGCCAGTGAGTTCGGGCTGCACCCGCTGGCCGTCGAGGACGCGGTGCAGGCGCACCAGCGCCCCAAGCTGGAGCGCTACGACGACTCCCTGTTCACCGTCTTCAAGACCATCCACTACGTCGAGCACGACGAACTCACCGCCAACAGCGAGGTCGTCGAAACCGGCGAGGTCATGTGCTTCACCGGCCGGGACTTCTTCATCACGGTCCGGCACGGCGGGCAGGGCTCGCTGCGGGCGCTGCGGCACCGGCTGCAGGACGACCCCGAGCTGCTCGCCAAGGGTCCGTCAGCCGTGCTGCACGCGATCGCCGACCATGTCGTCGACGGGTACATCGCCGTCGCCGACGCGGTGCAGGACGACATCGACGAGGTGGAGACCGAGGTCTTCTCGCCCGGACGCAAGGGCACGCCGCGCGGCACGGACGCGGGGCGGATCTACCAACTCAAGCGCGAGGTCCTCGAGTTCAAGCGCGCGGTGTCGCCGCTGCTGCGGCCCATGCAGCTGCTGAGCGAGCGGCCGATGCGGCTGATCGACCCGGACATCCAGAAGTACTTCCGGGACGTCGCCGACCACGTCGCGCGCGTGCACGAGCAGGTCATCGGCTTCGACGAGCTCCTCAACTCGATCCTCCAGGCCAACCTCGCGCAGGCGTCCGTGGCGCAGAACGAGGACATGCGGAAGATCACCTCGTGGGCCGCGATCATCGCCGTACCGACGATGGTGTGCGGGGTGTACGGCATGAACTTCGACTACATGCCGGAGACGCACTGGAAGTACGGCTACCCCGTGATCATGAGCATCACGGTGGCCATCTGTCTGGGCATCCACCGCACGCTCAAGCGCAACGGATGGCTCTGAGCGGTCCGATTCCGGCGCCGCCGACCGGGCCGGAGCCGGCTGGATAGGCTTGGGGCATGACAAGCGAGCTGCTCGACCAGGCCCTCGTCGAGGAGGCCACGAAGAAGTCCGGCCTCGTCTGGGTCAGCGGACCCGGTGTCGCGGCCCGGGCGCTGTGGCACGCGTGGCACGAGGGTGCGGCGTGTGTCGTCGGCGACGGGCCGGGCGAGCAGCCGCTGCCGGGGCTGGCCGACGGGGCCACGGCCGAGGTGACGGTCCGCAGCAAGGACAAGGGCGGCCGGCTGGTCTCCTGGTCGGCGAAGGTCGTGGAACTGGCGCCGGGCTCCGAGCCGTGGGAGGCGACGGTCGCCGAGCTGAAGGGCAAGCGCCTCAACGCGCCCGACGGTGAGGCCATGCCGTCCCGATGGGCCCGCGAGTGCCGGGTACTGCGCCTGGAGCCGACGGGCACCACCGCCCCGCTGCCGGACGGCTCACTGGCCGAGGCGCCTCTGCCTTCCCCGGCGACGACACGTGAGCCGATCCCCGCGGGGCTGCCGCGGCTGCTGCTGAAGAAGAAGCAGAAGCGACGCCGCTAGGCGCTGCACCGCCGGGCGGTACTCAGCCGGGCGGTCACCGAGCAGGGCCGTCAAGACGTCGGCAGCTGCTTGCCGTAGTCCACCGTCTCGTCCTTGTCCGGCTTCTCCAGCGGGAAGTCCTTGCCCCAGGCCGAGAAGGTCAAAGTGCCGCCGCCGCCCGCGCGGGTAAGGCGCAGCGGGTACGGAGTGCCCTCCAGGGAGACGTCGAGGGTGCCGCCGGCGCCCTTGTCGCCGGTGATGCGGATGGTGCGGGTGCCCTCCTGCTCGTGGCGCCCGTCGGTGGCGAGAGCGCCGTGGAGCGTCAACAGGCCGTCGAGCAGGACACCCTTGTCCGTGAATCCGCTGAACTTCTTGTACGACGGATCACCCTCCGGCACCCTCACGTACTTGCCGTTCAGCTTGTCCGCCGCCGCATCGGTCTTGGCGCCGTCCGCATCGCTCCAGAACCCGGCGTCGGCCTTCAGATACAGCTGCTCGCCGATCCGCAGCAGCTGGAAGGTGGCCCCCTGGGCGGTGACCGACCCCGTGCCGCCGTCGGCCTTCAGCTGCATGTCGAGCTTGTAGGTGCGCCCGCTGGTGACCACGCTCCCGGCGAGGCGGACCGCTTCGGCGGAGTCGGCGGCCGTGCGGGACTTGCGCTGGATCTCGGCGGCCGTCAGCTTGCCGACGCCGTTGGTGCCCTCGTCCGGGTCCTCACTGCATCCCGTCAGTCCGGTTCCCGAAACGACCAGCGCGCACACGGCGCTCACCATCGCGGCCCGGCGAATACGACCCTGAGGAATCGCAGGCACAGGTGGGGCTGCCTTTCTGTTGTGGGACCCGAGCGGCGTACCGCAGCGTACCGGGGTGTCAGGGCCCAGGCGGAGCCAGTCCGTCCGGACTGCTCACCAGGGCGTATCGGATCCGGACGGGCTAGCCTGAAGCCCACCCGAGCGGGCAATTCGGGTAAGCGGCACAGTCCACGAACAGGCAAGCGCAACAGCAGGCAAAGGAGCCGCAGCAATGGCAGCCGGCGCTCCCCGGATCTTCGTCTCGCACCTCGCCGACGTCGCCGCGTTCGACCCGAACGGCGACCAGGTGGGCCGGGTCCGCGATCTGGTCGTCATGCTGCGGGTCGGCCGGCGTCCGCCACGCGTGCTCGGCCTGGTCGTCGAACTCTCCACCCGGCGCCGCATCTTCCTGCCCATGACCCGCGTCACCAGCATCGAGTCCGGCCAGGTCATCACCACCGGCGTGCTCAACGTCCGCCGCTTCGAGCAGCGCCCCACCGAGCGCCTCGTCTTCGGCGAGCTTCTCGACCGGCGCGTCACCCTCGTCGAGACCGGCGAGGAGGTCACCGTCCTCGATCTGTCGGTCGGGCAGCTGCCGGCCCGCCGGGACTGGGAGATCGACAAGGTGTTCGTACGCAAGGGCGGCCGCAGCGGCGCCTTCCGGCGGGCCAAGGGCGAGTCGCTGACCGTCGAGTGGTCCGCCGTCACCGGCTTCACCCTGGAGGAGAAGGGACAGGGCGCCGAGAGCCTCCTCGCCACCTTCGAGCAGCTGCGCCCCGCCGACCTCGCCAACGTGCTGCACCACCTCTCCCCCAAGCGCCGTGCCGAGGTCGCCGCGGCCCTCGACGACGACCGCCTCGCCGACGTCCTCGAAGAGCTCCCCGAGGACGACCAGATCGAGATCCTCGGCAAGCTGAAGGAGGAACGCGCCGCCGACGTCCTGGAGGCCATGGACCCGGACGACGCGGCCGACCTCCTCGGTGAGCTGCCGGAGGACGACAAGGAGCGGCTGCTGAGCCTGATGCAGCCCGCCGACGCGGCCGACATGCGCCGTCTGATGGCGTACGAGGAGCACACGGCCGGCGGTCTGATGACGACCGAGCCGGTCATCCTGCGCCCCGACGCCACCGTCGCCGACGCTCTCGCCCGGGTCCGCAACCCCGACCTGTCGCCCGCCCTGGCCGCCCAGGTCTACGTCTGCCGCCCGCCCGACGAGACCCCGACCGGCAAGTACCTCGGCACGGTCCACTTCCAGCGGCTGCTGCGCGACCCGCCGTACACGCTGGTCAGCTCCATGGTCGACGAGGCTCTGGAGGCCCTGGACCCGGACGCGGCGCTGCCGGTCGTCGCGGGGTTCTTCGCGACGTACGACATGGTCGCGGCGCCCGTCGTGGACGAATCCGGGTCGCTGCTGGGCGTGGTGACCGTGGACGACGTGCTGGACCACATGCTGCCCGACGACTGGCGGGAGACCGAGTTCCACCTGGACGAGGGCGCGGGCGAGGGGGTGACGGTCCATGGCTCCTGAGCGCGAGGGCACGCGCGAGCGCGTCGTGTCGGGCGCCACCGCGGCCACCCGGGCGCCCCGTGCGCGCCTGGACCAACCCCGCCCGCCGCGCCGCCGGATCCTGCCGGAGTGGGATCCCGAGGCCTTCGGACGGCTGTCGGAGCGCATCGCCCGTTTCATCGGCACCGGACGGTTCCTCGTCTGGATGACGATCGTGATCATCGTGTGGGTGCTGTGGAACATCGCCGCACCCGGCGATCTGCGGTTCGACGAGTACCCCTTCATCTTCCTGACGCTGGCCCTGTCCCTGCAGGCCTCCTACGCCGCCCCGCTGATCCTGCTCGCGCAGAACCGGCAGGACGACCGCGACCGGGTCAACCTGGAGCAGGACCGCAAGCAGAACGAGCGGTCGATCGCCGACACCGAGTACCTGACCCGCGAGATCGCCGCGCTGCGCATCGGCCTCGGCGAGGTGGCCACCCGCGACTGGATGCGCTCGGAGCTGCAGGACCTGCTGAAGGACCTGGACGAGCGGGGCAACGGCCACCGGCGCAGTGGCCACCGCGAGCACGGGGTATTCCCGGCAGATCGGTCTGCGGGACGTGACGTAGACGACCGCTGACGGGCTTACCGGGGCATGGCTACCGCGCCGTACCATCGTCCTATGGCTACGGAAGACGCGGTGCGCGAAGCGCTGGCGACGGTGAACGACCCCGAGATCAACCGCCCCATCACTGAACTGGGGATGGTCAAGTCGGTGGAGATCGGTGCGGACGGTGCGGTCGCGGTCACCGTGTACCTGACGGTCTCCGGCTGCCCGATGCGCGAGACGATCACGCAGCGCGTGACGGATGCCGTCTCCCGCGTCGAGGGCGTCACCCGCGTCGACGTCACCCTCGACGTCATGAGCGACGAGCAGCGCAAGGAGCTGGCGAACGCCCTGCGCGGCGGCACCGCCGAGCGCGAGGTCCCCTTCGCCAAGCCGGGCTCGCTGACCCGCGTGTACGCGGTCGCCTCCGGCAAGGGCGGTGTCGGCAAGTCGTCCGTGACGGTCAACCTGGCGGCGGCGATGGCGGCCGACGGCCTCAAGGTGGGCGTCGTCGACGCCGACATCTACGGCCACAGCGTGCCGCGCATGCTGGGCGCGGACGGGCGTCCGACCCAGGTCGAGAACATGATCATGCCGCCGTCCGCGAACGGTGTGAAGGTCATCTCCATCGGCATGTTCACGCCGGGCAACGCCCCGGTGGTCTGGCGCGGCCCGATGCTGCACCGCGCGCTCCAGCAGTTCCTGGCGGACGTGTACTGGGGCGACCTGGACGTCCTGCTCCTCGACCTGCCGCCGGGCACGGGCGACATCGCGATCTCGGTGGCCCAGCTGGTCCCGAACGCGGAGATCCTCGTCGTCACCACGCCTCAGCAGGCGGCCGCCGAGGTCGCCGAGCGGGCCGGCTCCATCGCCGTCCAGACCCACCAGAAGATCGTCGGCGTGGTCGAGAACATGTCCGGCCTGCCCTGCCCGCACTGTGACGAGATGGTCGACGTCTTCGGCACGGGGGGCGGCCAGACGGTCGCCGAGGGCCTCACCCGCACGACGGGGGCCAACGTCCCGGTCCTCGGCAGCATCCCCATCGACGTCCGTCTGCGCGAGGGCGGCGACGAGGGCAAGCCGGTCGTCCTGACGGACCCCGACTCCCCGGCGGGCTCGGCGCTGCGCGCGATCGCGGGGAAGCTGGGAGGCCGCCAGAGGGGCCTTTCGGGGCTGTCCCTCGGGATCACCCCGAAGAACAAGTTCTGAGTCCCGTACGACGATGGGGGCGCCGTCTCACCGGACGGCGCCCCCATCGTCGTGACCGGAACCCGGTGCAGGTCGAGGCCTAGGCGTACGCCGCGATGTCCTTGATGACGGCGAAGCCCAGCCCGTACGCGCTCATGCCTCTCCCGTACGCCCCCACGTGCACCCCCTCCTCGGTGGAGCCGGCCAGCACCCAGCCGAACTCGGACTCCCGGTAGTGGAAGGGTGTGGGCACCCCGTCCACCGGCAGGGACAGCGTCGACCAGTCCGAACCCTCGAGGTCGTCCGCGAGCGCCCACGCCGTCTCCGTCTGCTGCTCCAGCCAGTCGTCGCGCAGGGAGTGGTCCATCTGCCCCGGCCAGGTGAAGGACAGCAGCCCCACCCCGGCGAGCCACGCCGCCGAGGACACCGAGGTGGCCTCCAGCAGCCCCGTACCGTCGGCGCTCCGCCGGGACGGGTTCGCCGCGACGGTCACGACCACCGCGAACTTCTCCCGGTCCTCCGTCGCCTCGTTCCGTACGGAGGGCTCGTCGCCGTGCCCGATCGATCCGTGTTCCACGGACCCGTCGGCCGCCATGCCGACCTGCATCAGCCAGCGCGGCCCCGTGAAGGCCTCGTCGAGGCCGTACCACGGGAAGGGCGCCAACAGGTAGCCGTCGACCGTGCGCCGGGCGGAGGGGAATTGCTGTCCGCTCTCCACGGCCGGTTCCTGCGCGACTGCCCGACTCGATGTCTGACTCGTCGTCTCCATGTACCCGGACGCCTCCTCGTTCTCGCCGGACCAGCCCGGCCCGCCCCCCTTCGGGCGTACTCGTCCGGTCCGCACAACAACTCGGCAGCATAGCCACCCCGCTCCGAGCGGCAGCGAAACCGCCCGGCGCGTGGGGCGCACAGAGGGCGTGTTCAGGCCGTGCACGACCCGGGCGGAGTATGAGAAGCGTCACGTACGAGCGGTGTCCCGCCCGCCTGTTCGTACGGGTCAGGTGGCGTCCGCGTCGTACGGCGGGCGCTCGTCGCGGGGGCTCTCGGGCTTCTTCGTCATGTCGATCGTGCCGCCGGCGGAACCCGAGGCGGAGGACGGCGAGGGCGATTCCGCGTCACGGCCGTGGACGGCGTCGGTGACCTCGGCCATCTCCTTCTTCAGGTCGAAGCCGTTGCGGATCTCCTTCAGCCCCAGCTCGTCGTTGTCCAGCTGCTTGCGGAGGTACGTCTTGGGGTTGAGGTCCTCGAATTCGAAGTCCTTGAACTCCGGGCCCAGTTCCTGCCGGATGTCCTGCTTGGCGCTCTCCGAGAACTCGCGGATCTTGCGGATCGTCCGCGTGGCGTCCTGGATGAGCTTCGGGAGCTTGTCCGGACCGAAGACGAGCACGGCGAGGACAATGAGCGTCACCAGCTCGAGCGGTCCTATGTCATTGAACACCTGAAGCTCCTTGCGATGTCCTCGGTCGGCTCCACGGTACCCGGCGATCCGCTACGACCGGTACTGTCCCGAGGCCTCCGAATGCGGGTGGTCGTGCGGTTTTCCGGGTTGTTTGCCTTGTCAGCACCCGTGTGGGCAGTGACACGGGTCACGCTGAGAGGTTTCTGTGAGTCTCGGCCCGCTCAGCCTCCACTCGACGAGCCCAGCGTCAGCGGGATCGAGATCTCCTTCCCGCCACGCTCCAAGGTCAGTTCCAGCCGGTCGCCGGGGCGGTGGGCGCGGGTCTTGACGATGAGCTCCTCACCGGAGTGCACGCGCTGCCCGTTGACCTCGGTGATGACGTCGCCGGACTTGATGCCTGCCTTGGCGCCCGGGCCGCCGGCCGTGACCGCGGGACCGCCGTCGCTGCCCTTGGTGCCGACGCGGGCTCCGTCGCCGGTGTAGCCCATGTCGAGCGTGACCCCGATGACCGGGTGGGTCGCCCTGCCCGTGTTGATCAGCTCCTCGGCGACGCGCTTGGCCTGGTTGACCGGGATGGCGAAGCCGAGGCCGATGGAACCGGCCTGGCCGCCGTCGAGGTCGGAGCCGCTGTCGGCGGAACGGATCGCGGAGTTGATGCCGACGACACGGCCCTGGGCGTCGAGGAGAGGACCGCCGGAGTTGCCGGGGTTGATGGGCGCGTCGGTCTGCAACGCGTCCACGTACGACATGTCGCTCCCGTCGCCGCTCTCGCCACCGGCCGTGATCGGCCGCTCCTTGGCGCTGACGATGCCGGAGGTGACGGTGCCCGCCAGGTCGAAGGGGGCGCCGATGGCCACGACAGGGTCGCCGACCTGGACGTTGTCGGAGTTGCCGAGCGGCAGGGGGGCGAGGCCGCTGACGCCGGTGACCTTGACGACGGCGAGGTCGTAGCCGCCGTCCCGTCCGACGACGGTGGCCTTCGCGGTGTCGCCGCTGTGGAAGGTCACGGATATCTCGCCGTCATCGCCCGCGGGTTCGACGACGTGGTTGTTGGTGAGGATGTGACCGCGGTCGTCGAGCACGAACCCGGTGCCGGTGCCCTGCTCCTCGCTGCCGCTCACATGGAGCGTCACGACGCTCGGCAGGGCACGCGCGGCGATCCCGGCGACACTGTCCGGCGCCCGCCCGGCGGACTCACTGCCGGCCTGCGGCAGCTCGACGGCCCCCACACCGCCGTTGCGCTCCAAGGACGCCCCCACGACACCACCGACCCCACCGGACACGAGCGCGAGCAGCAGGGCACCGACGAGGAGCGCCTTCCTCCCTCGCTTGCGGCTCGGCACGCCGGTGACACCTGTGGCGCCGTTTTGCTGGAGCGGCGTGGTGTGGGGCGCGTGGGGCGTGCGGGACCAGGGGTCGTAGTTCTGCCAGGGGTTGGCAGGGGCTGGGGTATCCGCCGTCGGGGCCGGGGTGGCCCGGGTGGCCGTGCCGGTCGCCGGAGGTGGTGTCTGGGCGGGGATGCCGGGGGGCGCCGCCGTGACGGTTGCGCTGAGGGCCGGGGGCGGTGCGGGGGCGGGTTCGGCGCCGGACGGAGACGGGGGTACCGGAGGCCCGGGTGCGGTGTGCGCTGTGCCCTCGGTGCCGGTCGTCGAGGCGGCTGCACCGGACGCGGGCGTCAGCACGCCGTGCGCCGACGGGGGCGGGCTCGGCACGGCCGTCCCAGGCGCGGGCGTCGGCACGCCGTGCGCCGACGGGGGCGGGCTCGGCACGGCCGTCCCAGGCGCGGGCGTCAGCACGCCGTGCACCGACGGGGGCGGGCTCGGCACGGCCGTCCCAGGCGCGGGCGTCAGCACGCCATGCGTCGGCGGGGGCGGGCTCGGCACGGCCGTCCCAGGCGCGGGCGTCAGCACGCCGTGCACCGACGGGGGCGGGCTCGGTACGGCCGTCCCGGGCGCGGGCGTGGTCGCGGGGTGCTGGACCGGCGGAGCGGGCGCCCAGGGGCCGGGCTCGCCGTAGGGAGGGGTGCTGTAGGGGTCGGGGGCGTGCAGGGGCTCGGGGCGCTCGTCGTCGGCAGCTCCGGCTGCTGTGACTGTCACGTCGGCCTCCGGGGCGGGCGCGGGCGCTCCGGTCGGCCGGGCCTGCTCGAAGCGCCCCTCACCCGAAGCCGCCTCGCCGTCGCCTGCGCCGTCCACGTGCGCGGCAGGCCGGGCCAGGACGAAGTCAGTCTCGGCGGAAGCCCCGTCACCACCACTGCCGCTCACCGCAGGCCGAAGCTCGAAGTCAGTCTCGGCGGAAGCCCCGTCACCACCACTGCCGCTCACCGCGGGCCGAAGCTCGAAGTCTCCCTCTGTCGAAGTCGCGTCGCCGGCTGCCCCCACCGCGGGCCGCGCCAGCTCGAAGTCGCCCTGCGCCGAAGTCCCACCACGACCGTCGCTCACCGCAGGCAGCGCCAGCTCGAAGTCCCCGTCGGTGTCAGCACGGTGGCCCCGCGCACCGTCGTCTCCAGCGTCCCCGGCCGGTGCCGTCGGCTCGCTCAAGTCGCCCGGCGTCGGTGCGGCCCCCTCCGGCTCGGCCGAAGGCCCCTGCGGTCGAGGCCGGTTCCACCACTTCGCCTTCGCGGGCTTCCCCTCGTTCATGCTCTGCTTCCTGCTCACTGCTGACCCGATGCTCGAGTAGGGCGCTCCGCTCCCGGGCCGCGTCCCAACGGACACGGCCGGCGTCCGGCTGGGCAGCCACAGCCGATCGGTCGCCACCCCGCAGCCCGTGTGCCGGCTGTCCAAGGAACCCCGCCCGAACGGTGCCGCACCCACGGCCGCGGCTGCATCCGATCCCTGGCTTCTCGGCAGGCCGCCACCGGGTCGTCCCGGCGCCCGAATGCCTACTCGACTCTGCGCTGTCGCACTCAGGTTCCCCCCAGGAAACCGGCGACCTCGTGCTACCCCCCATCCGGCACGCGGCATCAACGGCGGCCGCAGCTCATCCACTCCGCGCACGGCCCACAGGCACGGCGCGCGGCCCACCCTGGATTCAATCAGGTTCCCGGTCCGCTGCGCAGAGGACGGGTCAGCGGCGGGTGGCCTCAGGGGCGGAGGGGGATGAGGTCGCGTCGGGGAGGGGTGCGGTGAGCAGGTCGGGGGCGGCCGTGATCGCGGCGGTCGTGGCCCACGAGGTCAGGGCGAGCGGCGCGGTCGCACTGAGCGGGCGTATCAGCGGGGACATGGCGGCCGCGCCTGCCACCACGGGCGCGGCGAGGGTGTGTATGTCCGCGTCGGCGGCCTGGGCAGGCATCCCGGGCAGGAGGGGAGCCGAGACCTCGGTCGGGGCCACGGAGGTGTCGGGCGTCCGCGCACCCTGTCCCTGCGCGAGCAGGGGGCCCACGGCACGGCGGCGCTGGTTCTCCGGTGCCGTCGTGGCGCCCGTGCCCTGGGTCCGCGTCGGGGTCACATTGCTGCCGGTCCCCGTGCCACCGCGCGCTTCCGCATCGGTCGGCGCGCTCGTCGTGACACCGCCCAGCGAGATGGCCGCGAGCGACACCGCACCCGCCGCGACCAACGCGAACCGCATACGGGAGGACGCGCGATCGGCGTCATGACGGCCCACGGGGTGCGTACGGAAGCCGCGGTCAGAGGCGGGGAGCGCCGGGACGGCGTGCGAGCGCGACGGGACGTATCCGAACTCGAAGCGGTCGTCCCCCTTCACTCCGAAGGCCCCGGCGCCGGGCCGTCCGGACAGTCCGCCGAATCCTCCCCCGCCGAGCGGCGAGCCGCCGCCGTCCAGGTCACCTCCCCCGGGGAGGCCCTGAAGACGGGCCAGGAAACTCTCTGAGGGAGGCGGCGGGGCCGCCTCCGCGAAGACGTTCTTCAGTCGGCGCTGGGCGTCGGCCTCGGACTTGCACCTGGCGCAGGTCGCAAGGTGGGCCAGGACGCGCTCGCGCGTCTCATGACCGAGCTCTCCGTCGACGAGGGCGGAGAGTCGGTCGCCAAGGTGCTGCTCGGCGAGGAGCCGTTCGGCGGGGTTGGGTCGGGTGGCACTCACGCGGTCGCGCCCCCTCCCCCCAGTGCGGGCACGCGCGGCACGAAGGAGCGGCGCTCGGCACGCGCCTCCGGCGAACGGTGCGCGAGGGCCTTGCGCAGCTGGGAACGGCCGCGGTGGATCCGGGACCGGACGGTGCCGAGCTTGACGCCGAGGGTCGCGGCGATCTCCTCGTACGACAGTCCTTCGATGTCGCACAGGACGACGGCGGCACGGAACTCGGGTGCGAGGGTGTCGAGGGCCTGCTGGACGTCCGCGTCGAAGTGCGCGTCGTTGAAGACCTGCTGGGGCGTGGGCTCCTTGCTGGGCAGCCGCTCGGCGGCGTCGTCGCCCAGTGCGTCGAAGCGGATGCGCTGCTTGCGACGGACCATGTCCAGGAAGAGGTTGGTGGTGATGCGGTGCAGCCAGCCCTCGAAGGTGCCCGGCGTGTAAGTCGACAGGGAGCGGAAGACGCGGACGAAGACCTCCTGCGTCAGGTCCTCTGCGTCGTGCTGATTGCCGGTGAGGCGGTACGCCAGGCGGTAGACGCGGCCGCTGTGCGTGCTGACGATCTCCTCCCAGGTGGGCGGAGTCCACGCCTGCCCGTCCGCGTCGGTGGAGAAGGTCGCGGTCTGGGCGTAGTCGTCGGCGTGGCTGTGGTCAGCGGTGTCGTTCACGGATTTCGGCCTACCTGCCGATCCGAGAAAGCGCCGGAGCACTCCTCCCCGATCCACAGGCGCAGCCGCACCTCCCCTGTCGGCTCTGGTGGTGTCCAGTGGAGCCCCTACCATAGCCACCTCGCCCGTTAGCTCCGGATAAGCGGTTTTACGAGAATTTGATCTGGGCTGACACGGCTGGTGGGCCTGCGTCAGCACTTGCTCTCGGCGCTGCTCGTCGTCGTGATCCAACCGTGTCCCCCCGCTCGTCTTCACACCCCTCTAAACGCCTGGTCCCATCTGCGGGTTCCCGGCCGCAACGGATACAGTCACGCCCAGGCAACCACGGGGACAGGAGAGGGTCATTACCGGCAACCGGCAGACGAGCTGGGCGTTCGCCGACGCCTACGTCGCCGAGGACGACGTCCTGCGCTGGGCCCGTGACCGGGCCCGTGAGGCGGGGCTGCGCTCGGTGTCGCCCGGCACGGGTGCCGCGCTGCGGATGCTCGCCGCCACCGTGGACGCCAAGGCCGTCGCGGAGATCGGCACCGGTACCGGCGTCTCCGGAATCCACCTCCTGCACGGTATGCGCCCGGACGGTGTGCTGACCACGGTCGACCCGGAGCCCGAGCACCAGCAGTTCGCCCGCCAGGCCTTCCGTGCCGCCGGCTTCGCCAGCAACCGCGCCCGCTTCATCCCGGGCCGCGCCCTGGACGTCCTGCCCCGCCTCGCCGACGCCGGTTACGACCTCGTCTTCTGCGACGGCGACCGGCTGGAGTTCCTCGACTATCTCGCTGAATCGTTGCGCCTGCTGCGTTCGGGCGGCCTCGTCGTCTTCGAGGGCGTCTTCGCCAACGGCCGCACGGTCGACTCGGGCCCGCAGCCCACCGAGGTCATACGGATCCGGGAGCTGCTGCGCGCGGTGCGCGAGAGCCAGGAGCTGGTTCCGTCCCTGCTGCCAGTGGGCGACGGGCTGCTGTGCGCGGTCAAGCGCTGACCGCCTGACCGGCCGCCACACAGGCCGTATTCCTACTGGGAATAGCCACCGACCTACCGGGAAGACTGACAGACGGAGCGGCGGGAATCGCAGGCGTACCGGGAAAGCAGCGACCCCGGCACCATGTGCGATGCCGGGGCCGCCGAAAGGGTAGGGTCGCTGCCGCGTCAGCCGACGACCTTCTTGAGGGCATCGCCGAGCGCGTCGGCCTCGTCCGGGGTCAGCTCGACGACGAGCCGACCGCCGCCTTCGAGCGGAACGCGCATGACGATGCCCCGCCCCTCCTTGGTCACCTCGAGCGGGCCATCGCCCGTTCGCGGCTTCATGGCCGCCATGCTCGTTCCCCTTCCTGAAACCAGCTCATCGTCAAAGCCGACGGCCCCATGGAGGGCACGCGCGTCAGGTATGGGACACGCGACACCGGCATCGAACACATTGCTTCCAAGCCATTATCCCGCATCTCAGGACCCGATGACCAACATCAGTCGGCATCGCTTGGGCAACGCGCGCGAGCAAAACCACTCAATTCGGCGATGTGACTGCGATACTGCTCCGCCGCACGCGCTTCGGCCGAACGGAACCGGACGCAAATTCTTTGACGCAGGTCACACGTCCGGTCGGGGCGGTCGCCGGTGATCTCCGCCATGCTGTCCCTCAGACAGGTGCGTACCGACGAGTACGCCCGAGCTGCCGCACCGGAGGGGATACGCCATGGCCGACACCGTGCTCTACGAGGTGAGCGACGGGCTCGCGACGATCACGCTCAACCGCCCCGAGGCGATGAACGCGCTGAACATCGAGACCAAGGTCGCCCTGCGGGACGCGGTCCAGGCTGCGGCGGGCGACGACGCCGTACGAGCCGTGCTGCTGACCGCGGCCGGGGAGCGGGCGTTCTGCGTGGGGCAGGACCTGAAGGAGCACATCGGCTTGCTGGTCTCCGACCGCGAGACGGGGTCGGGGCAGACGATGAGCACGGTGCGGGAGCACTACAACCCCGTCGTGCGGGCGCTGGCCGGGATGTCGAAGCCGGTGGTGGCCGGGGTGAACGGGGTCGCTGCCGGGGCCGGCTTCGGGTTCGCGCTCGCTGCGGACTATCGGGTGGTGGCGGATACGGCGGCCTTCAACACGTCCTTCGCGGGGGTCGCGCTGACCGCCGACTCCGGGATCTCGTGGACGCTGCCGCGGGTCGTCGGACCGGGCCGCGCGGCGGACCTGCTGCTGTTCCCGCGGAACATCAAGGCGCAGGAGGCGTACGAGCTGGGGATCGCGAACCGGCTGGTGGCCGCGGATGAGCTGCGCGCGGAGGCCGAGAAGGTGGCGCGGGCGCTGGCCGAGGGGCCGACGGTGGCGTACGGGGCGATCAAGGAGGCGGTGGCGTTCGGACTGTCGCACTCCTTGGAGGAGACCTTGGAGAAGGAGGACGAGTTGCAGACGCGAGCGGGGTCCTCGGACGATCATGCGATCGCGGTGCAGGCCTTCGTCAACAAGGAGAAGCCGAAGTACTTGGGCCGATGAGCTCGGGGCGGTAGCGCCGTCGGGGGCTGCGGGTCCGTCGTGGTTGGCCGCGCCCACGCGGCGGAGCCGCACATCGGCACAGCCCCGCGCCCCTTACGGAGCGCTCCTCGCGACGCATGCCTGCAAGTGGTCGTCGACCAGGCCGCACGCCTGCATCAGGGCGTATGCCGTCGTCGGTCCCACGAAGCGCAGGCCCCTCTTCTTCAGGGCCTTGGACAGGGCCGTCGACTCCGGGGTGACCGCTGGGACGTCCGCGAGGGTCTTCGGAGCCGGGCGCGTGGTCGGGTCCGGGGCGTGGGACCAGATCAGGGCGTCCAGGTCGCCGGGGGCCCAGTCGGCCAGGACGCGGGCGTTGGCGACGGTCGCGTCGATCTTCGCCCGGTTGCGGATGATGCCCTCGTCGGTGAGGAGGCGGTCCTTGTCGGCGTCCGTGAAGGTGGCGACCTTGGCGATCTCGAAGCCCGCGAAGGCGGCTCGGAAACCGCCGCGGCGGCGCAGGATCGTGATCCAGGACAGGCCCGACTGGAATGCCTCCAGGCTGAGGCGTTCGTAGAGGGCGTCGTCGCCGTGGACCGGGCGGCCCCATTCCTCGTCGTGATACGTCACGTAGTCCGGGGTGGACAAGGCCCAGGGGCAGCGCAGGGCGCCGTCCGGGCCGGCGAGGGCAGTGCCGTCACTCACTGCTGGTCCTCCTGGGCGGGCTTGTCCATCGACACATGACCGGCCGAGGCCTGCGCGCCGGACAGCGCGGACTCCAGGTCGGCGATGCGGGCGTCGCGCTCGGCGAGCTCGGCGCCGAGGCGGCTGAGGGCGTCGTCGACGTCGGCCATGCGGTAGCCGCGGGCAGTGATCGGGAAGCGGAGGGTCTCGATGTCCGCGCGGTCGAGCGGGCGGTCCAGCGGCAGCAGGTCCTGCAGGCGCTCGGGCGCTGCCTCGGGCAGCGGGCCGTCGCTCTCACCGCCGCCCACCACGGCGAGTGTCACCGCGGCGACCACGACGGCCAACGCGACGACCAGGAACAAGAACATAACCATCGCTGCGGCCCCCACGGTCGGTGTATGCGAGCGGTCGAGTGTGTCAGGGTCCGATCGTGCCATGCGACTCTGACAGTTAGGGTCGCAGGCGGCCCGAAGGGCGGGACGTACCAGGACACACAAGGAGAGGTCACAGGGGATGCTCAGGCTGGGCAGGCGTGAGTTCGACACGCACGAGCCGGTGATCATGGCGATCGTGAACCGGACCCCGGACTCCTTCTACGACCAGGGGGCGACGTTCCGCGACGAGCCCGCCCTCGCGCGCGTGGAGCAGGCCGTGGCGGAGGGTGCGGCCATCATCGACATCGGTGGGGTCAAGGCAGGGCCCGGCGAAGAGGTGACCGCCGAGGAGGAGGCGCGGCGGACGGTCGCATTCGTGGCCGAGGTGCGGCGGCGCTTCCCGGATGTCGTGATCAGCGTGGACACCTGGCGGGCCGAGGTCGGGGCAGCGGTGTGCGAGGCGGGGGCGGATCTGCTGAACGACGCGTGGGGCGGGGCGGATCCGGGGCTGGCGGAGGTCGCCGCTCGGTACGGGGTCGGGTTGGTGTGCACCCATGCCGGAGGTGCGGAGCCCCGGACTCGGCCGCACCGGGTGACGTACGACGACGTCATGGCCGACATTCTGCGGGTGACTGTGGGGCTGGCCGAGCGGGCGTCGGCGCTGGGGGTGCCGCGGGAGTCGATCCTGATCGATCCGGGTCACGACTTCGGCAAGAGCACGCGGCACAGTCTTGAGGCGACTCGGCGGCTCGGGGAGATGGTGGAGACGGGGTGGCCCGTGCTGGTGTCGCTGTCCAACAAGGACTTTGTCGGGGAGACGTTGGACAGGCCGGTGAAGGAGCGGGTGGTGGGGACGCTGGCCACTACTGCGGTGTCGGCGTGGTTGGGGGCGCAGGTGTACCGGGTGCACGAGGTGGCGGAGACGCGGCAGGTGCTGGAGATGGTGGCGTCGATCGCGGGGTGGCGGGCTCCGGCAGTGGCGCGGCGGGGGTTGGCCTAGCCTTCTTCGCCCCCGCCGCCCCTGCCCGTCCCGCCCTTGAAGGTGTGCTGCCCCGTCGACCCTGGACCTGGGGGCTGCGCCCCCAGCCCCGCTCTCGGCCTGACCGGCCTCGTCCTCAAGCGCCGGACGGGCTGAAATGCCTGGACCGGCGCCGAGAAACACTCCTCGTCCTCGGACACCGGACCGTACGGCTCAAGCCCGGCGCTAGCGCCCCGCCTCCTTCGACACCAAGGCCACCGCCTCGTCCACGTCGTCCGTGACGTGGAACAGGAGCAGGTCCTTTTCCGAGGCCTTGCCCTGGGCGATCAGAGTGTTCTTCAGCCAGTCGACCAGGCCGCCCCAGTACTCGGTACCGAAGAGGACGATCGGGAAGCGGGTGACCTTCTGGGTCTGGACGAGAGTGAGGGCCTCGAAGAGTTCGTCGAGGGTGCCGAGGCCACCGGGGAGGACCACGAAGCCCTGCGCGTACTTGACGAACATCATCTTGCGGACGAAGAAGTACCGGAAGTTCAGGCCGATGTCGACGTAGGGGTTGAGCCCCTGCTCGAAGGGGAGCTCGATGCCGAGGCCGACCGAGACGCCCTTCGCCTCGCAGGCGCCCTTGTTCGCCGCTTCCATGGCACCGGGGCCACCGCCGGTGATGACCGCGAAGCCGGCCTCGACCAGGCCCCGGCCGAGGCGGACTCCGGCGTCGTACTCGGGAGAGTCGACCGGTGTGCGGGCCGAGCCGAACACGCTGATGGCGGCCGGGAGTTCGGCGAGGGTGCCGAAGCCCTCGATGAACTCCGACTGGATGCGCAGGACTCGCCAGGGGTCCGTGTGGACCCAGTCGGAGGGTCCGCCCGCATCCAGCAGGCGCTGGTCGGTCGTGCTCGCCGTCACCTGACCCCGCCTGCGGATCACCGGTCCCAGACGCTGCTCCGACGGTGGCTGCTTCTTCCCCTCGGGGTTGCCGGTAGCCATGTACGCTCCCTCCGCTGCGGGGCCTGCGGACTTGCAGGTCGTGCAGATGTTGCAGTCTTTCCACTCAGCGTAGATCCACGCGGGTTACGGACGGGGGACGTGTGCATGTCTGCCATGAAGCGCCGCACCGGCGATCCCCGGGCGCACGCTCACCCCTCGTCCACCCCGGGTCCTACGCCGTGAGCCACGCCCTCAACCGCTCCTCCCCCGCCAGGATCTTCGCCGTCTCGACCCGTTCGTCCCGCTTGTGCGCCAAGTGCGGGTTGCCGGGGCCGTAGTTGACCGCCGGGATGCCGAGGGAGGAGAAACGGGAGACGTCCGTCCAGCCGTACTTGGGGCGCGCGGTGCCGCCGACCGCGGCCATGAACGCCGCTGCCGCGGGGTGCGAGAGGCCGGGAAGCGCGCCGCCGCTGTGGTCGTCCACCACGAACTCCTCGACCCCGCAGTCGGCGAAGACCTCGCGGACGTGCGCGATGGCCTCCTCCTCGGTGCGGTCGGGGGCGTAGCGGAAGTTGACGGTGACGACGCATTCGTCCGGGATGACATTGCCCGCCACGCCGCCCGAGATGCCGACCGCGTTCAGGCCCTCGCGGTACTCCAGGCCGTCGATCAGCGGGTAACGGGGTTCGTACGACGCCAGGCGGGCCAGGATCGGGGCCGCCGCGTGGATCGCGTTCGAGCCCATCCAGCTGCGCGCGGAGTGGGCGCGCTCGCCCTTCGTCTTGAGGAGCACCCGGAGCGTGCCCTGGCAGCCGCCCTCGACCTCGCCGTCCGACGGCTCCAGCAGGACCGCGAAGTCGCCCTGCAGCCACTCCGGACGGGCCTCGGACACATGCTTGAGGCCGTTGAGGTCCGCGGTCACCTCTTCGTTGTCGTAGAAGACGAAGGTCAGGTCGCGGTTCGGGGCCAGGACCGTCGCGGCGATGCGGAGCTGGACCGCGACGCCCGACTTCATGTCGCAGGTGCCGCAGCCCCACAGGACGCCGTCCTCGTCCAGCCGCGAAGGGACGTTGTCCGCGATCGGCACCGTGTCGATGTGGCCGGCGAGGATCACGCGTTCCGGCCGACCCAGGTCGGTGCGCGCCACGACGTTGTTGCCGTACCGGTCGACCGTCAGATGCGGCAGGGCACGCAGGGCGGCCTCGATCGCGTCCGCGAGAGGCTGTTCCGTGCCGCTGACGGAGGGGAAGTCGACGAGCTGCGCGGTGAGCTTCGCGGCGTCCAGCGTGAGGTCAAGGGAGGTGTCGGCCATGGTGCCGACCCTAACGCGCCGGACCGTGGGGCCGTCCTCCCACTTTCCTCACTCGACCCATACCCCTCGGTAACCTCAGCTACCTTGTAGGGCGTGCCAGAGCCGTACCCCTCCTCCAGTCGTCGTGGCCGCCTCCTGCGTCGCGGGGCGGCCTTCCTGGTCCTGCTCGCCGTCGCGGCCTATCTCGCGGTGCAGTACGTCACCGGCGGCACGGGCGAGCCGGGCTGCCAGGTCGCCTCGGGCGACGGGGCGAGGTACGAGTTCACGCCGGAGCAGGCGGTGAACGCGGCGACGATCGCCGCTGTCGGCACCGGCCGGGGCCTGCCCGAGCGGGCCGTGGCGATCGCCCTCGCGACCGCCCTGCAGGAGTCGGCGCTGCGCAACATCACCCATGGCGACCGCGACTCGCTGGGACTGTTCCAGCAGCGGCCCTCGATGGGCTGGGGCACCGAGGCGGAGATCATGGACCCGATCTATTCGTCGGGCATGTTCTACAAGCACCTGGTCAAGGTCCGCGGCTACCTGGAGATGCCGCTCACCGTGGCCGCGCAGCACGTCCAGCGCAGTGGCTTCCCGGAGGCCTACGCCAAGCACGAGCCGGACGCGACGCTGCTCGCGGCGGCCCTCACCGGGCGTTCGGCGGCCACGCTGACCTGCGAGGGGCGCCCCGCCGCCACGCGGGCCACGGGTCCGGACGCCGTGCGGGCCGCGCTCGTACGGGACTTCGGGCGGGACGCGCTCCAGCCGGCCTCGGCCGAGGTCGGCGCCGAGAAGACCACGCCCACGCCCACCGCGTCCGCGGCCGGGAGCGACGGGCAGACCGTCGTGCTGCCCGTGACCGCCGACGGGGGTTCCGGCGCCGGGCGCGGTGTCCGCGAGCGCGGCTGGCAGTTGGCCCACTGGGCCGTGGCCAACGCCTCCGATCTGCACATCAAGCGGGTGGCGTACGCGGGCCGGGAGTGGACCGCCGGGAACACCGACAGCCAGTGGCGTCCGCTCGCGGGGCAGGGCGCCTCGGGGGTGCGGAGCGGGCTGGACGCGGTCCGGATCACAACCATGCCGTAGCAGCCGGCCCGTACACGTCGACTGCCACGCGCAGGCGTTCGGCGGATCACTCCCGAGGGTCACCCGAGGTGTCGGTCGGCGGTGGTGTGGGCAGGTTTTCGCGCGGACACCCTCGCATCCGTCAAAGGCCTTGGGAATCAAGGGCTGTAAGGATTCGGCAGGGTTTCGGGCGGCATGAGTTTTGCCCGGATTTATCCGCAGGCGATAATGCGACGCATTGCCAACTCTTTACGTTGCGCCGCCGCAACCTTCGAGGGCTTCGAGCGGTAGTCACTGCGTCCGAGCCCGGAGATCAACAGCCAGTCGGTCAACTGCCGGGCGTGGTCGGACACTTCATCGTTCTCATCCGACATAACCGTCGAAGGAGCATCATGTCCCTCCCCCTGACCCGCCGGATCGCCCGTGCCGCGCTGCTCGTCGCTGCGGGAGCGGCTGCCGGGGTCGGTGCGGCCGGCTCCGCCAGCGCGGCCCCCGAACTGCCCAACGCCCCGCAGGTCGGCGGGCTCACCGCCCTGGACGGCGCGAGCGTCGTCGACGGCGCGGCCGCGAACGCCACAGGGCTCGCGGGTGGCGCGGTCGACAACGCCGTCGACAACGCGCTGCCGACCGCGACGAAGGCCAGTGGCAAGGTGACCAAGACCGGCGGCAAGGCCGCGAAGAAGGCGGTGCCGGCGGCGACCAAGGCCGGCAGCAAGGTCACGAAGAAGGCGACGCCCGCGGCGCAGGCGACCGCGGGCGGTGTCGCCGGGTCGGTCGGGACCGTCCTCGGTGACGCGGCCGGGAGTGGCGTGCCGGCGGCCGGTTCGCTGCCGGTGCAGGGGCTTCCGCTCGGCTGACGCCGGCGTGCGCCCGGCTTGAGCCGACGGGGTTCAGGGAGTTCCCTGGGCCCCGTCGGCTTTTGCGTGCCTGCGACGGTACGTCGGTACGTTCGGTACGTCGGCCGGGGCTGGGGCACAGCGGTGCCGGCGGGCGCCGTACAGCCGGACGGGCTTACGTCAGGCGCTGTACCGCTGCCCTCACGCGTTCGTCCGTCGCCGTGAAGGCGACTCGTACGTGGTGGGCGCCCGCCTCGCCGTAGAAGTCGCCCGGGGCCACGAGGATGCCCAGGTCGGCGAGTGCGGAGACGGTCGTCCAGCAGGACTCGTCCTTCGTGGCCCAGAGGTAGAGGCTGGCCTCGCTGTGTTCGATGCGGAAGCCGTGGCGGAGCAGGGCCTCGCGCAGGGCCGCGCGGCGGGCGGCGTAGCGCTCGCGCTGGACGCGGACGTGTTCGTCGTCGCCGAGGGCCGCGACGACCGCCGCCTGGGTCGGGGCCGCCGTCATCATGCCGCCGTGCTTGCGGATCTGCAGGAGGGGCGACAGGACCGCGGGGTCGCCGGCCAGGAACGCGGCACGGTAGCCGGCCAGGTTCGAGCGCTTGGAGAGGCTGTGGACCGCGACGATGCCGTCGTACGAGCCGCCGTTCACGTCCGGGTGCAGGACCGAGACCGGGTCGGCGTCCCAGCCCAGTTCCAGGTAGCACTCGTCGGAGAAGATCAGGATGCCGTGCGAACGGGCCCACGCCACGATCCGGGTGAGCTCGTCCTTGGACAGGACCTTGCCCGTCGGGTTCGACGGGGAGTTCAGCCACAGGAGCTTCAGGCCCGCCGGGTCCAGGTCGGTCGGGTCGTCGTAGACCTCGTGGTCGGCGCGGGCGAGGCGGGCGCCGACCTCGTACGTCGGGTAGGCCAGGCGCGGGTAGGCAACCCGGTCGCCGGGGCCGAGGCCCAGCTGGGTGGGGAGCCAGGCGACCAGTTCCTTGGAGCCGACGATCGGCAGGACGTGCCGGTGGGTGACCTCACGGGCGCCCAGCCGGCGCTCCACCCAGCCGGTGATCGCGTCACGCAGCGCCGGGGTGCCCCAGACCGTCGGATAGCCCGGGGAGTCCGCCGCGTCGATCAGAGCCTTCTGGATCAGCTCGGGAACCGGGTCGACCGGCGTGCCGACCGAGAGGTCGACGATGCCGTCGGGGTGCGCGGCGGCCGTCTTCTTGTACGGCTCCAGCTTGTCCCAGGGGAAGGCCGGAAGGCGGTCGGAGACTGCGGACACGGGATCTCGCTCACTTTCTGGTACAGCGGATACGGCAACGCCTC
Organism: Streptomyces sp. NPDC012935; assembly: GCF_042900345.1. Taxonomy (NCBI): domain Bacteria; kingdom Bacillati; phylum Actinomycetota; class Actinomycetes; order Kitasatosporales; family Streptomycetaceae; genus Streptomyces; species Streptomyces sp. NPDC012935. The sequence goes on from NZ_JBIBBC010000022.1 coordinate 107,241, forward strand.
GGTCCCGTACGACGATCGGGGCGATCAGGCCGTACGGGACCGAGGCGGCACGCTGTGCGGGTCGCCGGTGAGGATTACTCGGCCTGCGGCGGGAGCGCGGCGACGAACGGGTGGTCGCGCTCGATCAGACCCAGCTTGCTGGCGCCGCCGGGGGAGCCGAGCTCGTCGAAGAACTCGACGTTCGCCTTGTAGTAGTCCTTCCACTCCTCCGGAGTGTCGTCCTCGTAGAAGATCGCCTCGACCGGGCATACCGGCTCACAGGCACCACAGTCGACGCATTCGTCCGGGTGGATGTACAAGGACCGCTGGCCCTCGTAGATGCAGTCGACCGGGCACTCCTCGATGCACGCCTTGTCCTTGACGTCGACACAAGGCTGCGCGATGACGTAGGTCACGCTGTCGTTCCTCCTCGATAGGGCGCTGGCGGGCCTCCTCAGGCTCCGCCGCCTGGCGCGCGGGAGCGCGGCGTCGTCGATGCCCGCCCCTAGTATCTCCGTTCTTGGGCATGATCCGAACAGGAGGGGTGAACTGACCTGTGGAAATCTCAGCGACGGGACGCCTTGAGGTCCGTATCACCGCTGCTGACGTGGGCAAACGGGTCTCCGTACGCCGCCTGAACGATCCTGCGGCCGAGGGTGAGAAGTTCACCGACACGGTGGGTGTTCTCGCATCATGGGACGACGGTGTGCTGCTGATCACACGGAAGAGTGGCGAGACCGTCCGCATCGCGGAATCGTCGCTGGTGGCGGGGAAGGTGGTGCCCGCCGCTCCCGCCCGGCGCCGGGGCCCCGCCGCCTCGTACGAGGAACTCGCGCACGTCGCCACGCGCGCGTGGCGGCCCCTCGAGAGCGAACGGCTCGGCGAGTGGGAGCTGCGCGCCGCGTCCGGGTTCACCCGGCGGGCCAACTCGGTGCTGCCGCTCGGCGATCCCGGCATGCCGCTGCCGGCCGCGCTGGATGCCGTACGGCGCTGGTACGGCGACCGTGGGCTCCCCGCCTACATCCAGACCGCGACCGGGGCGGAGGGCACGCAGGAGCTGCTGTGCGCGGAGCTGGAGCGGCTGGGGTGGGTGCGGGAGGTGTCCGCCGAGATGTGGATCGGGGCGCTCGCGCCGATCGCCGACCGGGACGAGGGCGCCGGAGTGGTGCTGGCCCGGGAGGCGGACGAGGCTTGGCTTGCGCGGTATCAGCGCAAGGGGGTGAGCGAGGTGGCCCTGAACGTGCTCGGGAGCGGGCCGTCGGTGTGGTTCGCGACGGTTGCCGGAGCGCAAGGCGGTACGCCTGCCGCGATCGGGCGCTGTGTCGTGGACGGGCGCTGGGCCGGGTTCGCCGCCGTGGAGGTCGATCCGGCGCTGCGACGGCAGGGGCTGGCCACCCGGGTGATGGCCGCGCTGGCCCGGCAGGCCCTCGACGAGGGGGCGTCGGCGGCGTGGCTGCAGGTCGAGGCGGAGAACGCGGGCGCGCGGGACATGTACGCCGGGATGGGGTTCACCGCGCATCATGCCTACCACCACTATCGATCTCCGTGAGCAGTGGTACCGATCGCCGCGAAAGGGCACGAGCCAGCTATGCGTCCCCCCTACCCCCCACCTCCGGAACGCTCCGCCGAGCTGCGGCGGCGGTTCGCCGAAGAGGCACGGTCCGAGCGGCCCGACCTGTCCATGCTGTGTCTGCTGGTGGGAGCCGAGGCGGACGGGGCGCTGGACGAGCCGGGGATGGATTCCGCGCAGGTGGAGCTGGATGCCCTGGCCGGACAGCTGCCGTTTCGGCCGGGCGGGCCGAGGGCGTGGGCCGTGGCCCTGCGGGAGCTGCTCGGGGAGCGGTACGGGTTTCGCGGCTCGGCCGCGGACTATCAGCGGCTGGAGTCGTCGTTGCTGCACGAGGTGCTTCGACGGCGGCGTGGGCTGCCGATTCTGTTGTCGGTGGTGTGGATGGAGGTGGCCCGGCGGGCGGGAGCCCCGGTGTACGGGGTCGCGCTGCCCGGGCACTTCGTCGTGGGGTTCGGGCCGACCGATGAGCAAGTGCTCGCCGATCCGTTCGACGGCGGGCGGGTGTTGACGGGGGGCGATGCGGAGCTGCTGGTGGCGGGGGCCACGGGGGCGCCGCTGGATTCGTCGATGCTGTCGCCGGCCGATCCGCTGGATGTGGTGCTGCGGATTCTGAACAACGTTCGGGCCTGGGCGGCGACTCGGCCCGAGCGGTCGGATGTGGCGCTGTGGGCGGTGGAGCTGTCGCTGCTGCTGCCGTCGCATCCGGCTCGGTTGCGGTTCGAGCGGGCGCAGTTGCTCGTACAGCGGGGGGACTTCGTCGAGGGGGCGGTGGAGTTGGAGGAGTACGCGGAGTTGATCTGTGCGGTGGATGAGGGGGCGGCGGAACAGGTGCGCGGGCAGGCTCGGGCCGCCCGGGCGTTGCTCAACTGAGTTCGCCGGTTCGCCGTAGCGGTTGGGCCGGTGGCGCGACTGCGGGTTCGTTGTGGCTGGTCGCGCAGTTCCCCGCGCCTCTGAAGGGCGTTGCCCCTCGGGGCGCTTTCACCGGCGGCGATCTACAGCCACCCCTTCTCCCGCGCGATCCTCACCGCCTCCGCCCTGTTGCGCACCGCCAGTTTCTGGATGGCCGTCGAGAGGTAGTTGCGGACCGTGCCCTGGGACAGGTGCAGGGCTGCTGCCAGCTCGGCGTTGGTGGAGCCGTCCTCCGCTGCCCGCAGGACCTCCCGCTCGCGGTCCGTGAGAGGGTTTGCGCCCTCCGCCAGGGCCGCTGCCGCCAGGGTGGGGTCGATGACCCGTTCACCTGCCAGTACCTTGCGTATCGCCTCGGCCAGTTGGGCCGCCGGGGCGTCCTTGACGAGGAAGGCGTCGGCGCCGGACTCCATCGCGCTGCGCAGGTAGCCGGGGCGGCCGAAGGTCGTGAGGACGACCAGCTTCACGGCCGGCAGCTCCTTGTGCAGCAGCGCCGCCGCCTCGATGCCCGTCGCGCCCGGCATCTCGATGTCCAGGAGCGCCACGTCCACGTCGTGGTCGCGGGCCGCCGCGAGGACCTCGTCACCGCGAGCCACCTGGGCGACGACCTCGATGTCCTCCTCCAGGCCGAGCAGGGCGGCCAGGGCCTCGCGGACCATCGACTGGTCCTCGGCGAGGAGGACCTTGATCGTGCGGCTCATGAACCGGATCCTACGTCCGCCGAGATCGCGGCGGCCGGGACGCGGGCGATCAGGCGGAAGCCCTGCCGGGTGCCGGCCGCCTCCAGGGTGCCGCCCGCCTTCTCCAGGCGTTCCGAGAGGCCGGTCAGGCCGTGGCCGGGGCCGTTGCCCTGGTCGCCGGAGCCGTCGTCCTCGACGGAGAGTTCGAGGACGGGGCCGTCGAGGGTCTGGCGGCGCGCGACCTCGACCGTGCAGCGCTGGGCGCCGCTGTGCCGTACGACGTTGGTGACCGCCTCGCGCAGGGCCCAGGCGAGGGCCGTCTCGCTGTCCTCGGCGACGTCGGTGAGGTCGGGCTCGGCCGGGAGCTCGGCCGTCACGCCGGCTGCCGTCAGGGCGACCCTGGCGCCCGCCAGTTCCGCCGCGAGACGCGGGCGGCGGTAGCCCGAGACCGCCTCGCGCACGTCGACCAGGGCCTGACGGCTGACCTGCTCGATGTCGGCGACCTGCCGGGCGGCCTTGTCGGGGTGGCCGGGGAGCATCCGGCCCGCGAGTTCGCTCTTGATGGTGATCAGGGAGAGGGAGTGCCCCAGCAGGTCGTGCAGGTCCCGCGCCAGGCGCAGTCTCTCCTCGTTCGCGGCCAGTTGGGCGACGGTGGCGCGGGCCTCGCGCAGCGCGATCGTCGTGCGGATGAGCTCGCGTACGCCGGTCATGGCGAAGCCGCCCAGCAGGGCTGGGATCAGCAGCCCGGCCAGGAATGCCTTGCCGCCCGGCGTCGCGAACGCGATCACGGTCATCAGCGCGGACGCGCCCGGGATCGTCCAGCGCGCCATGCGCAGCGGCAGGGCCGCGCCGGAGGCGATGGAGACGTACACGAACAGCACCAGCCACTCCCGGCCCAGGGTCAGGGCGAGGACCGTGGACTGGGCGGCGAGGACGCCGAGGGAGGCGAGCACGACGCTGTTGCGTTCGCCTCGGCCGGTGCGGAAGAGCAGCAGCATGTACCAGGTGACGAACGCGGCGAGGCCGATCCAGCCGAGCACCCGGACGCCCGGGCTGTGACCGCCGTGCAGCAGGTCGTTGGCCGGCGCGCTCAGGTACACCAGCCAGATACCGGTCCACAGGAGCTTGACGACGCGTTGCTTGCGGTTCTGCGGGCGCTGCCCGATACCCACGCCTGTGCCGCTCACGCCTTCAACGTGTCCTTCCGGTACAGCCAGGCCGCGCCGCCCGTGAACAGGGCGAAGGAGACGACGAGGACGACGAGGTCCTTCGCGTGGGGGGCCTGGCTCTGCTCGATGGCCTGCCCCAGCGCAGCGTACGCGTGCGTGGGCACCCAGGCGGCGATGTCCTGGAGCCACTGCGGGAAGGTCGTCGTGGGCATCCACAGGCCGCCGAGCAGGGACAGCCCGAAGTAGATGATCATCGTGATCGGGCGTACCGCGTCACCGGTGGCGGAGTATCCGATCGCCACACCGAGCGCGGCGAAGACCAGGCTCCCGGCCCAGATCGCACCGGTGAGGGCGAGCCACTGCCAGGCGTCCAGACGTACGTCCTTCACGACGGCGGCTACGACGAAGATGACGACGATCGACGGCAGGCTGACCACGGCTGCGCTCGCGGTCTTGGCCAGCACATACCCGCGGCCCGGCAGGGTGGTCAGCCGCAGCTGCCGTACCCAGCCGCTCTCGCGTTCCTTGGCGATGCGCTCGCTGTTGCCCATCAGGACGGCCGTGAGGGCGCCGAAGGAGGCCATGGAGACCATCATGTAGGTCGGCAGGGTCAGGCCCGTGCCGTCGACCTCGGTCGTGCTGTCGGCGCTGCCCGCGATCAGCAGGAACAGCATCGACGGGTAGAGCACCGAGAAGAACAGGAACTTGCGGTTGCGCAGGGCGCGGGTGAGTTCCAGCCGGATCAGGGCCTTCATGACGTACGTGCCTCCTCGGCGGTGGTGATGGCGACGAACGCCTGCTCCAGTCCGAGCCCGGCGACTTCGAGGTTGCGGGGGTAGAGGCCGAGCCCGTAGAGGGCGTGGACGGTCGCGTCGGCGTCGGAGGACTGGAGGCGGACGGTCCGGCCCGACTCCGCGGCGGAGCCGCTGTTGGACACCGTGAGCGAGGTGAGGAAGGGCAGGCTGCGCAGGGCGGCCTCGTCGACCGGACCGTCGGCCAGGTCGAAGGAGATCCGCCGCGCCCCCGCCTTCGCCTTGATCTCGGCCGCCGTGCCGTCGGCCAGCAGCCGGCCGCGGTGCAGGACCAGCACCCGGTCGGCGATCGCGTCCGCCTCTTCCAGGTAGTGCGTGGCGAAGAGGACCGTACGGCCCTGGTCGGCCTGTTCGCGCATGGTGGCCCAGAAGGCCTGGCGGGTGGTGACGTCCATGCCGGTGGTGGGCTCGTCGAGGACGATCAGGTCGCCGTCGCCCGCCGTGGCGAGGGCGAAGCGGACGCGCTGGGACTGGCCGCCGGAGAGCTTGTCGGCCTTGCGGTCGGCGATCTGCGTGATGCCCGCGCGGGCCAGGACGTCGGAGACGGGGTACGGCCGCGGATGCAGATCGCAGGCCAGCCGCACCATCTCGGCGACCGTGACCTCGCCCATCAGCCCGCCGCTCTGGAGCATGGCCCCCACCCGTCCGGCGACGATCGCCTCGCGCGGGTCGGTACCGAAGACGCCGACCCTGCCACTGTCGGGGCGCTTGAGGCCGAGTAGCAGATCGAGCGTGGTGGACTTGCCGGCCCCGTTGGGGCCCAGCAGGGCAACGGTCTCCCCCGGGTGCAGCGCGAGCGTGAGGCCGTCGACGGCCCGTACGTCCCCGTAGCTCTTGCTCACCTGATCGAATCCGACCACCGCAGTCGTCGTGTTCAACGCTGTCGTTGTCATGTGCTCAAGGGTGGCCGCGGGGGCCGGGAGCCCGGCAGTGTCGGCGGTCCCGACTGCCGGATGACAGATGTCATACGACGGCCAGGGGGCACCCGGCGAGTGCCGGGTGCCCCCTGCTCCGAGCGGTTGCGCTAGCTCGGGTTGGTGTCGATGGTGACGGTCCGCTCCGCCGCCGTCTTGGCGCGCAGTGCCTTGCGCAGGGCGGAGGCGACATCCTGCGGGAGGACGTCGCGCTTGCCGCTCGCGCCGTTGATCTGCACGCCGTCGAAGGTGGCGCCGTACGCCGCCTTGAGCGCCTTGAGGTCGTAGGTGTCCACGAGCTTGCCGTCGACGGCCTTGGCTCCCAGGATCTTCGGCAGCGACAGGGAGCCGAACTGGATGCTGTGCGCGGCATCCGTCTGGATCGTGACCTTGTTGGCCATCGCCGGTTCGGCGAACTCCTTCATGAACCGGTCGACCTCGGCGTTCGCGACCGTCGGCTGCTGAGTGGTCGTGGCGACCTGCACCGCGGCGGACGCGCCCGTCTCCACCTGGGTGCGGTAGGCCTCCTGGACCGCCGCGGTGGACTTGGCGACGTCGATGCCCTTGCCCGCCTTGCCGTAGACGGCGACGGCCTTGCCGGAGTCGAACTTGATGGTGCCCTCGGTCACCGAGCCGGACCCGCCGGAGACGTCCTGCAGGGCCGCCTGCAGCTTCTCCTCGTCGGTGGGCATGACCGGATCGACGACCCGGTGGTTGCCGAAGAGGGAGCCGATGACCGAGACCGGGTTGTAGTCACTGGTCGCGGCCGCGCTGACCGTCTGCTGCATGTCGAACTGCAGCCCGGCCTTGTCCGGCTCCAGCGAGACGGTCCTGCCGCCGACCGAGAGCTTCAGCGGCTTGTTGACCTGCTTGTCGAAGGCGTCGTTGAGCTTCTTCAGCGCCTCGTCGCGGGTGCCGCCGCCGATGTCGACGCCGAGCACGGTGGTGCCCTTGGGCACGTCGGAGTGGGCCATCAGCAGGCCGGCGCCGTAGACGCCACCGGCGAGGACGATCACGCCGCCGCCGATCAGGGCCAGCTTGTTGCGGCCCTTCTTCTTGGGCGCGCGGGACGTCTGAGTCTGCGAGCCGGCGGGTTCGGGCAGCTTCGGGGGCGTGTGCGGCCCGGGAGCGTCGGCGCCGCCCGGCCCGAACGGCCCGCTCTGTGCGCCGGCGGGGACGACGGGGATGCCGCTGGTGACGGTGTGGCCGGAGACGTTGTCGGCGACGCCGCCGTAGTTCGGGTGGCCGGGCTCGGGGGCCGGCTTCTGCGGGGTGAGGATCGCGGTGTCGTCGCTCATCCCACCGCCGGGGCCCCTGCCCTGGGCGTGGGGGGAAGCCCCGGGGCCTCCGGGACCGGCGGAAATGCCGGGGCCGGCCGGACCACCCGGGCCGGCCGGTCCGGGAGGACCACCGGGACCGGAGGGGCCGCCACGGCCACTGCCGGGACCGCCGGGACCACTCGGCCCGCCGGGTCGGCCCGGGCCCGCGGAGATACCGGCGCCGGCCGGGCCGCCGGCACCGCCCGGACCGGCGGAAATACCGGAACCGCCAGGACCGCCAGGACCGCCGAGTCCGCCCGGCCCGCCGCCCGTGACCGGCGGCACCGCAGGGCCGTCGCCGGTGACCGGACCGGTCGTCGGGCCCGCGGGGCCGTGCGGTCCGCCCGGCCCGCCGCGGCCGCTCGGGCCGCCGAAGTCGCCGGAGCCGTCGAAGCTGTTCGGTGCGTTGAAGTCGGCGGACGGGTCGAAGCCGCCCGGCCCGCCCTGGGGGCCGTAACCGCCCGGCCCGCCCGGGCCGCCCTGGCTGCCGTAGCCGTTCGGGGCGCCCTGGCCGTCCTGGCCGCCGCTGCCGTTCTCCGCGAAGTACGGCAGATCGTCGCGGCGCGCCTCGCCGCCGGGGCGCGCGCCGTTGCCGCCTCCCAGCGGGCCCGCCGCCAGCGCCTCGGTCACGTCGAAGGAACCGGTGCCGCCGCCGTGCCCCGGAGCCACGGGACCGCCGGTCGCACCGGTGAGCCCGGAGCCGCTCGCACCACCGGGGCGCGAGCCGCCCGGCACGCTCATCGAGCCGACGACCCCACCGGGCCGCCCGGCGCCGGAGCCCGGGCCGGCCGGGCCGCCCGCGCCGGCGCCCGAACCGCCGGGCAGACCTGCGCCGTTGGTGGAAGCGCCGCCCTGACCGCCCTTGCCGCCCGCGGACTTGCGGGGCGCGAACCAGTCGCTCGTCTTCTCCTCCGCCTGCCCCGCGGGCTGGGCCGGGGGCTCGGCGGTACCCGTGGACACGGCGGGGGCGGGGGACGGCGTCGGCGTCCCGGCATCCGTGCTGTCGACGGAGCCTGCGCTCTCGGCGTCCGCGACGGGTTTACGCACGACAACCGGCGGAATGGGCCGGGATCCGGGGATGTTGATCCGGATCCGTGTCGTCAGCGTGGTCTCGGTCTTGCGTTCCTCCGGCTGCGCGGCCGAACGGCCCGCGTCCGCGCCACTGTCGGAAGCCATGGGGGTCCCGTACGGCGGCGTGCCCGAGGGGTATGCGGCTCCGCCGCGCCCGTTGGGCCCGGAGGACGGAGTGTCAGTTTCACGACTCAAGGCAGGTTCTCCCGGTTGGCTCCACCGCCTGTTCGACCTCATTGCTTCGGACGGCTCGGCGGCGCGCACCACCATACTGGCCACTTCCGGCCCGCATCCCACGACCGCCTGGGAAACCCACACGGGACTCGCACGAGCGCGGCATGGAGAAGTGGTACGTCACTTGGCAAGTCGGACGCCGTCGCCACCCGGTTGCCGCACCGGCGCGAGGGTGGCGCAGATCACAGCCACGGCCATCCCGCCGAGCAGGAAGAGGTAGGAGGCGGCGCCCGTGCCGAAGACGAAGTCGCCTTCGGGGCGGCTGGCGGTGAGCAGGATGACGGTGATCATCCAGCCGCCGGCGGGCGCGACGGCCGCCGCCCGGCTGCCCATCGCCCGGGCGGCTCCCAGGCAGAGCCCGGCCTCGCCCGCGAGTGCGAGCAGCAGGCCGCCCGGGAACCACGCGGGCTGCACCAGCGCCCCGGCCACGCCGACCACCGCACCGAGCACGAAGAGCCCGAGGTGGGCGAGGACCCGCAGGGCGGAGGGCCGCTTCAGCGGCTGGGCGAGCATCGAGCTCATGACGCCTCCTCGACGGGGACATCGGCGACACCGGCGAACAGATCGGACTCCGTCCGCGCCGCCGCCTCGCCGCGCACCAACTCGTAGTACTCGGTCGTGAAGAGGGGCTGCGCAAGTTCGTTGGAGAGCGCGAAGTACGGCTCGGCCACGTCGATCTGCGTGGCGTGCGCCCGCATCGCGGCGGCCTTGGCGCGGGCGTGGTCGGTGCCGTCGATCACGGTGGTGATCCGCTCGTCGTCCACGACACCCGGCACGTCGCCGACGGTCGCCGCCTTGGCGAAGGGCAATGTGGGCAGGTCCGACTGAAGCCGGGCGAAGGCCTCCTCGGCAACCGTGCGCGGGACGCGGTTCCAGTAGATCTTGGGGATCCGCCACCCGGCATCCGCGGCCAGCTCGGCCGCGCGCATGGCGATGCGGTGGGCCTGGATGTGGTCGGGGTGGCCGTAGCCGCCGTCGGGGTCGTAGGTGACGAGGACCTGGGGGCGTACCTCCAGGATCACCTCGACGAGCTCCCGGGCCGCCTCGTCGACGTCCGCCTGCCACAGGCTCGCGGGGTCGTCGTTGTCGGCGATGCCCATCATCCCCGAGTCCTCGAAGCGGCCCCTGCCGCCGAGGAGACGGAAGTCCTCGACGCCGAGCTCGCGCATCGCGGCCGTCAGCTCGCCCAGGCGGTGTTCGCCGAGCTCGGCTCCGGTCAGGTGGCGCAGCTCGGGGGGAATGACCTCGCCGTGCTCGCCGAGCGTGCAGGTGACCAGGGTCACCCGGGCACCCTCGGCCGCGTACTTGGCCATGGTCGCGCCGTTGTTGATCGACTCGTCGTCCGGGTGCGCGTGCACCAGGAGCAGACGCCGAGCGCAGCGAGATGGGGGTCCCCCCGCCCGAAGGGTGGAGGAGGGCAGTTCCGTCATGGGCCCCACCCTACGAGGCGGCACCGACAGCGCTGCCCGGCCCGGCTCAGAACTTGATACTGCCGATCATGCCCGCGATGTTCGTCGTCAGCTCGCTGATGGTGGGAGCGACGGTCGAGGACGCGAGGTAGAAACCGAGCAGCATGCAGACCACGGCATGGCCCGCCTTCAGCCCTGATTTCTTCACCAGCAGGAAGACGACGATCGCCAGCAGCACCACCGCCGAAATCGAGAGTGCCACGGCGGCTCACCTCCAAGAATCCCAGGCGCGGGGGTCGGACTATGGGGGCAGATAAATCCATGCAGCAGCCAGCAGGTTCATACCCACTATGCGCTTGTGATCATAACTATCCGTCCGTGCGCATCGATCGGCGCACAGCCGCACAAGGGGGCGCACTGGCCAATATGGTCGGGGCATGAAGACCGAGCCTGTGTCCTTCCCCCGACGGCACGCCCGCACCCAGAGGTTCACGTTCGGCGCACCGCGCGCATTCACGGTGGCGCCCGACGGTTCCCGTGTCGTGTTCCTGCGCTCCACCTCCGGCACGGACCCGGCGAGTTCGCTGTGGGTGCTCGACACGAGGGACGGCGGGGAGCGCGTGGCGGCCGACCCGCGCGCCCTCCTGGGCGGTGCCTCGGAGGACCTCTCGCCCGAAGAGCGGGCACGCCGCGAGCGTAGCCGGGAGGGCGGCGCCGGCATCGTCTCCCACGCCACCGACGCGGCCGTCGAGTTGGCGTCTTTTGCCTTGTCAGGGCGGCTTTTCACGGCCGAGCTGCGGGCCGGCACGGCACGTGAACTCCCGGTCCCCGGGCCGGTGATCGACCCGCGCCCCTCCCCCGACGGACGGCACATCGCGTACGTCGCGCAGGGCGCCCTGCGGGTGGTGGGCGCCGAGGGGGAGGGCGACCGGGCACTCGCCGAGCCGGAGTCGAACGGTGTGACGTACGGCCTCGCGGAGTTCATCGCCGCCGAGGAGATGGGGCGCTACCGGGGCTTTTGGTGGGGGCCGGAGTCGGACCTGCTGCTGGTGGCGCGGGCGGACGACACGCCGGTGCGCCGGTGGTGGATCTCCGATCCGGCTCGTCCGGAGCGCGAGCCGCAGCGGGTGGCGTATCCGGCGGCGGGAACTGCGAACGCGGACGTGCGGCTGTTCGTGATCGGCCTGGACGGGGTGCGCACGGAGGTCTCGTGGGACCGGGCGCGGTACCCGTATCTGGCGCGAGTGCACTGGTCAGCGGCGGGTGCGCCGCTGCTGCTCGTACAGGCGCGCGACCAGCGCAGTCAGCTGTTCCTGGCCGTGGACCCGGCGACGGGGGCGACCCGGATGGTGCACGCGGACGAAGATCCACAATGGCTGGATCTTTTCCCTGGAGTGCCCTGCTGGAGCCCTGCCGGACATCTCGTGCGCATTGCCGACGAGGGCGGCGCGCGGGTCCTCACGGTGGGCGAACGCCCGCTGACCGGACCGCAGTTGCACGTCCGCGCGGTACTGGACGTCACCTCGGACGACGTGCTGATCTCGGCGTCGGCGGGCGAGGCCGCGGCCGTTCCCGAGATCGGCGAAGTGCACGTGTACCGGGTGAACGAGCTCGGCGTGGAGCGCGTTTCACAGGAGCCCGGGGTGCACTCGGCGGTGCGCGCCGGGGGCGTGACGGTGTTGGCCTCCCACACTCTTGACCGGCCCGGGGCTCAGGTCCAGGTGCTGCGAGACGGGAAGCCGGTGGCGACGGTCCGGTCGCATGCGGAAGATCCCGGTTTGACCCCGCGCGTGACACTCACCGAGGGGGGCGCACGCCGCATCCCGTGCGCTGTGCTTATGCCTCGGGACTACGCCGGTGACACCCCGCTGCCGGTGCTGCTGGATCCCTACGGTGGCCCGCACGCCTCCCGGGTGGTCGCCGCGCACAACGCGTACCTCACCTCGCAGTGGTTCGCCGACCAGGGATTCGCGGTGATCGTCGCGGACGGGCGCGGTACGCCGGGGCGCTCGCCCGCGTGGGAGAAGGCCATCAAGGACGACATCGCGGCGATCGTGGTGCAGGACCAGGTCGACGCGCTGCACGCGCTCGCCGAGCGGTTCCCGCTCGACCTGACCCGCGTGGCCATCCGGGGCTGGTCCTTCGGCGGCTATCTGGCGGGGCTCGCCGCGCTGCGCCGCCCGGACGTCTTCCACGCGGCGGTGGTCGGTGCGCCGGTCACCGATCTGCGGCTGTACGACACCCACTACCAGGAGCGGTACGTCGGGCACCCCGACGAGCAGCCGGAGGTCTACCGCCGCAACTCGCTGATCGACGACGCGGGCCTGGTGGACCCGGCCGAGCCGCACCGCCCGATGATGATCGTCCACGGCCTGGCGGACGACAACGTGGTCGTCGCCCACTCCCTGCGCCTGTCCTCGGCCCTTCTCGCCGCGGGCCGCCCGCACGAGGTGCTGCCGTTGTCCGGCGTCACGCACATGACCCCGCAGGAAGCGGTCGCGGAGAACCTGCTGCTGCTCCAGCTGGACTTCCTGCAGCGGTCCCTGGCATAGCGTCTCAAAAGCGCCCGAACTGCGTTAACACGCAGGCAACTTCACCGAAGCGGCACCGATATACGGACGGTGGAGGCTGAACAGCGTACGGCCGTGCGGGTGCCGTAAGCGGGCCGGGGTGCGCCATGTCACCCCGGCCCGTTGCCTTGCGCCGCCGCGAAATGGCACGCCGAGTCGTGGGCCTCGAGTCCGCTCGGGTCCCGCAGCCGGGACGGCACCGCGAGGACCGGCACCTGCTGGGCGCAGCGTTCCTCCGCCTTCCAGCAGCGGGTGCGGAAGCGGCAGCCGGAGGGGACGTTCGTCGGGGACGGGACGTCTCCCGCGAGGATGATGCGCGCGCGGTGTTCACGGGCCTCCGGGTCGGGGACGGGGACCGCGGAGAGCAGCGCCTGGGTGTAGGGGTGCGTGGGGTGGTCGTAGATCTCGGCGTCCCTGCCGATCTCCACGATCCGTCCGAGGTACATCACCCCGACCCGGTCGGAGATGTGCCGGACGATCGACAGGTCGTGGGCGATGAAGACGTAGGAGAGGTCGAACTCGTTCTGCAGGCGGTCCATCAGGTTGATGACCTGGGCCTGGACCGAGACGTCCAGCGCGGAGACCGGTTCGTCGGCGACGATGACCTCGGGACGCAGCGCCAATCCCCGTGCGATGCCGATGCGTTGGCGCTGACCGCCGGAGAACTGGTGCGGGTAGCGGTTGATGTGCTCGGGGTTGAGGCCGACCACGTCCAGCAGGTCCCGCACCCGGCGGCGGCGGTCGCCCTTCGGGGCCACCTCGGGGTGGATGTCGTAGGGCTCTCCGATGATGTCGCCCACCGTCATGCGGGGGTTGAGGGAGGTGTAGGGGTCCTGGAAGACCATCTGGATGTTGCGGCGTACGGCCTTCAGGGCGCGTCCGGACAGCCTGGTGATGTCCTCGCCCTTGTACTTGATCGAACCTGCCGTCGGGCGTTCCAGGTTGACCAGCATCTTGGCGACCGTCGACTTGCCGCAGCCGGACTCCCCGACGATGCCGAGGGTTTCGCCGCGGTGCAGCGTGAAGTCGACGCCGTCGACGGCCCTGATGGCGCCGACCTGTTTCCTGAAGAGGATGCCCCGGGTGAGCGGGTAGTGCTTGACGAGCCCGCTGACCTCCAGAATCGGCTCCGTTGAGGAACTAGCCATCCAGGCACTCCCTCCAGAAGTGGCAGGCGCTGCCGTGTACTTCGGAGACCTCGTACAGCGCGGGTACGTCGGTGCGGCACACGTCGCGGGTCATCGGGCAGCGGGGGTTGAAGGCGCAGCCCTGCGGGATGTTCATGAGGTTGGGGGGCAGGCCCTTGATGGCGTAGAGCTCCCGGCCCTTCTGGTCCAGGCGCGGGATCGACTCCAGCAGGCCCCTGGTGTACGGGTGACCGGGCGCCTTGTAGATGTCGTGCACCGGCGCCGACTCCACGATGCGGCCCGCGTACATCACGGCGATCCGGTCCGCGACGTCCGCGACGACGCCGAGGTCGTGGGTGATGAGGATCAGGCCCATGCGGTACTCGCGCTGGAGCTCCGCCAGCAGCTCCATGACCTGAGCCTGGACGGTGACGTCGAGGGCGGTGGTGGGCTCGTCGGCGATGATGAGCGCGGGTTCCAGGGCGAGGGCCATCGCGATCATGATGCGCTGGCGCATGCCGCCGGAGAACTGGTGCGGGTACTGCTTGACGCGCTCCCGCGCGGCCGGGATGCGCACCCGATCCATCAGCTCCACGGCCTTCGCCCGCGCGTCCTTCCTCGACATGCCGCGATGCACCACGAACATCTCGCCCAGCTGGTCGCCGACGGTCAGTACGGGGTTCAGCGACGACAGGGCGTCCTGGAAGATCATCGCCATCTCGGCGCCGCGGACCTTGCGCCGCTCCTCTTCCTTCAGCTTCAGCAGGTCCCGCCCCTGAAAGAGGATCTCGCCCCCGGTGATCCTCCCGGGCGGCATGTCGAGAATCCCCATCACCGCCTGCGCGGTCACCGACTTCCCGGACCCCGACTCCCCGAGCACGGCGAGCGTCTCCCCCGCGTCCACGCCGTAACTCACGCCGTTGACCGCCTTGGCAACGCCGTCCCGCGTCCGGAACTCCACTTGCAGATCACGCACTTCGAGCAGCATGCCGTCGGCTCACCTCACTTTCGGATGGGGGGCGTTGCGGGTGGCTTCGCCGGGTGGGCTGGGGTTCGGGATGGTGGGCGCCGCAGAACCGGGGGCGGATGGCGCTCGGGGAGGCGTCCAGGGGCCGGAGGGACCCGGGCAGACCCCGGTGCGTCGCACACCGCGACGCCGGGCATGACGACCCCCACGACGGCCACCCACAGGCGCCCGGCGGAAGGTGGCGCCCCGGCAGGCGTCCTGGGACCGCGGGCACCCCAAAGGCCCGCCGCCGGCCGAGCACGGTCGGCATCACCACCCTGGGCGGCCCCCAAACCGACTCCGCGTCGCCCTCCCGGCCCCGGGCCCTCCGCACCTCACGTTGCCGCCGGGGCCCGAGGGCCGTGTCCGAGGGGCGGAGGCGGGCCGGCAGGCGGTGCCCCGCGCCCACGCCCGGGGCGGCGCCCCGCACCGGGACCTCCCTCGTGGCACCCACCGCGCCCTCACCTCAGCTTCGGGTCGAGGGCGTCGCGGACTGCGTCGCCCAGCATGATGAAGGCCAGGACCGTGATGGCGAGGGCGCCGGAGGGCCACAGGAGGGCGTGGGGGGCGTTGCGGATGTACGGGGAGGCGGCCGAGATGTCGATTCCCCAGGAGACGCTCGGGGGTTTCAGGCCGACGCCGAGGTAGGAAAGTGTCGCCTCCAGGGCGATGTACGTACCCAGGGCGATGGTCGCGACCACGATCACCGGAGCGATGGCGTTGGGCGCGATGTGACGCAGGAGGATGCGGGAGTTGGAGGCGCCGAGTGCGCGGGCGGCCTGGACGTAGTCGTGCTGTTTGGCGGTGATGACGGCACCGCGGGCGATGCGGGAGATCTGCGGCCAGCCGAGCAGCACGATGAAGCCGATGACCGGCCAGATGGAGTTGCTGGTGACCACGGACAGCAGGACCAGCCCGCCGAGGATCACCGGGATGGCGAAGAAGACGTCGGTGATGCGGGAGAGGAACGAGTCCCACAGACCGCCGAAGAAGCCGGCGAGCGCCCCCAGTACCGAGCCGAGGACCGCGACCCCGAGCGTGGCGCAGACGCCGACGGCGACGGACGTACGGGCGCCGTAGACCGTGCGCGTGTAGACGTCGCAGCCCTGGCCGTCGTAGCCGAAGGGATGGCCCGGCGCGGAACCCTGCTGCGCCTTTGCGAGGTCGCACTTGAGCGGGCTGCCGGAGGCGATCGCCGAGGGCCACAGGGAGATGAAGAGCAGGAAGAGGATGATCAGGGCCGAGCTGATGAAGACGGGGTTGCGGCACAGGTCCTGCCAGGCGTCGGACCAGAGGCTGCGCGGACGTTCCTGCGCCGAGGCCGCCGATGGGTCCGGCCCCGGCGGTCCCGTGTCCTGCGGACCCCGCGGTGCCGGCCCGGCCGGCGGCTGCGGCTCCAGCGTCCGTGCCTCGCCCGCAGCCGGCTCCATCGCACCGCCCGCGCCCCCCGCGCCGCTGCCGGCGATCGCCCCCTCGGACTGGAACGGCTGCTCAGGCATAGCGGATCCTCGGGTCGAGTACGGCGTACAGCAGGTCGACGACCAGGTTGCAGACGAGGAAGACGAGGACGAGGACCGTCACGAAGCCGACGACGGTCTGGGTGTTCTGGCGCAGGATGCCCTGGTAGAGCTGGTAGCCGACGCCGTGGATGTTGAAGATCCGCTCGGTGACGATCGCGCCGCCCATGAGGAAGCCGATGTCGGCGCCGATGAAGGTGACGACAGGGATGAGGGAATTGCGGAGCAGATGCCGGGTGACCACCCGGCGCCTCGGCAGGCCCTTGGCGATCGCCGTACGGACGTAGTCGGAGCGCCGGTTCTCCGCGATCGAGGTGCGGGTCAGCCGGGTGACGTACGCGAGGGAGACCGAGGCGAGGACGAGGCCCGGGATCAGCAGCTCGCCGAAGGGGGCCTGAGCGGAGACCGACGGGCGGATCCAGCCCCACTCCACACCGAGCAGCAGCTGGAGCAGCAGGCCGGTGACGAAGGTGGGGACGGAGATCACGACGAGGGTCAGGAGCAGGACGCCGGAGTCGACGGGGCGGCCCCGCTGCAGGCCGGTGACGACGCCCAGCGTGACGCCGATGAGGACCTCGAAGAAGATCGCGACGATCGTCAGCCGGAGGGTGACCGGGAAGGCCGTCGACATCAGCTCGGTGACTTCCTGGCCGTTGAACGCCGTACCGAAGTCTCCGGTGAAGACGTTCCCCATATAGGTCAGGTACTGCTGCCACACGGGCTTGTCGAGGCCGAACTCCTTCCTCAGCTGAGCCGCCGTCGCCGCGTCGCACTGGCGGTCGCCGCACAGGCCCGCGACGGGGTCGCCCATCACGTTGACCATGAGGAAGATCAGCAGGGTGGCCCCGATGAACACCGGGACCATCTGCACCAGGCGCCGGACGACGTACCGCCCCATGACGGGCTCAGCCGACCTTGATCTCGTTGTAGACGGGGACGCTGAACGGGTTGAGGGCCACGTTCGACAGCCGCTGCGACCAGCCGGCGCTGCCGTTCTGGTACCAGAGCGGGATGGCCGCCATGTGGTCCCGGACGACCGCCTCGGCCCTCTGGAACATCTCCACGGCCCGCGCGGGGTCGGTCTCGGCGTTCGCCTCGTCGACGAGCTTGTCGAACTCCTCGTTGGACCACTTGCCGTCGTTGGAGGAGGCGTTGGTGTAGTAGAGCGGCTGGAGGAAGTTCTGGGTCAGCGGGTAGTCCATCTGCCAGCCCGCCCGGAAGGGCCCGGAGAGCTTCTGGGTCGTGCTCTTGCTGCGGAAGTCGGCGAAGGTGCCGATCGGGTTGCCGACGCAGGCCCGGTCGTTGCCCAAGGCGTTGTTGATGGAGTTGCAGACGGCGTCCACCCACAGCTTGTGGGAGCCGGTGTCCGCGTTGTACGTGATCTTCACCTGCCCGCCGGGCAGCCCGCCGCCCTCCTCGATCAGCTTCTTCGCGGCGGCCGCGTCGTACTGGCACCACTCACCGCACAGCCCCTCCTTGTATCCGCCCTCCGCGCCCAGGACGGGTGAGGTCCAGTCGGTCGCGGGCGTACGGGTTCCCTGGAAGATGGTCTTGGTGATCTGCTCGCGGTCGATCGCCCGGGACAGCCCCTGGCGGACCTTGACCGAACCGGCCTTGTTCCAGTCCTTGTCGTAATGGGGGAAGGCCAGCGTCTGGATGATGCCGGCCGGGGTGTTGAGGTAACGGTCGCCCAGATCGCTGCGGACGTTCTTCAGCTGCTGGGCCGGCACGTCGTCCACGAGGTCGAGGTTGCCTGCCATCAGGTCGGTGTAGGCCGTGTTGTTGTCCGTGTAGACCTTGAGGGTGACGCCGCCGTTCAGGGCGGCGTCCGGACCCGGGTAGGCGTCCCACCTCGTCAGGCTCATCTCGGAGCCCTTGATGTACGACTGAACGGTGTAGGGGCCGTTGCCGACGGGCTTGGCCAGCCAGCCGGCGTGGTCGTCGTAGAAGGCGCGCGGCAGCGGGACGAAGGCGTTGTAGCCGAGGGTGTCGGGGAAGCTGGAGAACTTCTGGCTGAGCCGGACGGTGAACGTCCGGTCGTCGACCACCTTCAGCCCGGACATGGTGTCGGCGCTCTGCTCGCCCTTGACCGGGTGGACCTTGTCGTAGCCGTCGATGTAGCTGAAGAAGTAGGCGTTCTTCTGGTTGTTCTTCAGGCTCGCCCCGTAGTTCCAGGCGTCCACGAAGGACTTGGCGGTGACCTTCTCGCCGTCGCTGAAGGTCCAGCCGTCCTTGACGGTGATCGTGTAGTTGCGCGAGTCGGTGGTCTCGATCCGCTCGGCGAGCATGTCCTCGGCCTCGCCGGTCTTCGGGTTGTACTGCTTCAGGCCCCGGAAGATCATGGAGAGCACCTTGCCGCCCTGCACCTCATTGGTGTTGGCCGGCTCCAGCGGGTTCTGCGGATCGGTCCACGACGAGCTCAGCACCTCGCCGCCGGCTCCGCTGTCACCCCCGCCTCCACAGGCCGTCGCCACGAGCGCGACCGCCATCGCGCATGCGGCCCTTCTGGCGAGCGTGGCTCCACGCATGGAGTGCCTCCTCTGATACTGATCCGTTACGGGCCAATATCGAGCGAAAAGGCACATACCGCACATGGACTCCGGCCAATGGAGCAACAGACCGTCCGGATGCCGGGGCCCGGATCGCCCTCACGGGGCCGGCTCACGGGGCCCACCCGGGCGACGAAACGGACTTCTCCCACCCGCCCCAATGGATCTTCGATGTATGGCGCAATGGATCTCCGTCATCCGATGCCGAACCGTTGGATTACGACCGCTGGATGTACACATTTCGACACAGGAGCGTCCGCATATCGAACTCGTTGCCCGATTGGTCCAGTTAGTCCGAGTCAAGGCACAACTCAATCACGTTGCGCTACCCGCGTAGCTACGGAATGGTCAAGGCAGGGTAAAGAACGTAAAGAGACAACCAAGTCGGCCGAGAATTTATTGACCTTGAATGAATTGCGTTGAAAAAGTCCGGCGTAGCCCGTAGGGGAGCGTGCCCTGCGGAGTCATCAGACCCTCCCTTGGGCCAGGAGCACCATGACCCCCCCAACTCCATCCGCGGCTGCCCCGCTTGAGGCGACTGACGAAAGCATCGACAAGTCGCCTTCGCCCTCCACCCCTAAGGGCAACGAGAGCCGCTCGCCGGGACGGCTGGCGTGGACCCGCTTCAAGCGGGACCGCACGGGCGTCATATCGGCGTACATCGTGATCTTCTTCTTCGTGATCGCGCTCGCCGCTCCGCTCATTGCGAAGCTGTACGGCAAGGATCCGTACACGACGTACGCGAGCCAGCAGCCTGAGCTGCTGAACGCCTTCGCGTACCCGGCGGGTCCGAACGGCGGTATCAGTTCCGACTTCTGGTTCGGCGTCGAGCCCCAGCTCGGCCGTGACGTCTTCACCTTCCTGCTCTACGCGATCCGCACCTCGCTGGGCATCGCGGTCGCGGCCACCTTGCTCACCGTCATCCTCGGGGTGGTCATCGGCGTCACCGCGGGCTACCTCGGCGGCAAGACGGACTACTTCGTGGGCCGGGTCATCGACATTCTGCTGTCGTTCCCCTCCACCCTCTTCTTCATCGCCTTCATGCCGGTCGTGTACGGGCTCTTCGTCGCCCCCGACGAGAACATCCCGACGTGGCTGCGCGCCGCAGGCCTGATCATCGTGCTCTCCGCATTCGGCTGGGCCTCCATCGCCCGACTGCTGCGCGGCCAGGTACTCGGCCTGCGCGAGCGGGAGTTCGTCGAGGCCGCCAAGGTCACGGGCGCGTCACCGCGGCGTATCGTCTTCAAGGAGCTGCTGCCCAACCTGTGGACTCCGATCATCATCCAGTCCACGCTGATGCTCCCGGCCTTCGTCACCGCTGAGGCGGGTCTCGCCTTCCTCGGTGTCGGCATGATCGACCCGACCCCGGACTGGGGCGTCATGATCCAGCGAGGCGCCCAGTTCTACACGGAGGACCTCACCTTCATGCTCTTCCCGGGCATGTCCATGGTGATCTTCGTGCTCGCGTTCAACCTCCTCGGTGACTCGGTGCGTGACGCACTCGACCCGAAGTCCAAGCGCTGACTCCGGCTCATTTCAGGACCACGGCGGAAGTCGCCGGGTGCCGGATCTCTCTCATCAACCCACTTCAAGGCAGGATGCGATGTCCTTCTCGCGTAGAAACTTCCTGATCGCCACCGGCGTGGCCGCGGCGTCGACCTCGGTGCTGAGCGCCTGCAGCAGCGGCAGCGAGGGCGGCTCGCAGGACCAGGCCCCGAAGGTCACTGGCTCCAAGACCACCGAGATCCCCGTGGGCACCAAGGCCGACTCGACCGGCCCGGCCCCCGAGGTCAAGGGCGCGGTCACCGGCGGGACGATCTACTCCCTCCAGCAGTTCGACATGGACCACATGGACCCGGGGCAGATCTACGTCTCGACCGAGGGCGCCATCACCGTGCCGATCATGCGCGGTCTGACCGGCTACAAGCTGGACGACAAGGGCGGGGCCACGCTGGTCGGCGACGCCGCGACCGACGCCGGCACGATGAAGGACGGCGGCAAGACCTGGTCCTTCACCATCAAGGACGGCATCAAGTGGGAGGACGGCTCCGACCTCTCCATGGACGACGTCCGCCACACCTTCGAGCGCCTCTTCGCGAGCTTCATCACCGAGGGCCCGATCTACGTCCAGGAGTTCCTGGAGGGCGGCGACAAGTACGAGGGCCCGTACGACGGCAAGAGCCTCGACTCCATCGAGATCGACGGCAAGACCGTCACCTTCCGTCTCAAGGAAGCCCGCGTCGACTTCAACTACACGCTCGCGATGCGTGGTTACTCCCTGGTGCCCAAGAAGGGTGACACCAAGGAGAAGTACGACAAGAAGCCGGTCTCCTGCGGCCCGTACAAGATCGAGAGCCGTAGCATCGGCAAGTCGATGACCTTCGTGCGCAACGAGCACTGGGACCCGAAGACGGACCCGATCCGCAACGCCTACCCGGACAAGTTCGTCTTCCAGATGGGCTACGAGCTGGTGGCCTCGACCGACCGCTGGATCGCGGACCAGGGCAACGACCAGTACGCGGTGCCGATCTTCAACGAGGTCGCGCCCGAGCGTCTCGCCCAGGTCCTCACCAAGCCCGAGCTGAAGAAGCGCGTCCTCACCGCGGTCGACACGGTCACCTACTACTGGCCGATCAACATGACCCGGGTCAAGGACCTCAAGGTCCGCCAGGCCATCAACCACGCCTGGCCGCACCAGCAGCTCCAGACCATCGGCGGCGGTGCCGCGTCCCAGGAGATCGCCACCACGATCTTCGCCCCGGTGACGCCCGGTTACACCAAGTTCGACCTGTACGGCGTCGACAAGAAGCCGGGCGGCGACCCCGAGAAGGCCAAGGCCCTCCTGAAGGAAGCCGGCAAGCTCGGCTACAAGCTGGTCATCGCCTACCAGCAGTCGGACACCGCGGTGAAGACCGCCGTCGCCATCAAGAACGCGCTGGAGGCGGCCGGCTTCCAGGTCGTCAACAAGCAGGTCGACAAGTCGACGTTCTACACCCAGATCGGCAAGATCGACAACGACTTCGACCTGTTCGCGGCCGGCTGGAGCCCGGACTGGCCGGGCGGCTACTCGCAGTTCTACCCCTGCTGGAGCGGCAAGAACATCGGCGACGGCCGCAGCAACTACGCGCAGCTGAACGACCCGAGCGTCAACAAGGCCATCGACGCCGCGGGCCGGATCGCTGACGTGGAGGAGGCCAACAAGGCCTGGGGCAACGTCGACAAGATGATCATGGAGCTGGCCGCGGTCGTCCCGGACTACCACAAGATCCGGAACTACCTGTACGGCTCCAAGGTCGGCAACGTCGTCTGGGACGGCGGCAACACCTGCGTCGCGCTCACCAAGCTCTACGCGAAGAAGTAAGCGAGCACGACCCCTGGGGGCGGCCATTCCACATGGCCGCCCCTGCGGCCCACCCCCCTCTACTTCCCCCCGGCGACGGCGCCCCGTCCGGAAAGTCACGCCTCATGTTCCGCTTCCTTGTCCGCCGAGTCATCGGCGCGCTGGTCATTTTGTTGATCATCAGCGCCATCACCTTCTGGCTCTTCTACGCCGTGCCGCGTGACCCCGCGATGATGTCCTGCGGCAAGAACTGCACGCCCGAGAACCTGGCGCAGATCCGGCAGAACCTGGGCATCGACAAGCCGATCCCGGTGCAGTACTGGCTGTGGCTGGTCGGCGTCTTCGTCGGGCGCGACTACGCCAACTACGACTTCTGCAACGCACCTTGCCTCGGGTACTCCTTCGCCAACCGCGAGCCCGTCTTCGACACGATCATGGACCGTCTGCCGACGACCCTCTCGCTCGCGTTCGGCGCGGCCGTCGTCTTCCTGATCCTCGGCATCGGCGCGGGCATGATCGCGGCGCTCAAGCAGGGCAAGTTCCTGGACAAGTTCGCCAGCTCCGCCTCGCTGCTCGGCTCCTCGCTCCAGATCTACTTCGTCGGCTACATCGCGATGTTCTTCTTCGTCGCGCAGCTGGGATGGCTCGACCAGCCGCAGTGGACGCCGCTCTCCGAGGACCCTGCCGCCTGGTTCGGCGGGCTGCTGTTGCCCTGGCTGGTCCTCGCGATCATCTTCACGGCCAACTACACGCGTATGACCCGCTCCCAGCTCGTGGAGCAACTCAGCGAGGACTACGTCCGCACGGCACGGGCCAAGGGTCTGTCCCGGTCGAACGTGTTCTTCCGGTTCGCCTGGCGCGGCGCGATGGGCCCCATCGTCACGGTGTTCGGCATCGACCTGGGCACGCTGATCGGCGGTGCCATCATCACCGAGTCGACCTTCAGCCTCCCGGGCGTCGGCCGGCTCGCGGTGAAGTCCGTGGACCAGAGCGACCTTCCGATGCTGCTGGGTGTGACCCTGCTGGCGGCCGGCGCGATCGTCTTCGCCAACATCATCGTGGACGCCGTCTACGCCCTCATCGACCCGCGGATCCGGCTCGCCTGACCTCCGCCCTCCGTCGTATCCCTCCCACCCGCCCCACCCGGCGATCCCCTCGCATCACCCCCCTCAGGAGCGTCCCCGTGACGAGCACCGATCAGCAGCCCTTCCTCTCCGTCAAGGACCTCCAGGTCCATTTCTCCACCGAGGACGGCATCGTCAAGGCCGTCGACGGGCTCTCCTTCGACCTTGCCAAGGGCCAGACGCTCGGCATCGTGGGTGAGTCGGGATCCGGCAAGTCCGTCACCAACCTGACGATCCTGGGCCTGCACGACCCGTTCCGCACCAAGATCGACGGCGAGATCCTGCTGGACGGGCAGGAGCTGCTCACCGCCTCCGAGCGGGAGATGGAGCGGCTGCGCGGCAACAAGATGTCCATGATCTTCCAGGACGCGCTGGCCTCGCTGTCGCCGTACCACACCATCGGTACGCAGATCGGGGAGACGTACCGCAAGCACACCGGTGCCTCCAAGAAGGAGGCCCGGGCGCGGTCGATCGAGATGCTGCGGCGGGTCGGGATCCCGCAGCCGGACATGCGGGTGGACGACTATCCGCACCAGTTCTCCGGCGGTATGCGCCAGCGCGCGATGATCGCGATGGCTCTGGTCTGCGACCCCGAGCTGCTGATCGCCGACGAGCCGACCACCGCGCTCGACGTGACCGTCCAGGCGCAGATCATGGACCTGCTCAAGGACCTGCAGCAGGAGTTCGGCACGGCGATCGTCTTCATCACGCACGACCTCGGTGTCATCGCCGACATCGCGGACGACGTGCTGGTGATGTACGGCGGCCGGTGCGTGGAGCGGGGCACCAAGGAGGAGGTGCTGCGCGACCCGCAGCACCCTTACACCGTGGGTCTGCTGAGCTCCATGCCGAGCCTCGACGGGCCGGTCGACGTGCCGCTGTCGCCGATCCCGGGTGCGCCTCCGTCGCTGCTGAACCCGCCCTCCGGGTGCCGCTTCCACCCGCGGTGCGCCTTCACCGACAAGGTCCCGGGCGGGCTGTGCTCCAGCGAGCGGCCGCTCCTGGACGTGGTGGACGGCCGGGGGTCCGCCTGCCACCTGGCGCCGGGGGAGCGCAAGGATCTGTTCGCCGAATTCGCCGGATCCCGGCACTGACTGACGTACACGAGACGGGACTTCACCATCATGAGCAACGCGCAACCGCTCCTGGACGTCAGCGGTCTGACCAAGCACTTCCCCATCAAGGGCGGCTTCCCGATCAAACGCACGGTCGGGGCCGTCAAGGCCGTGGACGGCCTCGACTTCCAGGTGGGTGAGGGCGAAGCCCTCGGTCTGGTCGGCGAGTCGGGCTGCGGCAAGTCGACGACGGGCCGGCTGATCACCCGGCTTCTGGAGCCGACGGGCGGCAAGATCTCGTACCGCGGCCAGGACATCACGCACGCGGGCCGCAAGCAGCTCGCACCGGTCCGCTCCGAGATCCAGATGATCTTCCAGGACCCCTACGCGTCCCTGAACCCGCGCCAGACGGTCGGCAAGATCATCTCCGGCCCGATGGAGATCAACGACATCAACCCGGCGGGCGGCCGCGAGAAGCGCGTGCGCGAACTGCTGGAGATCGTCGGTCTGAACCCCGAGCACTACAACCGCTTCCCGCACGAGTTCTCCGGCGGCCAGCGCCAGCGCATCGGCGTGGCACGGGCGCTGGCCCTCGAACCGAAGCTGATCGTGGCCGACGAGCCGGTCTCGGCGCTCGACGTCTCCATCCAGGCGCAGGTCGTGAACCTGCTCCAGAAGGTCCAGCAGGAACTGGGCATCGCATTCGTCTTCATCGCCCACGACCTGGCCGTCGTACGGCACTTCTCGCAGCGCGTCGCGGTCATGTACCTCGGCAAGATCGTCGAGATCGCCGACCGCGACGACCTGTACGGCAACCCGCGCCACCCGTACACCCGGGCACTGCTGTCCGCCGTGCCCGAGGCGACGGTGGAGGAGACCCCCCGCGAGCGCATCCGCCTCCAGGGCGACGTCCCCTCCCCCATCAACCCGCCCTCCGGCTGCCGCTTCCGCACCCGCTGCTGGAAGGCGACGGATAAGTGCTCGACCGAGGCCCCGCCGCTGGTCCAGGTCGAGGGCAACAAGCCCGGCCACCTGACGGCGTGCCACTACCCGGAGACGGACGACACGGTCCCCGCGCCGCGTCTCGCCAAGGACCCCCAGCCGGCGGTCTGACACACCCCTTTTCGTCAGTCGCCGTGCCCGGAACGGACTTTCACCGGCCCATTGACCCGAGCCCATGAGCGTCCGGTTCCAGGGGAAGGAGGGCCCGTGCACACCCAATGGGTGCGCGCGGGCCCTCATCTCTCGGTCGCGGGCCCGCGCGCTGCTCAAGGGTTGAGGTCGAGCGACCATGGCGGTGTCGTCGAGGGCCACATGGAGAACATCGGTCACTCAGCGGCCGCCTCGGCGAGCCGGCGATCGAGTTCCGCGTCCAGGTCGGCACGCTGAGCGGGAGTGAACAGCGAGTCCGCGAGGCGGGCCAGGTACGCGCGCAGCGGCAGACCCTCGCCGGCCGCTGTCCCGGCCAGCCGGTCACGGGCGTTCGCGATGCGGCCTTGTGGTCAAGCGGGCGGGCGAACAAGACTGCCTCTCCATGGCCCTCCACCTGCGCGGCACCACCCTCCCCGACGGCACCCACCGCGACCTCTGGCTCCTCGGCGACCGCATCACCTTCGACCGCCCGTCCGGCGAGACGCGGACGGTGGCGGACGGCGGCTACCTGCTGCCGGGGCTGGTCGACGTCCACACCCACCCCGGGTCCCCGTCCGAGGACGAACCCGTCTTCGACCCCGAGGTGTTCGCCGAGCAGATCGCGGCGCACCGGGACGCGGGGACGACGGCGTTGCGGTTCCCAGGACTGCTGGGCGAGGTCCCGGCAGCCCTGCGCGAGGCACCGGACACCCCGCGCATGATCACGGCGGGGAGGTGGCTGGCCTGGGCCGGACTGTCCAGGAGCGCCGACTTCCACACCGTCACCGACGACCTCGTCACCGCTGCCGTCGCGGAGACCAAGGCCCACGACGGCTGGTGCAAGCTGATGGGCGACTGGGACTACGAGGCGGATCCGGTGCCGTACGACATCCTGCGTGCCGTGACGGAGGCGGTGCACGCGGTCGGGGGGCGGGTCGCCGCGCACTGCCAGTCGGCGCGAGGTGTACTGAACGCCTCGCGGGCGGGCGTCGACTCGATCGAGCACGGGATGGGCATGCCGGAGGAGTGCGTCGAGCTGATGGCCACGCACGGGACCGTCTACGTCCCCACCCTCACGACGTTCGCGCGCCGCGTGCCGGACATCAAGGACAACCCCCGCGGCCGCCTCTGGCACGAGGGCCACCGCATCATGATCCGCCGGGTCCGCGAGGCCCACGACGCCGGCGTCCGCGTGCTCGCCGGCACCGACTCCGCCCCCTTCGGCAACGTGGCCACCGAGGTCGAGCACCTCATCGCCGCGGGCCTGCCGGCCGACGTGGCGGTGGGTGCGGCGAGCTGGACGGCACGGGACTTCCTGGGTCTGCCGGGGCTGGTGGAGGGCGGGCTCGCCGACGTGACGGTGTACGACGCCGATCCGCGGGTGGAGCCGGGGGTGCTGCGGCATCCGCGGCGGATCGTGCTGCGGGGACGGGTCGTCCGCTGACCGGCGGGGCGACGGCGACAGGGCTCGGGGGCAGGGATCAGGGCCCGGGATCAGGGCCCGGGATCAGGGTCCGGGATCAGGGCCCGGGATGGGCCAGGGAACAGGGCCCGGAATGGGCCAGGGAACAGGGTCCGGATCAGGGCTCGCGCGCCACCAACTCCACCTCGAAGCCGTCGCCGTTCTCCAGATAGGCGGCGTAGTGCTCGGGCCCGCCCGCATAGGGATGCCGATCCGGGAAGAGCAGCCTCCAGCCGTGCCGCGGCGCCTCCGCGACCAGGGCGTCGAGGCCCGCCCGTCCGCCCGGTGCGTGGAACGCCAGGTGATTCAGGCCGGGCCGCAGCCGGTCGTGCCGGTCGCCCCGCAGCGCAGGCGACTCCTCGACCACGAGGTACGTGTCCCCCGCGCGCCAGCTGCGGCCTGCCGGCCAGTCCTGGTGAGGCTCGCAGCCCAGCCGTTCCAGCAACCACCCCCACGACGTGACCGCACGCCCCAGGTCCGGCACCCACAGCTCCACGTGATGCAGCAACTCCCCGGCCCTTCCCTCGCGTTCGAGTTCGTTGTGGCAGACTTCCGCGCGTGGTCGATCGGTCGTTCGCGGATCCTGCGCTCGCCGCGTTGTACGACACCCTCAACCCCTGGGGGCCGGGTGACGACTTCTACCTCGGGCTCATGCGGGCCGCCGGCCCGGTACTCGACGTCGGCTGCGGCACGGGCCGGCTGCTGCGGCGCGCCCGGGCCGGCGGTCACCGTGGGCGGCTCGTGGGACTCGATCCGGCCGCTGCCATGCTGGTGGAGGCGCGGCGGCACGGCACCGACGTGGAGTGGGTGCTCGGGGATCTGCGGACGCGGGACTGGCGAGCGGAGTTCGATCTGGTCGTGATGACCGGGCACGCGTTCCAAGTACTCCTCTGTGACGAGGAGTTGCGCGAGGTGCTGCGGGCTTTGCACCAGGCCCTGCGCCCCGGCGGGCGCTTCGTGTTCGAGACACGGAATCCCGCCGCGCGGGCCTGGGAGACGTGGACGCCCGAGAGGACCCGTACGGTCACCGGCGCGGACGGGCGTGCCGTACGCGTATGGCACCACGTCGACGGTCCTGTCGTCGGAGACCGCGTGACCTTCACGGAGACGTACGCCTGCGACACCTGGCCGGAACCGGTCATCAGCCGCACGACCCTCCGGTTCCTCACCCCCGAAGCCCTGTCCGCCTACCTCCACGAAGCCGGCTTCACCGTCGCCGACCAGTACGGCGACTGGGCACGGACGCCGGTCACACCCGCCGCCCCGGAGATCATCACCTTGGCCCGACGGGCCTCCCGGCCGACCTGATCCACACGACAGGCCCTAGTCGTCCTCGTCCTCGAAACTCCACCTGAGGTCAACCTGTGCGGCGGGAGCAACCGCCCGCACGGTGTCGTGAGCCCCCTGCTCGACCTTGTCGGCCCAGCTGCCGAACCGGGTCACGATGATGGGGTACTCGCTCCACGCGGAGACCTGCCCCGCCGACGCACCCTCTCCGACCGTCACGTCCCTCTCAAGATCGTGCTCGGTGAGGAACGCGGTCAGCGCCGCGGCGACGCGCGCCGTCTCCTCTCCCGTCTGCAGACCGGAGACATCAAGGCTGAGCCCAACGGATATCGACATGCGCCCAACGTACCGTCGGCCACTGACAACCCTTGTCGCCTAGTCGTGCGACTCCTCCAGCGCCGCCAGCGCCGGATCCAGCACGATGTCCTCGTCCCGCGCCTCGATCGTCGGCTCCTCCGGGAAGTGGCAGGCCGTCAGGTGGCCGTCGTGGTTGCCCTCGATCTGGATCAGCGGGGGCTCCTCGGCCGCGCACTTGTCCTGGGCCTTCCAGCAGCGGGTGCGGAAGCGGCAGCCGGAGGGCGGGGAGATGGGGGACGGCACGTCGCCGGCCAGGCGGATCCGTTCGCGCGACGGAGCGTCCTCGTCGGCCACGCTCACTTCGGGCACGGCCGACAGCAGGGCGTGGGTGTAGGGGTGCCGGGGGCGGGTGTAGATGGAGTCGCGGTCGCCGACCTCGATGATCTTGCCGAGGTACATGACCGCGACGCGCTGCGAGAAGTGCCGTACGACGGCCAGGTCGTGGGCGATGAAGAGGAACGCGATGCCCAGTTCCTGCTGGACCTTCTGGAGCAGGTTCACGACCTGCGCCTGGATGGAGACGTCGAGCGCCGAGACCGGCTCGTCGGCCACGATCAGCTTCGGTTCGAGGGCCAGCGCCCGTGCCACGCCGATGCGCTGGCGCTGGCCGCCGGAGAACTCGTGCGGGAAGCGGTTGTAGTGCTCGGGGTTCAGACCGACGATCTCCAGCAGCTCCCTGACCCGTTTCTCCCTTCCGCCGTCCGGCTCGATGCCGTTGATCTCCATCGGGCCGGAGATGATCTTGCCGACCGTCTGGCGCGGGTTCAGCGAGGAGTACGGGTCCTGGAAGATCATCTGGATCTCGGAACGGATCGGCGCCAGCTGCCTGCGTGTGGCGCGCGTGATGTCCTTGCCCCGGTACGCGATCCGGCCGCTCGTCGGCTCCATGAGCTTGGTGATCAGCCGTCCGGTCGTCGACTTGCCGCAGCCCGACTCCCCCACCAGCCCGAAGCTCTCGCCGACATGCACCGTCAGGTCGATGCCGTCGACCGCCTGCACCTGGCCGACGGTCCTGCGGATCGGGAAGCCGCCCTTGACCGGGAAGTGCTTCACGAGCCCTTCCACTTCCAGCAGCGGTTCGCCGGACGCGTCGGTGGCGGCCCCGCGGGGTGCGGGGAGGACGAGGTCCTCTGTCATAGCCGTGGTCCTCCTCGGACGGGGCTGATCGGGCTAGTGCAGTCGGGGCTTGATCTCTTCGGTGAAAATGGTCCGCTTCTGGTCCGCCGTCAAGTGACAGGCCGAGGAGCGGTCCGGGCCCAGCAACGGGACCTCGGTGACACAGCGCGTGCCGCCGACCCGGTCCTGGAAGGTGCAGCGAGGGTGGAAGCGGCAGCCGGAGGGCGGGCGCAGCAGGGACGGCGGAGTGCCGGGGATCGGGGACAGCGGGGTGTGCGGGTCCGAGTCCAGGCGTGGCATCGAGTTCAGCAGGCCCCAGGTGTACGGGTGCTGCGGCGCCCTCAGTACCTCGTTGACCGTGCCGCGCTCCGCCGCCCGGCCCGCGTACATCACCATGATGTCGTCGGCCATGTCGGCGATCACCCCGAGGTCGTGGGTGATGAAGATGATCGCCGAGCCGAACTCCCGCTGCAGATCCTTCAGCAGGTCCAGGATCTGCGCCTGGACGGTCACGTCCAGCGCGGTGGTCGGCTCGTCCGCGATCAGCAGGTCCGGGTCGCAGACCAGCGACATCGCGATCATCGCGCGCTGGCGCATACCGCCCGAGAACTGGTGCGGATAGTCCTTCGCCCGCTGCTTCGGGTTGGGGATGCCGACCTTCCCCAGCATCTCCACCGCCCGTTCCCAGGCGACCTTCTTCGAGACGCGCATGTGCTTCATGTACGGCTCGGCGATCTGCCGGCCCACCGTGTAGTACGGCGACAGCGCGGTGAGCGGGTCCTGGAAGATCATGGCGACCTTGTTGCCGCGCAGCTTCTCCAGCTCGGACTCCCGGGCCGTGGTCAGCTCCTGGCCCTCCAGGAGGATCTCGCCCTCGACGGTGGTGAACATGGGGTTGTGCAGCCCGAGGATCGTCAGGTTCGTCACCGACTTGCCAGAGCCGGACTCGCCGACGATCCCCAGCGTGCTGCCACGCTCCAGGTCGAAGGAGAGCCCGTCCACGGCCCGTACGACGCCGTCCTCGGTCTTGAAGCTGACGTGCAGGTCCCGCACCGACAGGAACGCGTCCGCGTCGGCCGGGACCGGGGCGCCGGCCTCCTTGGTCAGAGTGGTCACGTCAGTGCTCCTACCTAGGACAACCGCACGCGCGGGTCGATGAAGGCGTACGTCGCGTCGACGACGATGTTGCAGAGCAGGATCATGGTGGCGGAGAACAGCATCACGCCCAGCAGCAGCGGCAGATCGCTGAAGAACACCGACTCCACCGCCAGCCGGCCGAGCCCCGGCAGACCGAAGGTGTACTCCGTGATGATGGCGCCGCCGAGCAGCGAGCCGAGGTCGATGCCGAAAATGGTGACGATGGGGATCAGCGAGCCGCGCCAGGCGTAGCGGAAGAAGACGTACCGCCGTGACATGCCCTTGGCCCGGGCGGTGCGGACGTGTTCCTCCTGGAGCTGCTCGATCATCGACGAGCGGGACATACGGGTGTACTGCGAGGCGAAGATCGTGGAGAGGACGACCCAGGGGATGATCAGGCCCGTGAACCAGGCGCCCGGGTTCTGGGTGAACTCGTTGTAGGCGGGCTTGTCGAAGACCTGGGTCTGGTAGACGAGGATCGCCAGGGCCAGCGGACCGAGGAAGTAGATCTGCATCGAGCTGATCACCATCGCGCCGGCCGTGAAGGTCTTGTCGATGAGGGTGCCGCGCTTCCACGCGGCGATCAGGCCGGTGCCGAGCCCGACGATCAGGAAGCAGACGGCCCCGCCCATGGTGAGGGAGAGGGTGGTGGGCAGGCGGTCCATGAGGGTGCCCCACACCTGCTCGTTGGAGTGGTACGAGTAGCCGAAGCAGGGGGCGGGGCACGGGCCCTGGGCGAAGTCGTCGCTGCCCGTGACGAGGTTGGTCAGGAAGATCCAGTACTGCTCGGGGATCGGCTTGTCGAGGCCCAGCACCCGATGCAGGTTCTCCAGGTTGGCCGGGGTGCACGTCTTGCCGCACATCAGGAGCGCCGGGTCGCGCGGCATCCCGAAGAACAGCAGGAACGCGACGATGCTCAGCAGGAAGAGGATGACGACGGCGCCGAGGGACCGGCGGACCAGGAAGCGCAGCATGGCAAGCAGCTCTCAGACGTCGGCGGGCCGGGCGGCACCCGGTGCGCGGTCCCCCGCAAAGGAGGGCGGACGCACCGGGTGCCGGGCGGGCGGGGTTACTTGACGTACAGGCGGCGCGGGTCGACGCCGGCGATGATGTCGTCGTAGACGAGGCCGCCGACCTTGGATCCGGCGATCTGGGTCTGCTTGTAGTACGCGGTCGGGACGACGTTGACGACGTCCTTCACCAGGTACTCATTGAGCTTGTTCCACTCGGTCGCGGCCTTGACCGGGTCGGTGATCTTGTTGATCCGGTCGATCTCGCTGTTGACCTTGGAGTCGTTGACCTGCGAATAGTTCTGGGCGCCCTCGGCGATCGCGCGTCCGTCGTACAGCGGCGGAATCACGGTCGAGGCGGACGGCCAGTCGGCACCCCACGCGGTGTGGAAGATGTCGTAGTTGTTGTCCAGCTTGCTGACCTGGTCGTAGTAGGTCTCGGCCGGGATCTCCTGGCGCTGGACGTCGAAGCCGGCCTTCTCCAGGCCCGCCGCCATGGCGGTGGAGTACTGCTGGCCCTCGGGCGTGTTGATGTAGCCGAAGGTCAGCTTCAGACCGGTCTTGCCGGCCTCCTCCAGGAGGGCCTTGGCCTTGGCCGGGTCACCGGCGGGCTTCTTCTTCTTGCCCCACGGGTCGAAGCCGGGGTCGTAGCCGGTGACGGTCGGGCTGATGATGCCGCCCGCGACCTCCATCGCGTCGGTGCCGCCGTAGGCACGCACGAACGGCGTGACCGGGAGGGCGTAGGCGATGGCC
Organism: Streptomyces sp. NPDC012935; assembly: GCF_042900345.1. Classification (NCBI taxonomy): domain Bacteria; kingdom Bacillati; phylum Actinomycetota; class Actinomycetes; order Kitasatosporales; family Streptomycetaceae; genus Streptomyces; species Streptomyces sp. NPDC012935. Next base: position 139,845 of record NZ_JBIBBC010000022.1, read on the forward strand.
TGGCGGATCTTGATGTCCTTCATCTCCGGGTGGGCCAGGTTGATGTTCATCTGGCCGACGTAGGGCTGGAAGCCGGAGACCGTACGGGACTTCATCTTCGGGTCGTTCAGGATCTTGGTCAGGTTGCCCGCGTCGACCTGGTTGCTGAAGCTGACGCCCGTCTGGTCACTGCCGCTGTCGGCGAGCAGGGCCTTGGTGGAGTCCTCGTACTGCTGGTTGAACGTGATGTTGAACTTGTCGACGTACTGGTGCCGCAGCGGGTCCGTGGCCGCGTCCCAGTTCTCGTTCTTGACGAGCACCATCGACTTGCCGGACTTGAACTCCTGGATCTTGTACGGCCCGGTCACCACCGGGTCCTTGTCGTACTTCTCCTTCGTGTCGCCCTTCTCGGACACGATGGCGTAGCCCGTCATGGCCAGGGCGTACGGCAGGTCGGGGTGCGGGTTCTTGAACTTGAAGACCACCGTCTTCTCGTCCGGCGTCTCCAGCACGCTGTCCGGCAGGTGCTTGCCCTTGAACGGGCCGTCCGGAAGCAGCTTGCGGTAGTCGGCACCCGGGGTGTCGGCCAGCCACTGCTGGACGTAGGGCGGGCCCTGGTTGATGAAGGACGCGAACTGCCGCTCGAAGGTGTGCCGGACGTCCGCGGAGGTGATCGCGGAGCCGTCCTCGAACTTTATGCCGTCCTTGAGCGTGAACTTCCAGGTCTTGCCGCCGTCCGTGGTGGTACCGGAGTCGGTGGCGAGGTCGCCGACGACCTCGTGCTTGCTGCCGTCGTTGCTGGTCGCCTTATAGCCGGTCAGCCCTCTGTGCAGCAGCTGGGAGACCGCCATCTCGTCCTGGACGTAGACCTGTCCGGGGTCGAGGTGGGCGTAACTGTCGCGGGCCAGCACCGAGATGGTGCCGCCGGGCTTGGCGCCGGGGACCTCGGCGGCGGGGCCCTTGGACGCCTCGGCGTCCCCGAACTCGATCGCCGCCTGCTGCCGCTCGGCGTTCTCCTTCTGTTCCTTGTCGTTGCCAGTGCCCTTGCTGCCGCCCTCGCTGCACCCGGTCAGCACGAGTGCGCCGGCCGCGAGCACCGAGATTGCCGCGTATACGTGGCGTCCGCCCCTACTTATCACTCAGTTTCCACCCATCTGTGTGTCACCAGTGCGAAGGAAGTGCCAACCAGTGGTTCAGCGCGCCGTCTTGGGGTCGAAGGCGTCCCTGACCGAGTCCCCGAGCAGGTTGAAGGCCACGATGAAGATGATCATCGAGATGCCGGGGAAGAACATGTAGGTGATGTCGTTCTGCATCACGAGTTCGGTGGACGCCTTGGAGAACATCTGCCCCCAGTCCGGCGTCGGTTCGACGATGCCCACGCCGAGGAAGGACAGACCGGCCTCGGCGGTCACGAAGTTGGGAAGCATGTACGTGCCCTGCACGAGGATCGGCGTGACCACGTTCGGCAGGATCTCCTTGCGGATGATCCGCCACGGCGGGGCCCCGCTGACCTTGGCCGCCTCGATGAACTCCCGTTCTCGCAGGGCAAGTGTGGTGCCTCTGAGGATCCGCCCGAGGCTCATCCAGCCGAGGAACCACATCACCAGGATGAGGGAGACCACCCGGACGTAGACCGGGGTCTCGTCGCGCGGGCTGACGAACAGTGAGACCACGACCGGCATGCTGGCGATGAAGAACAGCTGCGACGGGAAGGCCAGCAGGAAGTCGATGACCCTGCTGATCCAGTAGTCCGTCCGGCCGCCGAGATAGCCGGCCGTGATACCGAGCAGGATGCCGGTGAGCACGGTCGCGATCGTGACGGCGACCGAGATCCCGAGCGAAGTCCGGATGCCGTAGAGCAGCTTGGTGAAGACGTCGTACCCGTTGCCGGGTTCGAGGCCGAACCAGAACTCGCCGCTGATCCCGCCGTTGGGCTGCACGGGCACACCGGCGCTGTCGAACAGCTCGGGGCGCTCGTCGGCGTACACGGTGTACGGGTCCTTGCCGTACAGCCATGAGATCACCGGGGCGAGCAGGCCGATCAGGAAGAAGAAGATGACGACGTACGCCGAGATCACCCCGGTGCGGTCCCGTTTGAAGCGGATCCACATCAGCTGGCCGGGCGAACGCCCGATCAGCTGCTCGTCCTCGGTCTTCGCGTCCGGTTGTGGTGCACCGTCCGCGATGACCGAGGTCCCGCCACCCTCAATGCCGATACCACTTGTCACGTTTCGCCCGTTTCGCTGGTATGGGTATGCCAAAGCGAGGCGTGCGGAACTCCGCAGCCGGACGCGCGTAGGAGGTGTGCGCCTCTTCCTCCGACACCCCTGACGGAGGATCAGGCGACCCCCTGTTGCTCGTGAGTCGGCACTGTCCCCACAGTGCGAGACCCGTTGACCCGAGCGCTGCGGCTAACTATCTGCCATGAGCCAACTACCGACCACTGTCTTTAAATCTCAATTCAGTCACAGCTGACGTGAAGACCTTCCAAAATCCGGACAAAGCGTTGGGTCAAAGAACGTCGCGAAACGGACGTGTTACATGGGTATCGGGCGAGGATCTCCGCATTTCGGACAGGAGGGCGATTCTCGGCCACCGGAAAAAGAGTTGCAAAAAGCCCCGGCTCCCCCATGACGGGGGAGCCGGGGCTCAGGTGTCCGATACTCAGCCGTGCTTGGCGCGGCTCGCGGCGCGGGCGCGCTCGCGGGCGTCCAGGTTCACCTTGCGGATACGGACGGCCTCCGGCGTCACCTCGACGCACTCGTCGTCGCGGCAGAACTCCAGGGACTGCTCCAGGGAGAGCTTACGGGGCGGCACGATCGCCTCGAACGAGTCGGCCGAGGAGGACCGCATGTTCGTGAGCTTCTTCTCCTTGGTGATGTTCACGTCCATGTCGTCGGAGCGCGAGTTCTCGCCGACGATCATGCCCTCGTACACCTCGGTACCCGGGTCCGTGAACAGCACGCCGCGCTCCTGCAGGTTGGTCATCGCGAACGCGGTGACGGCACCGGAGCGGTCGGCGACCAGCGATCCGTTGTTACGGGTCTGCAGGGTGCCGAACCAGGGCTCGAAGCCCTCGTGGATGGAGTGGCCGATGCCGGTGCCGCGGGTCTGGGTCAGGAACTCGGTCCGGAAACCGATGAGGCCACGCGACGGAACGACGAACTCCATGCGCACCCAGCCCGAGCCGTGGTTGGACATGTTGTCCATACGGCCCTTTCGGACGCCCATGAGCTGCGTGACCGCGCCCATGTGCTCCTCGGGGACGTCGATCGTCATACGCTCGACGGGCTCGTACACCTTGCCGTCGACGTCCTTGGTCACGACCTGCGGCTTGCCGATGGTCAGCTCGAAGCCCTCGCGGCGCATCTGCTCGACCAGGATGGCGAGCGCGAGCTCACCACGGCCCTGGACCTCCCAGGCGTCGGGACGCTCGGTGTCGATGACGCGCAGCGAGACGTTACCGATCAGCTCGCGGTCGAGGCGGTCCTTGACCTGGCGGGCGGTGACCTTGCGGTCCTTGACGGCCGCCTTGTTGTCGGCACCCTTGCCGGTGCCGCCACGGCCGACCAGCGGCGAGGTGTTCGTGCCGATGGTCATGGAGATCGCGGGCTCGTCGACCGTGATCAGCGGCAGCGGAATCGGGTTCTCGGTGTCCGCGAGGGTCTCGCCGATCATGATGTCCGGGATACCGGCGACGGCACAGATGTCACCGGGGCCGGCCTTCTCGGCGGGCTTGCGGGTCAGCGCCTCGGTCATCATCAGCTCGCTGATGCGGACGTTGCTGATGGAGCCGTCGCGCTTGATCCAGGCGACCGTCTGACCCTTGCGCAGCTCGCCCTGCTCGACGCGGACCAGCGCGATACGGCCGAGGAAGTTGTCCGCGTCCAGGTTGGTGACGTGCGCCTGGAGCGGGGCCTCCTCGTCGTAGGTCGGGGCCGGGATGTGCTGCAGGATCGTGGAGAAGAACGGCTCCAGGCTGGTGGAGTCGGCCGGGACCGTGCCGTTCTCCGGCTTGGTCAGCGAGGCGATGCCGTCACGGCCACAGGCGTAGACGATCGGGAACTCGATCTGCTCCTCGTCGGCGTCCAGGTCGAGGAAGAGGTCGTAGGTCTCGTTGACGACTTCGTCGATCCGGGAGTCCGGGCGGTCCGTCTTGTTGATGCACAGGATGACGGGCAGGCGCTGCTGCAGCGCCTTGCGCAGCACGAAGCGGGTCTGCGGCAGCGGGCCCTCGGAGGCGTCGACGAGCAGGACGACACCGTCGACCATCGACAGACCGCGCTCGACCTCGCCACCGAAGTCGGCGTGGCCGGGGGTGTCGATGATGTTGATGGTGATGACGTCCCCCCCGTCCTTCGGGTGGTACTTCACCGCCGTGTTCTTGGCCAGGATCGTGATGCCCTTCTCACGCTCCAGGTCGTTCGAGTCCATCATGCGGTCGTCGACGCCTTCGAGCTGGTGCGCGGCGAAGGCGCCGGCCTGCTTCAGCATGCCGTCGACGATGGTGGTCTTGCCGTGGTCGACGTGGGCGACGATGGCGACGTTGCGGATGTCGTGGCGCGTGGCCATATTGCGGCGTACTCCCGGAGTGGTGAGGACGGCTCTCGCGTATGTCTGTGTTACGCGGGCCCTGCCGGGCTGGACACGCCACGGCCTCACCCCATGGTACGGGGCCGCTGCCGCTGAGGCTCGCCGGGATACGTCGGTGCAGGTGAGGGGCCGTTTAGGCCCCCGCTGGGGCTCTCAGCGGGGGCGGTCCTCAGTTGGACGACCCGCTCGGCCCCGGGTTCGCGCCCTTCTTCAGGAAACCCATGTCCTCGTACACCGGCGTCCCGAAGCCGAAGGCGCCCGCGTTGACGACACTCGTGCGCGCCGCCGTCAGCTGGGGCCGCTGGAAGAGCGGCAGAGACCCCGCCGCCGCCCAGATCCGCGAGTCGGCCTTGCGGATCAGCGCCCGCGCCTCGGACTCGTCGAGGGTGGCGATCGCCTGGTCGAAGAGCTGGTCGACCTGGTCGGTCCCGACCCGCGTGTAGTTCTGCTCGACGTTCAGCGACCCGTCGGCAGCCGGCACCGGCTTGGCGTAGATGGGCCGGGCGTCGGTCGCCGGATAGGCGGAGGCCGGCCAGGAGTAGAGCGCGAGATCGAACTGGCCGGACGCGATGTGGTCCTTGAAGTAGCTCTCGTCCGAGACCTTGACGATGTCGGTGCGGATACCGACCCGCTCCAGCATGATCGCGATCCGGTCCGCCACGGTACGCAGCGTCTGCGAACCCTCCCCCGACGGCACCACGAACCGCAGCGCCAGCGGCTCACCGTCCTTGGCCAGCGGCCGGGCCGCCGCGCCCGCCGGTGCGGCGGTGCCGCGCGGGGCGTACGCGCCGGGCGCGGCACCGCCCTGCTGCAACTGCTTGTTGCCGTACTGCTTGCCGTCCTGGGCGAGATGCCGCGAGCCGTGCTCGCCGTCGCTCTTCGCGGTGTGCCCTTCGTCCCCGCCGGCCTTGTTGTCCTCGCCGACGATGTACGTCTCCTCGTCCTCGGACTCCGCATCGGACTTGGACTTGGACTTGGACTCGTCGCCGGAGTCGGACTTGGCCTTTGGCTTCTCCCCGGAGTCGGATTTGGCCTTGGACTTGTCCCCGGAGTCCGCCTCCTTCTCGCCCTTCTCGCCCTTCTCGCCCTTCTTCCCTTCACTCCCCGCGGCGCCCTCCCCGTCCCCCTTCTTCTTCTCCTTGACCGGCCCTCCCGGCACCCACCCCGCGTCCGCGAGCAGCGCCTGCGCCTCCGCCGTGTCCTGGCCGCCGACCGCCCCGCTGTTGTCGGCGTACGCGGCCTGGCCGGACAGGGCGAGGTGGCTGCCGACCGGCTCGGTGGGCAGGCCGAGCGGGGCCAGGACCAGCTTCGCCAGTTCCTCACGGTCGATGGCGCGGGCCAGCGCCCGCCGCACCCGCTCGTCGGCGAGCAGGCTGTCGCCGCCGTTCAGGGCGAGCTGGGTGTACGCCGGTTCCAGGGACTTGCGTACCTCGAAGCCGCGGAACTTCGCCTGGTCCCGGCGCTGCTCCAGGGTCAGCCTGGCGCCCGGCTCCGGGCCCATCAGCGGCGTACCGGAAGCACTGGCGGAGGCACCGGCGGTCGCGGACCGAGGGGGCGCGGCGAGCGCGATGCGCCGGGCCGCCGCGGTGTCGATCTCGGCCAGGTCCAGCTGTCCCGCGGCCAGCGCGGCGGCCCGCTGGTCGCGCGGCACGGCGCGCAGCACGATCTCGTTCAGCTTGGCGCGCTCCCCCCACCAGCGCGGATTGCGGGTGAGCGCGACCTCGTCGCCCTTGCGGTCGATCTTCTTCACCGTGAACGGCCCCGCGGTGACCTTGAGCTTGCGCCGCGCCCCGTCGTTGAACGAGTCCGGCGTGCCCATGACCTCCTTCGGGTACAGCGGCGAGAACAGCGACCGCCAGTCCGCGTACGGCCGCTCGAAGGTGATCCGCACCTCCAGGTCGTTGGCGCCGCGCTCGATCCTCTCGATGCGGTCGTAGCCGGCGTTGCGGGCGGTCCAGTAGGCGCTGTCCTTGCCGGACAGGGCCCGCCACTGGGCGGCGAAGTCGGCGGCGCCGATCTCCCGGCCGTCGCTCCAGACGGCCTGCTGGTTGAGCTTGTACAGGACGACCTGCTTGGGCTCGGTCTCAATGACCTTGGCGGACTCCAGATAGTCCGGATTGCGCTCGGGCCGGCCGTTCTGGTCGAGCCGGAACATCGACGGCAGCGTGGCCTGCGCGATCCGGGTCGTGGTGGCGTCGGCGTCCGACTGGAAGGTGTTCAGCGTCTCCGGTACGGCGTCCACGGCCCACCGCAGCGTGCCGCCGTCGGCGATCCGGTCCCGGGCGGCCGGGGCGATGTCCTGCCCGGCCAGCGGCTTGCCGGCGGGATCCGGGTCGCTGCAGCCGGCGAGCGCGGGCACGCCGAGCACGCCGGCGGTCAGGAAGGCCACCGAGCGCATGACCGCGTTGCGGCCGGGCCTGGATCCGAAGCCGTCGTGGGACATCTGAGGTACCTCCGGGGAGCTGCTCCCGCCGGTTACATTAAGTACGTTCTGATCACGTTTGGCGGTATTTTGGAGCTGATCAGATCTAAGGCCCCCACTGAAGAGGAAAGGGTTCGCCAGGCGGAGACGACACGGCGGCCGGAGCGTGCAAGGCCACCCGTGCGGAGCAATGCACTCCCGTACGGCGCAATCACGCTCGTCGTCCTTTTCGGCTCTCCGGCGTACACAGAGCGCATGCGGGCGTGCAATGGAGGCGCGCAATCCGCCAATCGCTGCACATCCCTTCACAGCGATAGGTGTGACGCGCAACACTCGCAGGCGCATGAACGTCACCACCCAGGGCCGAAGGGCCCACGGAAGTGAGGTCACGTCATGTCCGTGCAAGACGAACTGACAGCGGTCCAGCGCTGCCTCGACGACCTGTCCCGGTCCGTGGGCAGGCTGGAGAAGCAGCTGGGCACCGGCGGGCTGGAGATGCGTCGCGTCCGCGCCGACGCCAACCATCTGCGCGAGAGCGTCGCGTTGCTGCGGGACGCGGCCGCGACGCCCACCACGCAGCGCAAACCGGAGCTCGTCACCATCCCCGACACGCCGTACGACGACTCTCTGTGGATCGACACGGATGACGAGGGTCTCGGCGCCCGGGACCGCCGCGCCCCCTGATCCCACCCCCTGACCCGACCGGAGTCATGCATTGGCCACTGGTACGGAACCCCATCTGAACAGCGGCGGCGTACACAGCGGTACGCGCGCCGCGATCACCGCCCCGCACCTGCGGACCGACCGCTGGTGGCTGGCCCCGGCCGCCACCGCGGCCGGTCTGCTGGCGTTCATCGTGTACTCGACCTGGCGGGCCTTCGC